>MPNA01000074.1 GCA_002238785.1 bacterium OM1 bin76 | reverse complement strand
ACCGAGTAGCGGTTGCCCCACACCGACACCAGCCCATTCGCCGCCACCTTGCGTTCCAAAGTGCCTTCCGCCGGATAGGCAAGCGGGGGAAGCTCCAACAATGGCTCCGAATCGGCTAACTCGCCGACGGTGACCTCACCCCGCCGACGAGAGTCACCCACCGATACACAGAACTCGTCCAGACTGTCCTGCGCCTCAGCAAGACTGTTCACCAACGCGGTGCGCCACCACCGCTGAGAGATGTAGTGGATGGCTTTCTCAACCACTCCTTTACGTTGAGGACGCCGCGGTGGGCACGGATCCACTCCCACCCCGTAATGCTTGGCCACCGGAACAAACGACGACTGCAACCGGTCGGTGCCCGGGACTATCACGGTGGCCATCTGAACACATCCGCCACCGGCGGGCAGTGCCTCCCAGGCGTCGCAGCACCTCGTCGATGCCCTCCACCAGGTGCGGTTGGTCCTGGCTGGAGGTGACCCAAGCTCGGAACCGGCCCGAATGCGACAGCACACCGACCAGCACAAACGCTCGGGACCCCCACGGGGTGTCCCCAAGTTCTGTCCAGTCCCATACTCATACTTATAGGGGTGCCCGGGCCGGAACGAGTCTGACTCACCAGTCCCACCGACTTTTTGTCTTGTGTCAGATCTGTCGGCTTGTTCCCGGTCCGGACACAGCCCTTCTGAAAAGAGGGGTGCGGGGTGACTTGATAGGAGCTTTGAGTTCTCCATCACCGCGAGTGTGCTGTCCGCCGCCCTTTCTCTTTTCAGACAGGTCGAGAGCCTACCCCAAGACGGAAGGAAGAAGGGTCATGACAGACCGGGTTGATGTTTGTGGTGGGGTTGACACCCACCGCGATGTGCATGTCGCGGCGGTGGTGGACACCGCCGGTCGAGTCCTGAAAACAGCGCCGTTCCCTGCCGATATGACCGGCTACCAGCAGATGCACGCCTGGTTCAGGTCCTCTGGAAGGGTCCTCGGTGTAGGCGTGGAAGGTACCGGCAGTTACGGAGTTGGTCTGACCCGATACCTGACCCGGGCAGATGTCAGGGTAGTCGAGGTGAACCGTCCCAACCGCCAGCTCCGCCGACAGAAAGGAAAGACCGACTCCGTGGACGCCGAAGCCGCGGCACGGGCTGCCGCCAATGGGACAGCCACTGCCGTTCCCAAGAGCGCAGACGGACCGGTCGAAGCCATACGGATGCTACGGGTCACCCGCCGCTCAGCGGTCAAAGCTCGCACCCAGGCCGCCAACCAACTGCACGCCGTGGTGGTAAACGCTTCCGAACAGGTCAAACAGCAACTCCGAGACAAACCTCTTTCCGCCAAGGTAAGGATCTGTGCTGCGTTCCGTCCCGGCGCAGACCACACCACAGTCACCTACGCCAAAGTGGCTCTTCGTCACCTGGCCCGCAGATACCAGACCCTCACCGCCGAGATCGGAGAACTCGACAACCAGATAATCGGTCTCTGTGCCAGGGTCAACCCTGCGCTCCTCGCCGCCGCCGGCGTCGGTCCGGAGGCAGCAGCCGCGTTGTTGGTCACCGCCGGTGACAACCCTCACCGCCTAACCTCGGAAGGGTCTTTTGCTGCTCTGTGCGGCGCCAGTCCCGTCCAGGCGTCCTCGGGACAGATCATAAGACACCGCCTCAACAGGGGCGGCGACCGTCAAGCCAACAATGCCCTATGGCGGATCGCTATCACCCGGATGCGCACCGACCAACCCACCCAGGAGTACGTCCGGAAACGTCAATCCGACGGCAAAACCCGCCGAGAGATCATTCGGTGTCTGAAACGCCACATAGCCAGAGAAATCTATCACCTCCTCACCAACCCACCACCAACCCCCTCAGGCGCCGATCTCCGCTGTCTACGACAAAACGCCCACATCACCCTCACCCAGGCGGCCGCGGCCCTGCAAGTCCATCCCACCCTCCTCTCCAAACTCGAAAGAGGCCAACACCACAACCAACAGCTCGCCACCACATATCAACACTGGCTCCAAGCCCCTCCCGATTTGGAATAAATAGGAGCGTCTGGCACTCCTCACCCGGTGGATGATCGATAATCGCCGACGGTCTGCCCTTGGTGCCCGCACAGGCGCCACACGACGGTCGAAAGACCCCGATGGCGGATCTTCCGCACCAACGTGGGATAGCTCTGCGCATAGCCCAAAGCCACCACCTCGTCGAACAACGCCGACGCCCAAACATGCGGATCGTCGGACAGCCGCTGACGCACATACGCCTCGAACGGATCGAACGGATCCGACTCGCCAAGGGCTCGTTCTCCCGGCATCCGCTCGCCCGACAGATACGCTCGCAC
>MPNA01000073.1 GCA_002238785.1 bacterium OM1 bin76 | reverse complement strand
ATTGGCCCTTGACACACACCCGCCCAGAGCGAATAACCCGGGTCACCCCTGCCCATCAGCTCTGAGAACCGCTGTTTAAACGCATAATCAACTCCGTTGGACGGCTTATGTCCGACAGACTGCTAGGTGGAGACATCCACCGATCCGCGTTGCCGGGCGATATCAGCGTGCGGTTGGAGCCGGACGTATTTCAAGACTTGTCCAATGGTGGTCTAAGCCTACCTGGCCCGGACTTTGAGCGCGACGAAGAGGTTGGGCTGCAATCCGGCCATGAACGCCATTTTGTTACCGATTGGGTTCCCCAGAATCTCGGTCCCGGGGCTCCCAGGTGGTTCGTCCCTCAGGCTTCATTTGATGCTCTGACTGCTGCACTCGGCGGTTACAGCCCTTCAGGAAGAAGAGTGGATTTTCTGGTCCATGCCCCCTTTGGGCCGCCGTTCATTGTGGAGATCGACGGATCGCAGCATCAAGATTCCTCCAGTCCCGACGGCGAAAGAGATCACATGTTGGCCAAAGTCGGCATTGAGGTGGTGAGAATCCCGACAGCGGAGGTCGACCAGGGCCATGGGGCGAATCTGGAACGGGTTAGGGACCTGTGGGCCAGTCCACAGGAGGTTTCGGACAAGAGAATGACAGACGCCATCTTGGTGCCGCCGTCGATTCACCGCCTGGTAATCGCTCTGCTCGATGCCGTGGACGCTGGCTTTCTGAAGGGCCGAACGTGGGTTGTGGAAGTACAAGGCGACCCTGATGTGGACCCTTCCCTGCTTCGGCCTTACGTGCGCCTCTTCAACGCAATGGACCGTCTATGGGGTCCGTCGATGATGCCGGAAGAGATCCTGCTGAAGACCAAGCGCGGTTGGACACGGTTCGATACCCGAACCTCCGAGCAACCTGCGTCCTGGGAGCCCCAAGAGATAGAGACACACCTAGTCATCCGTCTACAGCCCCACCTAACGGCCTGCGACAAGCTCGGACGCCCCAATGGCGAAATTCCAGAGATAGTGGTGAGGAGTGCCCGTTTGCCGGTCTTGGTCGGCGACGATCTATTCGAACCTACCATGCGGGGCAACCTTGATGGCGTTGACCCTCAGGATATCGAGCCAGCGCTGACGGAAGTCCTTCAGGCGGTGTTCGCAAAGCAGAGCTTCCGAGAGGATCAGCTTGAGGCCCTCGTGGAGGTTATGGAAGGGCGCGACTGCACTGTCTTACTACCTACCGGCGGCGGCAAGAGTCTCATTTATCAGATGGCCGGTATCTGCAAGCCCGGGAGGACGATTGTCATTGATCCGTTGATCGCTCTGATTGAGGATCAACAGCGGGGTCTTGCGGAGCATGGCATAGACAAGGTGGTGGGGTTCTCAAGTTTCCAAGTGGCTCAGGGCCGGCTCGACGCATTGCTAAGGCAAGTAGCATCGGGCGACGCGCTCTTCATCTTCGTGGCGCCCGAACGCTTTCAGCAGAGACGCTTCAGAGACTCTATCAAGTCGCTTACTCAAGCCGCTCCGATCAATCTGGCGGTGATTGACGAAGCGCATTGTGTCTCCGAATGGGGCCACCAGTTCCGTACCTCATACCTGACACTGGGCAAAGTACTCAGAGATGTCTGCAAGGACGCGTTCGACTCATCACCTCCTCTGTTGACTCTAACGGGAACGGCTTCGCGAGCGGTGTTGAAAGACGTTCTTACTCAGTTGGCCATCTCGACGGAGTCCGAGCGCTCCATCGTTAGACCGGCAAGTTTCGACCGGCCAGAGCTGGAGATGGCCACGCAGCAGTGTAGCCCGGACAAGTCTCCGGCGGTCCTGACCGGCACTCTGAGGGCACTGCCTTCTCGCTTCGGAGTCCCAGCCACCGAATTCTTCAGGCCCCAGGCTGGGCGCACCTTTTCCGGTTTGATCTTTTGTCCTCACGTCAATGGACAGTACGGAATCATCGAACTCCAGAGGGCTGCGGCGGGAGTGGTTGGCTTCCAACCGGCGATTTATTCAGGTAGTTCGCCCAAGGAACACGGACCGAGGGATTGGGAGCGGAAAAAACGGGGGTTCGCCGAGAGCTTCAAGAGCAATCGCATTCCACTGATGGTCAGCACCAATGCCTTTGGGATGGGAATTGACAAACCCAACATTCGATATGTTCTCCACTACGGAATGCCAGGCTCCATTGAGGCCTATTACCAAGAGGTTGGCCGCGCTGGGAGGGACCAGGGAAAAGCCTATTACGTCGTTTGCTACCTGAATAGCACCCCCGAGTGGAGCAGGTTGAAGGCTGCGATCTTGAGGTTTACCCGCGTTCTGAGCGACAGAAACGTCTTTACTTGCGCCGCCTGAAGGGTCAGTGACCTCACTAGAGTACTGAAACTCGATTCGATTCGTTTCCGAATTCGATCAAGGGAGCTAG
>MPNA01000024.1 GCA_002238785.1 bacterium OM1 bin76 | reverse complement strand
ACATCGGCCAAATACCCCTCTCCATCATCGAGGACAACCTCAACCTCATGCCCCGACGACTACACAACTGGCACAGCCCCCACGACCTCTACAATCAACTAACGAGCAACCACCGCTAGAGCTTGCCGGGACTTTGCCCGGTGGGAACAACAAGAGAATAAGACAGTGGTGATAGACGGTGTGACCGAGTCACCCGGGGTCGTAAAGCTCCTGAGGTTCTGTTCGGAGGTCTTCACCAATGTCTTCATATTCATGTCGTCCGATGTTTTTGCCCTCTATTACAAAGGGGATACGCTTCTAGCCAATTACCGAGAGATTCGCTTCGAACCCTTGACACGGGAACAGCAGTATGAACTTATCAATAATGCCGCCGTAGCCCTGGCATTACAGGATCCCCTCACAGATGATTATGTTGATGAAATCGAAGACCGCGTCGATTCTGTGATCTTCTCCAACAAAATTGTTCCCCGTTATCCGTTCTTTGTGCTATCTGTTGTGCAAACCTTCGATGCCTGCATGCCAAGCAATTTTGCTATCACTTCGTATGGTCACTGCTACTCTGCCTTCATCATGGCGAGTTTGTCCCGAGCCGGGATTGCTGATGATTCCGCATTGACTGCGGCTCTCAATTTTGCCGAGCAGTTGGCCTTAGCAATATTTCACAAAGAAGACACAGAGCAACTGGAGGTGTTTGACTTTGCAACATTCAAGGAGCAGTATGACTCCCAATACTTTATAGAACCGTACATCATCAACCGGTTGACCAACGATGTATTTGGGATTATTACGGAGAAGGGGGCGTTCCAGAGCGCCTATATGTACTATTTTTTCCTCGGCAAGGTTCTTGCCACGGACTCACTACTGGCGCAGAGGCACCTTCTACGGATGTGTGAATATAGTGAAGTAGATGGGAACTACTTTACTCTCCTATTTGCCATACATCATGCAAGGGACGGTGACATCGTGGACGGATTGGTGCGGATGTTACAGGGCGAATTGAAGGAAGTGCCGGCCGCTACATTGAACAGCGAGGAGACAAGAAGGTTTGCCAGTCTGATCGAGGCACTGCCGCAGAGTATTGAACCCACCCGTCCCGTACCGGAGGAAAGGGCGCGCCAGCGTAGAATCCAAGACAGAATCGAGGAGGAGTTTGCCGATCAAGAGGAAGACTTACATTTGAAAGGGGCACGGGACTATACAAATGTGTTAAGAGTGCTGAAGACGAACAGGATTCTGGGGCAGGTGCTGCGTACGCAGCATGGCAGACTGCGGAGGGAGCAGATAGAAGACATTGTCGAAAGCATAACCGACAGCTCCTTTCGATTGGTTAACCTTGTATTAAAGGATGAGAGAGAAATAGAGAGATTCGCTAAACGTGTTAAGGCGCAGAGGCCTGGTGCCAACATCGAGGACATTCGTCACATCGTGCAGACGTTATCCTTCATGTGGACTATCGCAAATCTTGAGCAGGCGGTATTTGCTGTAAATGTGCCCAACATTAAGGGAGCGGTGGAGGCTGTCGTAGATCGCCACAGGAGTCCCGCTTATGAAATCTTCGGATACTTTTATTTGTTGGATAGCGGAGGCGGACTAAACAGCGAAGTTCGAGACCAACTGGCCGACTTGTTTCGACGGCACCGCGACCTATTTGTGAGGCGGCTGCTATCGATCCGGACGCAAGTATATGTGCATACACACCGGGCCAAAATGCCCATGATTCAGTCCGTATTCGCAGTGCTAGATGTCGATTACACTGCGCATTACAGAGCAAAGGGTATCCAGATAAGATAACCAAACCTCGTTGGAGGGACGGAGGAAGGCAGCTTGGCCGATGATGGCCTTTTCACGCCGCTGATGGTGAGGATGTCGTTGACAAAACCGTCGAGGAGGCGGTGGTAGGAGCCTGCCGGTTACCAAGTGCAGTTTGAAGCTTGTTACCGTAGGCAACTGTTTGCTTGGTAAGGGTTGGTGTTGGCTGGGACATGCCGCGGACCGTGATGACGATCAGCGAAAGTACCCAGAGTCGATCATCGAAAGTGCCCACCCTGGGGTTGGTGGTTTTAGGTTAGCGGGTCTCCTTTCGGTCGGTGTTTTCTGGCTTGTGCTTGGTAGCTTCTGAGGCGGTAGCTGTCCCCGGTGATGTTGAACACCACACTTTTGTGGCTCTTCGGATTTCAGCGGGGAGTGATGGTGGTGAGGAGGTTCCAGTTGGGTTTTCCGGCGTATAGGAGTGCTCGGATTCGGTAGTTGGCGAAGTTCCGGAACCCGAACGCTGCTCGTTTGATCCTTTTGATGAGATTGTTCAAGCCCTCGGTCGGTCCGTTGGTCACTTCGGAGTGGTGCCAGTTGGTGATTTGGGTGGCCCAACGAGCGATAGTGCGCCCGAGACTGTTCACCTCCCGTGGCAGTGACCGGTCTTGGAGATCCCCCGACAGCCGGTGGGTGAACTCCGAGGCCAGTTGCGGGTCTCCGATCTGGTAGATGTCCCGGACCCCCTCTTTGGCGTACCAGGCGTCCCGTACCTCTCCGTAGGGGTCACCAGCTCGTAGGAGTCCTTGGATGCGTTTCTCACCGCGGTCATCGAGACGTTCGGACGCCATGATCAACAACCGTCTGATCCGATAGAGCGGATCACGTTTTCGTCCTCGGTGTCCCAGTGTCTCGTTCTGGACCCTCCGGCGTACCAGATCAACACAGCGGTTCGCCAACCTGACCACATGGAACGGGTCGGCCACCTGACAGGCGTGGGGCAGCACCCGGTCATAGGCCACCTGGTAGGGGCCTGACATGTCCAACACCGCCCACCGAATCGCCTCACACCATTCTGGCGGTTGGTTCCGGAACCATGAGGCGGCGCTTTCAGCTGTTCTACCAGGCACAATGTCCAACAATTGACGTCCGCCCACGTCCACCACCGAGGTACACCACTGCTTCTTCCGCCACCGGCCCTTCCTCCAGAACAGGGTCTCGTCCACCCCCACCGCTTCCACCTGTCCGAACCGGGAAACATCGGCTTCCAGCAGCGCGTCTCCCCACCGGACAATCTCACGGTTCACCGTGTGCCAATCACACCCCAACTCTTCGGCCACCTCCGACACCGTGCGACCAAACCGACCCACCTGAGCGGTGGCCCATCGCCCTGCCCGAGACGTCAACAGGGCCCGTTCCGGCGCCACCGACAGGTCCTGTTCCGCAAGACGACCCCACCGCGCACGTCGATCTGGGGCACACCCAGCGGCGTTATGCGCCACCCCAAGCCGCACCGGCCGACCAAACGCCGGCAAATCCACCAACCGCACCGACTGGTCGCCCTTGGACCACACTCTCCCACCACATTCCCCGCACACCGGACGAGGACCACGAGACCGGATCGTCACTCTCAACCGGTCACCCGACAACTCCTCGACACCCACCAGATCCACCTCACCCAGCCCCACCAGCACCTCGCACATACGCCTACCATCAGTCTCCACAAGGGTCCTCCTTTTCGGATGTGAATAGCTTCAACACCCGACTTGTGGAGGACCCTCCCTCACAATCGATTGATTCCCGACTCCCCCGAGATTTCCGAAGAACCGGTTTTGTGTTGTGAGGGGCTGCTTCTGCACGATATTGTAGGGGCGACAGTTTGTTGGTGGTTCGGGAATCGGGATGCTATTATTGTGGGGTATGTTCGTTAAGACGACCCGCCGCCGAAGGGGCGACAAGGTTTACGAGTATTTGTCGTTGGTGGAAACGGTGCGCAAGGGGTCGAAGATCGGCCATCGGACCCTGTTGCGCCTGGGAGAAGTCACTGCTTTGCGCGAATCGGGACAGTTGGGACGGATCATCGCCGCGTTGGAACGTCACCTCCACAAACAACGCGTCGATGTGGACAGCTTGGCCGCCGAGGGAGCACCGGCGGTGGGAGCGGTAGCCGCAGCAGCCGCGGTATGGAAACAACTGGATCTTGGGGGGTTCTTCACAAAAGTGGGCGCGGAACGCCGTGCTGACGTTTTGGAACATGCAGTGTTCGCGATGGTGGCCAACCGGCTAGTGGCACCGTGTTCCAAGCGTCGACTGCCCGAATGGACAGAACATGACGTGATCATGCCCCAAGGGTGGTCAGCGCCGTCGTTGGACCAGTACTACCGGGCCCTGGACGCAGTCGCCGACACCAAGAACGAGACCGAGGAGCACCTTTACCGGCAGTTATGCAACCTGACCAACCTCAACCTGCGGCTGGTGTGCTACGACCTGACATCCACCTATTTCGAGGGTTCCACCCAAAAGTCCGACGGGTTCCCGTCGCGGGTGTTCGGGTACTCCCGGGATCATCGCCCGGACAGGCCCCAGATAGTGATCGGCTTGTTGTGCACCACCGACGGGATCCCCATAGCCCATCACGTGTTCACGGGGAACACCAACGACGCCTCCACCCTACCCGACGTGTTGGACGACCTGACCAAGCGGGGTTTGATCACCTGCTGGCCACCAGACTCCACCGCGATCGGATCACCGCCCAAGCCCTTTCGGCTGTCGACCAGGACACTGTTTGGGTGCAGATCCCCGAACACGGTTGCAGAGCCGCGGATGTCACCCTCGAAGACGGGACCCGCACAGTGGTGGTCGAATCCGACAGTCGTGCCCGTCGGGACACCCAACGCACCACCGAACTAATCGCCACAGCCGAAACGCAGTTGTTGGCGTTGGAACACCGCGTCCGCTCGGGAAGACTGAAAGACCCGGCCAAGATCGGGAGAGCCGCCCAACGCATCCTCGGTGTCGGGCGGGTCGGGCGACTGTTCGACCTCGAGATCGGACCAGGCCGGTTTCTCTACCACTACAACGAACAAGCCCAAGCCTATGAGAGGCTGTTGGCGGGTCGTTACGTGCTGACCACCAGTCTCACACCAGCACAAGCCGACACCGCCGAAGTCGTGGCCGCCTATCGCCAGTTGCAAACGGTCGAAAACAAGTTTCGGGTGCCCAAGAGACTTCCTGCGACTGCGGCCGGTGAGGCACTGGACCGAGAAACGAGTCCGCGGTCACGTCGCAGTCTGTGTGTACGCCGCTTTGATGGAAACGCTCATCACCCAGGCTCTCACCACCGCCGATGTACGCGATCCCGAGCTTGAACACCAACACCTCACCGCTGCACGGGCCCTCCAACATCTCAACCGCGTCCGCCGTGTGGAACTGACCACCAACAACCACCAGATCACGCTCACCACCCGACGCACCCCCCTACAAACCCGGGCACTCGCCGCTATCGGAGTCGACACCCGCACCTGGAACAAAGCCACCATCACCTAACCACCACATCGGCCTCAAACACCGAATGTAGTGGAAACACCTTCTTCGCGTATGCCCCCTGACCTGGTAAAACACCAAACCACCCGCCAAACTCGGGTCATATAGTCTTTGTTTCTGGGCATCTGTGTTGTGGGTGCAGATGGAGCGAATCTGCGGAAACACCCCCGGTGTACGAATCAGGCGTGATCGCCGAATGGCGGCCAGATTCTGTTTGAGCTACGGACGGTACCGGCAATGGCGTTGTTGATCCAGCCCTCTGGCCGGTCGTGACCGAGGCGGACCAGGGCCTCGGTCACGACTCGAACCTTTTCAGTGCTTCAAGGGATCCTTATCAAGAAGCGTGGCCCTGTTAGTGAGCCTTTAGGCCTTCTATGAGGCCTCGTATTCTTCGAGCAGACCTACGAAGGCGATCTTCGTGGGATTCCCGGCGACGCTCCAACTGTCAATTGTGTTCAGATCGTCAGGGTCAAGCATCAGCACCTTGCCGCCCACCGAGTCGGTTATGTACACCGCTCCGGGAGCGGTCGCCATGTGGGGGCGCGCCCAGAATCCGGTTTCGACAGGTGCAGTCAGAAAGTCGCTGGCGGCGGCGTGCAAATCGAGATCGTGAGCGTCGTACATGCGTAGCTCGCCGTTGCTCATCGCCACTAGGAGGTTTCGGCCGTCATGACTGACCGCAGCGTTGATCGGCGCACGGCCTTCCGCGGCGGGGATGAGTTGCTCCATGAAGCCTTCCTCGGGATGTACGACGTACAGCCCCACTTCCGACCCGAGAGCGAAGAAGTGATCTAGGTCCGGGTAGCCCCAGAGGGAGGTCAGACGGAAGTCCTCGGAAGCACCGGTGGGCGCCGGAACGAAGCCCCCGCCGTAGGTGGCGCCGTGGACCTCAACGAACAATGCCCCGCCCCTGCAACCGAAGACCGCGACATGACCGTTGCTGGCATCGCCGTGCAACGCATCGCAGCCGGTCTCACTGTGGAGGACTTCGCCGTCCAGAGTCATGATGTCCGCTCCGATCGGGAGGCGGTATTCCTCCGGATCCGATTCGTAGTCAGGATGTTGGGGCGTGACAGCGAAGAGATCGCCGTCGAGAGGAACCGCGGCTCCGTGCTGTGGGCCGACGTAGAGGCGGGGCGGTGTGTAGCTGCCGCCCTGCTCTTCAAGCTCGTGCTCGTTGAGGAAGACGACGTCACCCGACCCGTCATAGTAAACGGACGACCATTCCTTGCCTACATAGAGATGCACCGGTTAATCGCCGGACAGGTCGATGTCCAGAGGCTTGACCGCCTGATTCATCAGGTCCATGTGGTCACCGTGGGGTTCCAAATAGATACCGCCGTCGAAGATGTGCACAGTGTTGGCATCGGAGGCGACGGCGATGGCGAAGCGGCCACTCTTGGTGGCGTAGATGCGGCCCGCACGGGAGCCCATGTCGAAGGCGTCCTGTGTCAGGTCCCCGCTGACCAGGTCGATGATCGACATGTTGCCGGTCTCGCCGTCACCGATCAGCAATCTGCCGGTTGGCCCGTGAGAATCCGGTTCGTGGGCCTCCGTTGTTGTGGTCGCTGGCGGTTGGGTGGTGGTTGTGGGGGCTTGAGTGGTCGAAGGGACGGTGGTTGGTTCCACCGCTTCGTCGTCCTCTCCGCATGCTGCTAGCACCAGCATGAGAGCGGCGATGGCCAAGCCTGTTCTAAGCACAGCCGACAACTAGGCGGGTCGTGACATTTTCAGGTCGGTCACGTGTTTCGACCTCCTTTCCTAGAGGGAGAAAGTGATAATGATTATCATTATCACTTTGGAGAGTAGTCAAATACGGCCGATCGGCAAACTCGGGTTTTGGCAGTTGGGGGTCAGCCGCCACCAGGAATCGGGTGATTCAAACCCTCAAGGGCACAGCCGGAGCGATGGGTCGGAGTGCTAATCGTCTGGCCGGAGAGGCACCAGGGGGAGAATCGGTGAGATAAGGCGGAGTGCTAGTTCCGTCTAGGGGATGTTGTGCCATGGTGCGACGGTCCTCAGTGGAGAGCACAGCGGCGGCCATTGAGCCAGGGGCAGTTGCCTGACTTCGTCGTGAAGCACCCGGATGGGCTTGTTGAGGCATGAAACTTTACGCCCCGCACACCCGCCAATAACGAGCACGAGATGTGACCGACAGTTGAACGCCCACCAACTGCGGTGGGAGGCAAATGAGGCCTGCGAGTATCTTGAAGAGTGGGGGTTCGGCTCTCCGCGGTTAGGAGAGCGAGGCGGTTATCTCCAGTGCTGCCTCGAATACGGCGGTGTTGGCTGCCTCGAGATTGTCTTGTTCCTCATCGGACAGGGGATCCAGGAAACTGCGGTCGGCATCGAGTTGGTCCCAGACCGCCAAAAGGGCGGTGGCGGCGAAGCCGAAGTGTTGCGCCACGGCGTAGAGTGTGGCGGCTTCCATGTCAACTGATCCGAAGCCATCTGCACGCCATTGGGCGACCATGGCGCCGCTTTGCGCGAAGATGGAACTCCATGTGAGGTGTAGGGAGTCGGTGGCTCTAACCCATCTCTTCTCGAGGGCGAGTCGCCCCTTTTCGGTAAGTTCGGGGTCGGCTCGGAATGTGCGGGGGTCTTCAATGTCTTTCTTGTAGAGGTAGGCAACTCCTTCTCGTGCCACAGCCTGGGAGGGTACGACGACATCGCCGGTGTCCAAACCGGGGTCGAGAGCGCCGCAGGTGCCGATCATCACCATCCGAGGCGTTCCCAGGACTCCGAAGAGGTGCGCCAATTCGACTGCTCTGGGTGCTCCGTAGACGCATGAGTACACGACTGGCGTTCCCTGCCAGAAACCGTAGAACATGTCGGGAAAGGCGAGTTCCCGAACATCGTCAAGGTAACTTAAGCGCCACTCGGTGCGCTCTGCTCGCCACCACGAACCTTCCATGATCACGGCTTTCGGGACCTTGTGGGCATCCAATCCAAGAGCATCGAGCCACTCCTCGCGACCGAGATCCATAACGGCCCTGTGTTTGGATGGTCGGTCGGTCATCAGGCGATCCTCTCGGTCGGTGGGCGCGATCGCACCCGCCGGTTAGCTGGCCTTCCGGCGGGTGATTTTCCTGCGCATTTCCCGGCGAACATGTGCCCGCTCTTGGGGGTTCTGAAGGAGAGATTGGCGGTTGGGACTACCCTGACGGATCCACGACTCGAAGGCTGATGCGGTGTCCTCGGCAGTCCCTTCGAGTTCGGTGTTCCATTCCTCCAGCAGGTCAGCCTCCTCATAGGTGTGATCGAAGGCTATGTGGAACTCGGCTGTTGGGACATCGAGCCGAGTCTGATGGAACACGAGTCTTTGCTGGAGTTGATTGACGTCTGCATGCGAGAGGCACGCCACTCGGGTCGCCGATATCAGGTTGCTTGTGAGTGCTAGGCCAAACCGGTCGAGCCAAGCTGCATGAAATCCTTCCTCCAGGGGCAGGCCCGGTAGGGTCATCCTGTTGAAATAGCCTGTCGACCAGCGTTCTGCTGGGATCCGGTCGTGACGCGCTACCGCGGCGACAGGAGTCCGTTCCGCGAGTCTGCCTTTCCTGCCCCGGAACGAGCAAGGACGCCCTATCACGATGGCCGTTGACATACCGACGCCTGGTATCTTCACGCTGGTGAAGATGTCACCGGTGAAGAGAGGTCGATAAGGGTTGACCTCGGGTCCGGTTGCCACGTAGAGCCGAGATGGATCTGCGGCCGGCTCCAGGTTCACCCAACCTTGTCCTTGGTTCGAACCCGAATAGCGCGTTCGCCGTCGGGCGCTTCATACACCTCGAAGCGATCATCCAACGTGTCTCGCCAAGTAGGTATGGCGCTGTCCAGCAGATCTTTGCTCCTGATGTGTTCGGCTGCAAATTGCATCAATTCGTGAGCATGCCCGGCAGCGAGAACGTCGATTCCGGTGAAGCTGGATGCCGCCAAGGGCATATCCAACCATGACGCGCCGTCTCTTATCAGGTAGTCCTCTTCGAGCACACGCACGAAAGCGACCATCAGGGCCAGGTTTCGGCGGTTCTCGCCTGACATGGGGTTTCCATTACGCCACTTCCGTACCGCGGGAATAGACACACCCACTACACGGGCGACGGAGGTCCAAGAGAATCCCTTTTCGGCAAGTTCGTTGAGGAGGTCCAAGGGTGACCTTTTGGAAGCCGCGTCCGCGTGGGACTCCAGTTGGAGTTGCAGTGAATCGCCATGCACTTGAGCCACATCTTCGGAAAGAAGACCGACATTGGACCTCAGATATCCGGCTTCATTAGCCAGGATGTCAACATCAGACAGTTGCGTTCTCTCGACGACGCGAGGCGGGGTCAGTGCTGTTGTGGCGGTCGGCTGGTAGCGAGTCCTCGGTGCAGTCATGGGGATCGGTCCTTTCTGAATTCTTCCAACAGGCTTGGTTGGCACAGGCTGTCGAACAAGCCGCGCAGGGGGCTGTGCAGGCTGTCGGCAACCTCGCCGATTCTGTCACTTGTGAACTCGGGGATGTCGTCGGGTTGCCAAAAGCTGTCAAAATCCAACACGAAAATCGGACCCTCCGTTACCCGGGGACGCCTCAAAGGACCCTCTGGAGAGACGACCGGACCCGCCGAAGGTCGGTATTGCAGCACCAAGAATTGATCAGCGGACACTTGGTAACGGGCTGTTCCTGTCCAGTCTGTCAGTGTGAGTTGGCGAGGCAGTTCTGGTGCCGTGAGTGACCGATCAAGCCAGTGGCTCCACTCGGGGGGTTGCTCGGGTGCAGGAATCTCGTTGATATAGCGAAGCCCGATGCGGACAATTCCATCAGGCTGCAGTACGTTTTCAACAGCTTGCGCGGCGAGTACGAGCAGATTCTGGAAATCGGGAAAGCGTAAGTAGTCCACCACCTCAACAATGAAACTCTCGGGCTTGGCTGTGATTATCCGCGTTCTTTCCCTGGATGTGATTCGGCTGAACTTTTCTGACCGCAGGGAAGCCCGGGGCCCAGACACATCCACCCCCGCCTCAATTGTCTGTGAAGTGGCGTTGTGGATCACCCAACTGCCGCCGAGTTGATCCCTGATACGGCGATAGACGGGCATGGTGAGAGCACTGTCGGAAACAGGCGGATAGCGTACTTCCGCTACTACCAGCGCTAACGGGGCACTTGGATAAACCTCGCCAGTTGCCACACTCAGAATGCTACCAGAACTGTAACCGCTAGAAGTTTCGCGATTCGGTAAATTCGGCGGTGGGGATCAGGCCGGGTTCCATCCTCACAGCCTTCAGCCATTCGTCGCGACCGAGATCCATCACGGCTCTGTGTTTGGCTGGGCGATCGGTCATCAGGCTGGTTCCGTTGTTGGCAGGTGAGAACGTGCCCAAACGTACCAGCCGAGAGTCCACAGTGCTCCGACCAGGACCAGTGCGGCCAGGAACAGGAACACGCCGTCCCAGGCGTCGCGGTCTACCAGTCTGCCCATGACCGGGGAAGCGGATCCGCCTCCTAGGTTGAAGGCCAGGGTGTAGATACCGCTCACTAAAGCCACCCTGGCGGGCGAGGTCATCCGTGGGAAAAGGCCGAGCACCAGGGATGATGACGCGCCGACCAGAGCGGTGGCGGTGGCTACCGCGGCGAACCCGGCGGCAAGACCTGAGACTTGGCTGACCAGTGCCAGGGCCATTGATGTGACCATCAAAACCAGACCACCCCTTAGGGCGGAACCGGGACCGCGTGAGTGTTGGAACCAGCGTCCCAGGGTGATGGTGGCGCCGATGGCGATGGCGGGTAGTGCGGCGGAGAGCAGACCGGACCGCCCAATGGATTCATTGTGGACTTCGACGAAGTAGGCGGGTGTCCACACTATCAGAGCGACGTAGGCGGCTCCGATGGTTACCGCTGGCGGTAGGGCGCCGAGCGACCGGAGGATCGGACCGCCGCTTTGCTCGGCTGTTGAGGTTGTCTTGACCGGATCCCGGGCGCCGATCCACCAGGCTATGCCCACCGGTATAAGGACCGCGGCGGCGGCAATGAACAGCGTCTCGACTCCGGTTCGTTCGACAAGGAATCCGCCGATGGCGAAGGTGAGAGCGGTGCCGGCTACGAAACAGGAGCCAAACGAGGCAATGACGCGACCTGCTCCTCTTTCGTCTACCCAGCGGCCCACAGCGCCGATCAGTGGTGTCCATCCCATTGCTTGGAAGATGCCGTTGGCCGACCAGAAGACCAGCGACAGGGTGAAGTTCTGAATCGTCAGGATGAACAGGACGTTCATGATCCCGCTTCCAATCAGGCCCAATCCCACCAGTAGGCGTGCGCCGATGCGGTCGGCCAGGCGTCCGATGGGTACTGCCGAGAGTGAGTAGACCCAGAAGAAACCGGCTGCCAAGGTTCCGATCTTGGTGGCTTCCAGGCCCTGTTCGTCTCCGAGTCCGGGCACTGCTACCGAGAAGTTGACCCTGCCGAGGTAGTAGATGGCGTAGACGGACCATCCGGAGACGATCAGACCCCATCGGGTTCCCGATTCAGCTGTGGCAGCCGACCTGTCCGATGGACCAGGGCGGGTCAAAGCGCCGGTTATCCGGCCGAGTCGGCGCCGACCGGTTGCGGTGTGGAATTGGCTTCCAGGATCCAGATCTTGTCGGGTGCGAAATTGACCGGGACGGTGTCTCCGTCGCCGAACAGCTTTACCTGTCCGGGTTCGGTGATGGCTTCGATTTCCAGATCGCCGATCTTGACCTGGAAGCGCGCGTAGCGTCCCGCGTAGACATGGGAGAGGATGGTTCCCGCCACGCTGTTGTCTCCTCCCACGCCCAGTTCGATTGCCTCGGGGCGGATGCTGAGCATGGCTGCTCCGTCTCCGACTGCGGAGTGGGGAGCCTTGAAGTTGCCGATGTCGGTTTTCATCACGCCGTCTTGGTAATGGCCGGGGATGAAGTTGGTTCCGCCGAAGAAGGTGGCGATCTCGGCGCTTCTGGGAGTGTCGTAGAAGGCGTCGGGACTGTCGAACTGTTGCAGGCGCCCGTCGAAGAGGAGAGCGACTTTGTCGGCTAGGACCACGGCTTCTTCCTGGTCGTGGGTGACGAAGACGGTGGTGATTCCCATCTCGGTCTGGATTCTTCTGATCAACACCCGCATCTCGTCGCGCAGGTGCGCGTCGAGGTTTGAGAGCGGCTCATCTAGAAGGAGAACGTTGGGCTCGACTATCAATGCTCGCGCCAGGGCGATGCGTTGCTGCTGTCCGCCGGAGAGTTGGTTGGGTTTGCGGTCTTCGAAGCCGGGAAGTTGTACCAGGTCGAGCATGTCGGTGACCCTGGATCTGATCTCCTTTTTGCTCACCTTGCGCATCTTGAGGCCGAAGCCGATGTTGTCGGCGATGCTCATGTAGGGAAACAGCAGGTAGTTCTGGAAGACCATCACCGCGCCGCGTTCTTCGGGCTTGATGCTGAGGATGGAATTGCCGTCGAAGAGAATGTCTCCCGAAGTGGGTCGCAGGAGGCCGGCGATCATCTTCATGGTGGTGGTCTTGCCGCAACCTGAGGGTCCGAGCAGGGCGGTGAGCTTTCCGGAGTCGATGTCGAGGTCCAGTTGGTCCACCGCGGGAGGGTTCTTGGCGTCGAAGATCTTGGTCAATCCGCTCAGTTTCACTTGGGTCATATGTTGCCGATACCTCCTACTGCGGCGCTGTCGCCGGACAGATACTTGGAACTGAGGAGCAGCACCAGGATCCCCGGCAGGATGAAAACCACGCTCAGCGCGCCGGCGATGGCGGGTTCGGAGCGGGCGAAGTTGAATAGCAAGATGGGCAGGGTCTGCACTTGTCCGTCACCGATCAGAAGGGTCAGAACGTACTGGCTCCACGAGATCAGGAAGGTGAACAGAGCGCCCACCACCACCCCGGGGAAGACGGCCGGGAGGGTGACGTAGCGTTGGGTGGCCCAGCGTCCCGCTCCCAGTGACCGGGCCTGCAGTTCGTAGTCGACGTCGTAGTTGGCGTACACCCCCGACATCACGAGCGTCATGTAGGGGAGGGTGGGCACCAAGTGCACCAACGACACTCCGATTATGTTTCCCGACAGCCCGTAGCGGATGAACATGGTGTCGATTCCCAGGACCACCGCCAGGCCGGGGACGATGATCGGCGCCAGGATCATGATCTCGACGATGCGCTTCCCGCGGAAGTTGTGCAGTCCCAGCGCTCGGCCGGCCGGCACTCCGAATAAAACGGACAGCACGGTCACCAAGAGTGCTATCAGGGTGGTCTGCCAGGTGGAGCCCAGGACGTTGTTGGTGGGTGAGATGACCTGCTCCCAGGCGCGGGATGAGTATTCGCTGGGGAGGATGTCGGGATAGAACCAGCGGAAGCTGATCGACCAGATGAAAAGCGGCACCATGGGCGCCACCAGAAAGGCCAAAAGGCCCGCGATGCCGACCCAGCGCAGGGTGACCCGTCCGACCGAGCGGGGGTTGAAGTGCGGCATGGGTGCGGGCGCGGTGGTCATGGTGAGAATCCCACTGTCATTCTCTGATGTAGACGCGGGAGAGTTTCATGTAGGCCATGATCAGAAGCGTCGAGATGAAGGCGATCACCATGGCCATCGCCATGGCCTGGGGGCGCGCTGCCAGGTCGACGTCGGTGTAGCTCTGGTAGGCCAGCACCGGAAGCGCGGCGGGGAAGGTTCGTCCCAGGAGGTAGGGGATCTCGAAGGCGCCGAAGGTGAAGGCGAACACGATCACCGAGGCAGAGACCACT
Organism: bacterium OM1 bin76; assembly: GCA_002238785.1. GTDB lineage: Bacteria > Actinomycetota > Acidimicrobiia > Spongiisociales > ZC4RG35 > Bin76. Next base: position 26,141 of record MPNA01000024.1, on the reverse strand, counting down.
CCGGGCATGATCAACGGCAGGGTCACCTGCCGGAAGGCCTGCCAGCGGTTGGCGCCCAGGGACCTTGCCACCGACTCGTAGTCCTCTCCCACCGAGAGCAGGATGGCCAGCACGATCACTCCGATGAAGGGGATCTCCTTCCACACGTACTGGATGATGATCCCGATCGCCCACGGGTCGAACACCATGGCCGGGAAGTCGGCGGGTTTGCTGATGAGGTCCAGGCCGGTCATGATCCGCGACACCAGTCCGCTGTTCTGGAAGAGGTAGAGCACGCCGATGGCGCCCACCAGGTGGGGGATGGTGAGGTTGAGCGAGAAGAAGAAGTGGACGATGCGCTTTCCCCGGAAGGCCGGGCGCAGCAAGAGCGCGGCGGCCACCGCCAGGATGCAGGAAATGAGCGTGGAGGTGAAGGCGATGTGGAAGGTGAGCACCAGGCTTTGGATGAACCCGTTGTCGGTGAAGATCGCCACGTAGGCCTCGAAATTGAAGTCGTTGAGGCCGATGAGCGGGAAATAGTTGAGGCTGCGAAGCAGGCCGGTGATCAAGCCACCCAAAAAGAGGAGGATGATCACGGCCAGGGCAGGTGCGAGCAGAAACGAGATGCTGAGCCGCTGGGCTCCCTTTTCGGTCAGTCGCATCTTCATCGTTTCACAGCCCTACTGGTTCACTTCGATCAGCACTTTCACTGCCTCGCCGCCGCCGAGTGCGGTGTCCATGGCTTGTGCCGCTTTCTCCAATGGGAAGCGGTGACTGACTATACGCCGACCGTCGATCTTTGCAGAGGCCAGCAGTTCAATTGCTTCTGCGAAGGCGTCGCGTCCCAGGTAGATGGGGATAACCGTCGCCTCGCGGGACTGGGCGAGCATCAGGTTGAAGGGGATGTGCTCTGCTATGTTGACGCCCACTGCGATCACCCGCCCGCTGGGGCGGACCAGGTGGATGGCGGTCTCAAGCGTGGTGGGACTGCCCACGGCCTCGAAGGTGATGTCGGTGCCCTGTTGTCTGGTGTGTCGGCGGATCTCGTCGGGCGCCATGCCTCGGACGTCGACTGTGGCGGTGGCGCCCAGCGCCTCGGCGATCTGCAGGCGGCCGGGGTCGATGTCGGTTACGTAGACGTCGCCGGCGCCATGGGCGCGGCACACCGCCAAGATCAGCAGGCCGATCGGGCCGGCGCCGATGATGGTCACCGTCTCGCCTATTTGCAGTTCGCTTCGGCGTACGGCGTGGACCGCGATGGAGGTGGGTTCCACCAGGGCGCCCATCTCAAAGGGCATGTCGGGTGGCAGGGGGTGCAGTCCCTGGGCGGGCACCACCACCGACTCCTGGAGCGCTCCGTCGGTGTGGGGAGATCCGGTGAACCCGAAGGAGGCGCACAGGTTGTAGAGGCCCCCGTGGCAGGCGTCGCACTCCCGGCAGGGGACTATCGGTTCCACGGCCACCGGGGTGCCGACCGGTAGCGTGTCGGTGTGGGGGCCGGCCTGCTCCACCACCGCGGAGAATTCGTGGCCGAGCACATGGGGTTCGGTCACCCGCCAGTCTCCGATCCGGCCTTCCTTGTAGTAATGCAGGTCCGAGCCGCAGATGCCCACCAGTTTGGGAGCCACCAGCACCTCGTCCGGTCCCGGTTCGGGGACCGGACGCTCTTCGATCTCCAGGCCCCCCTCGGGATGGAGTACCGCGGCTCTCATCGGTGGTTTCTTCCTCCTCCTCAACCGGCGGTACCGCTTCGGTAGGCGGCCAGGATCTGGTCCTGGTTGTCCAGTTTGGTGATCAGGTCGTGGTAGATGGCGTCGCGGTTGATGTCGATGGCCTCCAGCATGGTCGGCGCGCTGGCGCGGGGTTGCCAGGCCAGGTCGTCGTCCAATCGGGGAGTGGGCACCGCGCGGGTGGGGACCCAGTGCCGGTTGATCAACCAGGCGATGTTGATGAGGTCCCAGACGATCCAGGACTGGCCGGGGAACATCCCGACCCCGCGGTCGATGCGGATGGGGTTGTTGTTGTACAGGTAGTAGAGATAGTCGCCTATCTCGCCCTTGCCCTTGAAATAGGCTTCCATCTCGGGCAGGGAGATCACCAGTTGGGCGCCGATGTAGAAGCCCGGAAGGTACACCAGGGGAACCCCGGAGTCGTACAGCAGGCGTGAGGCGTGGGGGTCCTGGACCAGGTTGAGCGAGGTGTGGTTGGTGAAATCGGTCCAGGTGGGAAAGCCCGACGTCCAACTGACCACCATCTTGGTGGCGATCTCGGGCGCCATGAGAAGCGCCGAGGAGACGTTGGTGACGCATCCGATTGCCACCACGTGCAGTGGCCGCTCGTCGTTGGCTAGGGCCAGTTCGATGATCTTCTCGGCGCCTTCGCTCTCCACCGGCGTGTCGGCGTCGGTCATGTACCGGTCGGAACCGCGGAAGGCCAGGCCGTCGGATGGGATGCCCATCTTCTGGAGCACCGTCTTGATCTCCTGGTAGGAGCTTTCCATTCCCTCGGCGGGGCCCCACATTTTCATGGTGGCCGGGTCGATGTCATTGGCGACCAGGTGGCGCGCCCAATATCCCATCAGATTGTCCGGGTCGGGTTCGCGGCCCGCCCGCAGGTCGTTGGCGGCCTCCACCACCCGTGGGCGGTAATGCTCGTGGCCGAACGGTTCGGCTACCACCGCTTCCACTTCGATCCGCTCGGGGGAGAGGAACGCCCAGGCCATGGCGAACTGATCGTCGATCTCGTTGTCGGTGTCGGTGTCGATCAAGACCCGGGTGGGCCCCTCGATGTCGGCGAACATCTGGTGGCGGCGATCCTCGCTCACATTGGGAAAATCGGTCATTCCGCGCCTTTCTCGATCACTTAGCGACTTCTCCAATCTACACCCTCGGCCACGGCGATCCCAGCCAACTCACGGATTCGGGCTGCGGAACTCGCCAGGCTGCCCTCTCCGGTGGCCGCCTCTCTCCACACGGCCCGCCCTCCCAGAAAGCCCGATGCTCCGGCCCCGCAGGCCACTTTCAACTGCTGGCGGAACAGGTCGTAGTCACCGCCCTCGGAGAGGATCGCCCACGGCACGGGGCTGAGCCGGTCGATCTCTTCGCAGACCTGCGCCCAGGCCTGCTGGTCGGTGTTCTCGGCGGGTTCGGGGAACTGGAGCTTGAGGACATCGGCGCCCAGCGGTCCGAAGATCCGCACCCCTTCGATGACCGCATCCCTGCGCTCGGTGGGGTGATCGTATAAGGCGAGGGGTTCGGCGAAGAGCGGCATCTGCTGTTGGCGGCACTGGTCGACCACTTCTGTTACGAAATCCTCCGCCGCCGAGGTATCACCGCCCGGGTCGAAGAACATGGAGATCTTGACGGCGTCCACACTCAGTCGGGCGGCTCTCTCCACGCTCCAGCCGGGAAGGAAACGGGGTGCGGTGAGAACATCGGCGTAGTCGCCGTCCTCGATGCCCAGTATCATGCCCGTCTCGGCGAGTTTGCCGGTGCGGGTGAAGCCGGTGCCCTCCAGAAAGCCCGGATCGATCAGCATGGCTCCGGCGTGGGGGCCGATGCCCTCGATCAGGGGTAGTTTCGCCGCCCAGATGTCCTCGGTGCTCATTGAGGCGGGGTTGTCGAGTCGCACGGTGGCGGCAAAGGACCCCACATGGTCGATGGCCAGGACCGCGAAGTGGCCGGTGGGGGTGGCGACAGTGTCGAGTCGGGCCGATCGGAGCGGCGAGGAGGGTGGTTCCACAGTCTTGGGGATCGGTCAGTGGCGGACCGGTTCGAATCGTTTGGCGTCAACGGCTGGCAGGTACTTCTTCACGCTGATCTCCTTTGGTGGATAAATTCGATCCAACCCGCTAGCTGTGGACCAACTCGATGCGGTCGCCGTAACGGCGAAAGTCAGCGGTGTTGAACGTCAATAGACGGTTTTCTCCGTGGGCGAGCATAGTGGCGACGATGTTGGCGTCGTGAATCTGGCGTCCACCAACCAGAACTTCTCGGCAGAGCGCCAGTAACCACTCGGTCACCACGGGGCCGTCCTCGAGTATCTCGAAACTGCCGATCAGCCTGCTCACGTCCTCCCGGGCTTCTTGGCGGTTGATAGCCACCGGCCAGGTCTGAGGACGCGTGACAAGCGACAGATGCTCTCGTATCACCTGACGGCTGATCCGGAGCGGTTCGGGGTCTCGAAAAGCGCGTTCGAGGCTGGCCCGGGCGGTGTGGTGGTCCGGCGCGGTGGCGATACGGGACTTCACCAGCACATTGGTGTCTATGAACACCGCTGACTAAACCCGGTCCTCGTAGAGGTCCTCTCGCCTGAGACTCAGCCTCTCCGGCCACACCGCGGTGGGGTGGGCCACGCCTCGTCGAGCATGAGCCTTGGCGGGAGATCGGGCTGCGTTCGTCGGAACAGCAGGGTCTCGCCATCCATATCGACCTCCGCCGTCTCCCATCCGGCGGCGCTCCAAGCGAGGGCCTGGCTGTGACCGTTGCCGCCCCGCTGATTGCCCCACCAGGGCCGGTGCAGTCGTGCGGATTGAGGCAGTTCGAATCCGACGTACAGTCTCCGGTATTTGCCCCGGAGCACCACCTTCCGGTACTTGTCTTTTATGTCTACGGCCATGTGGACATCCTCCCTGAGTCTGGTCAGGTATGGATGAAATTAGTGAGTTAGTGACTCTGCATGCTCTGCCCGGCGGATTCTCTGACCCATGACGTTTGTTATTCCCAAATTGCGGAAGGGAGTTCAGGCATTCAGCCCGTCTACCTGCAGGTAGTCCTGTATGGGTACGGGTCGGGTGGTGCGCATCCCGAGCCACGCGGCCACCTCGGCCAGTTCCGAGGAGAGGTCGCCCTGTGCCACCGCGAAGTGGTGTTCGTGTCCCTGAACCACGGCGGTGTTCACCAGGTCGTTCAGTTCGATGGGCTCGCCGTTGAGCCGGAACTTGGAGAACCAGCCTCGGGTCCCCTCGAATCCGGCGTTGCCGGTCTCGATCACTTCGGCGGTGGCGATGAACATCTCGGTGAAGTCGTCGCCGGCGTAGGCTATGGTGGTCTGCTGGGGGGCGAACCTCAGGTCACCGGAGACCCCGAAGCTGACATCGGACTTGCGACCCAGGGTGACATGGTCGACCCACCGGATGCCGTTGTCGCCTCCGAAGTGCCGGGGAGTCACGCCGCAGTGCCAGAACAGCGCCGCATCGGACCTGGGATCCAAAGCGGTGAGGTCCAAGAGGGTGGACGACCCGTGGACCGGTGACATGGAATTCATCAACAGCATGGTGACTGCGCCGGGCACATCGCCCTCGCAGGACACCGCGAAACCGTCTTCTGAGCCGAGCAGGCTGTAGGCCATGCAGGGGGCCATGTGGTACTCCTCCTGGAAGGTCGGCCAGCACTGCACTGCCAGAGCGTCGTATCCCTCCGATCGGATGAGTTGACCCAGCGCCAGGTAGACCCGGGCGTTTCGGTCCATCCCCAAAGGCTGTGCGGTCACCTCGGTGGCCAGGTCGGTGGCCGCCTGAACCATCGAGTCTGCCGAGTCGGGGTGGATGGCGCGGGCCAGTTCGACGACTTCGGCGATGGTGTGGCGTCCGATGATGACTCCGAAGCGTTCCTGCAGGCGATCCTCTTCGAAATGCATGTTGTAGAAGCCGGGGGAGATGCCGCCGATCCACCCTATCCGAGCCGAGGCCATGGCCTTGATGCCCTGCAGGGCGCGGATGGTTATCCGAAGGCGCCGGTCGACGTCCGGTTCGTCGATGTGGCCGTAGAACCACTTGTAGGCGATGTTGCGGTCGGTGAGGTAACGGCGGATGATGGAGGCGTAGTGGCTGGCCGACACCAGGGAGTGCAATTGGATGGACCCCTGCAGGACCGGCTCCGGCGTGGCCCAGATGCCCATCCGCGGGGCAATCTCGGCCAGTGGCTCCAACAGTTCACCCGACGCGCAGGCGGCGGTCTGCAACAGGAGGAAATCGATGCGCTCTTCAGAGAGACGGGCGGCCACCTGCTGGGCCGTCTCCATGTCGGGCACCCCGCTGTCGACGGCCACCAGATCGAAGTCCATCTCCTCTGCCAGTGCCTGCAGGCCTCTGATCGCCCGGCCGTACTGATTGTGCTCGTCGGCGTAATAGCTGCCGAACGCCACCCCCACGTATCCGATCTTCACTCGTCGGCCACTGTTCACCGGTCACTCCTCATTGGCGCTCGCCTCGGCCCAGGCTTCGAAGATAAGCGCCACGGTACAGGCGCCGGGGTCCTCGGTCCCAATGCTGCGATCGGCAGCGTAGCGGGCTCGCCCGGCGCGGGGTTCCATGGCGGCGGTGGACTCTGCGCCTTGGCGGGCAGCCTGTGCGGCTGCCGATAAGACCTCGGCTAAAGAGGCTTGCTCTTCCAATGCTGTCCTGGCGGCATCAACTGCCGGCGCCAGGGCATCCACCATCGTCTTTTGGCCCGGTTTTACCCTTCCCAGGCGTATCACCCGGGTCATTCCCTTCTCCATCCCTGCCACGAGGGTGGCTTGGGTAGAGGAGTGAGCCGACTTTGAGAATTGACCGGCGATCGCTGCGAAGAACGACCCGAACAGCGCCCCGGCGGCGCCTCCGACCGTGTCGTGGAAAGACCGTCCAGTGGCTCGGAATACCTCGGCGGAGGTGGTTACTTGCGAATCTTGGAGGCGGTTGGTTGCTTCCGTCAGAGCGGTAGCCATGTTGACGCCATGATCGCCATCGCCTGCCACCGCATCCAAGCGGGACAACTCATCCTGATGGTCGCTAACCCGCCGGGCGGCGGCTCGGATCAAGGCTTTGGCCAGATCTCGCTCCAACACAGCGACTAACGGTAGTGGGAAAGTCTGGCGGGTCTTCGCGGAGCATTTGTTGGGCGCTGTAGCTGGGGGGAGTGGTCCTGATCCCGTTCCTTGCCTTCGCTCCAGATGCTGTTGCTTATCGATAGTCCTTACGCGGCTGCCTATGATCCCTGTCACCCAGATGGCCTGAAGGGTGCTGCCACCCACCATGTCAGGGCGCTGTTGACTCTAATAAAAACGCAAGTAGTAGTTAGGGGCTTTGCTTATGACTTGGGCTGAATAGGCGCAGAACGAGCATTCTCTTTAATGTCTTGATGCGCCCGAATACCGGCATCAATGATGTCATTCATCCGACGCACGGCCAGCTGGTGCTCAGCCTCCTTGCCCTTAAATGCCATCCCCGCAGCCACTGAGTTGTATATCTTCAACGCGGCGTCGAGGAACTTGTGTCCCGCCTCCGCATCGGCGTGGGCCAGCTTCTCAGCAACTAACTGCTCCGTCAGTTGCTGTGCCCAGTCGACCATCCGGTCGGCGAGCGGGGCCATGTCGTTCCGGGTCACCATCTGGGTGACCGGCATGCCTGCGGTAGGGGTGATAGCAGATGCCATTGACTGTGCCGCTTCCTGGGCTTTTTCGACGATATCCATCAGTCTCTCCTTTTCAGGCGGGTTGATGCGTTCCCGCCGTTGGCCTATTTTGGCAGTTCCGACAGTTCACGGGTTGATGCCTGGGAGGATGGGCTTGGCTTCGCGTCTACCGTGAACGGTCGGAGTCTTGAATCTGCGGTCGTCCAACAACTCGCGGACGGTCAGCATTTGCATCCGCGGGTAGGGAATGCCGTGCACTTCAAGGTCGCCGGCTTCGGCCATGAACCTCTCGAAGCTGCCCCGCTGTCTAGGGCTGAGGTCCTCAAGAACGATTAGTCCCGGGACATTCGGGGCTGTCGCCCCACCGCACCCGCTCCAAGTGCTCCAAACACGCCTCGTGATCTGGGAATTTGGAAAAAATCCGTATCAAGTCCATACCTACAACTATAGGATGGGGGTAGGACAAAAAGCCCCTAACTACTACTTGCGAATAAAAAACACTTCTTACCTGGTTGGGAGTTGTTCCCCCCGGCAAACACTGGACTGGAATGGTCACTAGGAAAAGTAAGGCATGATCTGTCGCCGAAGGCGCGGTTGTTCTAACGAATGATCCAGTCGACATCGAAGTCAAACCTGCCACCTTCGTCCCTGGCGAATGGGCTTAGATCACAGACCTGGCTTCCTCTTGTATTCCAGGATATCTCTCCTCCGTCGACCTCGCAGGCTACCTCCTTTGCCCTTTGATGCTCAAGGGACTTGTTCTGGTTTTCGATCATCACTTCTTGGTTTTGGATTATCACTTCTTGGTTTTCGATCATCACGTAGAGGATGCCAGCCAGCACAAGAAGTATTCCTGTCAAGAGAACGGCTATGAATCGAAGTGGCCCTGATCGGGAAGCCGACGGTCCCTGAACATCCGCGCCCGCCTCGGGGGACTCATGAGTAGGTTTGCTTTCAGTCATTGCAGAATCCTTCTTTGATGGTGTGCCCATATTTGGAGGTCTGGGTCGCGTCGAGATGTTAGCCACCACCCTCAATCGGTACCTACCTGGCGTTACCAGGAGGGCTTTACATTTGAAAGGGGCGAGTGTCCCACATTTAGGTAGGAGTCCAAATCAAGGTTTGAGCCGCGCATCGAGAAGTCAGACTGACCTACTATCGATCGAGGTACGCAGTTCTGCCAGGTGCTCGACCGCCGGGCTCAGACCCAAGCGAGTGCCACGGCTAGCCACCACCCGGCATGGTGAATCCGGCGCCGCGGGCCGCAGCGTCGTAAAGGTCGGTCAACTCGTCGTCTAGGTGGCAGATGGCGAAGGCGAACCCCGCCATGTCGATGGTGGTGGCATACGGCCCGATCCACGAGCGGGCGACCTCGATCCCGCGGCGTTCCAGCGCAGCACGGGCTCCCCGGTGGAGGATCGACAGTTCCATCACAGTCAACGAGCCGGCGTTGTTGAGCAGCAGGCCCACCTGGTCTCCCGGGCCCAGGTCAGCGTCCTCCACCAACCGTGCGAGCATGAGCTCTGAAATCTCATCGGCTTGCACTTCCTCGCCCAAGCGTGCTCCGGCTTCTCCGTGGACTCCCATTCCCACCGCCACCGAGGTGTCTTCGGGGTCTCCCAGGGGCTGGCCGCTGACCGGGTGGGCAACGGTGCCCATCGCCGTGGACAGCGACCGGGTGCGGTCCCGGGTCTTGCGGGCGATGCGGGCGCAGTCCTGCAACGAACCTCCCCGTTCGGCCATGGCGCCGACGGTCTTCCACACGAAGAACAAGCCCGCGCCTCCCCGGCGCTCGGTGATCCGTCCTTTGGGCGCCGAGGCCACGTCGTCATAGAGGACCACCATCTCCACGTCTTCGATGCCCTCGTCCTCGGCCTCGTCGATGGCCAAAGTGGCGTTCATGATGTCCCCGGCGTGGCTGGAGACCATTAGCAACACCCCTCCGCCGCGGTCGGCTGCTTTGATGCCTTGAAGGATCCCGCCGGGGCCGGGTGAGGAGAAGATCGGCCCTGCCACGTTGACGTCCAAAAGGCCTTCACCGATCCAGCCGATCATGGCCGGCTCGTGCCCGGACCCGTTGCCGATCACCAGGCCCACATGGCCCTGCGGCTTGGGCGTGGCGCGGACCACCATCCCACCGGACAATCGGATGATGTCGGGATGGGCGGCCGCGTAGCCTTCCAGCATCTCCGAGACCGCGTCGGCCGGATTGTTGAGAAACAGGCGGGTGCGGATGCTCATGCCAGATACTCGCGGATGAAAGCGGCGGCTCCGGCGGCGTCGGCGTCGAGGTCCTGGCTGAGATCTCTCCAGGCGTAGGTGTCGCGGCCGGTCTGGACACCTGAGTTGGGAAACGTCTCGAACACCACCCAACGGTCGTATCCGACGTCGTCAAGGGCCTGCGCGAACCCGGCCCAGTCGATGTGGCCGTACTGGGGCGCCCGGCGATTGTTGGCCGCCACCTGGACGTGTCCGATCTGCCCGGCCGCCTGCCGGACGGCTGCGGCCAGGTCTTCTTCCTCCATATTCATGTGGAAGGTGTCGAGTTCCACCTTGACAGAGTCGTGTCCGATCGTCTCGATGAAGGCCAGGCAGTCCGAAACGGTGTTGAACATGTAGCTCTCGAACCGGTTTAGCACCTCCAGGCACAGGTCGACTCCCACCGACGCGGCATGCTCGGCCACCGTGTGAAGGGATTGGGCGGATCGTTCCCGGTGGCCGGCCAGGTCCCCTTGGGGGAACCCCATCCACGGTGCGTAGGTGACCCCTCCCAGGATCGGGCTTCCCAGCGAGGCTGCCTGATCGAGACACCACTTCAGGTGGTAGATCCCCGAGGCGCGGACGTCGGCGTCGGGGCTGGAGATGTCCATGGAAGGAGTGAGGCCGGTGCTGCACAGCACCCCCAAACCCAGAGAAGAAGCGGTGCGGGCGATTCGGTTCACCTTCACGTCGGTCCCGGCCACGAACGACATCTCCACGCCTTCGAAACCGGCCTCGGCGGCTTTGTGGAACACCGAGGACTGGTCGTCGTGCCAACTGTCCAGCCAGTAGAAGATCTCGATTCCGACCGGCCGGCTCATGCCTCGCCCCTGCGAACCGAGAATGCGATCGCCAGCAGCGGATGGGCCGCGGCCTCCTCAATGAATGTCACGGTTACCACTGTCCCTTTCTTCGGAGTCTCCGAGCCTGTCACCCGATGGGTGATGCCTCCGTCCACCCCGTCGAGGCGGATGGAAGCCAAAACATAGGGCGGATCGATGCCGCCGAACGGCGGTGGGCTGTGCACCCGCGTTGCCGCCGTCACCGTTCCGGTCCCGGGGAGATCATACCAAGCGGTCTCGGTCATATCTACAGGGCAGAACCGGCGCGGTGGGAACCATGAGGCGCCGCACTCCGGGCACCGGGTGGCTCGCAGGACCCCCTCTTCCAATCCGCGGTAGAAGGGACTGGAAGAGCCGACCGCATGCCGGTAGCGCTGGGACATCTCCATGTCCAGCAGGTAGACCGGTTGGCCGCCGGTACCGGTGCTCCGGTCCACTCCCGTCACCCGCATCAGGCCGCCCTTGCGAAGACATTGACAACGCACAGCGAGCCCACCCCGGCGTGGGTGTCGGTAATCCCGATGCGGGCGCCGGACACCGCCCGGGGGCCGGTCACCTCGCCTCGAAGTTGGGAGACGACCTCCACCGCCTGGGCGATCCCGGTGGCGCCCACTGCCGAACCGCGTCCCAGCAGGCCACCCGAGGGGTTCACCACCACCTGGCCGCCCCGGTCGAATCGTCCCTCGGCGGCGGCCTGCCCTCCCCGGCCGACCGGGCACAGCACCAGGTCCTCGTAGGCCTGCAGTTCGGCGCCGCTGAAGGAGTCGTACACCTCGGCGAGGTCTACCTGGTTGGGGGGGTCGTCGATGCCGGCGGCGCGGTAGGCCTCGGCGGCGGCATTCCGCTTGGCGGCGAAATGGGGAAACATCTCGTCGGTGCGATCCGACAGCCGGGGATGGTCGGTGGCGGCGGCGCTGGCGAGGACGGCCACCGGCGGGCGGGCCGCAAAGGTGGGGGAGTGCTGTTCGGACCACTCGGAGGTGGCCAGGAGCACCGCGGCGGCGCCGTCGCTGAGCAGACTGGCGTCAAACAGTCGGTAGGGATCCGAGAGAGGCGCCGAAGACCGGACGTCATCCACCGTGATCGACATCCCCCGGTGCGCCAAGGGGTTGTCGAGCGCCAGGCGGCGGTTCTTGACTGCGATCTGCGCGAACTGTTCGGCGGTGGTGCCGTAGCGTCGCATGTGCTCGGTGATCATCAGCGCGTAGGGAGCGGCGAAAGTGCCGAACACCGGCGTCTCCCACTCCAAGTCGGCGGACATGGCCAGGATCTCGGTGGCGGTGGCCCGATCCACGGACTTGCCGTTGGTCTCCCCCCCAAAGACCAGCACCGACCGAGCCTCACCGGAGCGCAGCGCCATCAGCGCAGTGCGGATGGCCAGTGCTCCGGTGGCGCCGCCTCCCTCCACCCGGACCAACGGCTTGCCCGCCAAGCCCACGGTGTCGTGGAGGACCTGGCCGAGACTCATCTGGCGATTGAAGTGGTCGCTTTCGTAGGCGGCCACCCCCATGTCGATCTGCGAGGTGGAACGAAGCCCGGCGTCTGCCACAGCCGTCCGGGACGCCTCGGCCACCATGTCCCGCACGCTGGCGTCGTGCCGGAACCCGACGAACGGGGTCATCCCGACCCCGGCCACCAGCACCGTGTCACCGGAGAACGAGGTCACGGGGTTGGTGAGGAGATCAGCGTACTCACCGGTAAGTGGTGAAATCGAACCCTATCCCGCGAAAAACGGGGCCGTCTTCCTACGCTCTGGGCCCTCCCCCGCCGCCACCGCCGGTTGGTCGGAACGCGGTTTGCCGGTCCCGGCAAGGGGTGCGTTCTGAGAGTATGACCTCGTTTCGCAGGTGGTTGCTTGACGGTCCGGGCGACGTCGGAGCGGACCGGGAGGTGTTTGACACCATCACTATGGGTCCGGGACTGTGACAGGAACAACACCTCACCGCCTTCTTTTTTCGCGACCCGGTCCCATCAGCCCTGTTACACCTGCTCTCGGGAACTCAGGTTGAATTCCACCTGTGCGATGTTCCCGCTGAAGGGGAACTCGCCTTCATAGGAGTTGCTTACCGGCGACAGAGTGTCGGCGCCCACGCTGAGGGAACCCCAGGAGATCATGCCGCGGGCCATGTCGGACATGGACTGCTCGCACAGCACCACGCCGTCGGACTCCAACCGTCCGGTTCCCCGGTAGTCGCCGGTGCGCTCGAATCGGAAGGCCAACTCGGTGGATCCGGGGGAGATCGAACCGGGAGGGGAGGCCACGGTCTGGCGGTCACCCAGGTAGCAGTACTCGAAGACCAACCGGCCGTCGCTGAGGTAGAGAACGTACCCGCCGCTCGTGTCGCCCACCGCCACCAGGACTCCCTGGGCGGACTCGTCGAGTGGGCCGACCCGGGCGGTGATCGAGAAGGAACGGTTGAACACTATGGGAGTCACGCCGCCGGGGATGCGGGTGGCGCCTCCCAGGTAGGTGAAAGTGTCACGGGCGCGGGGGGACCCGGGGGTCTGGAAGGTGGAGGCTCGCACCGCCAGGTAGCGGTCGTCAAGTGGGAACACCGAGTAGCGGCCGGCCTCCTCCGACCACTGGCGGACCAGGTCGGCCAGGCGGTCGGGATGCTCGGTGGCCACGTCCCGGCACTCGGAGAAGTCCGAGTCGATGTGATACAACTCCCAGGGATCATCCTCGAATGGTTCGTTGCGGCGATGCCGGGCCAGTGCCTTCCAACCGTCCTGCCACATCGCCCGGTGGCCGATCATCTCGAAGTACTGGCGGTCCCGGGGGTGGGATGACCCGGCGTCGTCGAGCACCCCGCGGATACTGGCGCCGTGGTAGGGCATCTGGTCCACCCCGTTGTATGACTGTTTCGGCGTGACCCCGGCCAGGTCGAACAGGGTGGGGGCGATGTCGATGGCATGCACGAACTGGGCCCGCACCGCTCCGGTGTCGCCGATTCCCTGCGGCCACGAGATGACCATGGGGGTCCGCACCCCGCCGGCGTAGGTGTTCTGCTTGTACCAGCGCAGGGGAGTGTTGGCCGCCTGCGCCCAACCCCAGGGGATGTTGGTCTGAGAATGCGGACCGCCGATGGTGTCGAACCGCTCCAGGTTGAACTCCACGGTGCAGAACCGGTCCTCCTCGTAGGTGACGATGTCGGCGCCGCCGTCCGGTCCGCCCTCCTGGCTGGCGCCGTTGTCGGAGAGGACCACGATGATGGTGTTGTCGAGTCTGCCGATGGAGTCCAAGAAGTCCACCAGCCTGCCCAGTTCGGCGTCGGTGTGATCGAGCATGGCGGCGTAGGCCTCTTGGAAACGAGCGAAGAGGCGCTGTTGATCGGGGGTCAGGTCCGCCCACTCCTCCACTCCCGGGTTGAGCGGCGCCAGAGTGGCATCCGGGGGGATGATGCCCAGTTCCTTCTGCCGTTGGAACCGGCGTGCTCTGATCACGTCCCATCCTTCGTCGTATCGACCCCGGTACTTGTCCAGGTACTCCTGGGGCGCCTGGTGGGGGCAGTGGGCGGTGCCGAAGGCCAGGTACAGAAAGAACGGTTGCTCGGGCTTCACCGACACCTGGTCTCTCACATACCCGATGGCGTGATCGATGAGGTCCTCGGTGAGGTGGTAGCCGTCCTCGGGGGTGCCCGGCGGGTCGACGCGGTGGTTGTCCTCGACCACATCGGGATAGAAGTGATCGGTCAGGGCGTCCAGGAACCCGTAGTAGCGACCGAAGCCGCGTCCCAGCGGCCACTGGTCATAGGGTCCCACCGCGGTGGTGTCCTCGAGCGGCGCCAGGTGCCACTTTCCGATCGCCAGGGTGCCGTAACCTGCGTCTTGGAGGACTTCGGCCATGGTGGCCGCCGACTCGGTGACCCGGCCCCGGTAACCGGGAAAGCCGGAGTCGACGTTCGACAGGTAAGCCATCCCGACGCTGTGGTGGTTTCGCCCGGTGAGAAGGCACGCCCGGGTGGGAGAGCACAGGGGAGTGACGTTGAAGTCGTTGAAGCGAACCCCGCCCTCGGCCAGGGCATCGATGGTCGGCGTGTCGATCTCCGCCCCGTAGCACCCCAGGCCGGCGAAACCCACGTCGTCGAGCACCACCACCACCACATCGGGTTTACCGCGGGCGTCGTTCTCCATCGGAGGCCACCAGGGGACCGAGGTGCGGAAATCAGGTCCGATCACTCCGGGGAAGTCGTCCTGGGTGGATCCCGTCGAGGGTGCTTTCGGATCGGGGCTGATCGAAGTCGATGCCATCGAAACTCACCGGCCTTTCACGTTTTGGGGTCTTGCCAGGCGCGGGTTGGCAGAGGGCCGCCCCGCTTCGTCGTTGCGAACATCGGTAACCATACTTGACACAATGTCGGACTCCGAAGGCGCCGCGGCCGCCGAAGCCACTGCGGATTGGCCGGAAACCGACCCGTTCACAATCGAGTCGGTGTCGGTGGAGGTCTACCGGGCTGCGATGGCCCGACCCGTGCGGACTGCCTTCGGGGCCATGGCCGATCGCCCGGCGGTGGTGGTCAAGGTGCGATCGGTTGAGAGAGGCATCGGGTACGGGGAGGTGTGGTGCAATTTCCCGGCGCCCGCCGCCGAGTACCGTGCCCGCTTGATCTGCACCGTCGTTGCTCCCCTGATAGTTGGTCGGCGGTGGCCCCATCCGAGGGTGGTCTTCGACCATCTCTCCTCCAGGACCGAGATCCTGGCGATCCAATCGGGTGAGCGGGGGCCATTCTCTGCGGTGATCGCCGGCATCGACATCGCGCTGTGGGACATGGCGGCCCGTCAGGCGGGGGCGCCGTTGTGGAGACTGCTGGGAGGGGGCACGGGTGACGGCAGCGTGCCCACCTACGCCAGCGGGATCGGGCCGGATGGAGCTTTGGAGCAGGCCCGCCATGCCAGGGCGGAGGGCCACCGGGCCTTCAAACTCAAGGTTGGCTTCGGGGAGCAGATCGATCTTGACAACCTCGCCGGCCTGCGCCGGTTGCTGGGGCCTGATGCGCCCATCGCCGTGGACGCCAACCAGGCCTGGTCACCGGACGAAGCCGAACGCTGGGCCTCGATGCTGGCTCCCTATCACCCGATGTGGCTGGAGGAACCCATCGCCGCCAGCCACTGCGACGACACCTGGAAGAAACTGGCCCGCACCTCTCCGATTCCCCTGGCGGGAGGGGAGAACCTGTGTGGGGAGAGTGAGTTCCACGGAGCGATGGGCCATGGATCCTGGGCTGTGATCCAGCCCGACGTCACCAAGTGGGGTGGCATTTCGGGATGCCTTCCCCTGGCGCGGCGAATTACCGGCGCCGGCAAGCGGTTCTGTCCTCATTACCTCGGCGGCGGCATCGGCTTGATCGCCTCTGCTCACCTGCTGGCTGCGGTGGGAGGAGACGGCCTGCTGGAGGTCGACAGCAATCCCAACCCGCTTCGCGAGGGTCTGGCGCAACCCTTTCCGCCGCTGGCCGACGGCCGTCTCCAACTGAGTGAAGATCCGGGCCTGGGGGTGTGCCCTGACCAGGCATTGGCGCCGCTACGAACCGCAGGGGAAACGTTGGATGTGAGTGGAGGCCGGGCGGGTAGCAACTGATCGGGGGGATCATCAGGGGCGCCTGCTGTTGATTTTGTGGGCTGACCAGCGTAAAGGTATGGTGATGGGCGGGCTTGCGGGCGATGCCTCATATGGCGCGCCCTTGACAGGTCCGTTACAAGTTATCAAAACAGGAGGACATTTAAATGCGTAGTTCTCGATTTGCGCGCTGGGCGATTGTCACCGCGTGCTTGATGTTGGTAGCCGCGGCGTGCGGTGGCGACGACGAGCCCGCCGCCACGACCGCCGCTCCCACCACTGCAGCGCCTGCCACGACCGCCGCTCCCACCACCGAAGCTCCCGCCGAAGAGCCCATGGAGGAAGAGATGATGGAGGAGGAGCCCATGATGGGCGCCACCGGTCCCGGACTCTTGGACGTGGACGACTCCGAGGTTGGCGGAATGAGTTGGGATGAGATCCTGACTGCCGCCGAAGGCGGTCGGGTCAACTGGTTCATGTGGGGTGGCAGTGCCACCATTAACGCCTACGTGAACGAGTGGGTCGGCGCCGAACTCATGTCGCGCTTCAACATCGAACTCAACCAGGTGAGGATCAGCGACACCGTCACCGCGGTGGACACGGTTCTCAGCGAGACCGAAGCCGGCGAGTACACCAGTGGCTCCGTGGACATGATCTGGATCAACGGTGAGAACTTCCGCACCATGAAGCAGGGTGGCCTGCTGCTGTGCGGCTATTGGGACCTCTTGCCCAGCTTCCAGAACGTGGACATGACCGACGGGACACTGCTGTTCGACTTCGGCACCGAAGTCGGCGAGTGCGAAGTGCCCTGGAACAAGGCCCAGTCGGCGGTGTTCTACAACAGCGCCCTCCTGCCCGATCCCCCCGCTGACATGGATGCCCTGTTGGCCCATGCCTGCGCCAACCCGGGAACCTTCACCTATCCCGCTCCTCCGGACTTCACCGGAAGCGTGTTCGTGCGCCACGTGTTCTACAACGAGGCCAACAAGATCCTCCCCGGCGGGTACAACGACCTCCTGGTCCCCTTCGACCAGGCTCTCTACGACCAGGTGGCCGAAGCAACCTGGCAGACTCTGAACGACCTCGAGCCCTGCCTGTGGCGTGAAGGCTCCACCTACCCGGTGGACCAGCCGGCTCTGGAGACCCTGTACTCCAACTCCGAAGTCACCCACTTCCTCGCCTACGGTCCGGCGTCTGCCGGTTCCAAGGTGGACACCGGTGTCTTCCCCGAGTCGACCCGGACCTATGGTCTGACGAGCGGTCAGATCGGGAACACCAACTTCGTGGCGATTCCCTACAACTCGCCGAACAAGGCCGCCGCCCTGGTGGCAGGAGACTTCCTGCTCAGCCTTGACGCGCAGTTGCACAAGGCCTATCCGGACGTTTGGGGTCAGATCAACGTGCTCGACGGCGACTCGCAGTCCGCGTTCGCCGACGTTCCCAGGCACCCCTCGGTGGTAGACCCCGGTGAGATCTCCGGACTCCCCGAACTGCGGGGCGACTGGGTTCCGATCATCGAGGAAGGCTGGCGCGCCAACGTAGCCGAGCAATAAACCACTACTGATTACAACAGAGAAGGTGACCGGTGGTCCTTGAGATCACCGGTCACCTCTTTTAACAGTGTTCCGAGACCCGGCCACCGACTGACGAAGACCTGGTCACGGTGGCCGATTCGAAAGTACGAGATCCACCCATCTTCTGTGAGGTATTTGACCCACACCTGGTAGGAGCCGGGCTCGACTTCAATGCCGACAGAACGGGTGGCGCCCTCCACAACCACATACTTATTCGCTTCCTTGGTGGTACTGCGGGCCCGATAGGCTATGCGGACCTCAGCGCCCAATTCGCTTACGGCTGACTCCTCGGCAAATCGCCGGAGTCGCCCCGGAAGTCAATGTCCGGCAGCAGCACCTGCGGCTTGAAGGTCACCCGGTAGTGGTACGCCGACACGTCGGCGGCTACCAGTTGCTCGGCGAAATACGTCACGTTGTCGGACAGCCCGAGGAAGTGCTTCACATAGGCATCCGGCCCGTGCTTGCAGGTTACCTCCAGCTGAATAGTCTCGTCCTCGATGGAGCACAGCCCTTCGATGCTCAGCAGGTAGGTGTCGGTGATCCCGTTGAGGAACACAATCCGCCGCTGGATCTCGAACTGGTCGGCTGCCTGAGAGATATTCTCCGACACCACCCTGGCATCGGAAGAACATGCGGTAGCCGCCATCATCGCAGCTAATCCCAAGGCAACCCATCTAACTATCTTCATACTTTCTCCTTTCGCCCGCAGAACCGGGCAATGGTGCTCTGCCACGTCGAACGTGAGGTCCCAGTTGTAAGACCGCACTCTCGGCACGTCTTCCAGGCGCCACTGGCTGTGCACATGGCACCAGCTACCGTCGACCGTGGTCAGCGTATCAGCCATTTCGCACCTCCACTGGCATCACCCGCCTTGAATGGAGGTGTCAGACCATGGCGAGGGGCGCCAACGCCTCGATGTCGGTTACCACATCGATGATGACGGGACGCTGCGCCGCCAATGCCCGTTCCAAGGCAGGGCGGAGGTGCCCGGGTTTCTCCACCCGGATGCCCATCGCTCCCATTCCCTCGGCGAGTCGGGCGAAGTCCACGTCGGTGAAGGTCCACATGCGGCGTCCCTCGGGAGTCTGCTGCCCGCCGTAGGCCCGATCGAAGCCAATGGTCGACTGGTTGCCCGAGGAGTTGTTGTTGACCACGGTGACGGTGTTGATGCCCCATCGAACCGCGGTCTCGATCTCGGCTATGTGGTACCACAGCCCCGCGTCGCCGGTGAAGCAGACCACGGGGCGGTCCGGTGCGGCGCACTTGGCGCCCAGGGCGGCCGGGAAAGCCCAGCCCAGGTGACCGGCGCAGCGCAGGTAATCCTGCTCGCGGGTGCGGGTGTCGAACATGCCTCCCATCCACATGCCGGCGTGTCCGGTGTCGACCACGACGCAGGCGTCGTCGGGAAGGTGGGAGGTCAACTCCCAGCAGATCCGCTCCGGGCGGATGGGCACCGCATCAGATTCGAGATGGCGCCGGTGCTGTTCTCGCCAAGCGGCGACCTCCCGGCGTGCTTCAGCCCGCCACTGTCGCCGGCATGCATCCCGGCGGCCGGCCTGTTCTGAGAGGGCGGCCAGGGTCATGCGGGCATCGGCGTTGATAGACACCTGCAGGGGGTAGTTGCGGCCCAACACGTCCGGATTGATGTCGACCCCGATGGCGGTTACTCCGGGTGCGGGGACCTGCCAGAAGTGGGTGGTCATGCTGCCGGTGCCGGAACCGACGAAAAACACCAGGTCGGCCCGGTTCACCACCCGGTTGGCGGCGCTGCGAGAGTAGGTGCCACTCACCCCGACGGCCAGCCGATGGGTGCCGGCGATGGTGTCCTTGCCGTTGAGGGAGGTCACCACCGGAATGCAGAGACGTTCGGCCAGGGCCACCAGTTGGCTGGAAGCACGGGAGGTCCGGACCCCTCCTCCCGCCACGATCACCGGCCGGCGGGCGCCGTCGAGCAGATCCAAAGCCGCAGCCACGTCCTTGGGGTCGGGGAGGGGCCGCACCGCCGGTACCGAGGCGAATCCTTGGTCGACCCACGGGTCGAGATTGCCCTCCTCGGTGTCGATCTGGCCCTCGTTGCCCGCGAACTGGACATGGGCCGGTCCCGGACTTCCCGACACCGCGGCACGGAAGGCCTGCCGGATGGCGTCGGGGATCCGCTCCACCCGTTCCACGGACGTGTTGAACTTGGTGACGTTTTCGAAGGAGGGCCGATCGTCGACCTCCTGGTACACCCCCCTGCCGGCCATCGTCAGATGGAGGCCTCCCGTGAAAGCGATTACCGGTGAGTGGGCCAGGTGGGCGTCGCGCAACCCGGCGGCCAGGTTGAGGGCGCCCACCGCCTGGGCCATGCACACCCCGGGCCGCCCAGCCATCCTGGCAAAGCCGTCGGCCATGTAGGCGGCCGGCTTCTCGCCATGGGTGTGGATGCGGTGGACCCCGAACTTCTCCAGTTCCACCATGGTGCGGCGCAGGATGGCAGGGACCATGAAGACGTGGGTCACCCCGTAGCCGTCGAGCATTTGGGCTAGCGCCCGGGCGCCGGTCATCATACTGGAAGACTCTAACGACTGCATTCGGGCGGCGGATGTGGACGGGCAGAGGCTGAGTAAGGCGGCTGAGGCAGGTTCCGCCCCCTGCTCGCAGGGGTCCCGTCACTCCAAGTGCCCTCTTCTGGGTCGCGGCGCCGACGCGTAACGTGCACCTTTCCTTATTCTTCTCCTGCTTTCTCTGACCACGTAGGCCACCCGCGCCGAACTGCGAATCGTGATGGGAACAAACATCCTTCGGAGGGCAGTCGGATGGGGCCTCTCGACGAACCTGATGATCGTGTAGACCGCGAATGCCCCGTGGAAGGTGGTGAGAGCCATCCACAATCCGTGGGGTCCCACCAGGCTCATCAACCCGGAACTGAGCACCGGCCCGGCGATGGCGCCCAAGCCCATGAAGGTGACCAGGGCGGCCATTCCCGGCACCAATTGGGAGCGTTCCAGCAGGTCGTTCATATGACTCATCGAAAGCGCGTAAACCGGGAAAGTGAGGGTGCCGTAGACCAGCATGACGCCGGTGAACACCAGCGGCTCGATCGGTCCGATCGACATGAACAGGCACAGCAGGAAAGCTCCCGCGGTGATAGCCAGGATCACCCTCCGGCGGGGGATGCGGTCCGACAGCCTTCCCAGGGGGATCATGGCCGCCGAGCCGATCATCAGGGCGCTCATGGCCCACCCCACCTGCGTGGTGGTGAGCCCCACTTCCGCGCTGTAGATCGGACCCAGGGTCAGAATAGAGCTGTGGGTGAGACCCGACGCGGCGGCGCCCACCAGGGCCAGCGGCGCGGTCCGGTACACCGCTCTGATGCGCGCCCTTCTTCGTTCCGGAATCTGGGGAGGATCGATGCGGGTCAGAGACAGCGGCACCAGCGAAAGCGAGAACAGGATCGAGACCAGCAGGAAAAGAGTGAAGCCGCCGGGATCGGCGGACCCGATCAACAGTTGCCCCACCGCCATGCCGCCCATCCCCATCATCATGTAGATCCCCAGCACCCGGCCGCGGTTGTGGTTGGTGACCTGGTTGTTCAGCCAGCTATCGGCGGTGATGTAGATCCCCGAGATGCAGAATCCGGCCGCCAACCGCAGAATGAACCATGCCGGAGGACTCAGCACCAGCGAGTGCAACAGCATGACCGAGGAGAGCAGGGCCGCCAGGCCGGCGAACACCCGGATGTGGCCCACGTTGGCCAGCATGTTCCCGACCAAACGGCTTCCAGCCAGAAACCCGACGTAAAAGCCGGACAGGGCAATTCCCGTCGCCAGTTCGGAGAAGCCTTCGATGGTGGAGCGAACACCAAGCAGGGATGTGCCCAGGCCGTGGCCGATGCCAAGCAGGCACATCGATAGGAAGAGCGCGGTTAGATGCTTCATGGCAGTAACGCCGTCCTTAGGTAAGGGGTGGCCGGTGCGGCCTGTGGTCTGAGAGTCCTGGAACCAACTTCCGAACGATCTTCGGGGTTGATAGGCATCGGCTCCATCAGGGACGATCTACTTATTCAATTCTACATGATCCGCCACATGGATGGTTCGCATTATCGGAGATCACCCGGGGCAGGCAAGGGATGGCCAGCCACGCCGCGCCGCTTGCCGGCCTCGGCTTGAGGAGCAGTGGAACTGTGGCTATCCGTCTTTAGTAGGAGACCGACTATGGGTAAAGCAAGGGACTTATATACTTGGGTAGACACAGGACTACGCCTCTCAGTGTCACACCCGATCAGTATCATGTGTGCATGTATACGGATGGGACACCTCTCACGGCGGAGCAGGTGGAATATCCCGATGTGGTGGCGGTAGATCTACGAAAGCTGCCCTCGGGTACCAAACAGGCTTTGTGGAGAGCCCTCCAGTTGCAGAGCCGTGCTTACAACTGGGGTGTGGAGCATGCTCTGGGGTTGCACAACGCGGGAGAGAAGATACCTAGCCCACGCGTAGACTCGGGTCACCTCACGCTGTTGCGCCGCCATCCCGAGAACCGTAAGGGAGGCCTCAGGTTGCAACGGGGAGGGTTCTACCAAGGGGTCAACGCTGCCAAGAAGTGGTCGAAGCACCGCCGTTCGCTCACCAGGGGCTTCGCTATATCCGTAGAGAGGGTGGAAATCACCGCCAAGCGCCTGGCAGAGACAGAGAACTCCCTGCCCTCCGACGCGAGAGACGTCCTGGCGAGGCTGGTTGAGACCGCTTCGGAGTATGCCTCTGCGTCTTCTGCTCTGGTGTCAGAGTTAGAGGGTCATCCGGACTTGTCACACGCTTCCGACACTGTGAACGCGGAGCCGGTGGAGAGCATCTGCGAGAAGTTCCACGCCCGCTCCGAGGCTTTGGTTGAAGAGCACAAGACCCTGGTGCCCGAAGCTCGCCAGCAGGTAACCGCTCACGCTCGCAACGGCGCCTGCCCGAAGGAAGTGAAGGCTCTTAGGAGCGCTGTCACCAAGAACGCCAACGCCGTGAAGAAGCATGACCGTTCGATCAAACCGGTGGAGCGTCACCTCGTCAAAGGTGTGAAGCGTTTGTTCCGGTCTCGCAAGGACACGGAGAGAGCCTCCGGTCCGGCGTTGGTGTTCCATGACCGTTGCCGCATAGCAGACGGCGAGTTGGTACTGCCTTGTGGCATTTCTCTGCGGCTGCCCCGAGACCGTGACGGGAAGCCCTTCGCTGTTCCCGCCCGGATGAAGTGGGGTGGCGCTGTCCATGTGGTGGACGCCACCGACGAAGCCGGTAGGGTGACCCGTCGCACCAAGCCTCGTCACCGCAAGTACCGCGTTCATTTCCTTTGCAAGTCCTACGCTGACGCTCCCACGGAACCCACCGACCGGTCTCAGACGCTGGGAGTGGACTGGGGAATACGCAACCCACTGGTGTGCAGCGATGGCACGTCCTATCCCAAGTACGCCTCTTCACAACAGGAAGACCAGAGCCGCAAGAGACACCACCGGTCCAAGCAACTGCAGAAGTCCATGAGCCAAAAGCAAGAGGGGTCCCGTCGCTACCGGAAGCAGAAACGACAGAGAAACAAGTTGATCGTCAAGAACACTGCTGTGAAGGTCAACCAGCAATTCCACAACGCCAAGCATGTAGCCACCAAGCCGGGCGTCCGTTCTGTGGCGGCCGAGGACACCAAAGCGAAGAACATGACCAAGTCCGCTACCGGTTCGAAGGCCTTCCCTGCCCGCTCTGCGGGCAAGAGAGGCTTGAACCGCGTATTGGCGGAGACTGCTCCGGCGCGGATGCTGCGTTTTCTGGCGAGAGCGATGGTCAAACACTCGGTCGGATATGTGCCGGTGTACCCGGCTTACACCTCTCTTACATGCTTTGTCTGCGGGAAAAAAGGAACGCGCGAGACCCAAGCGCGGTTCGTCTGTTCCTGCGGGAACCGCGCCCATGCGGACCTGCAGGCCTCGCTGAACATAAACGCCCGGGGGCACCCTAACCTGTATCCCCCGACAGGTGGCGGCAGGGACAGCCGTCGGAAGATACTAGACGACGCCATGGGAATCTTCGAGAGAAGTCTTGCGTCTACGGAAGTGTCACGAACAAATACGCCTGTCAACCCAGGTATATAAGTCCCTAAAGCAAGCCCGGCTGTTTGGCGGTTTGCTAGGCGCCGGTCCAACGGGGCGGCCGCCTCTCGGCAAATGCCCGCGGCCCCTCGATGGCGTCGGAGGAGTCCAGGGCTCTCCGGTAGGCAGCCACTTCGCCCGACCGGATGAAGTTCAACGCCTCCGCCACTCCCATTTGCGAGGTGGCGCGGATCATCTCCAAGATGGCCTCCACTGCCAGCGGAGCGGCTTCGCAGATCCGCTCGGCCAGGGCGCGGGCGGTGCTCATGAGTTCGCCGGAAGGGACCACCCGGTTTACCAATCCCCATTGCAGGGCTTGCTCCATGCCAACTCGTGCTCCGGTCAACAGGATCTCTTTGGCGAGAATCGGAGGGATCTGCCTGGGGAGGCGGACCGTTCCGATGTCGGGGGGAAAGCCCATGAAGGCCTCGGGAAGCAGGAACTGGGCGGTGTCCGCCGCCATCACCAGGTCGGCGGACACCACGATCTCGAACCCTCCTCCGGCGGCGATGCCGTTCACCGCGCAGATCACCGGCTTGTTCAGGCCCTTCAGTTCCGGGAATCCTCCGAAGCCTCCCATTCCCCAGTCGGCTTCGTAGGACTCTCCTTCCGAAGCGGCTTTCAGGTCCCAGCCTGCCGAGAAGAACCGATCCCCGGCGCCGGTCAGGATGGCCACCCGGTAGGCGGGGTCATCGCGGAAGGCCAAAAAGACATCTCCCATAAAACGACTGGTTGCCGCGTCTATCGCATTTGCCTTGGGGCGGTCGATCACGACCTCCAAGACAGGCGCATTCTCGAGTATCCGCAACCCCTGGTCCATAGTTGTGCCCAGTGTAAGGAGCGGCTGGAGCACCTCTGCGCAGTCTTGCCAAAGGGATGCTTCACGGACCCTCCTGTGGTTTGGTGTCAGTCGGTCAGGTCATCCGGCGTTGCGGGCGGCGGTAAGCCACCGGTCAACGGTGTCGCGGTTGACTGAGAGCCAATCGGCGGCGTGGCGGTCGATGTCCTGTTCGGTGTCCTCACCGAGACTGTAGGCAACGTTTTGCAGGGCCACATCGACCGGGCTGATCACCACCAACTCGAACAGCCTGGCTGCGGCCGGGTTGGCCGCCAGGAAGTCGTTGTTGGCGGTGACACGGATGTCGGCCGCGTCCCAACCGAGATTGCAGGGGTCGGCGGAACACTGTCCCTCGCCCAGAGACGCGGCGCCCTCCACCTGGCTGGGTGAGATCGATTGGTCGGAGGTGGAGAGCCAGACCGCGTTGTCGCCCGGTCGCAGGTCAGCCACGTAAGAACTCGGCGCCCAGGAGTAGACAATGTAGGGGACCCCGGCAGAGTCTCGGGAGACGGCTTCGGCGATGAGAACGTCGTAAGAACCCACCTTCAACTGATCGACTGCGGTCCACCCGGCGTTTTCGATCCATGCGTTGATAGTTATGTGACAACCCCAGCCCTCGGGGCAACCCAGCAACTGGAGCACGCCGTCATCGGGCGTGGTGTCGCCACCATCGTAGATGGCGAACAAGTCAGGATCGTTGACGATCTGATCGAGGGTCTCGATCCCGTAGTCGTCCACCAGGCTCTTGTTGGTAAGGACTCCTTGCAATCCACCGGTACGCATTTCCCAGCCCAGGACCGAAAGGTGCTCGGCCACCAAAGTGCCGTCCTGCATCTCAGCGACCAGGAACTGCTTGTGGTTGGGGAACCACGAGTTGGCCCAGAAGTCGAATTCGCCTCTGGCCATGGCCACGTAGGCGTTGGAGGGCGGCAATTCCAGGTCGGCGGGGCGGCTCACCTCATAGCCGAGTTCAGTCAGCAAGGCGGCATAAATGGCGGCTTGCATGTAACCGGTCGACCAGTTCCCCCTGGCCACCGTCACCGAAACACCCCTTCCCGGCAGGGTCATCTCGTCTCCTGCTGCGGCGGCGGGGTCATCTGACTCACCGTCCGCAGGGTTGCTCGATGTGTCAGAAGGGGTGGTGGATGTCTCCTGGTCTGGCGTCTGGGTCGGCTCGAATTGGTCGTCGCCTTCGCCTCCGCATGCCGCCACCAGGAGCGCGATTATCAAAAGCCCGACATACCCTGACCTGATAGGTGTCTTGATCGTCACTCCTTGGCTCTCCCGTTGCCCTCACAGTCAAGGGCGAAAACGTATGGTTTAGTCGCCAATGGCGCCCGATGATAAGGGCGGACCTTCGGGGTTAAGTGAAAGGGGGAGGCCCTTTGCGGGCCTCCCCCTTCGTAATCGGGACGGTTAAGTCCTTCGTATTCGGGACGGTTTAGGTCCTATCCGAGCAAACGTGCGTTGTTGAGCCAGGTGTCGACGGTGTCGCGGTTGTCTGCGATCCATGCGGCGGCGTGGCTTCTGATGTCCTCTTCGGTGTTCTCACCGCCCGACATGCGGACGTTTTGGAGGGCAACATCGACGGGGTTGAT
>MPNA01000072.1 GCA_002238785.1 bacterium OM1 bin76 | reverse complement strand
CGGCGTGCGCGGTGGGGTCGTCTTGCGGAACAGGATCTGTCGGTGGCGCCGGAACGGGCCTTGTTGACGTCTCGCGCCGGTCGTTGGGCCACCGCTCAGGTGGGTCGGTTTGGTCGCACGGTGTCGGAGGTGGCCGAAGAGTTGGGGTGCGATTGGCATACGGTGAACCGCGAGATCGTCCGGTGGGGAGACGCGCTGCTGGAAGCTGACATCGATCGGTTCGGCGCTGTGGAGGCGGTGGGGGTGGAGGAGACCTTGTTCTGGCGCAAGGGCCGGTGGAAAAGGAAGCAGTGGTGCACTTCGGTGGTGGACGTTGGCGGCCATCAGTTGTCGGGGCATTGTGCCTGGTAGAACAGCTGAAAGCGCCGCCGGTTGGTTTTCGGAACCAACCTCCCGGGTGGTGTGAGGCGATTCGGTGGGCGGTGTTGGACATGTCCGGCCCCTACCAGGTGGCCTATGACCGGGTGCTGCCCCACGCCTGTCAGGTGGCCGACCCGTTCCATGTGGTGCGTGGCGAACCGCTGTGTTGATCTGGTACGCCGGAGGGTCCAGAACGAAACCCTGGGACACCGCGGACGGAAACGTGATCCGCTCTATCGGATCAGGCGGTTGTTGATCATGGCGTCTGAACGTCTCGAATGATCGTGGCGAGAAACGCATCCAAGGGCTGCTTCGGGCTGGTGATCCCTATGGAGAGGTACGTGACGCCTGGTACGCCAAAGAGAGCATTCGGGACATCTACCAGATCGGAGACGCGCAACTGGCCTCGGAGTTCACCCACCGGCTGTCGGGGGATCTCCAGGACCGGTCACTTCCACCGGAGGTGAACAGTCTCGGGCGCACTATCGCTCGTTGGGCCACCCAGATCACCAACTGGCACCACTCCGCGGTGACGAACGGGCCGACCGAGGGGTTGAACAATCTGATCAAGCGGATCAAGCGAACGGCGTTCGAGTTCCGGAACTTCGCCAACTATCGAATCCGAGCACTCCTATACGCCGGAAAGCCCAACTGGAAACTCCTTGCCACCATCACTCC
The DNA here is from genome assembly GCA_002238785.1 of bacterium OM1 bin76. GTDB lineage: Bacteria > Actinomycetota > Acidimicrobiia > Spongiisociales > ZC4RG35 > Bin76. Next base: position 1,448 of record MPNA01000072.1, on the reverse strand, counting down.
CCCCTAATTTCCGAAGACCCAGTTAATTCACGTCCGAAATGAGGACTCTGTGCCTAGACATGATGTGTGGTGTCGTCTTGCTGATGACAGTGGGTCCATGGGTCAAAATATGCTGGCAGGGAAGACAGGTCTCGACCAGGTATGTACAGCCAACCGAAAGTAGCTACGGCGCCCAAGGCCGTGAAAATGGTTGCGGATAACTCCAGCCAACTGGCACAGTTACGCCGACACTCTGCTGGTCCTTCTGCTGTTTCTGTTTCGAATGTCATTGCTCTCCTCCCTTGTGGGACAGCTCATTCCCCGCCTTCCATTGAGATCGGATTCTCCAGGCTTAGCCCTAGTTGACATCCCGATAGTCTGGATCCACAACCAGGTCCTCCCTTACCCGATTCCTGTTCACTGCTCCCCACCAGCGCCTACGGCAGGATACGTAGCTAACAGAGCACTCATACCCGTCCCTGGCTCGCCTCCTTCTCTTTACCGACCACCTTGTCAGTAATGACATCTATGGGATTAACCTTTAAGACGATATACCGCCAGAGTGGTTACGTCTGCAGGGAGATAGCCAATGACTAGCCCGGCTATCCCGAGTGTGAGGGAAGGGTAAACACCAGAGCCAACTGTCATGCACCCAAGCTCCCGCTGGGCTGAGGTGCCCATGGCCCTTTACCGGCTACAGCGGTTCTGGATTGTTTCAGGCTTTCCTGACATTGATGCTGATGCCCGAATCCTCGGCTAATTGTTTGACGGTGTTGATGTCGTCTTCGTCGCTGGCGATGATCAGTTGAGCCATCTGGTTGATAGCTGACCTTGCCTTCTTCGATGAGGTTGTCCAGTTGTTTCAGCCAATAGGCGAGGTCGTCCTTGCCCTCTTCGCTGTTAAAAGAAGATGTGGTGTTGAAGTTCACCTGCCAATGATCCGGGCATTGGCACGGGGAATGCTCTACCAGATCTGCCAGTTCAGCAAACGCGTGCGCCTTTTCCATCAGGAATTCCGCATCCGCCCGGTCACATAGGCGGGAGCGTGTCTGCTTCATCCGCAGTGAGTCATGTCTCTTTGGCCTCTTGGAGAGGACAACGCAAACACCTGTCCTGCCACTGCCGATGCTTGGCCACTACGCCTGCATCAACCCGCGCTCGTGAAGGGCCGTGCGTAGCCGGCGATATTCGTCCGTTTTGTTGAGGTGTTGTGCGGAGCGCATAAAGTCGGGCGCTTGTTCGGCTACGGTCCTTCTTTCCCAATCGTCGGATGGTCCTTGAACTAGACGCCGCACGATCTCCATGCTTGTCTCTGTTGGGGTCATGGTCATGAGCCTCTCAACCTGGATCCACCGTTTTGACCGTCTGGGGTGGGGTGATGTGGGCTTTTTTGGTTCTTCGGGTGTGGGAGGGATGGTTTCGTGCCGGGTGTGTGAGGGTTTGATGGGTGTCCGCTCGGTTTGGGGAGT
>MPNA01000071.1 GCA_002238785.1 bacterium OM1 bin76 | reverse complement strand
TACCACTGGCCGTCGATGCTCTGGGCGCTGTTGTAGTGGGCGAGGGTCGCGTCGAGGCCCTGGGTCTCGTAGCGGGCGACGGCGCTGTCTACGAAGAACTTGGTGTACTCGGCGGGGGTGGCCTTGGTCGGGATGTCGGCGATGGCGGCGCGGACGATCTCCTCGACGTCCGCCCGTGTCAACCCGGCCTTGTCGGAAGGCGCGTCGGGCGTGTCGTTGACCGTCCCCTCCACGGAGGCGGAGGACTCGGCGGCCAGCAATCGCAGGCAACACTAAAGGATCTGCTCCTCTGTAGCGGGGCTCCGAGCGTATCAACCTGGAGGGATCATCAGATCGATCCCAGTCCATCACGAACTGTCCAAGTGGCACCCGGTAAGGTCCCCTTGGACAAGGATCAGACATCAACGCTGGCAGGTCGGAGGCCCTAAGCCTGGATCCACCGGTGGGTTTGTGGGGTGGGTGGGGTTGAAATGCGGTGAAGTGCCTCTCTGACCTGGGAGAATAGCTGTTAGCTAATGACGGCTGTCACCCTGACAGAGGAGGCACTTGTGGTGAACAGGATACCTGATATTGACCGGTTGGATGTGAGGTTCGATGAGGGGTCTTTGGTGGCCGATGCCGGTCTGCTGGTAGCGGCAAGTTTGGTGTCCCGTTTGGGTTTGGAACGGTTGGTGGATGACACGGTACGCATGGGCGGCCGACCGGGCGGGGCGCGTCCGGGTCGCAAAGGTGTTGTCTTTGGTGGTGTCGATGCTGTTGGGCGGCACTCATATTGATCATGCTGATCGGCTGCGGTCGGGGGCAACCCGCAGGGTGCTGCCGTGTTTGGGTGATGGCCCCTTCCACGTTGGGAACGTTTTGTGCGTTCTTTCATGTGGGGTCATGTCTGCCAGTTGCACATGGCCCTGGGAGCCTTGTTGAAACGGGTGTGGTCCCTACCCGGTGCCGGTCCCGGCGGGCGGCTGTTGGTCATCGATGTGGACTCCACCATCTGTGAGGTGTCGGGCAAGAGCAAGGAAGGCGCTTGCTACGGTCACACCCGAGTGTTGGGATACCATCCGCTGGTGGCCGGGCGGGCGGACACCGGAGACGTTCGTTCATCATCGCCTGCGCAAGGGCTCCTCGCAGAAGGGAAACACCCGTTTTATGGTTGAGACGGTCAACCGGGTGAGACGGGCCGGAGCGACCGGTCCGATCACCATACGGGCCGACAAGGGCTTTTGGTCCCGAAAGACGGTGAAGAAGCTGGAGGGGATGGGAGTGGAGTGGTTCATCGCTATCCCACGATATCCCAACGTCAAACAGGCGATAGAGGACATAAACGACTCGGATTGGGTTGATATCGGCTACACCCCCGACGGGGTGGCGCAGGTGGCCGAAACCATGATCGTCTTCAAGATCGACAAAACAGAACACACGGTGCGTCTGATAATCAGACGCACCCGCCTGACCGACCCCGAACAGCAGCCGCTGTGAAAAAGATCGGCGACATCACACGTTCGCCACCAACAGCGACCTGTCTGCGACAGAAGCCGACCAGATGTACCGCAACCACGCCCGGGTGGAACTGGGCATCCGCGATTTGAAACATCACACCGGACTGGTCCACTGCCCATCAGGGCGGTTCTTCGCCAACGCCGCCTGGATGGCCGCGGCGGTGATCGCTCACAACCTGTACCGGTGGATCAACCACCACACCGGCCAAGGTTCCCCCCAACAGCTCACCAACGAAAAACACCGTCCGCAACCGCCTCTTTCGCCTCCCCGGAAGAATCGTCAACCACGCAGGACAACTGATACTGCGGCTACCCACCAACTGGCCATGGGCCTCCGCCTACCGGACCGCCCTCCAAAACATCCGCTCCCTGCCCCGACTCTGCTGAACAACCCCCACCTCACAAACCCCGACCAACCGAAAACACTCGTCCGACCCGGTTCCGCATGTCCCAGCGAACCCCAAAAACCTCTGACCGGCCCGACCCGCCCCGGACTGGGGGAACATCCACAAGTATGAGTGGATTTAGGCTGATATACCGGTCATGCGCTTTGGATTCAGGATAATATACCGGTCATGCGCTTCGACGGATTGAAGTCTCTCTCTCTCTCTCTCTCGGCGGATAGGGCGTTGTGTGAAGTCGGGAGGGTCTCGGTGGTGGGCGGCGGGGCTGGCGTTGGGGGTGCTGGCGTCTGTGCTGGTGCCGGTTGTCGATGATCCGCGGGCGGCGGCGTCTAGCCACGAGTTTGAGGTGTGGTCGGCGGACCTGTCGGTCGGTGTTCACTCCTCTTCCGATGTGGGCTGCAACAACGCATGGGTACCGGGAATGGGTTCCCCAGGTTTTCAATGCAGCAACCCTTCGGTGCTTACCGCGGACCGGCTGGTGTTGCCCGACGGCAGCGGGTACAACATTGAGCAGATAGTCGTCCCCGGGAATCCAGGTGACGGAGGACTGTATCTCGTTCTGCACAAGACACTGCCGCTGGCCGCCCGCGAGGGCATGACGCTGCATGTCGCGTTCGGGTCTCAGACGGCGGCATATCCGTTGAGCGACGCCACATGGAGTCTC
>MPNA01000006.1 GCA_002238785.1 bacterium OM1 bin76 | reverse complement strand
GGTGGTGGTGGTCGTTGGTGCGGTGGTGGTGGTCGTTGGTGCGGTGGTGGTGGTCGTTGGTGCGGTGGTGGTGGTTGTCGGTGCGGTGGTGGTGGTCGTTGGTGCGGTGGTGGTGGAGGGTTCATCCGAATCGGTGCCCAGGGATTCCAAGAGCACCAACTCCTGCTGAGCCGCTTCCAGTGCCTCCAGCAACTGCGAGAAGAGAGCTTCCTGTTCAGCCCTGATCTGGTCTAGCCGGCTGAGTTGAGACTTGTACTGGTCTTCCTGGCGGCCCAGACCGTCCGTCACTGTCCGGTAGCGACTCCAAACGGCCTCCTCTTCGATGCCCAGAACTTCCAGATATCCCACTCCCGCTTCAAAGCCTTCAGGTCCGTCGGACAGCCACAAGCTGACATTCTTACCTGTTGTCACGTCCATGTAGAGAGTTACTGCGAGGTCCTCCAAAGCCGACTTGGCCAGCCACAGGTCCGACTCGGCGTTGCGCAGTTCTTCGGCGATGCGATCCAACTCCTCTTCCGCCACCACCTGCGCAACCCAGGTCTCCTCGATCAACAGAGCCAGTTGTTGTTGCTGGACATCCAACTCCGCCACTCGTTGCCGGGCGGCTTCCGCCTCGTCTGGTTGGGCGCCGGCAAGCGGGACCTGGAACAGGGCTAGAACCATGACACCCAGGATTCCGATCAAAACGTGAGGCCGCTGTCTGCGGGGCTTCATGATCCTGGGGTCAAACCCACCGCCGCGTTCCATCCGGCCTCACCATCGAACCGGACCGTGCTTTCCGCGGCAAGCTTTTTCAAGTGGGCCGCCACGGAGTAAGCGGCCAAGTCATGAAGGGCCGGGTCAACTTCCTTGTAAACATGGTCCACCACTTCCCCGACGGTCCGGCATCCGGTAGTCACCGCTGCCAGTATCTCCTTCTCCCTCTCTTGACGGTGGGCAATGTACCAGGAGATGGCCTGTGCGGGACGGTCTATCTCCTCCCCGTGGCCTGGGTAAAGGCGGGTAAGTCTCAACCGGGCCACCCTGTGCAGAGAGTTCATGTATGGCCCGGCGTCGGTGATTAGAACGGAGGAACCTCCTTTGATGTGGTCCCCTGTGAAGAGCACGTCTCCGCTACGAAAGCAAAGATGGTCGTCGGAGTGACCCGGTGTATAGATCGCTTCCAGATGTGTCTCCCCTACTTCGATGACGTCTCCTTCCCCAAGGCGATGGTCGGGATGGAACTGTGGTCCCGGCTCGTAACCCAAGGCGGGGACCTCTAGGAGGCGCGCCAGAGGGTTGGCCAGGGGGGCATGGTCCGGATGGGTGTGGGTGACGAGCACTGCACGAACCGCAAGACCGCGGGCGGCTACCAGGATGGCCCGTTGATGGGAGTCTTCAATCGGTCCCGGGTCCAAGATCAGTGCCTCTCCGGCATCTTCTATGAGATAGGTGTTGGTACCCGGTCCGGTGAACAAACTGGGATTGGGAGCCAGTATCCGCCGGACCCTCACTCGGCCTCCTCGTATCCGGGTTCGCCGGGAAGGAGCGCGTCGAGTCCCTGATCTCGGATGACCATCCTCGGAAGGACCGGTCTCACCTCCCTCTCTTCATCAATGGAGTCCCAGGCCTCCAGGGAATCTGCGAACCCTGTCAGCCGTTCGAGGTTCTTCTCTGTGGGAAGGATCATGTCCCATTTCCCGGTGCGTACATGCTCCAAAGCCCGGGCGGGCCGGACCCATACCGACTCTGTCAATTCGCGGTCGGACAGAAGAACCGTCTCGTCCCCTTCCACCCTGGCCACGTAGAAGCGGGCATCGAAACGCTGAGGCGAGAGGCGAGGGGTAATCCAATTGGACAGGTACCTAAGGCGTCTGGCGTCAAAGCGGGCCCCCCGGTCGAGCACCCATCGATAGACGTCTTCCCCGGCCAAGGGGCGTCCCCGCGACTCTACGGACCGGTCGGTCAGGTAGATGCCGACCTCCTCAGCAGTTTCCCGCAGGCCTGCGGCCTCCCATCCGATGTCCTCGGTGTGCTCACCTCGCGTGGCTTCCCTGGCGAGGGGGCCGAGATCCACGGGATCCACCATGCCACCGGGAAACACGAACATGCCTCCGAACACCGCGGAGCGAGACCTGCGGACCATCAGCACTTCCATGCCTTGGGCACGGTCTCGCAGCAACAACACGGTGGTACTGGGCAGGGGCCGCACGGGTTTGAGAACCGGGTAGCTAGGAAGGATCGATGTCATAGACCCCGTTGTCATGGCCCTTCAAGGTCACAAAGAATCGCCTCTTGGACCAGACAGGAATGATCAGACTCCTAACTGCAGGAATCATCAGCAGCAGGCCCACCGCGTCGGTGATGATTCCGGGGGTAATCATCAGGGCGCCACCCACCAGCACCATAATCCCTCCAATGATCTCTTCGGCGGGGAGTTCACCCTTCGCCAGTCTTATCTGAGCCGATCTCCACACTTCCGCTCCCTGCCTCTTCATCACCAAGGCCCCCAGCAGGCCGGTGGCCACCACCAGACCCAGGGTGTTCGCCAGCCCTATCCGATTCTCCACCACAGAGAGAACATACAGTTCCAGCAGGGGAACCCCCACGAACACCAGCAAGCGCCTCACCCGGCTAACGATAACCCCCGTTCCGGTCCAAACTGATCGGCTTGGGTAGGCCTGACGGATAGTTGTGGCATGTCAGTTCGGGAGGGTCGTGCGGCTCCAACAGGTAACCGCACGCTCGATGGGGAGGGGGCGTCGATGGGGTTATTGCGCTTCGGGCCGGCGCGGAGGGTTCGGTAGCCTCACCTCAATGGAGCAGCGTAGATACCCGTCCGTGGATCGGTTGGCCAATTCGCTGTATGACGGATCCCTGCCCCGCAGTTTGGTGATCCAGGTGGTCAGGGAGGTGATCGCCGAAGCCAGGGAGCGGAGTGGGGGTGATGTGACCAAGAGCGCCGCGCGAGCCTTGGCCGAGTTGAGCCGACACCGTGCGGTTCGGGTGATCAACGCCACGGGGGTCTTGCTCCACACCAATCTGGGGCGAGCCCCCTGGGATGGCAGGTCGGTCCGTGCCGGTGCAAAGGTGGCTGCCGGCTACTCCAATACGGAATTGGACCTGGCCGGCGGGAACCGGGGAGGCAGGGCCGGGTATCTGCATCGATTGCTGGCACTGGTGACCGGGGCCGAGGCGGCCTTGGTGGTGAACAACAACGCAGGCGCCCTATTGCTCACCCTGATGGCACTGGCCGGAGGAAGACAAGTCCCCGTATCGCGGTCCGAGCTAATAGAGATAGGGGGGTCCTACCGGTTGCCGGAATTGATGGCGGCGTCAGGCGCCCGGTTGGTGGAGGTGGGGACCACTAATCGCACCCGAACCGCTGACTACCGACGCGCCTTGACGTCCGAGACGGCTCTGCTGCTAAAGGTCCATCCTTCCAACTACCGGATCGTGGGCTTTTCAGAGGAAGCGACTCTTCCTGAGCTTTCGTCCCTTGCCTCATCCACAGGCATTCCGCTGGTCTTCGATGCGGGAAGCGGCTTGATCGATGAGCGGGTTCCGTGGTGGTCGGGACCGCCGCCTTCCTGGCTGACCGATGAGCCGGGGGTGGTCCAAAGCGTCCAAGCAGGAGCAGACTTGGTGCTGTTCTCGGGAGACAAGCTTTTTGGCGGGCCCCAGGCGGGCATCATCGTCGGCCGGGCTGAATGGGTGTCTCGGTTACGCCGTCATCCCGCAGCCCGAGCGGTCCGGATCGACGGTCCGACCGCGGCCGCGTTGGTCGCCACGACCGAGGCCTACGCCGACGGTCGGGCAGCAGAGTTGCCTTTCTGGAGAATGGCCGGATTAGATCAGGGGATCTTGGAGGAGAGGATCCGTCGGGTGGTTGAAACGGCGGGGATAGAGGCTGCTATCGAGGAGGGCGCCGCTACCCCCGGAGCGGGCAGCGTTCCCGGCGCGGTCATCCCTGGTCCTGTGATGGCTATCGGCGGGCGGGTGGATGAGGTCTACCAACGGCTATTGCAGGCGAACCCGCCGGTTGTCGCCCGGCGAGAGCGCGGACGGTTGAGAGTCGACTTGCGGACCGTCGCCCCCCCAGACGACCAGGCACTGGCCATGGCGCTTCGGGCGGCATGCCGGTAATTGGAACCGCAGGTCATGTTGACCACGGCAAGTCCACCCTGGTTGCCGCGCTGACCGGAATCGATCCGGACCGTTGGGAGGAAGAGCGGCGGCGAGGCCTCACTATCGACTTGGGTTTTGCCTGGATGCGGCTTCCCGGAGGGCAGAACGTCTCCTTCGTTGATGTGCCCGGCCACGAGCGTTTCATAAAGAACATGCTGGCCGGAATCGAGGCCGTCGATGCCGCTTTGTTCCTGGTGGCGGCCAATGAAGGTTGGATGCCGCAGTCCGAGGAGCACCTGGCCGTGCTGGACCTGCTGGAGGTCTCCCGGGGGGTGGTTGCGCTGACCAAAGTGGACGTGGTTGACGAAGAACTAGCTGATCTTGTGGAGTTGGACACCGTGGAGCAATTGTCGGGCACGGTTGGCGCCCAGTGGCCGGTCGTCAGGGTGGCGGCGCCTCTTGGGTCGGGGGTCCCCAGGGTGGCCGAGAGCCTCGAGGCAGTGCTGAGAGGCTACACACCGGAGGATCTGGATAGGCCGCGCTTGTGGATAGATCGCGCCTTCAGCATAAGGGGAGCGGGAACGGTGGTGACCGGAACGTTGCTGGATGGAACGTTGGCTGTCGGTGATCGGGTGGAGATATGGCCCGGTCCGGCAGGGGCTCGAATCAGGGGCCTGGAGTCTCACGGGACGCCCCTTCAAACAGTGGGACCAGGATGGAGAGTCGCAGTCAACCTGGCTGGCCTGGGCCGTCACACTCCGGAGAGGGGAAGTCTGCTGGCAGTCCCCGGACAGTGGGAGAGCACTGACTCGATAGTGGCGCTGGTGCGACCCGCCCGATATGTGGCGGAACTGTCAGCCAAGGGTGCTTACCACCTTCATGTGGGCAGCGGCGCCTGGCCGGTTCGGTTCACGCCCCTGGAGAGGGGACCGGGCGCCATTGTTGCCCATCTACAGGTGCCCGAGCCATTGCGATTGGCGATGGGGGATCGGTTTGTACTGCGGGAGACAGGACGACGGATGGTGTTGGGCGGCGGTCGGGTGATAGACCCCTGCCCTCCTCCCACCTTCGCCAAGCGGAGAACTCTTGCCCGCCGGCTGTCCGGACTGGCAGGCGCATCCCCCAGAGACCAGGCGGATGGTCTGCTGGCTGCCCGGGGTCGGGCGGATCTTGCCGAGTTGGCGGCCCACACGCGGGGAGGCCTTCCGCGCTCGGGGTTGACTGCCGGCGGCGTGGCGGTCTCCGAAGAGTGGGCTGAGTCGATGGTCGGCCAGTTGGAGGACGCAGTTGGCCGCCACCACCGGAAACACCCTTTTCAGCTGGGAATGCCCGCCGCTCGGGCGGCCTCTGAGTTGGGGATGGAGCAGACCATGTTGGTGGAGTTGACCAACCATCATCCCCGGTTGCGGCTGGAAGGAACGGTGATTCGGGATCCGCAGTCGGAAGTGAATGCCGACCCCACCCGGTCTCCTCTATGGACAGAAGCTCGTCGGAGAATGGTGGAGGGAGGGCTTATGACGCCCGCACCGGCGACACTCGGCCTGGAGGACGACCTTACCCATGCCTTGGTGCGGATCGGCGAGTTGACCCGGGTGAGCCCTTCCATTTTCTACTTGCCCGAACAGGTGGAGGAACTGTTGGGTATAGCTGCCGAATTGGAGCAACCGTTCACCGTGAGCGACTTCAGAGCGGCCGCCGGATTGTCCCGAAAGTACGCCGTCCCGTTCCTGGAATGGACAGACAGCCAGGGAAAGACCCGCCGCCGAGGCGACCTTCGTTACCTCGCCCGATAGCCCGCCGCCACGACCAGCCCTGGGATCTCCCCTAACGAATCACCGCTCGCATTTGTGAAGGGTCGGTGGGGTCCCCTCTGGTGGATGGTCGATGAGTCTCCTGCCATCGGTCACCCGCCGGTCCCCCTCCATGGGTCCGACTGGCGGTACGATTTGCGGCTGGAACGATAATCTGCGAACAGGGTCGGATCAAGAGGAGGCACAGCATGCGCATTGTTACAACAATCGGTACCGAAGCCCTGGGGGTGCCCCGTGCTCCCAGCGACGTTGTGCAGGATGCTGTTGCCGCCGAGAATGCCGGGTTCCGGGCGGCGTGGTGCAATCACTTCAGCCGGCACATGGACGCCCTGACCATGCTGGCCGCCGCGGCTGTGGTGACGTCGCGGGTCGAGTTGGGAGTAGGGGTGATACCCACCTACCCGCGGCACCCGGTGGCCCTTGCACAGGCCGCCGCCACAGTGCAGGAATTGGCAGGGGGCCGGCTGGTGTTGGGTGTGGGAGTCTCCCACAGAGTGGTCATCGAGGCCATGCACGGTCTGGACTACTCAAGCCAGTTGGGCCACTTGCGGGAGTACCTCACCATCCTGGGAGCGCTTTTCACCGATGGGCACTGCTCCTTCCAAGGGGAGCACTATCGGGTGCAAGCCGTCATCCAGTTCCCGGGAACCAGTCCCGTCCCCCTGATCGTGGGGGCGGTGGGCCCCGCTATGTGCCGGTTGGGTGGAGAGTTGGCGGACGGAGTGAACACCTGGATGGCCGGTCCCCGATACATCGAAGACGTGGTGGCGCCGAAGGCTGCGGAGGGAGCCGGGGTCTCCGGCCGATCGTCACCCCGAATAGTGGCCGGCATACCGGTGGCCCTGGACCCCGATCAGAGTCGGGCCCGAGAGGTCGCCGCCTCCACTTTCGCCATGTACGGCATGCTGCCCAACTACCGGCGCATGATGGATCGAGCGGGAGTGGAGGGTCCCGCCGACATCGCCATCACCGGAGACGAGAACACGGTGCGATCGGGCCTGCAGTCCTTTTTCGATGCCGGCGCCACCGACGTCTGGGCGGTTCCCTTCGATACCGGGAACGGAACCGAGGAGACTGTGGAATTCCTGGCGGCTCTGGCCGGCTAGAACATCAGGGCGTAGGGAAGGAGGCCTCCCATAGCAGGCCTGTTTTCTCCCGCCATTCGTCGGGATTCGCCTCCTGTTGCCTGACCAAGGGTTGCAGGGTTTCGAAACGGAGGCCGGCCCGGAGGGCCTCAAGCGCCAACACCCGGGTGGGATCGATGTTTCCAAGGCTGACATTGGGTCCGAAACGTTGGATGAACGTGACCTGCTGTCTCTTGATGGGGGCCTCCCATACCAGCCGGTCCAAGGCGTCTCCGACGTGGAGGGCGATGGTCTCCACCGCCTCCATGTTGACGCCGCCGGTGTTGCTGAACACCCCCACGCTCCGCCCCGATTCCCTGCCTTCCACCACCACCCAACGGGCTCCTCCGTCAAGATCCACCAGGGCTTGTTCCGCCAACTGCCGGGGCGTGGGTTGCCCCAAAGGATCCTTCTTGCCCACTTCCGAGATCACGATGAGGCCGGCGCCGGTAGCGGCTTGGATGGATGACAGCCTCCGGCTTGCCGGTAGATCCAAGGTTCCCTCCGAGATCTCCACCGCGGTGAATCCGAGCCGGACGGCCTTCTCGAAATAGCCCTCGCCGTGACCGTTGAGGACGGCCGATTCGAACAGGGTCCCTCCAGGGAACACCACCAGCCCTGCACTCCTGATCAGGGCCAGCTTCTCCATCAGGGTCTCCTCGGGCATGAGGGCCGAGGTGCCGAAACTCAGCTTCCAATGGTCGATCCACCGACCGGCCACGGCCAAGACCTCCCTGGTGGCCGCCAAACCGAGACCGCTGTCGATGACCATCGTCAGGCCCACGTCGCGGTCCCTCTCGCTGCGAGATTCGATGACCTCGGCAGGGACGCCCATCTCGTACCAGGTGGGCAAGCCGCCGTCCCCTACAGGTCTTGGAGGTTCTTGGCTCCTGCCCGCAGACGGGAGAGTTGGATGAAGTGGGTGGGGTTGAGGAAGAGCTCGTCCATCACCGCCAAGTCATCTATGGTAAGCCCCCGCTTGTACATCTGGAAGAGGTACTGGAAGGCGTCTCTGGCGCCGGCTCCGACATGGTGGGCCCCCACCACCTTGCGGGAGGCCGAGGCAATAATGAGCTTTTGGAATCCCGACTTGCGGGGGTCGGCGAAAGCGTAGAGCATCATCCGGTCGGTGGCCGGCAGGGCCACTTCCCAGCCGTCCTCGGTCTCCGGCGGCATCTTGATGATGGTCACATCGCCATAGACCTCCCGGGCCTCCTCCTCACCCATCCCGAACCATGACACCTCGTAATGGGTGTGCAGGAAGTCGGGGAACTCGTCGAAGGCGTAGTGGACATCCTCTCCCATGATGTGGCGAGACGCGTACATGCCCGACTTGCGGGCCTTGAACATCTCCATGGGGCGGCCGATCAGGTCCCCGATCGCATACACATTGGGGACCGAGGTCTGCATCTGCGGATTCACGATGATCTGGCCCTCGTCGCCGACCTTCACTCCCAGCTTCTCCACCGCCATCTCCGAGTTGGGGATCTCGCCCAACCCGTGGAAGACGAAGTCGGTCTCGATGCGCCGGACCCCGTCCGGCGTCTTGACGGTTATCGCCTTGACCTTGCCGTTGTGGTCCCCTTCGAGATGGGTGGCCACGGAGTGTTCCCAGATCTCCATGCCCTGTTCCTTCATCATGGTGATGGTGTAATCGCGAGTCTCGGCGTCGGGAAGGATTGGAAGCAACTCCGAACGGACCACCATGATGGTGCGCCGGCCCGTGGCCTGGAAGAAGCACCCGTACTCGACCGCTGTCTTGGATCCGCCGATCACCACCACGGTGTCACCCGGTTCGTAGTCAAGGTCCTCCACCAGGGTCTCGTAGGTGTAGACGCCGTGAATATCCGCTCCCGGGCAGTCCAGAGGCCGTGACCGTGCCCCGAGTCCCAGGATCAGGTTGTTGGCGGTGAACCTGCGACCCGCCACCTCCACGGTGTTGGCGTCGATGATGGTCCCGCGGGCGTTGAGCACGTATTCGAGGTCCAGTTGTTCCTTGCTCTGGAAGTTCATGATGGCGTGGGGGGCTATCCGGCCGGCCCGGAAGAGGTCGACTATCTCCTTGATCGAGGTGATCCTGCCGTCCATGTCGGGGAACCAGAACCGTCCGCTGAAAGTACGGGCCAGCATGAGTTCGGCAGCCACCTCGCTGAACAGGTGGTGGGGTACGCAGGCATTGTGCGGGCAGGAACCCCCCAGGAAAGGCCAGGCCTCGATAATCAGTTGCCGCCCGCCCATGGCTCGCATGTATGCCGAACCGAACCGGCCGGCCGCCCCACCGCCCAAGAAGATGGCGTCGTAGGGCCGTGTGTCGGCTTCGTCGACGTTGAAGACCACTCGGTTGTCGTCAGGATCCTCCAGCAAAGAGTCGATTTCTGGTGCCCAGTCGTTGATCCCGATGGTTTCAGGCCGGATGTCCCAAGTGGTGAGAGTCATTAGTCGGTTTCCTTTCTGTTCCTTCCCTTTCGGGTCTGGTTCCCCCCGGTCACCTTCCAGTCCACCGCAGCAGCGTCGTCGGCAGTGACCATCACCGGGTTCAGATCGATCTCAACAATATCAGGGTGATCGGTCAGCAGGTTTCCGATCGAGGACAGGATGCCGGCCAGAGCCTCTACGTCGACGGGTTCCGTTCCCCGGAATCCGGTAAGCAGGGGGTAGCCGCGGAGGGACTCCACCAACACCAGGGCCTCCTGCGGGCTGATCGGCGCCAGTGCAAAGGCGACATCTCCCGTCACCTCTACAGCCGTTCCTCCCATCCCCACCATCACGACGGGTCCGAAGGTAGTCTCGCGGAGTCCTCCCACAACCATCTCGATGCCGCGCACTTGAGGCTGGACCAGCACCGGTCCGCCCAAAGCCGCCAGATCCCGATAGGCGGCGACCACCTGTCCGGGTTCGGAGAGGCCCAGGCGAACACCCTGCATCTCGGTGCGATGAGCGATGGGGGCGCCTGTCTTCATCACTACCGGCCCCGGCATCGATTCGGCAGTTGCGGCGGCTTCGGAGGCCGTTTGGCAGGCCGCGGTCGCCACCGTCGGGACTCCGTAGCCGGCCAGCAATTGTGCGGCGGACATGACGGGCATCTGGCCTGCGGGAATATCCTGGGCCCTCGCCGGCCGGTCCGGGGCGGGAGGCGCCGGCAGGGGTTCCCTACGGGCGTGGCGGACCGATTGGCCGACGGCGCGGGCGGTGCGCTCAGGCCACTCCAGGCAGGGAATTCCGGCCGCCTGCAGAGGGTCAGCGTTGGAGCGCACGTTACGCGGGGCCACCCAGCACACGTACACCGGGACCTGCACGCCCGCATCTCGCAGCCTGCGGACGGAAGCCACAATCCCCTCCAGGGCGGCAGTGTCCATTGCCGCTCTCTGCAGCAGCATGGGAATGATCAAATCGACCTCTCCGGAGCGGGCCAGCACCTCGATCAGCCATGGGTACAGTTCGGCAAAGCGGGCCCACACCGGGGTCATGTCCACGGGGTTTCCCGCGGAGCCGAATGGAGGCAGCCTGGCGGCCATGTGCGCCTTGAGATCGGACGACAGAGGGGGTGTCTCCACACCCACCCCGCTCAGGAGGTCCACCAGTTCCACTCCCATGCCTCCCGAGTTGGTGATGATGGCAGCCCGGTTCCCGCCCGGGTGGGGTTGGGAGGAGAGGAATTGGGCGATGTCCAGCATCTCCAGGCCCGAGCGCGCCACCAAGGCTCCGGCCTGCCGCATGGCCGCCCCGAATATGACGTCGTCGGTGGCCAGGGCTCCGGTGTGTGACCGGGCCGCCCTGCTTCCTGCCTCCGAGCGACCGGTCTTGGCCACCACGACGGGTTTGTGGGGTGTGGTCGACCGTATTGCCTCCGCCAACAGCCTTCCTCCCGGAACGGACTCGAGGAGGAGGCAGATCACCGTGGTCTCGGGATCGTCGCGAAGGTATTCGACCACTTCGTGGTCCCAGATGTTCATCTTGTTCCCCGAGGAGTAGACCTTTCCGAAACGGATGAAGTCCTCCTCGCCGCGGGTGTGGATAGCCATGCCGTAAGCCCCGGACTGGGAGATGAGGGCCACCCCACCCGGCTCCAGCCGGCCTTCCGTGGTTATGGAGGCGTTGAGCCCGAGAGCCAGATTCTGCACCCCAAGGCAGTTTGGCCCCACTACCCGCACCTGCCCGGCGGCGGTGGCCAGTTCCTGCTGGAGAGCTTCGCCCTCCGGTCCGGTCTCGGCGAATCCTCCCGCCAGAACCACCATTGCCGTCACTCCCTTGGCGTCGGCTTGCCGGGCTATCTGAGGCGCCGCCCGAGCGGGAACGGCCAGGACCGCCAGGTCGACGTCGCCCTCCACTTCGAGCAGGGAGGGATATGCCATCACCCCGCCCACATGGGAGGCGGAGGGGGTCACCGGAATCACCTCACCCCTGAACCCGGACAGGTTCCTCCACAGGACTGCTCCCATCTTTCCCGGGGTATCGGAGGCGCCCACCAACGCCACGCTCTTGGGGTTGAACACCGAGTCGAGGGTCACAGACCGAAGGTCCTCTGCAGTTCCTGCGGCCGGAACTCGTTCCGTCTGATGCCGATCGGATCCAGCTTCCTCACCCACTCGATCTGGGAACGCTCGGGCGGATCGACCTCGGTCAGGTCGGCCGCCACTTCCAGGTCGAATGCGGTCGCGGCCTCCAGTTCTTCGACGGCGACGTCGGGGAATATCCGCCGCAGCCGGGCGCGCCCCTCGTGAAAATCGAATATCCCGAGTTCGGTGACCATCCAGTCGGGGCCGCCTCCCGTGTACCCGAGTTCAGCCCTGGTTCCTGCAGGTGTCCTATGACCAACGTCGGTGATGAAGTCGCATGCCGAGACAAGACAGCGCCCGGTCCGATGGTTGGTGCTCCATATGCTCAGGTGTCGCACCGTGGCGGAGACGTTGCATCCCCCGCCGCCTCCTCCTATCTTGACCTTGGGCCGGGGCATTCCCCCCACGGCGGTGAGGTTGGCGTTTCCATAACGGTCGATCTGGATGCCGGACAGGAACATGCGGTCGATATCGCCCCTCACGGCTGCGTCGAAGAATTCCTCGAACCGCATCGAATACACCGCCCCCTGCTTCAGAACCGCATCATTGCCCGTGGGCGGGATGAATGCAGGCGTGGGGTTCACGGCGTACATGGCGCCCTCGATGAGCATCATGTTGGGGGCGTGGGTGCGCTTTGCCAAGTGCATGGCGACCTGCGCACACGGGCTGGCGAAGCCGTGGAAGGTGACCTCACCGTCCCGAATAGTCCGAGCCAACTCCACCACGAACCATTCATCGAAAGTGAACTTCATGAGTAGAGACTCATCCAAGACTCGGTGGAGTCGGAGTAACCCCTCAGCTGAGCCATTCGTTGTTCGCCGATCATCTCCCGGTATCCGGCCTCGTCGGTTGACATCACGTATTGTTCAAGATATGCCGCGGCGCCCTGCGGAGTGCCGGCCGCTCTCACCCACTCAGCAATATGGGCTCGATCGTAGGCATACCCCGGAAAGGCCGAGGTGGGATGGGCGCCGAAAGGCGCCTCCACTACTGCTGCAACCCGGTAGGCCGGGATCACGATGCCGGCTTCTGCAACCTCTTGGGTGGAGACGATCCGGTCCACTGTGGCCACCACCGCGGCCGATCCGGCCGCGAATCGCTCGTCCAGCACGTAGGGCTGTTCCAAGTGAAGATTGCCGGCCCGATCTCCCATCGGGGCATGGATGAGTGCCACATCAGGAGAAAGGGCGGGGACGGCGACCAGGGTTTCACCTGTGAAAGGGCAGGTCACCTCCCCGTATTCAGGATGGAGTTCCCTGATTCCGGTTCCCTTCACCCCTCGGACCGGAAGGAAGGGCAGTCCCATCTCCGCCGCCCTTATCTGGGTTAGAACTGTGTCGCAGCAGCTTTCCCGGACCTCCAGTTCTCCGTTCTGGGCGGCGCGGCGGAAGGCAGGCGCCAGACCATGATCCTGCTCGAACCCGACGTAGCTCTGCTCGCACACCTTGATGGCGCCGGCCGCCACCAACAGGTCCACATCGATCGAGTGGGCTGATCCCACCACATGTAACTCGGCGGTTTCCAGGCGGATCAACTCCCGTACCAACGCCATTGGCAGCCGAGCCGACAGACTACCTCCCAGCGCCACCAGTCCGCCGCTTGGGACCAGCCGCGCCGCCGAGTTGAGATCGGTCAGTTTGTCGGCGTCGAGATGGAAGGCCATGGACTACTGGGCGGTCATCCCGCCGTCGACGGTGAAGACGGCGCCGGTGATGAAACTGGCGTCATCAGAGGCCAGGAACAAGGCTGCTTGAGCGATTTCCATCGGTGTGCCCAATCTGCCTATCGGGTACTTCACGGTGGTCATTTTCATCCCCAGTTCAAGGTCACCTTTGCCTCGTTGGCGTAACAAGGGTTCTATCAGAGGTGTGTGGACGGTACCCGGACAAACCACGTTGACCCGGATTCCCAGCGGGGCCAGATCCACAGCCATAGAACGGGTGAGAGCAACCAGTGCCCCTTTGGCGGCGCCATAAGCTGCCATCCCTGCAACTCCCACCAAGGCAGCCACCGAGGCTTGGTTCACGACGGAGCCTCCAACGGATTCGCGGAGATAAGGTATGGAAGCCCTGGAGGTAAGGAAAGTCCCTTTGACGTTGACATCGAAGCAACGGTCCCAATCGGCTTCCGTGGCATCGGCAACCGAGCCCCGGGAGCCCACCCCGGCGTTGTTGTAGACCAAGTCCAAACCACCCAGGACCTCAGCTGCTTGATCAACTGCCGACCCGATTTGATCGGCCGACCCCACATCGGCCGCCAGGGGTAATGCGTTTCCCCCGTCTTGATCTATGCGACCGACCGTCTCCTCAGCCGCTGCCATGTCGATGTCCACCACCGCCACGGATGCGCCCTCCGCTGCGAATAGTCGAGCGGCAGCCCTGCCAATCGATCCCCCCGCACCGGTTACCAGAGCTACTTTCCCTTCTAGTTTGTTCATAGGGGCCATCTTAGGGAGGGGGCGGTCTTGGAAACCGGTCGGCGTGTGAGCCCACGCTAGGGTGAGATCGAGTTGAAAGGTGGTGATGTGGTATGAGCGTGGCTGTTGTCACCGGCGGCGGATCGGGAATCGGGTGGGCCACCTGTGAGCGGCTCCGCCGGGACGGGTTTACGTTGGCGGTCCTCGACATCCAAGGCGAACGAGCCGCGGAGGCCGCCGGGGATGGAATGGGCATGGCAGTTGACGTCTCCGATCCCCGGCAGGTTGAGGCGGCTTTCTCCGCTGTTGAGGAGCAATTGGGACCCGTGGATGTGTTGATCAACAACGCCGGAATCACGGGTTCGGCGGAAGCAACCCGCCTTCATGAAACACCGTACGAGGAGTGGGAACGGGTCATGGCGGTGAACATCCGGGCTTTGTACCTGTGCTCCCGGCAGGCGCTGCGGTCGATGATTCCTCGCCGTTCGGGGCACATCATCACGGTGGCGTCGGTGGCGGCTTTGAATCCCTTCCCCGGTAGGTCGGCCTATTCGGTTTCCAAGGGGGCGGCGCTGATGCTCGCAAAGTCGATCGCCTTGGACTACGCCGCAGACGGGATCCGTTCCAACGCCGTATGCCCGGGGATGACGGAGACTCCCATGACCGCTTGGCGTCTCGACCAGCCCGAGTTGAGAGCGGCTATCGAATCTCGGGTCCCCGTGGGCCGGGTGGGGCAACCCGAGGATATCGCCGATGCCATATCGCTGCTGGCCTCCGACCGGCTGGCCTACATGACAGGTCATGGCATGGTGGTGGATGGTGGTTGGACTACCGGATAGCAGATGAGGACGGGGGATACTCACGGTCTTTGGCCAAACCCATTCTTCCCTCGGTATGTAGTATGCGTTTGGCCGGGTTGCGGAAGGAGGTGTTGGACTGATCGGAGTTTGCTAGTGGATACGTATGCCGTACCGGCTTTTGAGTGAAGGAGGATCTATGCAGATCAGAGGTCAAGAGGTAACGATCCCCACCTCTATGGTGGGAAACTATCCCAATCCGCGGTGGTGGGACGCCCATGTGGCGCGAGAGTGGACCGGCGACCAGGAACCACCCGACTCGTTCGTGAGGGAGGCGTTGGAGGACGCCATGGCATCCCTGGCCACCGATCAGGAGAATGCTGGGCTAGACATTATTACCGATGGGCGTCTGCACGGTGATAACTACGCCGATCAGGCGCTGTACTACTACTACAAACGTCTCGGCTACGACCTGAAGGGCGGCTTCCTGGGATTCCCCATCTACAGTCGGCTCCATGCCGGGACTCTCACCCAAGAGGTGAAGCGCCGCGGAGCGGTGATGGTCGAGCAGGCCCGGGCGCTGAAGCGGGCCACCAACAAACCGACCAAGATCCAGTACACAGGCATCCAGGTGCTGGCCCAGGCCACCAACGACCTTTACTACGACGCTCCACACGATCGGGCCATGGCGATCGCCGATGCGATCAACGAGGACATCTTGGAAGTGGACGCCATGGGCATCGACTTCATCCAGTTGGATGAGTTCACCTGGCCTTACTTCTATGAAGACTGGGCAATCGAGGCGTTCAACCGGGCCGTGCAGGGTGTCAAGAACGCCCAGATCATCGTC
Source organism: bacterium OM1 bin76 (assembly GCA_002238785.1). Taxonomy (GTDB): domain Bacteria; phylum Actinomycetota; class Acidimicrobiia; order Spongiisociales; family ZC4RG35; genus Bin76. Next base: position 137,232 of record MPNA01000006.1, on the reverse strand, counting down.
CACATCTGCTGGGGCAACTGGGGTGGAACGCCGGCGTACTACCCCGATGAAACCGCCGCGGCCGGGGAGATCTTCGATCTGACCATCCGGGAAGGCGATGCCCCAGCCGCCACTGCTGCCATCGTCCCCCAGGCTTACGGAGGCAACTTCGATGTGCTCAACCTGGAGAGTTGCGGTCGGCGTTCTGACGACCTGTCCGGGCTGGAGGTGATCAGGGAGCATCCGCTGCCGGACAACGTGAGCTTCTGGGCGGGAGTGATCGACGTCAAGTCGACCATCGCCGAGACCGCCGAGCAGGTTGCCGATCGGATTCGAAGGCTTCTGGAGTACGTTCCGGCCGACAAGTTGGGGGTCACCACCGACTGCGGGTTGATCCTGTTGCAGCGCTACATCGCGGTGGACAAACTGCACGCCCTGGTGTCCGGAACCGAGATAGTCCGCAAGGAACTCGGCGGCTAAACCCTAAACACTTATCTACAGGATGGGAGGTCACCCCGCCCTTACCGGCAGGAGGGCCTCCCATTACACTTAGAGTTTTCCGCTACCTGGGGGAATGGTCATGGCATTAGCCGAGAGACCCTCACCTAACGCACGGGCGCATCCGTACCGCGGGCTATCGGTGCAGCATGTCGATCGCACACCGGACCCGGAGTTCATGATGGACTACCTGATGGGTCGGGAGGTCTACAGACGTACCGACTACGTCGGTTTGGTTCACGGCGATGAAGTGGGGCTTGCGGCGGTCGCCCGGGCGGATTCAGACGATCTGTTCGTGCCGGTGCTGGATGTGGCGGTGTGGTCCGGTCCCGATCAGACCCTTTTGATCGAGGATCCCACCGTGGACTGCGGCAACGCCACCGCCCTGGCGGGCGCCGCCCGCCGCAATGCGCGACCGGGGGTTTCCGCCTATCTGGTGAAGGGCATGTACGAACACATCAACTTCATCTGGGAGCCCTCTCCCATACGGATTCATGTAACAGAAGTGACACCCCCTGTGCCGCCCAAACTGCTGACACAGGCTGAGCATGTTGTAGCTTTCGATGAAGACCTGCCGCCAATCGAATTGGTACTGGATTCGGTTACGTTCTCCGAGTTGGCGGAACAAGCGCCTTCCGATTCCTATCTGGTGCCGTGCAGAGGGGCCAATCTGGAGTTGCCGGGGGAATTGTCTTTCTTGGACACCCGACCGGCGTCCCGCTCGGACTGGGTGATGATCGGATGTGAACGCTCGCTGCAGTTCCATCGTCATTTCTACGGCGATGAGCCGCCGCAGGTGGACATTTGTCCCAAGAAGCGGTTGGACGGCGCCGGGTCCGATGGTCTCTGGCTGGTGAAGTGCTGCATGCTGGAAAGGGGGACCGAGTTGGCCGACGGGCGAGCGGTGGTGCCATGGGGCGCCAACCTCGACGAGGTCCGGGGCGCCTTGCGATGGCTGGCGAGGGTGGATCAGGTAGCCGTTGCCGTAGGATGACCATCTACCTGGGGGACTCCACCGTCTACGGGCACTTGTGGGCGTCGGATGAGGGGAGGGAACTACTGGGAGAAGAGGCCCGGTTTACCTCCTGGTTGGAGATACTGGCATGTCTGGCCGAAGCCCAAGCCCAGGTTGGGCTGGTGCCGCAACCAGCGGCGAGGACCATCCGCGAGCACCTGGATGGAATGGAGCTTGACCTGGATCGGGTGGGGGAGGGAACCAGGGCCACCGGCCACTCCACTCTCGGCCTGATTCGTTACCTGAGGGAGGAACTCCCCTCCGAGGTTCGGGAATGGGTCTACTACGGCGCCACTGTCCAGGATGTGAGCGACACCTGGGCGGCTTTGGTGATGAAGAGAGTGGGTGATCTCTTGGAGCGGGACTTGGCAAGGCTGGAGCGAGCGGCACGGGCTCACGCCGCCGAACATCGTACCACTCCCATGTTGGGCCGCACCCATGCTCAACCGGGTATCCCGATCTCGTTCGGGTTCAAGGCGGCGGTGTGGGCGGATGAGTTTGCGCGGCATCGCCAGCGGTTGCGGGAGGGCAGGAGGAGATGGGAGGTGGTGCAGTTGGGCGGGGCCCTGGGCACCATGGAGTTCTGGGGACAGGAGGCCGGGCCACTGCTGGAAGCCTTCGCGGCGCGCCTGGACCTGGGGGTTCCGACTATCTCATGGATAACCAGCCGAGACAGACCCGCCGAATTCGTGCTTCTGCTGGCGATGGCGGTCACCACCATTGCCAAGATCGGCAACGAGATCATGGAATTGCAGAGGTTGGAGTTGGGGGAGGTCCGAGAACCGTTCATCCCGGGCACGGTGGGAAGCATCACCATGCCCCAGAAACGCAATCCCGAGTTCTCCGAGCACCTGGACACGTTGGCCCGCCTGGTGAGGGCCCAGGCTGCGGTGATGACGGAGGCCATGATCCAGTTGCATGAGCGGGATGGGCGGTCGTGGAAAGCGGAGTGGATAGCTTTCCCCCAGGCATGCACCATGACTCTGGCGGCAACCCGGTTCGCAGTGGTGCTGTTGGAGGGACTGGTGGTGGACCGGGAGCGGATGATGGAGAATATCGAGGCTCGCCAGGGGTTTGTGTTCGGCGAACCCGTGATGCGGGCGCTGGCCGACAGGATCGGCAAGCACACCGCACATGACGTTGTTTACGAAGCCTCGATGAAGGGAGTGGAATCAAAAGTGGGGTTCGTCGAGGCATTGCTGGCCGATCGGAGGGTGACGGCACATTTGGATCGGGAGGGGATAGAAGGCCTCTTTGACCTGGACCGGGTGCTGGGAGCGGCGCCGGACTTCGTGGACCGGGTGCTGGGAGAGAGTGCTTGATCCCTCGGGTTCCGGTGGCCACCCTTCCCACGCCTTTGGCGCCGGCCCCTCGGCTGTCGGAGGACTTGGGGTTGGAGGTGTGGCTCAAGCGGGATGATCTAACCGGACTGGGGCTGGGGGGAAACAAGGCGAGGCCGTTGGACTACCTGCTGGGAGATGCTTTGGCCGAAGGGGCCGACTACTTCGTGACGGGAGGTGGTCCGGGTTCCAACTGGGTGCTCATGGCTGCCATAGCCGCCCGCAGCCGCGGCCTGAAGGTCGAAGTTGTGCTATTCGGCACGCACGAGGCGCCGGAGGTCGGTTGCTTGCGACTCCTCAAACGCCTGCCAGGGGTGGGAATCACCTTCACCGGCACCCCGGCGCGTCATTCTGTGGACGCACTGCTGGAGTCAGTGTCCTCGCATCTTCGAGAGCGGGGCCATCGGCCCTACACGGTGGGCCGGGGTGGGGCCGGTCCGGTCGGTGCGTTGGGATATGTGATGGCGGTCGATGAGATGGATGAACAATTGGCTTTTCAAGGCATCGAGGTTCCCACGATCTGGTTGGCCGCCGGGTCATGTGGGACCCAGGCCGGCCTGGTGGCCGGACATCGCAGGCCGGATCGACGCCCCAGGCACATTGTGGGAGTCTCTGTGCATCGCCCCGTGGAAGAATGCCGGCAGCGGATTGTCTCCATGTCCGACGCCGCTCTTGATCTGTTGGAAGTGGACGAGAGGCCCCCGGTCGATTGGACCGTCTTGGATGCACTCTGTCCCGAGCCTGAACCAGTCAGCGCCGCAGCGCGGCTGATGATCGACACCGAAGGGATATACCTGGATCGCGAGTTCGGATCTCCCGCTTTGGCGGCGTTGGTGGAGCGATCCGACCAGGTCAAGGGGCCGGTGGTGTTTGTGGTGACCGGGGGGGTGCCCAGTCTGTTTGTGGGGAGTGCCGCCACATGACAAAGCCCCCCGACGGTTATCTGGGGGCCGAAGGCCTATTGGCCTCGGGGCCATCGCCGCGGCTGGTGGAGGCCGGTTACGCCCTGGAGTTGGCGGACGCGGCATTCCTACATCAGGGATTGTCCTTGGCCGACTTGGCCCATGTGATGGAACTAGACGCCATCGGCGTGCTCCCGGCAGGAACTGCCGGCCGCCTGTGCAGGGAATTGTTGGCTTTCTGGTCGACGCCAGTTGACGAGTTTCCTTACGACTCCCTATTTGGGGATGCTTACAACAGTCGGGAGCGGGAACTGGAGAAACGGCTCGGAGCGGTGGCGGGATGGTTGCCCACCGGTCGCACCCGACGAGAGGCAGGCCGAATCGCCTTGCGTATTGCGCTACGAAAGCGGCTGCTGCACCTTCACGAAGCGGTCGCTGACCTGGCCACGGTTCTGGTCGCAAAGGGCGAGGGACTTGCGGAGGCTGTCTACAACGACACCACATACCTACAGCCGGCCCAACCCTCCACTTTCGGCTATTACCTGTGTGGCTTTGCTGAACAGGCCACCCGTGACCTGGAACGCATCAAGTTGTGCCACAGGTGGGTCAATCGGTCTCCCGCCGGGTCCGGTGGCGTGGGGGGGACCACCATACCCCTTGACCGGGATCGCCTTGCCTCCCGATTGGGTTTCGACGAGCCTCTGGGGCATATCAGGGATGGGATGTGGTCGGCGGATGTGATGGTCGACGCGGCGTTGGCCTCGTGGCAGGCGGTGTTGACCTTGGATCGGCTGGCTGAGGACCTCGAGATCTTCGCCAGTCCGCAATTCGGCTACATACGGCTGGCAGGTTCTTCCTCCCGCGCTTCGGTGTTGTTGCCTCAGAAGCGCAACCCATACGCCTTGTCAGTGATCCGGGGAGGAGCGGGGACCCTGATCGGGAAGGTAACCGGGCTGATGGCCACGCAGAGAACCCCCTCGGCCCGCACTGACAACTGGTTATACGCCTATGGTGAGGTGATCTCCGCGGTGGAGATGGCCAGCCGGCTGGTGAGGCTGGGCGGCCAGGTGGTGAGGGACATGGAAGTCGATGTTGAGACACTGGCAGACTCGGCCGGCGAGAATTACTCGGTGGCCGCTGACTGGGCGGAGCGCCTTGTCCTAGGTCTGGGTTTTGATTACCGAAGTGCCTACCGGGTGGTGGCGCGGGCCGTGGCCGGTGTCGATGCGGCGGGCGGGCGTTGTCCGACCGGGGAGGACCTGCGCCGCGCCGCGCAGGAGGTGGGCGCCAATAGCGATGCGGACTTCGAGGCGGTGCTGGCTGGGATAGAAGGCATGTCGGCGCTTGTTGCTCTCCGGGACGCGCCCGGTTCCTCCGCCCCCTCCCGAGTTATGGAGCATTGCCGGTCGGTGGAGGAGAAAGTGGCCGGTGCCAGGAGGTGGTCCGCGGACGTCTCCGCTCGGATCGACGCCGCTGAAGCCCGCCTGCTGGCCACCGCTTCCGGCATTGCAGGGGAGGAATAACCATGCCGGTATTGCTAATCAGATGCCCCGATTGCGATCATGGGTATCGGTCGCTGGTGCCTCCGGGGGCCAGAACGCCCAAGGTGTGGGTGTGCTCCAAGTGCGGGGGGCGAAACGGGCAGCCAGAGGGGGAGATGCCCGAGTCCGATCACCCCTGGTCGGACCAGTCGATGGACGCATGCTGCGGCTAGGCGGACTCGCTATCAGCTAAACGCGGACCCGCTTCGATCGAAGTTCCCTTACCGTTGCCGGGTTGATGCGAGTCCGGGTTGTCAAGTCCAGAGCGTGACGATGACAGCCATGAGCACATGGCCGATCACCCCAACTCCCCCGTTCACCAGCACCAGGTTCATGGACCGGCCCTCGTAACTGGCGTTGACCCACGCTTGCGCTCCCACGAACACCACGCCGGTGCACAGGCCCAGAACCAACCCGTCACCGAAAGAGGAGGCGCCCATCCCCTGGGCAAGCATTGCCAGGACCATGGCCATAAGGAAGTAGGCGACGAACGTCCCAATGAATATCCAGGGATTGGGGGCAGCCTTCGATGGGTCCACCTCAACCGCCTTCATCCATCGGCTTCCCATCACCTTGGGCTGGTACCACACAGCCCCAACTGCGAAAAACACCAGGGCAGCCACCACAATGGCGAGCCAGTTCAGGTCATTGAAAGAAAGCACGAGTCCTCCTTGAAAGTCGGATTGCCGGAGGCGATAGTACCGATCACACCAGACCTCCGGCAGGCCGGGTCGGCCATTCCTCAGAGACTATCAGAAGCAGAAGTCTCTTAGAACAATTCATCCAACCAAGAAAGGACATCCCAAACGTCCGATCCCTTCTTGCGCTTGCGACCGACTTTTCCGGATGACGGTAGGGCCTTTGGCATCTGAGGCCGTTTGTGGCTGGTTAGTGCCTCCGAGTTGTCTCTCCTAACTGGCGGCGGCCCGTGCCAGCGTGAGGTTGCGTTCAGACTCGTTCATTCCACCCCAGATGCCATAGGGTTCCTTGAGGGTTAGGGCATATTCCTGACACGGCGCAATTACCCGGCATCTGCCACAAATGGCTTTGGCGCGGCTTTCGCGCCTCTCCTTTTCGTCCTTTTTCTCGGAGGTGGTTGGTGGAAAGAAGAGGCTTGATCTAACTCCCTTGCACAGAGCCTGACGCTGCCAGTTGGTATTCATGCCGGCCATGGGGGGGTACCTTCCGTCCGCTTCCGAGTTCCAGTAGAAGTTAGAGCGCTTGAAGCGGGATGTCAAGAGAAACTTCCCGGATTCCTAGTCGGCGAGCGCCACTTCCAGTGTGTCTCCGTCTACTGCGGCGACCTTGATCGGGTCTCCAGCCAGCAAGGTGGCGGCCCGATGGGTGGTGGCCTTCCACCTTCCTCCGGCAACCTCCACCACGCCGTCGGGATCGAGTTCGGTGACGGCTTCACCTCTCTCTCCCACCAGTTCTTCTCTTCCCAGGGAGGGTGAACTGAACCGGACCCGAGCCACGGTGGGCATGGCCAGAAGGAAGAAAAAAGCAACCGCTGCCACGGTTAGGACCCATCCTGCCCAGCCCAGGGTGACCTGGGGGCCGGTGTCGAATAGGAAGAGACCGGAAACGGCGACAGCAACCATGCCGGCGGAAGACAACAACAGCACACCGCCTCGCTGATAAGAGGACGCAAGCAAACCCACCCCCGCCAACATCAACACCAGAGCCCACCATCGCAGGGGCAGGGTGGCCGGACCATAGGCCCCCAGGCCCAGTGAGAGTGCTGCCACGACCGCCCCTACCGCGGGACCCACCGCGTAGAATTCGAACACCGCGATAGTCAGCCCGGCCATCAGGAAGAAGAAGGCAACCTCCGGACGGGTGGACAAACCCACCAACTGGGTCCCCAGTCCCGGGCGGCGAAGCACGGTCTCGAGAACTGTCACGCCCTCCGTTCCGTCGTCGGAGACGAAGGGTCGGGTGGTGGTCAGGGTGACCGTCTCACCTTTCAGCACGAAGGCGGTCCCATCCAGGAGTTGGAGGAGTTGGCGGGGGGAAGCCGTGTCAGGCGAGGAGAGGTCCACGAGTCCCGCGATGGGGCCGTCCACCCTTATCACCTCGGAACTGGTTGTGTAAGAACCTTCGAGGGGAGGCGATCCATCCTGCTCACCCACCAGTGTGGGTTGCCAGTGACCGAGTTCCACACCTGGGGCAGCGGCTCTGATCGGCGCCACAGAGACCAGTTGTGCCATGCCTCCGTATGCCACCGCCGGCGCCGGTCCCACCCAAACGCCCAGCGGTAGGGGCGGATTCCTGACCACCTCCACCAGTTCGGCAAAGAGTTGGGGATCTGCCACCACTGCGGGAGAGTCGATCATCAGAATGACCAGTTCCACTCTTCCCAGACCGGTATGGTCGAGCCGCCGGGTTCGGGCGGCATCGTCAATGGCGTCCAGCACGAACCGGACCGTGGCATCGTGAACGGCCCCTTCCACTGACACCAACTCGATGGTGTCGGGCGGGGTCTTGGCCATCGCCAGATTGAGCGGGATTACAAGCGCCCAGACGGTCACCGCGGTTCCGAACAGGAGCCTGATGCGCTTCACACCAGCGCCATTGCTCACGTGCAGGCTCCTCAACCCGACCGTTTTCGGGGAAACCGAAGTGCCTTGGGACCGGTACTCTTGTTATTTGAAATGACCAGCATCTTTGTAGTTGCCGAGGCCCCCTGGGTTCGCAACGACGTATTGTCGGCCACCGATGATACCCGTTACCAGATAACCGTTATCGACGACCCTCACCGGGCGATCCAGCGGATAGCCACCGGTGAGAAGGGGTCGATAGTGGTGGTGGACATGCAGGTGGGGAGCATGGGAGGTATGGCCATCTGCAGGGCGATCAGGGAGGAAAGGGCCGCACAATCCGTCCCGCCCCTGCCGGTCATAATGTTGTTGGATCGCCAAGCCGACGCCTTCCTTGCCCGCCGGGCGGGCGCCGCCGGATGGGTACTGAAACCCTTTACCGCCTTCCAGCTCCGGTCGGTCCTGGATGAGGTGAGCACACCTGTTACTTTCCAGGTGGGGTCCGAACCACAGTCGTGACCTCCTTCCAGATCGCTGCCGTGGCTGGGATTTGCATGTGCATCGTGGCCTCGGGATTCTTTTCCGGTTCCGAGACTGCCCTTTTGGCCCTGCCCCGCGAGAGAGGCCCCCAATTGGCGCGGGAAGGCAAGAGGGGGGAGAAGTTCCTGCTGCTGGTGCAGCGCTTGGAGAAAACCCTCGCCATGTTGCTGGTAGCCAACAATTTCGTGAACATTTTGGCCGCTTCGCTGGCCACCATCCTGGCAGTGGATGTGATAACCGCCATGAGCGACGCCGCTTCCGGAGAGCGGTGGGGGCCGTGGCTGGCCACCGGAGTGCTTACCTCGGTCATCCTGGTGGTGGGCGAGATCACTCCCAAGACAATTGCCGCCCGCCACCCCGAGAGGTATGCGTGGAGCGTGGCCCCTATCTTGTGGGTGATCTCCCGGGGTCTTGACCCCATTGCCAGAGTCTTCTCCGGGGTGAGCAGGATACTTCTGGCATTGGCGGGAGTCCGCTCGGAGCCATTGAACCCCGCCACCGAAGAGGACATCGTGGCCTTGGCCGAACTGAGCGTGGAGGCGGGGGAGATCGACGTCGCTGAGCAGGAGATCATCGAGAGGCTGTTCGAGTTGGCTGACCGGCCGGTGCGGGAGTTGATGACACCCCGCCTGGAGGTCATTTCCCTGGAGGCGCCGGTCGACTTCGAACAGATTCGCCAGGCTGTCGCCCAAACCAGTCACTCGCGATATCCGGTGGTGAGATCTCGTGGGGACCTTGATGACCTGGTCGGGGTCTTGTATGTGAAGGATTGGCTTCGACACGAGGACCCGGCCGCCCCGGAGGCTGTTGCCCCTGGGAAACTCATACGTGATCCGCTGGCGGTTCCGGAGAGCTACCCGATCCTGTCGACCCTGATGATGATGCGACGGAGCCGGATCAGCCTGGCGGTGGTGATCGACGAACATGGTGGGGTGGAAGGAGTGGTAACAGCCAAGGACCTGGTCTCCGAGTTGGTGGGGGGCATCCAGGACGAGCACGATCCCGCCGGACCAATGGCGTTCCCAACCGGTTCGGGTCGCTGGGTCGTGGAGGGAAGGCTCCCGATGGAGGAATTGGCGGAACTGGTTCCACGGCCCATTCCGACCGGGCCGTACGACACGGTTGCCGGACTGTACCTCTACCTGGCAGGCAAGATACCCCGGCCTGACGAGAAAGTGACCATAAACGGGGTCAACTTCCGGGTGATGGCCATGGATCGCTTGAGAATCTCCCGGCTGGCGGTGTGGGTGGACGCTGCAGCCGAAGCAGAGGTCACGCCTTCCTAACAATGTCTCAGATGAGTGGTCGGGACGGCCGGATTTGAACCGGCGACCTCAGCGTCCCGAACGCTGCGCGCTGCCAAACTGCGCCACGTCCCGCCGAAACCGCAGTCTACCGACCTTTATGAAGGCCGGCTCCCGCAGTTTCCACCTTCATATATCATCGGGTGACGAAACCCGGCTTGACAGGGTTTCAGGTAAAAGCAGGAGCACCATGGCCGAAGGTTGTTCGACACCGCTTCACAACACCAGTGGGTGTCGGGGATTGAAGGAATTCGATCCATGGTAGGGCCGGCGAGACGGATCCGGTCGGTGCTGGGGCTGTCCTGTCTGCTGTGCGGAAAACTCTATCCCGCCGAAGAGGTGGACTATGTGTGTCCCGATCACGGCGGGGCGGCCACCCTGTCGGTTGCCTACGACTATGAGTATCTGGCCACCCTGACCAGCCCCGAGCAGATCTGCGGCGATCCCGATTCTTCGATCTGGCGTTACCGACACCTACTGCCGGTTCACCCCGAGGCGGACGCCCCTCCCCTCCATGTGGGAGGAACACCTCTGCTGCCTGCCAGGGTTCTGGGCGAGGGTTTGAAAGTAAACCTGTGGGTAAAGGACGAAGGGCGCCAGCCAACTGCCTCCCTGAAAGACCGGGCCTCGGCCATGGCGATTCTGAAGGCACAAGAAAAGGGCGCCGACATCATCACTGCCGCCAGCACCGGCAATGCCGGGGCAGCATTGGCGGCACTCTCCGCGGCTGCGGAGATCCCCAGCGTGATTTTCGTGCCGGCTACCGCCCCTCAGCCGAAGGTGGCCCAACTGCTCTCGTTCGGCGCCACCGTGGCGCTGGTAAACGGCTCCTATCACCAAGCGTTCGATCTTTGCCTGTGGGCCTCCGAGGAATACGGCTGGTACAACCGGAACACGGGGTTCAATCCATACATGACGGAAGGAAAGAAGACCGTCTCCTACGAGATCTGGGAACAATTGGGATCCCAGGTCCCCGACGTGGTGGTGGTGAGTGTGGGTGACGGCTCCATCATCGGGGGAGTTCACAAGGGCTTTTCGGACCTGCAAAAGCTGGGATGGACGGACCGGGTACCCAGGCTGATCGGCGCCCAGGCAGCGGGCAGTTCCTACATGGTCCAGGCTTGGAAGAACGCCGAAGACCTGATGACCAAGCCGCCGATCCTCGCAGACACAGTGGCTGACAGCATCTCAGCCGACCTTCCCCGGGACCGTTTCAAGGCAATGGCTGCGGTCACCGATACCGGTGGAGCATTCGTGGAGGTCTCCGACTCCCAGATTCTTTCCGCAATGGTGACCATGGGCCAACGCATGGGGGTGTTCGCCGAACCGGCCGCGGCGGCTGCCATGGCGGGCTTGAGGGTGGCCCGCTGGGAGGGTCTTGTGGAAGAGGGGGAGCGAGTGGTGGTGATCAGCACCGGAAACGGGCTGAAGGACATCGACGCCGCAATGAGGGCGGTGACCGAGAGCGGGGAGGGGCCGTTGATGGTCGATCCGGAGATCGAAGCGCTCGCCGACCGCCTGGCGGCCCACTTCCTGGACACCTAACGGGGGGTTGGTACCTCCATTTCTCGGTGGGTAAGCTATCAAGGAGCGTCCTTTAACAAAAGGTAAAGAAGCCATGATTGATCTGACCATCGTTCCTGAGGTACGGGAGCGGGTGGCTCGCCGGGCAGGTGAGTTGGGCTTGACTATTCCCACGTTTGCCCAGATGCGCACCCCACAGTCGGCCCCCTCCTCGATCAAACAGCAGCTCGCCGGAGTCGGGCTATGGGATTTGCATCCCGCCAATCTGTTCAGAGTCACCTGGCGGAATGAGCCTGTGGAACGAGGCGGTGGGTTCGGGGGACTCAATTTCATGGAGTTCCCTCCGGAGTTGACCGGGTGCGACGCCCGGGTGGTTGCCCTGGTGGGAAAGTGGTTCCCGACCGGCGCACACAAGGTCGGGGCGGCTTTCGGTTGTCTGGCGCCGCGTCTGGTCACCGGCCAGTTCGACCCGACGCGCCAACTGGCGGCCTGGCCCTCCACGGGCAACTACTGCAGGGGAGGCGCCTATGACTCCCGCATTCTGTCCTGCCGCTCCATCGCCATCCTCCCGGAGGGAATGAGCCGGGAGCGTTTCCAGTGGTTGGACAAGGTGGCCGACGAGGTGATCGCCACCCCGGGTTCGGAGAGCAACGTCAAAGAAATATTCGACAAATGCTGGGAGTTGCGCCGCTCGGGCCGGGACATCATGATCTTCAACCAATTCGACGAGTTCGGAAACTACCTGTGGCACTACTCGGTGACCGGTCCTGCCTTTGCCGACCTGGCGGAGGAACTAATGGGTCCCGGTGACCGGTTGGCCGGAGTGGCGCTGACCACCGGTTCCTCGGGAACGCTGGCATCGGGCGACTATGTGAAAGAACGATTCCCAGGTAGCCGCATCGCGGCAGGGGAAGCCCTGCAGTGTCCCACCATGCTTCAGGGCGGGTTCGGGGAGCATCGCATCGAGGGGATCGGGGACAAGCACATTCCCTGGATCCACAACGTGCGCAACACCGACATGGTGGTTGCCATCGATGATACCGCTCCTCTGGGGCTGATCCGGCTCTTCAATGAACCGGCCGGGCAGGACTATCTGGCCTCCCAGGGAGTCTCCTCCGATGTCATCGAGAGGCTCGACTTGCTGGGCATTTCCGGGGCGGCCAATCTGCTGTCGGCCATCAAGATGGCCAAGTGGTACGAGTTGGGCAGGGGAGACCTGGTGTTCACAGTGCTCACCGACTCCATGGACCTCTACCGAAGTCGCCTGGTGGAGTTGGCCGAAGACCACGGAGAGTTGAGCACCGCTGATGCAGCGGGGATCTACCACCGCCACCTGATGGGGGCCTCCACCGATCACATGGCGGAGTTGGACTATCCGAGGCGGCGACGTATCCACAGCCTCAAATACTTCACCTGGGTTGAGCAGCAGGGAAAGTCCGCTTCAGAGTTGGAAGATCAATGGTATGACTCTGGATACTGGGACACCATCCGCCGCGCCGGTGAGAGGATCGACCCGCTGATCGAGGAGTTCAATCGAATCGCGGCGTCCGGAGCCTGAAGGATGGCCTTGCCTCTCCCGGTCAGCATGCGTTGGGATCTTCCCCGCTGGGCGCAACACCTGGCGCGCTCCCACAGACGCTTCTCCACTATGTCGGAGCGTATGGAGTTGGCTGTGGAGCTTTCCCGTCGCAACGTGGCGGAGAGAACCGGCGATCCGTTCGGGGCGGCCGTCTTCGATCTGTCCACACGCCGTCTCATGGCGGTGGGGGTCAATGTGGTGGCGCCGAGTGCTACCGTGGCAGCCCACGCCGAAGTGGTGGCGGTATGCCTGGCCGGTGTAGCAGGAGGGCACCACGATCTGAGGGCGGCAAGCGAAGGACCGGTCGAGTTGCTGACCAGTTGCGCCCCCTGCATGATGTGCCAGGGAGCGATACTCGGGTCGGGAGTGTCCAGTCTGGTGATCGCAGCCCGCGAGGAGGACACCCGGTCGCTTGGCTTGGGCGGGAGCAGCCGACCTCCCGACTGGGTGCAGGAGTTGCAGCGGCAGGGAGTAGCGGTCACAGAGGATGTCCTGCGAACCGAGGCGGTGGCGGTGCTCCGAGAGTACGCCGATGGGGGAGGGGGGACATAGGGTCGAGCATGGGCTTGTCACTCCCGGTCAGCATGCGTTGGGATCTTCCCCCTTGGACTCATGAACTAGTGGACCCGCGCCAGGCTTTCCCCACCCGGGAGGAACGGATGGCATTGGCTGTGGAGCTTTCCCGTCGCAACGTGGCGGAGAGAACCGGGGGCCCATTTGGGGCGGCTGTGTTCGATCTCAAGACCTGCCGTCCGCTGGCGCTGGGGGTCAATCGGGTGGTTCCCAGCACCTCCGCCGCTGCCCACGCCGAGGTGGTGGCGATCTGTCTGGCCGGACAGGCCTTGGGGAACTTTGACCTGACCGAAGGCAACGAGGGCCCCACCGAGTTGGTCACCAGTTGCTCTCCTTGCGCCATGTGCCTGGGGGCCATCCCTTGGTCGGGAGTCTCCCGGGTGGTGATCGGCGCTCGTGAGGAAGATGCCCGAGCAGTGGGCTTCGATGAAGGTAACCGACCGTCCGACTGGGTGGAGGGGTTCCAGAGGCGAGGGATCGGGGTAGTGGAGGATGTCCTGCGGGCCGAAGCAGTAGCCGTGCTGCAAGACTATGTGGGGGGAGGCGGCCTCGTTTACAACAGTTCGAAGACGGAGGGATAGCCACTTTGCACGACGTTCAGCACCGATCCGACCTAACCGACCGCTACGAGTCGCCCTCCACCGTGGAGGAAGCTCTGGCGTTGCTGGCCGACCACGGGGAAGGAGCCCGGTTGGTGGCAGGGGGGACCGACCTGGTGTTGGAAGTCCGCCGCGGGGTCCGGCAGGGTTTGCACATGCTGGTGGACATCTCCCGGATCAGAGGTCTCGATCACATTGAAGAGGACCTCAATGGAGACATCCACCTGGGTCCCCTGGTGACCCATGCCGATGTGGTCGCTTCGCAACTGCTGTGGGAAAGGGCTCTTCCACTGGCGCAGGCATCGATGGAGGTGGGAGCTCCTCCCCTGCAGGCCCGCGCCACGGTGGTGGGGAACCTGGTGACCGCCAGCCCCGCCAACGACACCATTTCCGCCCTCAACGCCTTGGACGCCAGGTTGACTATTCGTTCCCAACGCGGCGAACGGCAGCAGGCCCTGGCCGACTTCTATCCCGGCTTCCGCTCCACCACATTGGCTGCGGACGAGATGGTGACCGCGGTCATCTTTCCCGGGCTTGCCCGCCACCAGTCCGGTTTGTTCGTAAAGCTGGGACTGCGGATGGCGCAGGCTATATCGGTGGTGCATATGGCGTTGGTTGTCGAGGCGGACCCCGCGGGTTTAGTCACCTCGGCCCGGATTTCTCTGGGGAGCGTTGCTCCGGTGATAGTGCGATCGCGGGGGGCCGAGCGGGCTTTGTTGGGCAGGAAACTGGATGAAGAGACCATCGTGTCCGCGGCGCGGGCCGCAGCAGCCGGGATAGAACCCATCGACGACCTTCGAGGAACAGCCGAGTACCGGAGGTGGACAACCGAGGTGATGGTTCGCCGGGCGCTGACCGCTATTAGGGATGGTGACGAACGGCAGGCGGTTCCTTCCCGCCCGGTGCAGTTCGGCGTCTCCGACCAGCCGACTTTGAACGAGGCGTATTCTCACCAGGAGGGCGATTCCATCGAAGCGGTGGTTAACGGGACACCGATCGTCACCCGCAGTGGTGGAGATCTGACCCTGCTCGACTGGCTGCGGGATGTGGCGGGGCCGGCTGCGGGAACATCTCTCACCGGAACCAAGGAGGGGTGTGCGGAGGGAGAATGCGGCGCATGCATGGTGTTTCTTGACAAGGAGGCCGCCCTCTCCTGCCTCACTCCTGCTCCCCGGGCCCACCGGGCGGAGATCGTTACCGTGGAAGGCCTCGCCAACGGAGGACTCAACCCTGTGCAGTCCGCTTTCTGCCGCACCGGCGCCGTTCAATGCGGCTACTGCACCCCCGGTTTCCTGATGTCAGCCACCAAGCTCTTGGAGAAGATCCCCGATCCAACGGAAGAAGAGATCCGGACCGCTCTGAGCGGGAACCTGTGTCGCTGTACCGGCTACTACCCGATCATTCAGGCAGTCGCAGAAGCGTCGGGAGAGATGCCGTGAGCATCGGTAGCTCTGCGCCCCGCCGCGACGCCACGTCCAAAACCACCGGGGAAGCCCTCTACCCGGCGGATATCCATCGAGGGGACGCCCTGTATGCCAAAGTGGTGTTCAGCGGTCGTCCTCATTCCCGGATGGTGGCGATGGATGTCTCCGACACGATGGCGGCGCCCGGGGTGATCGAAGTGGTTACCGCCGCCGACGTTCCGATCAATGAATACGGGCTGACCCGCTTCGATCAGCCGGTGTTGGTGGGGGTGGGGGCGACGAACCGCAGTGAGGTCCCCTCTGAGGTCAGCCGATGGGAGGGAGACCAGATCGCAGTGGTGGTGGCGCAGAGACGGCAGCAGGCCGAAGAAGGCGCCAAGCGACTGCGGGTCGAATGGGAGGACCTTCCGCTGGTCCCTGATCTGGAATCGGCCCGCACCGACACGGTGCTGGTGCATCCCGAGAACGGTTTGGGCACCAACACCTACAAGCATCTCAAATTCCGGGTGGGAGACATGGAGGGGGGGTGGCGGGCTGCCGATGTGGAGGTGAGCGGCACGTATGTCCTTCCCCTGCAGGAACATGCCTATCTGCAACCGGAGGCGGCTGTGGCCTACCTGGATTCCCAGGACCGGATCACCGTTGAGATCGCCGGGCAATGGACCCATGAGGACCAGGAACAGATCGCCCATGCGCTCGATCTCAAACCGGAACGCATCAGGGTCATCTACCCGGCCATCGGAGGAGCGTTCGGGGGTCGGGAGGACATGTCGTTGCAGATCGTGATGGCACTGGCGGTGCAAAAGCTGGCCCGTAAGGGAATTCGTAGACCGGTGCGGACGGTGTGGTCTCGTGAGGAGAGCATCGTGGGGCACCACAAACGTCACAAGGCAGTGATCCATGCCCGCTGGGGCGCAACCCGCGAAGGTGTTCTCACCGCTGTGGAGGCAGAGGGGTGGATGGACGCGGGCGCCTACAACTACACCTCCGACAAGGTCATGGGCAACATGCATCTCTGTTCGGTCGGGCCATACCGGGTTCCCAATCTGAAGGTGGATTCACGGGTGGTGTACACCCATTCGGTTCCCGGCGGCGCCTTCCGGGGCTTCGGGGCCCCTCAAGGAGCCATGGCAGCCGAAGGCCAGATGAACCGCCTGGCCGTGGAGCTTGGAATGGATCCCGTGGAACTGCGGCTTCGTAATTGCTTCAGGGAGGGTGACATCGGTCACTGGGGAACCACGGTTCCATCGGTGGTAAGCCTTCCCGAAGTGATCGAGGCTTGTGCCGACCGGGCGGCATGGGAGGATCCCCCGAAAACTGTGACCGCTCCCTTCCCGGTATTCAGGTCCCTGCCCGCCGATGCATCCCGGCAGCGCCGCGGGAGGGGTTTTGCCTGTGGTTTCAAGAATGTCGGATTCTCGTTCGGTTTCCCAGAGCGATGCGAGGCGGCCGTCGAGTTGTGGGGCGACGAAGAAGTGGAGAAGGTGGTGTTGTATCACAGCGGCGCCGAGGTAGGACAGGGCGCCCATACGGCCTTCGCCCAGATGGCTGCCGAAGCGGCCGGGGTGGATGTCGGGGTGGTCGAGACCCGGTATTCCGACACGGCCTACACAGGCGATTCGGGGTCGGCCTCTGCTTCCCGATTGACCTGGATGGCAGGCAACTCCATTCTGGGCGCTACGGAGGAAGCCCAGAAACGCTGGCTGGAGGGAGATCGTCCGGCACTGGGCAAGTTCCGCTTCGTTCCACCGCCCACCGAGACGTTCGACCCTCACACCGGCGCCGGTGAACTCAACTTCGCATACGGTTGGATGGCTGAGGCGGTGGAGGTAACCGTTGATGTGGACACCGGCCACTTGAAGGTGGAGTCGGTGGTCTGCGCGGTGGATGTCGGCAAGGCCATCAACCCCGGCTTGGTGAAGGGTCAGGTCGAAGGGGCAGTGGCTCAAGCTCATGGCTATGCAGTGACGGAGCGGCTTGTCACAGAACAGGGAAAGATCCTCAATCCTCACCTGAGTACCTATCTGATACCCGGCATCGGTGATATCCCGGAGCGAGTGGAGAGCGTCATTGTGGAGATTCCAGATCCCCGTGGCCCATGGGGTGTGCGGGGTATGGCGGAGATGCCCTTTGTCCCCCTGGCGCCGGCGGTTTCCGCGGCGCTCTTCGACGCCACAGGGGTGTGGTTCAACCAACTTCCCTTAACTCCAGGGCAGGTGTCTGCCGGATTGCGGTCAGCGGGATAGACCCGACTCCACGATCAAAAACAGAAGCAACCCCGCTCCCGGCGCCAAAAAAGGCGCCTGTTTTGGGATTAGGTCCTTTTTGTTGCTATATATTTAGGCGGGAGTCGGCATACCGACATAAGCCACTTCGGAAACGTGTGCGCAAAGCACGACGAGCAAGCGAGCGGAAGGAAGATCCCATGAAGAAAATTAAAGGCGTCATCGTAGTGATGGCGGCCTTGGCTTTGCTGGCTTCGGCCTGCGGCGACGGCGACGCTGCCGCTGACGCGGAAGCCGCAGCTGTTGCTGCTGAGGCAGAGGCTGCTGCCCAGGCTGCTGCTGCTGCTGAGGCTCAGGCGGCTGCGGACGCGGCTGCGGACGCGGCTGCTGAAGCAGAGGCTGCTGCCCAGGCTGCTATGGCCGAGCTGGAAGAGACCAAGGCTGCTGCCGCGGCCGGTGATGCTGAGGCGCAGGCTGCCTTGGCAGAGGCTCAGGCGGCTGCTGACGCGGCGGCTGCTGAGGCGGCTGCTGCTGAGGCGGCTGCAGAGCAGGCTGCGATGGAACTGGAAATGGCCTCAATGGTGGAGGCGCCCGAGGTCCGGGCTGCTGAGGTGCGCATGGGTATCTACCCCTGCTGCGCCGACCTCGCCTACTGGCAGATTCCGATCGAGTTGGGCTGGTGGGATGAGTTGAACATCACCATCACACCCAACACCCCCACCTATCACTACTTCACCGCTTCCCAGGAGATCGTTCCCTGGTTGCAGCGCGGTGATGGTGATGTCGCCCAAGGCTGGGTGCCGGGAGTGTTCGGAACGCTGGAGACTTTCGGTCAGAGCATTCCTCCCATTCACTTCGCGGACATCTACGTTGGCTACGCCATCCTCGTGTCGCCTGACAGCGATGCCAAGACCGCGTTGGAGTTCATGGATGAAGGGATGACCTTCCCCGAAGCCGCCCAAGCCGCTGTTGAGCAGTTGGTGGGCTCCGAAGTTCACATCCCGCCGCACAGCACCACCCAGGCGCAGTATTCCGACGCCTTCTTCGCATATCTCCCGCAGTGGTGGGAAGATGTGGAAGAGGACATCCCGGTGCTCGACGCTGAAGGCAACCAGTTGGTGCTCTTGAATAGGGACGGCACGCCGTCTCTGGATGCTGACGGCAATCCCCAGCCGATCCGCGTTACCACCAACGACTGGCGTAACTATGCCCAGCCGGTGTATGTTGACGACCCCACAATCGTGGAGCTCTCAGCAGTTGCCGGACGGATTGATTTCGCCATGCCGTACGGCGCCCCCACCCTGGTGCAGATGATGCGCAACGGATGGGATCCGCTGATCAACTTCGCTCAGATGTATGAGCATGACGCCCTCTCGCAGCAGACAGCCATCGCTTCGTCCACTGTTGGTGGTACCGGACTGCTGGCCCGTCGCGAGTGGGTTGAAGAGAACAAGGACTTGGCCTACCGGGTCATCTCCGTTGCCAACCGCATCTTTGCCGCTCTGGAAGATCCCGACACTCAATATCAGTTGTGGGAGATCGAGGCCAACATCATCAATGAGAAGCGCTCTCTGAGCATGGAGCCCGAAGACATCGGGATCATCTGGGACACGATTGACCCGTCCTTCAACTGGGAAGACCAGGAAGCCCTGTGGGACTTGAGTCTGCCCAGCTATCACCCCGAGACGGTGTTCAGGACCCAGATCGAGAAGCTGAAGTCTCAAGGGACGCTGTCGGCGACCTACGACACCCAGGCAGGCTTGGAGCAGTTCTTGCTGGCCCAGGAGCTCTATTACGACCTGAAGGGCATGCAGGATCGCTCCGACGATCTGTTCGCCCGCGCCATGGACATGGATCTCTCCGAGAGCCAGCAGGCGTTGGTGGATCAGGCCCATGTCTTCTATGACCGTTATAACTTCTACGACGCACAGCGCTTCCTCGAGGCCGCCCTTATCGGCTAGGTTCCGGGAAACGTTTTGTCTGAGTAGACAAGAGAAATAGCCGACGCGGGGTCGGACCAGTCCGTCCGGCCCCGCGTTTGGCCTGTAAAAGCCAAAAATAAGGACCAGATCTCCAGTGACGATGACCAACACCGATGTTCTTGATGTGAGAGCAAAGGCGCGGCGCGCCAGTCGGCGGCGCCGAATCGCCTATGTGATCTATTTGCTACTGGGGATGGTGTCCTTTTTCGCGATCTGGGAGTGGTTGGCCTCGCCCATTTCGCCTCTCCTCTTTCTGATGGATGATCCTCAGACTTTCATGCCGAGGCCTTGGAATACCATCACCCATTTCGTGCAGAACTTCCTTTTCAGCGAGGGATTGCAAAGCAGATATATAACGCAGGCCTGTCCGGAGCTTGCCAGTGAGAGGATCGCAGACATCCCCGACATCTGCTTCGGGTACGCGCTCCATCTGGTGGAGACCACCAAGAACATTCTGATAGGGGCTGCCTTTGGGACGATCTTTGGCCTGTCGATGGGTTTGGGCAGTCTGGTATTCCCCAAGATTGCCGAGGTAGTGACACCGGTTGCTTCCTTCTTCGGGACCGCACCCATCTTCATCGCTGCCCCTTTCTTCGTGATCTGGTTCGGGATCGAGATTCCTCTCCTGACCACGATCGGTTTGATTACCTTCTACACCACTCTGCTCATGTATTTCTTCAGCCGCCGGGCAGCGGAGAACATCCCGGTGGGTATTGTGGAATCCGCTCTGACCCTGGGAGGGACCCCCAGATCCATATTCAGATGGGTGTACTTGAGGGGGACAGTGCCTGAAATAGCCGGAGGCTTTCGGATCGCCCTGGCCGGTGCCTGGGGACTGGGTGCCTTGGTGGAGGTGCTCGGGCCACAGTTGGGGGGAGGGTTTCTGATCCGGATATGGAGTTTTTTGATGGGCACGTTTGGTGCTGCTGAGGCACTGGTGTCCCTGACTGTGTTTCTCGGTGTGCTGGCCGTGGTGGTCGACGGTTTGCTGGTATTGGGAATCCGTTTCATAACCCGGTGGTCCGAAGCGGGCCGCCGCCTAGGGCTTTAACAAGGAGGAAAACAGCATGTCAAGAGTCGTCACTTTCGAAAACCTATGGTGTGTGTTCGAACACCGGTCCGGCCAGTTGGTGAATGCTCTTCAAGATGTCAATTTCGACGTGCAGAGCGGCGAGTTCGTATGTGTCGTGGGGCGCTCGGGGCACGGGAAGACCACCCTTCTTCGAGTGCTGGCCGGCCTGCAGCCTCCCACTGCCGGGCAGGTTAGATTGGGTGACGATGTGGTGACCGGGCCAGGCGCCGATCGGGCAATGGTCTTCCAGCAGGACACGGTGTTCCCTTGGTTGCACGTCCAGGAGAATGTGGAATTCGGCCTGCGTGCCATGAAGACGCCCGACAGCGAACGAGAAGAGATCACTGCCCATTGGTTGGAGGCGGTGGGTCTGACCGATTTTGCTGACTCCTGGCCGCGGGAACTCTCGGGAGGCATGCGTAAGCGGGTTGCGCTCGCATCGGCCATGGCGGTGGGTTCGGATGTGATCCTGATGGATGAGCCCTTCGGATCGCTTGACTACTTCACCCGCCGCAACCTGCATGATGTGCTCTTGGATTTGTGGGCGGAGAGCCAAAAGACCATTTTCTTCGTTACCCACGACATCGAGGAGGCTCTAATCCTGGCCGATCGTGTGATCCTCTTGGCTGAAGGCAAGTTGGTGGACGATATACCGGTGACCCTCCCCCGTCCCCGCGACGAAGATGTCCGGGCGGGCGCCGAGGCGGTAGCGATCACCAAGGTAATCCTCCAACATCTGGGAATCACCGAGGAAGAGGCGACCGCGGTTTGAAAAAGTCCCTTCACCCCGGCGTTTTCTGGATAGGGTGGTTTGTCTGGTTCCTGGTGGCGCCATGGCTGCTGCTGCTGCTGCCTGACACCTTTCCGCTGACGACCTGGACGCGGCAGGAGGATGTTCTCTTTGTCACCTGGGCGTTCCTGGTCCTGTGGGGGATTCTGTTCTGGGTTTGGCCTTTCGCGCTTCGCTTTTCGAGGTCCGTGAGGGCGCTGGTCAGGATAGGTCAGGGCATACGAAACGCGCCTCGCAGGTTGGTGAACTCGATGCGGAAGAATCCGTTGTTCTTCATCACCTGGGCAGTGTTGTTGGTGGGATGGCAAATAGTGTCGATTGTGGCCCCGGAAGGGACTTTGGAACATCCGTTGGTTCCTGGATGGGACTACGTGTTCGGAGACACCCTTTTTAGGATGTCCGGGGACTGGTTGCTCAACAAGGTCCCGATACTCCACCTGGAGGTGCGGTTCGAGGAACTGGCGCCTTACCCCGCCTTGATAGGTGATCATGCCCGGACCTGGCCGGCAGTTTTCCTGGCGTTGGCCTTCCACTCCTTCATGACCCTTTCCAGGCTGTTGGTCGGTTTGGGCATCGGTCTGGTGGTGGGCATCGCCACCGGCATGGCCATTCCCTATTGGCCGGTGTTGCGTCAAACGGCTTGGGCGCCCATGAACTTCCTGCGGATGATCCCTCTTTTGGCGGCCATACCCTGGTTGCAGTTCGGCTTGGGCGCCAATTTCCGGGGTGCCGTTGCTTTCATTGCGTTCGGTGTGTGGGTGACGTTGGTGGTGGCCACCATGAACTCGGTGGCCAACGTGCCTGACCGGTTCATTGAAAGCGCCAGGACGCTGGGCGCGTCGCGACCATACACCTACTTCAAGGTGATCGTGCCAGGGGCAATGCCGGAATTGCGCACCGCTCTGTTGCTCTCCGCGGGTTTGGGCTGGTCTCTGACAATCGCCGCCGAATTCCTGGGGTTCCCCACCGGACTCGGACACATGGCCAGCATTGCCGTGCAGGAAACCAACACTGCCCGGTTGGTGATCGTGGCGTTCGTGGTGGCCTGCTATTCGCTTCTGACCTTCTACATGCTCAACCAGATGTTCAACAGACTGGTGAGTTGGATGCCGCAACGGGCCGCCGGCACCACCGACATTTCCAAGGTGGCTGGCGCGGCTGGCGCAGCGCGTGCTGAAAGAGTGCAAGAGGTCTGAGGCGTAGCCGGATTCGGCTCGAGGCTAAGGCACCTGTCACGGCCGACTGGTTGTCTGGTGTTCCTCCGCATCCGGGACGGATAGCACCATGGTGACCGGCGTCGTATTCGGGCTGATTACGGCTGTGACGCTGGGCGTGAACAACCTATTGACCGCCGTGGTGGCTCGTCGCTTTGGTGTTCTGCGGTCAACCACTTTCACTCTGACCATTGCCTTTGGGGTGATGATCGCTTGGGCCCTGGCAATAGGTGTGCCGTTACGGATCACCAGAGACCAGATCATCTTCTTGGGCTTGTTGGGCGCGGCTGCCGGTGGGTCCTTTCTGGGAAGCTACATGGCGCTTCGCCTGGGTCCCGTGTCGGTGGTGAGTCCGATTTCGGCCCTGTCGGGGGCGGTGACCGTGGTGTACTCCTACTGGCTTCTGGCCGAGAGGCCCAGCGCCGTACAGTGGATCGGGATCCCGATCGCCGCCTTGGGAGCGGTGTTGGCGTCGCTGGTGATCGAGCGGGGCGCCAAGATCCGACTGGTCACCTGGGGGCCGGTCTTTGCCATGATCGCCGTGTTGGTGGGATCGCTCTCCAACGCCGGTCTGAAGATCCCCATCCGTGACGGTCTGGACTCGAACTGGACGATCATCACCCAACGTTTCTACACGGTGGCCTACATAGTGCTCTTCTTTGTGATCGCCTCCCGCATCCTGCAGAACCGACTTGCAGAGGGGAAACGCTCCCGGTTGGAAGACTGGGAGCGCGGCCAGTCAAAGATAACCTGGCGGAACGGATGGTTGCTGGGCCTGGTGGGGGTGATCGATGCCATCTCTTTCGTGACCTTCGGCTACGGTTTGGCTTATGCTCCGGCCTGGTTGATCGGGATTCTCTCGCAGAGCGGGAGGGTGATCGCGGTGATAGGCGGGGTGATGTTCTTCCATGAACGGCTCCACCGCCTGCAATGGGTGGGAGTTGGCCTGGTCGCAGTTGGCATAGCGATGTCCATCGCCGGTTAGGAGGGGGCGCCCGCAGTTCTTCCGAACGAGCGCCGACTCAAGAAGTAGGCCGGAGTTCCACGAATCCGGCCGAAGTAAAGTCGCCGTCAAACGCTAAAGCCAGGTTGATGCGCTCTCGCCTCATGATCTCAAAGCTGGTGGCGTCGACGTAGGAGTACGCCCGTTCGTCATGGCGTTCCAACCATTTCCAAGCCCGCTCGTCTATCGGCGGGGTCACCATGACCACCGACACTCGGCTGGACTGCTTGATGGTGGAGAGAAAACGAACCGCGGCCACATGGCCAGCCTTCCGCCGTAGCCAGGTCCATGTCTCCCCTAGCACAAGATTCGACGTCCGTACCGGGCCGCGATTGCTCATCCACAGCCGCGTTGCGTCTTCATGACGGTGATCTCGCACAACCTGGAGTCCAATCCAGAATGAAGTGTCCGCGAATCTCACTCCTTTACCCCGTAGATCACCGCATCGATGTCGTCATCCGGTTCGATGTCGAGGCATCCGATGAGAGTGTCTACCGGATCGGCGTGAGTGGCGAGGTGGTCGTTTAGCGAAGCTCTAACGGCATCCCGTACCAAGGATGAACGGGAGACCCCCAATCGCGCAGCTTGGGTCGAAAGAGCCTCGTCCAGATCTTCGTCCACATATAGCTGTATACGCCGCATGATATCAGCATACACCAGTACCCAGGTAGGTTGTTGCTAGATCTTTGGGAAGTTGTACTGGAAGACCCCGCCCGTTCGAACCATCTCGGCCGCTATTCCATCGGCATGTTGGATGAAGCGGTTGAGCATGGCGTTGATCTGGTCGGGCACGTCCTGGAGGGCCTTGTGTCCGGCGCCGACGGGCTTGCCGATCACCACCTGCGGGCACAACTCGCGAAGCAGATCAAGATCAAGATCCGGCTGTCCGCAGTCGATGTACAGATAAGGGCACTGCACTCCGGCCAGTATCGGCCCGGCGTCGAAGCCCATCATCCCCTCCCAGCCGTTGAGGATGACGTGGTCAGGCACTTCCGCCAACCGATCGGCGATAGTGGCCACCCTGGAGGGGTCGTCGGTGGGTAGATAGGAGGCTTTGAGGAAGTTGCGCAAGGTTTCCCGGAAATCTTGGTCCTTGGTCATCAGGTGATCGAATGGACCGTGATGGCGGTCGTGCCATCCTGGGATGTTGCTGGGTGAGTCCAGGCTGGCTATCGCCCCGACCAACTCGGGGTGCCGGGCCGCGGCGGCGATAATTACCTGTCCACCCATGCTCTGGCCAACCAAGATTGGCTTCCCCAGGCCCAGGTGGCGGATCAACTCGGCGACGTCGTCGCCATGTTGTTCCATGGTGTAGATCTCGTCGGGCTTGTCGCTATCGCCGTGGCCACGCAGATCCACCGCCACGCAGCGGTGGTTGGGCGAGAAGTACTCCTCTTGGAAGCCGAAGCCGGTTCGGTTTCCGAATCCGCCGTGGATAAAGATGATGGCCGGGTCGCCGGCGCCTAACTGGTGGTAGGCGATGCGAACGCCGTCGGAGGTTGTGAACCGTTCAGTCATGGATCGGAGCATAGTTTGTACATCCAGCACGAGAACCATCCGTCCTTCTGGCAGGACAAAGCCGCGTTGGGGGAGGCTGTGATCAGGTCTTGGGGAAGTTGTATTGGAAGACGCCGCCGGTGCGGATCATCTCCGCCGCGATGCCGTCGGCGTGTTGGATGAAGCGGTTGAGCATGGCGTTGATCTGGTCAGGCACGTCCTGGAGGGCTTTGTGTCCGGCGCCGACCGTCTTGCCGATTACCACCTGGGGGCACAGTTCCCGGAGCAGATCGAAGTCGAGATCGGGCTGGCCGCAATCGATGTAAAGGTAGGGGCACTTGACTCGGCGCAGGGTGGGGGAGGGGTCGTAATCTTCCTTGTCCCGCCAACTATTGAGAATCACATGGTCGGGAACCTCGGATAGCCGTTCGGCCATTCCGCTGAGCCGGGAGGGGTCGTCGGTGGGAAGATAGGAAGAGCTGAGAAAGGCTACCAGCGTCTCGCGGAATGGCTTGTCGGGGGTCATCAAATGTTGATAGGGACCGTGATGGCGCTGGTGCCACCCGGGAATGTTGCTGGGTGAGTCGAGGCTGGCAATAGCGCCTACCAGATCGGGGTGCCGGGCCGCGGCGGCGATGATTACCTGGCCGGCCATGCTCTGCCCCACCAGCACCGGCTTGTCCAGTCCCAAATGACCGATCAGTTCGGCCACGTCGTCTCCGTGCCTGTCCATGGTGTAAACGTCATCAGGTTTGTCGCTTTCGCCGTGTCCCCGCAGGTCAACCGCCACGCAGCGGTGGTTGGGCGAGAAGTATTCCTCCTGGAAGCCGAAGCCTTGACGGTTGCTGTATGCGCCGTGGATGAAGACGATGGCCGGGTCGCCGGCGCCTACCTGGTGGTACGCGATGCGGACGCTGTCGGAAGTGGTGATCCATTCAGTCATGAGCCGCAGGTTAGTTTGTGGATGCCCGATTGCCTCTCTTGGAGCGCAGGGAGTCAAAAGCGACCAGGGCCGAGCGCCTGAATTGGGCGCTCTCGCCGGGGATGGCCCTTTCTGGCTTGCTTTGGGCCCGGCGGGTCTGGTGGGGCTAACTCCGGGGGAGTTGGAATGTGCCCGAACCCATTGTCAACGGGATATTTCCATGAGCACTGTGGAGTTTTCGCCTTGGCGTTCGGCCAGGTCCGGCGCCACCTTGGCGAAGAGCGCCCAGGCGCCGTCGATGTCGAGGAGTCGGGCGCCCGCCGA
Source organism: bacterium OM1 bin76 (assembly GCA_002238785.1). Classification (GTDB taxonomy): domain Bacteria; phylum Actinomycetota; class Acidimicrobiia; order Spongiisociales; family ZC4RG35; genus Bin76. Next base: position 110,845 of record MPNA01000006.1, on the reverse strand, counting down.
CTCGCACGCCAAAGTCTCGTCGAGCACCCAGTCCCACTTGTCGATCTCTCGGTTCTCGACGACTGCGGCCAGAGCTTCAGGCGCTGGGGGAGGGTTGTCGAGGAGATGGCCGATTATGGCCGAGGCATCCTCGGCGCCGGTCCCGACGATCCGGATGGCCGGACCCTCGACGCTGGCTTTGACGCCCTGGTCCATCAGCGCCATCACCGCGGTGTAGAGAGCGCGGTCACTGGCCCAGGGGAACAGCAACACCTCCGACTCGTGGGTGACCACCGTGGTATCGGTCAGCCGGAATCGGTGGAAGGCTGCACGGCCCTCAGAGAGAAGCCGCCGCGCCTGCGGGTCGAGCCATGCCGGGGTATCGGAGGATCGGTACACGGCGACCATCTCCGCCCGGACCCGGTCCGACACGGCAGGTCCGTGGCCGCCGGAGAAGTGCGGGACGCCGCCCGCCGACCGCTCCAACTCCACGACGCGCGCCGGTCGGTCGACGCGGGTCACTTTCCAGCGCTTCCCAGCGAAGATCAGCAGCACACCTTGGCGAAGGGGCTGGTAGATGGGGAGCGTGCCGAGGGTCCTACCGCGGTTCACGACCCGCCATTCGTCGGCGGTGTGGAACGCGGCGTAGAACCGGTAGTGATTAATCCGACGTTCCCCGGCCGTCCCGAGCAACAGCAGGCCGTCGGAAGTCTGAATCAGGAGATCGTGGGAGGCCATGGCGCGGAGAAGTAGAGCGAACCGCTCCTGGTTCACGAGCCGGAACGGACCGGGCCCGCACAAAGCTCCGTACAGGTCGGCAGGGGCGGCGCCGCCGTGCTGGGCGATTACCGACATGATCTGCTGGACCAGCGTCGAGTAGTTGAAACCGGGATCGTCGGTGGTTTCGAGCCACTGCCCGAGCATGAGGTGCACCATGGCGGTGGTCTGCACGAGGTCGCAGCGCAGCCTGCCGACAGGAGGGGACCGCTCGTCGAGGGGCGGTTCGGTCACGTAGATGCGCAGCACGGCGGGATCGTGGCGGCGACCCGATCTGCCCAGCCGCTGCCACAGGGATGCGACCGACGGAGGTGGTCCGATCTGGGCCACGCTCGTAACCGAGCCTATGTCGATTCCCAATTCGAGTGTGGACGTACTCACCGCCGTGGCCGGTCGGGTGCGGTCCTTCAGGTTGGTTTCGATAGTTTCCCGAAGACCCTTGGAGAGGTTGCCGTGGTGGGGCCAGAACTCGTTGGGGACCCGCTCCCGGTCGCTGCGACGTGCGAGCAGGTCGGCATAGATCTCCACATGGTTGCGGGTGTTGGCGAACACCAGGTTGTCATGGCCGCGCAGATGCCGGAACAAGTGCTCGGCGATCTCTTGCGCCTGCCCCGTCGAGTCGACCGGAGAGGGGTAGGCGGTCCGTTCGCTCCCTTCCACCACGCGGGCCGTCGGCGGGCCGGCGACGTAGCCGCGCAGTTGGAGCATCAACTCCCTGCCGTCCGACTTCGACTCGATTACCGAAACCTGCTCGGGGTCGGTCGGGCGGAGGAAGACGGCGGCCTGCGCCATGTCGCCGAGGGTGGCCGACAGCCCGATGCGAGGCGGGCTGTGGCGGATCGCCAACTCGAGTCGGTTCATCAGCGATTGCAGCTGGACGCCCCGTTGCGTGGCCAAAAAGGAGTGAAGCTCGTCGACCACGATATAGCGCAACCCGGCGAATAGGCGAGGCGCCAGAGGCCCCCGGTTGACGAAAAGGGCTTCCAAGGATTCGGGGGTGATCAGCAGCACGCCGCACGGGTCGGCCACCAGCTTCTGTTTCGCCGCCGCCGAGACGTCTCCGTGCCAGCGATGCACTGCGATGTCCACCCGGTCGCAAATCTGTGCGAGGCGTCCGTGCTGATCGTTGATCAACGCCTTCATCGGCGACACGTACAGCGCCTGCACCCCGACGGGAGTTCCGGTCGCCGGTTCCGCCCACGGGTCGTAAGCGGTCCACGGGGCATGTTCGTCGGGCGAGGTCGGGTCGGCGGTGTCCACCAGGTTCGAAAGTATCGGCAGGAAGGCGGCCTCGGTCTTTCCGGCGGCGGTCGCCGCCGCGATGATCACGTCGCGGTCGCCGTCCATGATCGGGCCGATGGCGCGCTCCTGCGCGTCATGGAGGGAGGTCCATCCCTGATCGTATATCCAGCGTTGTAGACGCGGGTGCAGCCGGGTGAACGCCGAAGACCGGGGGACGGCTTCAGAGACGGAAATGGACGAGGTCGTCATCGTGGGGCGCTGCTTCCCGATCGGGCTGCGGGGGGCCGGCGCCGCTGCTCGGTGGCAACAGATCCGGGTTGGTCTCCGCCTCGATCTCGACCCGGTCGATCAGATCGGACCATTCCACGCCCGGGTTCTGGTCGAGCACCGAGAGCAAGTCCACAAACTCCTTTATCGTGGTGCGCGGCGTGCGGAAGTAGGCATCCCCGACCCGCGCCGCGCAGTGGGTCATGAACGCGGTCAACGCCTCGTCGGGTACCAGGTAGGCGTCTGGATCGCCGCCGGCGAACACATGCCGGAGTTTGGCCAGCAGCACGTACATGTCCTCGGGGGACAGGTTGGCGAGCCGCATCACCGGTCCGGAGAGGTCCACCAGACCCGGACGCTTGAAGGAGTTCTCGGCCAGGCGCGACTGCAGAGCCGGGTAGGAGTAGAGGCCGCGCCGGGTGTCCAGCAGCATGTCGGGGGTGCCGCCGAACACGAACCCGAGTCCGGTGGCCGAACCCTGCAGGCAGTCGTTGAGGATGCGCAGCACCTGTTCGTAGTTGGAGTTGCGGGCCCGGGTATGCGACATCTTGTAGAGGTTCACCATCTCGTCCAGGCAGACCAGGAGGCCGGAGAATCCGGCCAGACGGAGGAACCGGGCGAGCAGCTTCAAGTGGTCGTAGAAGCTGCGGTCATCGATGATGGTGCGCACCCCGAGCGCTTTCCGCGAGTCGGTGCGGGTCGAGAATTCGGCGCGGAGCCAGCGCACCACATCGGAGCGCAGCTGCTCCCGGCCGGTGTCATGAGCTTGCCAGTAAGCGGCGATCACTTCGGCGAAGTCGTATCCGCCCACCAGTTCCCGCAGTTCGGCGAGCCGTTCACGGATCACGGTCTCCGGCTCTACGCGGCGGGAGCGGGCCTCGTCCAGGCCGGCGGCGATGAAACGTTCCACCACCGACGGCATGGCGCCCCCCTCCGGTTTCGCTCGCGTCGAAAGATTGCGCATCAACTCGGCGTACAGACCTCGGGCCTGACCGCCGGTGGCGTAGAGGCGCCTGTGGGGTGAGAGATCGGCGTGGACGGTGACGAGCTTGCGTTCGAGTGCGATGGAACGCACCAGATTCAGGAAGAATGACTTCCCGGCGCCGTACTCGCCGATCACCAGCCGGACAGCCGACCCGCCGTCGGCGATCCGGTTGATGTCGCCGAGGAGGGCAGCCACCTCATCGGCGCGCCCGACCTGGATGTGCTGCTGGCCGATCCGGGGGACGACCCCGGCGCGCAACGACTGGATGACCGCTTCGCGGTCCCGGGGACGGATGCGGCCGGTGGCGAGGTTGACGGCTGTCAAATCAGCTCTCCGAGGGCATAGGTGTTGAGCACCATGGGATCATCTCCCTCGACGACCGGTTCGCCGCAGTGATCGATGGCGGTTTCGTTTATGACGTCGAGGGCGCTGTCCAAGAAGGGCAACCCGAGGGAGCGCGCCAACTCCTCGACAGAACCACGATCCCACTCCGACCGGGCGGTCAGCGTGTCCAACAGTTGTCGGTGCGGTCCGTCCAGGGTCTCGACAATTGATTCGGGTCCCGGTCCGGGGGCGCTCGATTCCGTCTCCGGGGGCGGGTCGTCGTCTACGAAGATGTCGGCCAGCAGGTTCGAGACGCGGTCGGTCTCGGCCAGACGGGCTCGGACCTTCCCGGGGTCCAGGGTCACGGGCGAGCGCGGGTCGGGAAGTTCCCAACGAGTGGCGGACCTCTTCTCCCCAATGGTGATCGGACCGGCATCTCCGAGGTCGAGGGTGTGCGCGCGGCTGTAGAGATGGGCCTGGTCGAGGCCCATTCGTTCGAACAACTTTTCCAGAACGGCGATCTCTTCCTGATTGACGGCCCCGTCGGCGGCCGCCAAGTCGATCAGGAAAGTTCCGGATTTCCGCAGATCGCCGGGTACCATCGCCTTGACCTTTCGCTTGACGTCCTGCAAACGGGGTTTGCGGACACCGAGCAATGCCAGGTGTGCCTGCAGCCTGATCCGGTCGGCGGTGTCGAGTCCGGTGATCCCTTCCAATCGTTCAGCCACAAACCGGCGTTCGATGGAGTTGATGTCCCCGTCCGCGTCGGCGACTATTGCACTCAAATACATCAGCGACATAGCGGCGCGGTACAAGGCGGTGGGTTCCCCCCGCCTACCCTCGGGAAGCGGGAACAATACCGCATGGGTACCGGGACTCGGAGCAGGCGAACCGAAACGGACGTCGGGTTCGATGCCCACGCCGATGTTGGCGAGCGTGAACGCCAGAGCAGAGGCCTGGGTCTTGGTGAGTTTCGAGGGGTGGTTCGGCGACCACTGCTCCACCAGTTCATCATGGAGAACCACAATTCTCGGCTGGTCGGCCAGTACTTCCGTCGTCCAGGCCCGGAGGTCGTTGAGGATCGACTCACCGTGGGCGGCGAGCAATACATGGGGCAGCAGTCCGATCGCGGCGGGGGTCCCGGCCCGATCAGGGTGGCGTCCCATCAAACGGCTGTAGGCGTCCAACTCTTCGTCGCATTGCCTGGCCAACCGGTTCAGTTCGTCGATCAATGTCGGCTCGAGCGTTATGTCGGGAATCCTGCCGAGGGTGACGAACACCCCTCCGTCGAATCCAGAGGATGCGGCCCGGTACAAGAGCTTGATCTTTCCGTCCGGTTTCGGGATCCGAATACCGCGCCCGAACCGCGCCCGGTAGCGTATGCCGAATAACTCGTCGAACTCGTCGACAACACGCTTGGCCGGGGTTCGCAGCCGCCCCTCAGGATGGTGTCGAAGGTAGCTGAGAGCCCATTCGACCGGGATGGGGGACTTTTTCGAAACATACTTGCCGATGCCGACTCGGACCGCGGCCGGAACGCCGAGCCGTGCACGGCCGGAAGTCCATGGGACAGGTGGTAGATCGGTGTTCACCGCCCGAACTCCCTCTGCGAAATCCAGCAACTGGCCGGCGGTTTTGGCGAATGAACTCTCTTGGAGGTATATGCCACGGAGGCGTTCGACCTCGGCCAGGATGATCTCCACCTCGGGGTGGTGAAGGTCGGCCCCCAGGTCGGCGAACAGACGCCGTTCGAGACCGTAGAAGAACAAGAACACGTAGCCGATGGAGGCGGACTTGTCACGGCGGCCTCCGGCCAGCCAGTGGAGATAGGCGGCCCGAACGCGGGGGTCGGCTCGTCTGTATGACGGGTTGTGAAGGGTGGAAGCCCGGGTGCGGTCTCTCCCCTTCCAGTTCACCGAAAGGCGTGGATCGATCAGACTCGGCTCAGGTCCGCGACCGTTCGCTGCCAAGGCGCCGGCACCGATGTAGACCATCCCACCCTCGATCGAACGGCCTGCCACATGGATCTTTCCGCCGGGTGGGACCCAGGTTGCCGGGCCTCGCTTGGATCGCCTCCCCGACCACCGAAGTGAGTTGCTATCCCACCAGTAAGGCATCGGCGGGATCTTCTTGGTGTTCCGTTCGGTACGGTTTCTCCCGCGCCTGCGACGCCTCACAACCCCCCTTTCAGGTACCCGCCTGTCACGCAGACGATGTTACCGGGAAGAGAATCCTACCGCAGGGATAGCGCAGTGAATTCTGCATTGACCACTGGCGGTTGGGGGCGGAGGCGTCCGATCATGGGGCGGAGCCCGGTTGCCGGAGGAGGCTGGTGGGGGTCGGTTCTCCTGGTGAGGGTCAGTTCTGGGGGAAGTTGTACTGGAAGACTCCGCCGGTGCGGATCATCTCGGCGGCTATGCCGTCGGCGTGTTGGATGAATCGGTTGAGCATGGCGTTGATCTGGTCCGGCACGTCCTGGAGGGCTTTGTGCCCGGCGCCGACCGTCTTGCCGATCACCACCTGGGGGCACAGTTCCCGGAGCAGATCGAAGTCGAGGTCTGGCTGGCCGCAGTCGATGTAGAGATAGGGGCACTTGACTCCCTGCAGCACCGGCCCGGGATCGAAATCACTCTTGCCATGCCAAGTGTTGTAGATCACATGGTCGGGAACTTCAGCCAGGCGGTCGGCCATTCCCCCGAGCCGGGAGGGGTCGTCAGTGGGCAGGTAGGCGGCGCTTAGGAACATTTGCAACGCCTCCCGTAGGGGACCGCCCTCTGCTATCAGATGGTCGAAGGGTTCATGGAAACGCTGGTGCCATCCGGGGATGTTGCTGGGTGAGTCCAGGCTGGCAATGGCCCCGACCAGGTCGGGATGTTGAGCGGCAGCACAGATGATCACCTGGCCGCCCAGGCTCTGCCCCACCAGAACCGGCCGTCGCAATCCCAGATGGCGGATGAGTTCAGCCACATCATCAGCATGCTGGGGCATGGTGTAGAGGTGGTCGGGTTTGTCGCTTTCGCCACTACCTCTCAGATCAACTGCCACGCAGCGGTGGTTGGGCGAAAAGTACTCCTCCTGGAAGCCGAAGCCCCTCCGGTTGCTGTACGCGCCGTGGATGAAGACAATGGCCGGGTCGCCGGCGCCTACCTGGTGGTAAGCGATCCGTTTCCCGTCGGAGGTCATGAACGATTCAGTCATGAGCAAACACTCCTTCCGGTAATGGATGTCACGCCTTTGGGAAGTTGTATTGGAAGACGCCGCCGGTGCGGATCATCTCGGCGGCGATGCCGTCGGCGTGCTGGATGAAGCGGTTGAGCATGGCGTTGATCTGATCGGGCACGTCCTGCAGAGCCTTGTGCCCGGCGCCCACCGTTTTGCCTACCGCCAACTGCGGGCAGAGTTCCCGGATGCGGTCCAGGTCAATGTCAGGTTGGCCGCTGTCGATGTACAGGTAGGGACACTTCATGCGGCGCAAGGACTCTGTGGGGGAGTAGGCGCTCATCGCTTGCCAAGCCCTGACAATCACGTGATCGGGTATGCCCGCCAGGCGCTCCTCGAGGCCTGCCACCCACTCGGGATTGTCGGTGGGGAGGTAGGCGGCGCTTAGAAAGGAGCGGACCGTCTCCCGGTAGGGTCCGTCGAAAGTCATGAGGTGATCGAAGGGCCCGTGGAAGCGATCCTGCCATCCGGGGATGTTGCTGGGCGAGTCCAGGCTGGCAACGGCCGCCACCAGGTCGGGATGGCGCTCGGCGACGGATATGACCACCTGGCCACCCATGCTGTGGCCCACCAGCACGGTCCGCCCCAATCCCAGGTGGTCGATGACCTCCGCCACGTCATCGGCGTACTGTGCCATCGAATAGGGCTCGTTGGGTTTGTCGCTGTCGCCGTTGCCCCGCAGATCAACTGCTACGCAACGGTGGGTGGGGGAGAAGTATTGCTCCTGGAAGCCGAAACCGAGCCGGTTGCCGTAGATGCCGTGTACAAACAGGATGGGTGGCGTGCCGGCGCCGACTTCGTGATAGGCGATCCGGGTTCCGTCGGAAGTTGTAATCCATTCAGTCATGCCTGCGAGCCTAGTTGGGGCGACCGGGGCGGGGACAGGCCCATCTCCCACTGACCGGGCCGACCAAGTCTCCCAGGTTTGTCTGATTCAGTGACCGAGGCTTTGCCGCCCATTCCCCACCGCTACCCTTGTGACTGTTCGGAGTGGACATTTTTACCCAGAGTTAGGGTTGCTCACGGTTCGGTATTTGGCATCGCAATGACGGGCGAAGGTCTCATAGTGATGGCGATCCTCGTTGGGGTCGTGGTGTTGTTCGTCTCCGAGAAGTACCCCTTGGACATCGTGGCCATGTTGGGTCTCGGAGTGTTGCTGGTCCTGGGACTGGTGACAATCGGGGAGGGGTTCTCGGGGTTTAGCAACACGGCTACGATGACCGTGGCTGCCATGTTCGTCCTCAGTGCCGGGTTGCAGAAAACCGGCGCCACCGCAACTGTGGGTCGGCTGATGGTGCGCTTCAGCCGCAATCACTACACGGCGCTGGTGGTAATCATGGTGACGGTCACCGTCATGTCGGCTTTCGTCAACAACACGGCCGCGGTTGCCGTGTTCATTCCCTTGGTGACCGTCCTCGCCAACAGAAGGAGAATCGCCGCGTCGAAACTCCTGATTCCCCTTTCCTACGCCTCCCAGTTCGGTGGTGTTTGCACCCTGATAGGGACTTCCACGAACCTGCTGGTCAGTGCGATCTCCGAGGAAGCGGGCTACGGAGCGTTCAGCATGTTCGAGTTCACGCGGATGGGCCTGGTGTTATTCGCAGCCGGAGTGGCGTTTTTTCTGTTATTCGGACGATGGCTGTTGCCGGCCCGCCCCGCCCCGGAATTGTCGATTACTTATCAGTTGGGTGAATACATCACCGAACTGAGGATTCGCGGCGGGTCTCCCCTGGTGGGAAAGTCCGTGGTGGAAAGCAGGCTTGGAGAGGATCACGACATAACCGTTCTAAGGGTGCGCAACGCCGGGGAAGACGGGTGGGCACCCTTGAGAAGGACCCTCCAACCCGATGATGTACTGCTGGTCCGCGGGTCTCTTCCCGACCTGATCCGCCTTCGGGGAACCATGGGTCTGCGAATTAACGCCGACTTCGAACTGCGCGACGAAACCCTGCAGAGCAAGGATCTTCGCGTCGTGCAAGCCTTGGTGGCACCCGGTTCGAGACTGGTTGGGCACACCCTCAAGGAAACCGACTTCCGCAACCGCTACCGGGCGCTGGTGCTTGGCATGCAGCGCAAGGGCGAGACGATCAACGACAAACTCAGTTCGGTCAGACTCCGCCTGGGGGATGCCCTGCTGATACAGGCCCCCGAGGCCCAGATTCGTGATCTCCGGCGCGGCGAGGATCTGATCATTCTGAATGAGATACCCGGCAGTGTCCTGCGACACAAGGCGCCGTTGGCCATCGGGATTCTCGTAGTGGTGGTGGGGTTGGCAGCGTTCGATGTCCTGCCTATTCTCGTGGCCGCCCTCCTCGGTTGTGTCGCCCTGGTAATGACCCGGATCCTGCAACCGGAGGACGCTTACCGCGCCATCAACTGGCAGGTCATCTTCCTGCTGGCCGGCGTACTTCCCCTGGGGGTGGCCATGCACAACAGCGGTGCGGCCGGTTGGCTGGCCGAGCAAACTGTGGCGTTGGTTGGAGACTCGGGTCCGGTGGCCATCCTGGCAGCTTTCTATCTGCTGACCGCCATCATGACCGAAACGATGAGCAATGCGGCGGCGGCAGTGTTGCTGGCCCCCATAGCCATCTCCACAGCCGAGCAAATCGGCGTGGACCCCCGGCCGTTCCTCATGGCCATCACGTTCGCCGCCTCCACCGGATTCTCAACCCCGGTCGGCTACCAGACCAACACCATGATCTACAACCCCGGAGGGTACAAGTACAGCGATTTCCTGCGGGCCGGGGTGCCTCTCAACCTCATCTTCTGGGTGCTGTCTGTGATCTTCATTCCCCGTCTGTGGGCGTTCTGACCACCACGCCCCACAACCTGCCCCGCTGCCCGGGGAGCGCCTACGTTTGGAGCAGCAGTCGCTCGGTCAACTGAACCGCATTCAGGGCTGCGCCTTTGCGGAGGTTGTCACCCACAGCCCACAGGTTCAGTCCTCCGAGTGATCCGACGGTCTCCCGGACGCGGCCTACCAACGTCTGGTCTCCACCGGCGCTGTCCAGTGGAGTGGGCGGCATGTGATTCCAGACCTCCACACCGGGGGCCTCTGACAAGATCTGCAGGGCCTCGGAACGGCTGACCGGCCGGTCGAACCACACCGAGGCCGCCAAGCCGTGGCCCACCATAACCGGCACCCTCACGCAGGTGGGCTCCACCACCAGTTCGGGTTGCTCAAGGATTTTTCGAGATTCGTTGACCAGCTTCCACTCTTCGTCCGTGTAGTGACTGTCTGTCTCGGATCCGGCCAGCGGCAGGACATTGAATCCTATGGGACGGCCGTAGACCTCTCCGCCCGGATCGACCCACCCTCCCCGGACCAAGCCGGAGCGGTCCCCTCTGAAATGTTCGATCTGACCGGAAAGCTCGGACACTCCCTTTTGCCCGGACCCCGACACCGACTGAAAGGAGGTGGCCACCATCGAACGAAGTCCCGCGGCCCGATGCAGTGGCGCCACCGCCATCATCAGCACCATGGTGGTGCAATTGGGATTGGCGATTATCCCCCCGTGCGAACGGAGAGCGTGATCGTTGACATCGGCCACCACTAGGGGCACGGCGGGATCCATCCGAAAACAGGAGGAATTGTCGACAACCACCGCGCCGGCTTCCACGAATCGCAGGGCATGTGTTCTTGACCGGGAAGCGCCAGCCGAAAAGATGGCAAGATCAATTCCCTGCGGGTCGGCTTTATCCAGGTCTTCCACCTCCACTTTTCCCCAGGCGGTGTAGAGCTTCCGCCCAGCCGACCGGGCCGAGGCAAAGAGGCGCAAATTGCCCATCGGGAAGTTGCGGTCGGCCAGGATATCAAGTGCCGTCCGGCCCACTGCCCCGGTGGCGCCCACTACCGCCAGGTCGACGGTCATACTCCCCGTTCGCTCTTGATCATGGGCGGCCGGAATTCCCGGTGAAGCGCCTGCACGGCCTGGTTCATCTGGGACTGATCAACCACGCAGGAAATCCTAATGGTTGAAGTGGAGATCATCTCGATGTTTATTCCTGCCCGGCCCAATGTCCTGAAGACCCGCGCCGCCACGCCCGGCTCGGTTCTCATCCCTGCTCCTACCAGGGAGACCTTGGCGATGTCATGCTGTATCTCCACAGCCGAGGCTTTCACTTGGCGCCCGATCAATCTGACGACTTCCTCCGCCCATTCGGAGGAACTCTTGGGAATGGTGAAACTGATGTCCGATAGACCGTCTCGGGAAACGTTTTGCACGATCATGTCGACGTTCACGCCCGCCGCTGCCAGGGGTTCGAAGATGGAGGCCGCCACCCCCGGTTGATCGGGGACTTCCCTCAGGGTCACCTTGGCCTCCGAGGCGTCGTGTGCTATGCCGCTGATTATGGCTTGTTCCATGCTCTCCATCTCGGTTGCCTTTCTTATCCAGGTGCCCGGCGAGTCGGTAAAGGAAGATCGTACGTGGATCGGCACACCGTATCGCCGTCCTACCTCAACCGCCCGGGGAATGAGCACCCCGGCGCCGCTGGCGGCCAGTTCCATCATTACCTCGTAGGAGACCTCATCGAGCTTTTGTGCTTCGGGGACGATCCGGGGATCTGCGGCCATCACACCCGGCACGTCGGTGTATATCTCCGCCACGTCGCCTTCCAAGGCGGCCGCCAGGGCTACCGCGCTGGTGTCCGAACCGCCACGGCCCAAGGTGGTTATCTCCTTCGACCGGGGACTGACTCCCTGGAACCCGGCGACGATCACCACCTTTCCCTCTGACAGATTGTCGGTTACCCGCGCCCCTGTTATTCCTTGGATCTTGGCGGCGCCATGGGTCTCATCAGTGAGAATGCCGGCCTGACTGCCGGTGAGGCTCACTGCCTCCACGCCATGGGATGCGATGGCCATGGCGGTCAAGGCGATGGAGATGCGCTCTCCGGCGGTGAGCAGCATGTCCATCTCCCGAGCCGGTGGGTTGGGATTCACCTCCCGGGCCAGCGTCGCCAGGTCATCGGTGGTATCGCCCATGGCGGAGACCACCACCATCACCTGCGCGCCGGTGCGCCGAGCGTTGACGACCCGCGACGCCACGTTCTTGATGCGATCAGGGGTGGCGAGAGAGGATCCGCCGAATTTTTGTACGATGCGCGACATATCCAAGACAGGTACAGAGGACCAGCACAATCTTACGGCTTTTCCGCCGCTGCGCTGCCGCGGTTTGTCCGGCAACGCTGTCTCCGAAGGAAGGACTCTAACTCCCACTAGGCGGAACAGGAGGCAGGTGCAGACCACGATAGGAGGCTCGTCCACCGCCGGGGCCGTTTCGCGGCGCACCACAGCAGCGTAGAATGAAGCACGGTACAGGCCGATTCGCAGACGCCGCCAACGTCGTGGGTCGGCGCCGGGCCGCGAGTAGATCTCATGGAGAAACTTGTAGGTGGGTAATCAAAAGCGACAGCGCCAGAAGGCCGCCAAAGCGGCACGCCTGCAGGCGGAGCAAAAACGGCAGTCCCGCAAGGAAAACTTTAAGAGACTGGGCATCGGGTTGGGTATGGCGGTTGTCCTGGTCACCGTACTGGTGGTCTGCAACCTGGGTGGAGGGCAGGATGAAGGTGAAGATGCGTCGGTGGAGTTGTCTGACACCTACCAGGAGTACCGGGAAAGACCAACCGCCTGCCAGGCGGATCAACCTGCTCAGCTTCGGCCGATGAGCTTTGAGGGTTTCGAACCCCAGGGAATCCTCCCCGCAGACGTGGTCACCGCCCGAGTCAAGACCTCGTGCGGAGAGGTGGTCATTGAACTGGAAACCACCAATCCGGAGACTGTCAACTCCTTTGTCTTTTTGGCCAGGCAAGGGTTCTATGACGGCATGGTCTTTCACCGGATCCTGGAGGGATTCGTCGTGCAGGGAGGCGATCCTTCCGCCACCGGGCGTGAGGATGCCGGTTATGAGATCGCAGACGAATTCCCCCCTGAGGAGTTCCAATACAACCGAGGCGTGGTGGCCATGGCCAACGCCGGTAAGAACACCACCGGCAGCCAGTTCTTCTGGATGCTGGACGACGCCCCTTTCCTCAACCCGCAGTACAACGTGTTGGGTCGCATAACCGAAGGCTTGGATGTTTTGGATCTCATCGCCCAGATACCGACCTCCCTGTCTCCCACCGGTGAGCAGAGCCTTCCCCGGGAAGCCCTTTATATCGAATCGGTGGAGATAACCGTCGGGTCCTGAACGGGCTTTGGTGATGGGGGTCGATCTCCACACCCATACCACGGCCTCCGACGGCTCCGACTCGCCGTTTGACCTGGTGGAGGCGGCCGCCTCCCTGGGACTGTCAGCAGTTGCCGTCACCGATCACGACACAACGCAAGGCCTGGAGGAAGCCGGAGAGGCTGCTTCCCGAGTCGGCATAGAGTTGGTCAGGGGAGTGGAGTTGTCCTTGGATTGGCGCGGGGGAGCCATGCACATGCTGGTGCTGCTGGTTCGCCGTCCCGATCTTCTCCATTCTCGGCTGGCGCCGGTGCGCCGAGCCAGGATGCGCCGCAACCTGCAGATTGCTGAGCATCTCCAGTCCCTCGGGGTGGAGGTAACCATGGAGGAGGTGAAGCAAGAAGGTGGTGAAGGAACGATCGGAAGGCCCCACTTTGCATCCCTGCTGGCCAAGAAGGGGTATGTAGCTGATATTCAGGAGGCGTTCAGTCGGTACCTGGGCAGGGGATGCCCCGCCTACGCCGAGCGATACCGGTTGGCGCCGGATGAGGGCATCCGGTTGGCCCACGCAGTGGGTGGAGTGGCTGTTCTGGCCCATCCCCTCACCCTGGGATTGGAGGGCGGTGACCTCTCGGACCTGCTTGGCGATTTGGCTGCCCAGGGAATGGACGGCATGGAGGCCTACTACGGTGCGTACGAGCCTCCCACCCGGCGGACGCTCGCCAAACTGGCCCGGCGGCACGGGCTGATTCCTGCGGGCGGTTCGGACTATCACGGGCGGTTCAAGCCGCAGATAGGGCTGGGGGTTGGCCGGGGAGATCTGACTGTGCCCGACCGGGTGTTGGAGGAGTTACGGGCAGTCGCCGCAACTGCATCGAATGCCCGGCAGCCGAGGGGATCATGAAGGGCAGGGCCATGGGAATGGGCGCCGCGGCGTTGGTGGTCTCTTCGGGTGTCTTACTGTCGAGGGTTCTGGGGCTTGCCCGGGAGACGATGCTGGCCGCCCTGATCGGGGTCAATGCCGTGGGAGATGTCTATCGGGCCGCCTTTCTGGTCCCCGATCTGCTCAACTACCTGCTGGCTGGCGGCTATTTGACGATCACTTTCGTGCCGATCCTTGCCGCCCGATTGGAATCGGACGATGTGGCCGGCGGCAACCAGGCATTTGTGGCTGTCTTCAGAGTGGTGACCGGCCTCACCATTGTGCTTACAGCCGTTCTGATGGTGTGGACGACTCCTCTTCTGGATCTGATCTATCCCCAGTTGTCATCCGAGCAACTCGCGGAAGTGATCCGGCTCACCAGAATCGCCCTGCCTGCGCAGGTCTTCTTTGTTGGAGGGTCGCTGCTGATGGCTTACCAGTACGCCCACCGCAGGTTCCTGGTGCCGGTGGCAGCCCCCATCGTCTACAACCTGGCGATAATCATGGGAGGGCTGGTGGGGGCCGCCCTGGCTGACCCACCACCCGCCGACGGGTTCGTGTGGGGAGCGTTGGTCGGCGCCGCGATTGGAAACTTCTCGATCCAGTGGTGGGGGGCGCGTCGAGTGGGATTGCGGCTGGTGCAGGGGGTGGCGTGGAAGCATCCGGCTGTGCGGACCTACCTGGCTCTGGCCTTGCCGCTGATGTTGGCCCAATCGGTTGCCGTGCTTGATGAACAGTTCGTCAGGTTCTTCGGCCAGCTGACCGGGGAGGGAGGGATCTCCGCTCTTTCCTTCGCACGGGTGCTGAATATGGTCCCGGTGGGCATGGTGGCCCAGGCGGCCGGGGTGGCGGCATTTCCCTTCTTGGCGTCTCTGGCGGCGGCCGGCCGGAGACGGCAGTTGACCGAGACAACCCTGCGGACCGCCGGGATGACCTTGTTCCTCGGTACCGCAGCTGCCGCTGCCGTGCTGGCGGTGGGGAGTCCCGGGGTGCGGCTGGTGTTCCAATGGGGAGCCTTCAGCACCGCCGATTCCGCCACCGTTGCTCAGCTACTGGCGGTTTACGCGGTGGCGATCCCCGCCTGGGGCCTACACCAGGTGATCGCCCGTTCCTTCTACGCCGAGCGCCGGATGTGGCCACCGGTATTGATCGGAACCGGGGCCGCGGCGATGGCGGTGGTGCTCTCTATGGTGATGGTCGCCGCCTGGGACGCCGGGGGGCTGGTCTGGGCCAGCGTCTTGTCGATGGGGGCTTATGCCGTCACGTTGACTCTCTACTGGGTCCGGGGTCGAGGAGCGGAGGGCAACCGCCTGGCTATGAGTCTGGGGCGATCCGTGGCGGCAGGGGTGGTGGCCGCGGGGGCGGGGTGGTGGATGGCGCGGCTATTCTCTGACGACGCCGCTTGGTCTATAGCCGAAGCTCTGGGCGGCTTTGTGGCTGGGGGAGCAACCGTGGCCTTGGTGTTCGCGGCGGTGTCCTGGTGGTTGGGGAGCAGGGAAGTGCGGTCTCTTTGGGCCGGTTGGCGGGCGTGAAGCCGGGGACCCTCAATACATGTGCGGTTGCACAGAGACGGCAATGGAGAATTCGATGTCCCTGATAGCCTGGGTGGTTGCCTGCCCGATCAAATCCATCCGGCGTACCTGCGCAATCCGGTCGGCCGCATTGCCGAGCTCCTGCTTCGACAGTAGCTCGTTGAAGATCCCGCAGGCGTCGACAAGACAGATGAGCATGATGTCACGAGGGTCGGGGATCTCATCGGAGAACAAGACCTCCATGATGCGCAACTTCACCTCTCGTTCGGCCCTCCCGTCCACCAGGGGATAGCGGCGGGACCGAAACGCCCACAAAAAGCGCTTCTCCTGCTGTTCGAGGATGCCGCGTTCCACCAGTCTGGCGAGAGCTTCCTGATGTATGGCGTCGGCGCGCTCCACCGTCCGTTCCACCCAGTGCCGGGTAGGGTGTGTCTCATCGGCCGCTATCTCGGCCAAAGTCGGATCCAGAAGGTTGTCGCCGACCGGAGTGGAGTCGACCAGGATGAGATTCTCAAGGTCGGTGTCGATCCGGTTCTCCATAGCCAGATCCATCAAGACTCCTCCCGCCATGGCGTACTCCAGTGACCAGTTCGGCACCCGGACGAATCTTCCGTCATGGTCTCGCAGCAGGAGCAGGATGATTTCTTCTGCGAATGTCAACGTCAAGTTATTACTTCCTAGCTAACCAGTTCTCCTTAGCGTAGTGGCCCGGACAGTTTCGCGAGGACGCTGTTGAGCACGCAGCTAGAGCCAGGATGTCTCGGTCGCCTTGGTGGGGGCAGTGTCTCCGTTCGAGCCTGGATCGGGGCGTGGCATGGGATCGGCGGCGGTGAGGGAACCGGCTCTCATCCAGGCCGAAAGAGGCTTGGAAATGTGTGGTCGGCGAGCTCGCAGGTTCTGCCGCCGTCTTCTCATCTGGTCCAGGACCGCCGCCAGCACGGCCGCTTCATAGTCGCCGGCTCCGCCTTTGATCTCGATCAGATCAATCATCAGAGGGCTCCACCAGTTCGATCAGGGTCCCGGCCAGGTCACGGGGGTGGACAAAGGCTATCCGAGTGCCGCCGCCGCCGGGGCGGGCCTCGCTGTCAACCAGGCTCGCTCCTTGAGCCTTCAGGTGACCCAAGGCGGCCTCGATATCGGCTACCGCGTAGGCCAGATGATGGACTCCTTCACCTCTTGTGTCCAGGAAGCGCCCTACGGGAGTATCCGGTCCGAGGGGTCGGAGCAGTTGGATGAAAGACCCGCCCAATGGGATCATCGCTTCTTCCACGCCCTGGGAGGAGACCGTTTCCCGGTAGAGGGGCGTCACGCCGTACTTGATCCGGTACTCGTCCAAGGTGTGGTCGAGATCGTGCACGGCTATTCCGACGTGATCCAAGTTAAGTAATTTGATAAGAAGGCTTCCCGCTATAGGACCTTTAGACAAATCACAACGCCTATGGGTTACGGCCAATCAGCCCTCATCCGGATCTGAAGCGAGCGCCCACTTAGCTACCCTCCTGGGAGATGAAGACTTCCAGCAATCCGGTCATATGCTCTATTGCCCGTACCCCGATCGGGCGTTATCTGGGGGGACTTTCACCACTGCGAGCGGTTGACCTGGGCGCCCGGGCCATCGCCGCCGCGGTTACGCGGTCTGGCATTTCCTCCAGTGAGGTGGACGAAGTGATTCTTGGTCATGTTCTGGTTGGAGGGGAGGGCCAGATCACCGCTCGCCAAGCAGCGGTCAAAGCCGGGCTTTCTATGACCATTCCCGCTCTCAACGTCAACAAGGTTTGCATATCGGGCCTGACCGCAGTGGGCCTGGCGTCCAACGCCGTCCGGTTGGGAGACGCCAACTTCGTGGTGGCTGGGGGTATGGAGTCGATGAGCAACGCGCCGCATGTGCTCCGAGGTTTCCGATCTGGTCGTCGCATGGGCGATGGCAAGCTGGTTGACGTGATGTTGCATGACGGCCTTTTTTGCGCTTTCAATCGCTCCACCATGGGGGAGATGTCCGACGAGGTAAACACCCGGTTGGGTGTCACCCGTCCTCAGCAGGATCAATGGTCGGCGGAGAGCCACCGGCGGGCCACTCGAGCCACGCAAGAAGGTCACTTCTCCCGGGAGATCGTACCGGTCGAGGTCCCGCAGCGTCGCGGCGATCCGATCACTATCGATGCCGATGAGGGTATCCGACCGGGTATCAGCGTCGAGAAACTGGGCGGATTGCGCAGAGCGTTCACCGAGGACGGAACCCTCACCGCCGGCAACTCCTCCCAGATATCGGACGGAGCGGCGGCACTGGTGGTGGCCAGTCGCCCGGCCGCCCAGGCTATCGGAGCGACGATCCTGGCGGAGATAGTGGCCTACGGCCAGTCTTCTGGACCGGACGCCACGCTCCATGAACGTCCGGCCGATGCGATCCGGATGGCTCTGAAACGGGCTGATCTCTCCCCTTCGGACTTGGACATGGTGGAGATTAACGAGGCTTTCGCGGCGGTGGCCCTATGGTCCGCGCAGATGCTGGGGCTCTCTTTCGACAAGGTCAATGTGTACGGTGGTGCGGTGGCGATCGGTCATCCCATCGGCGCCACCGGGGCGCGGCTGGTGGTGACTCTGGTCAATGCCCTCCGGGAAGCCGGCGGTGGCTTGGGGGCGGCGGCTCTGTGCGGAGGCGGCGGCCAGGGCGACGCCTTGGTGATCAGGGTTCTGTGATGACCCCGGCCCTGGGTCGCAGCTTTGCCCTCGACCTCGCCAAGGTAACCGAGCGGGCCGCGGTGGCGGCGGCCCACTGGCAGGGCCGGGCCGACAAAGAAGCGGTTGATCAGGCAGCGGTGGACGGGATGCGGGAACATTTGAACACCATCCCATTCGACGGTGTGGTGGTAATTGGCGAAGGCGAGAAAGACCACGCCCCCATGCTTCACAACGGGGAACGGGTAGGCAACGGCCAGGGTCCCCGAATGGACATCGCCGTCGACCCGGTGGACGGCACCTCTCTAACCGCCCGAGGCGGCCCCGGCGCCCTGTCAGTGATAGCAGTCGCCGGGCGGGGAACCATGTTCTCTCCCGGAGGCTTGGTCTACATGGACAAGCTGGCGGTGGGTCCGGAAGCGGCGGGGGTGATCGATCTGGAGGCGCCGGTCAGTTACAACCTGGAGCAGGTCGCCAGTGCTAAGGGGCTGGATCTCGACCAGTTGACGGTGATCGTATTGGATCGACCTCGCAACCGGGATTACATAAGGGAGATACGTCGGGCAGGAGCGCGGATCAGGATGATCGGCGATGGGGATGTCTCCGCGGCCATCGCCACCGCTCGGCCCGAGACCGGCATCGACCTGCTGATGGGAATCGGCGGTTCGCCGGAAGCCGTAATCGCCGCGGCAGCCATGCGCTGCATGGGCGGGGAGATCCAGACGCGTCTGTGGGCCGGCACGGACCAGCAGCGCCAGTATGCGATCCGGCATGAACAGGATTTGAATCAGGTGATGACCACTTGTGACCTGGTTGGAGGCGGCGAAGCGTATCTGGCCGCCACGGGAGTGACTACCGGAGAGTTCCTAAGGGGGGTGGAGTTTGGCCACGATCAAGCCATTACCCACAGTGTCACCATGCGAGCCAGCACCGGGACCATCCGCTACATAGTCACTTACCACAACCTGGCCCGGTCGGAAGGGCGGTAGCTGGCTGTCTGGCTGGACGGTACAGACCACCATAAGGGGCGCCACGGGAATCGGTTCCCGTAACCAGCCATCTCATCTCTTATGAAGCAGTTTCAGTTCCCTGGAATTGCAGAGAGCCGCGTCGATAGCATCGAGCGGCTCGGGGCGGTTGAGGGTGATGGTGGCTATCCGGTCGGAGACCTGGTATGGGAGGCTGCGGTAGTTCATTGTGTACCCCACGGTGGTTTGGCCACGCCGCGACCCGCCGGATTGGGATCCACCGCATACCGACCGTGAGAGATTCGCAGTCCCGCTCGCTGTAGGGCTTCCAGAAGCCCGTCAGCGAAAAAGCTCACCAGGGTCGGGTCACCCAGGGGGTGATATCCGTGATGGTTGATGAGAATGCCGGCGCTGCCTGCAGCCTGGGCGGCGAGCAAGTCGTCATCAGTGTCTCCAATCATCACCACTCGGTGCGGGCGTATGCCCGGTGCGGCGGTCGTCAGGTGATCGTGGAACATCCCCACCTTGCTCCTGTCAGGCATTCCCCGCAGGCCGTCCACGAGGGTGAAATAGTGAGTGATTCCAAGTTCCTCCACCAACCGGGTCAACGATTGGTGGGGATACAGGGAAAGGATCGACTGGGTGGCGCCATTGCGGGCCACCCATTCCAGCGCCGGAATGGCTTCTGTGGCCAGGTCGGCGAGGTGAAGGCTGCCTTGGTAGGAGACCATGAAACATCGGTTGACCATCTCCCACTCCGCCGGTGTGAGGTCCCGGCCCAGGGCCCTACGGTAGAACATCGGCAAGGGACGGGTGAACAGACCGACGTACTCGGCGAGGGTGAGAGCAGGGCCGCCGATCTCCCGGAGGGCGGCATTGGTAGCGCGATGCACCTGGGGAAGATCATCCCACAGTGTTCCGTTCCAGTCCCAGACAATGTGATCGGCCATTTCCTCCCTGAGGATATGATTGAAAGGCAACAACAAAAGCGAGGTTGGGCGGTTCAGTTCCCGGTTTTGCTGCGATCATTACGACTTCATCGACTACTTGGGCCATCTGGAGGCGGCGCTCCAGGACAGACGGGCCTGACCCACGCATCGCTCCCAAGGCGCGGCGACTGGGTCTAGTGGCAAAGTGGTTAGGTTGGGTGTATTGTCTAGAGACGGCCTTTTGTCAATCTGATTAGGAGTTCAAGGTGGGTTGCCAGACTGTCAGACGGTCCTGGTTGCGAGGACGCCGCTGGATGGCGGGTCTCTGCGCGGCAGGGCTGGTGTTGGGCCTGTTCGGTCCGGTGTCAGCGGATATCAAGGGTGATACTGACCAGGAGATCGTGGACGCCGCAATGGGCGCTTTGGCTGAAAAGGGCATTCTGGACGGCACCGGGTGCGAGGACCATACGGCCTGCGGCGACGAAATAATCGAGAGGTGGGAGGTGGCGGTCTGGTTGGTTCGCTTGTTGGAGAACAAGGCGCCCCCTCCCGTGGAAGTCTCACGGTTCGAGGATGTTGATCCCGCGCAGTGGTGGGCGCCCTATGTGGAGAGGTTGGGAGAGAGGGGGGTGACGGTGGGATGCGCCACCGACCCGGACCGGTACTGTCCCGAGTCCCCGGTGACCCGGGGTCAGATGGCGAGTTCCATCGCGCGTGCTATGGGTCTGAGACCGGATCCGGTTCCGAGGTTCATCGATATTGCCGCGAACACCCACTCCGAGAGCATCGGGGCGGTAGCCGGTGTGGGTATTGCGGGAAACTGCGCCGATGGGATGTTCCGGTACTGTCCAGATGCCTCCGTTACCCGTGGGGAGATGGCCGTCGCTTTGGCCAGGGCTCTCAATCTTGTCCTTCCCCTGCCTGCCCGGCCCTCGGGGCGGCTGGCTTTTAATACCCACCACGCCAACGATGAAATCATCGCGATGGATTCGGATGGCTCCAATGTCCGGCGACTCACCGACAACGATGTCCGCGATTCCGACCCGATTTGGTCGCCGGACGGTACCCAGATTGTGTTCCACAGCCATCGCAACGGGTCCTTCGACTTGTACGTGATGGATGCCGACGGTTCCAACCAGCGTCGGCTCACTTATACCAGTTCCCCGGACGAGAGTCCGGTGTGGTCCCCTGACGGCGGCAGGATCGCCTTTACCGGCGGTGACGATCTCTATGTGATCGATGTAGACGGTTCCAACCAGCGTCAATTGACCGACAACGACGCGAGGGATTCCGGTCCGGCATGGTCTCCTGACGGAACCCGGATCGTCTTCGTCAGCGACCGGGACGGCGACAGTGACATATTGCTGGCAAACGCCGACGGATCAGGGGTGAAACTCCTCACCCGCAACGATTCCTGGGATGGGGATCCGGTGTGGTCGCCCGACGGTCAGAGGATCGCTTTCATAAGCGACCGGGACGGTGATCGGGAGGTGTTCGTGATGGATGCCGACGGCGCCAACCAGACCCAACTCACCACCAACGACTACTCAGACCGCGATCCCGAATGGTCTCCCACCGACGCCCGCGTCGCCTTTGAAAGTCACCCCGACGGTGACTGGGAGATCTTGGTGGTGGATGCAGACAGTGGGGAGATCGAGCAACTCACTGACAACTCTGTCTGGGACGGGGATCCGGCATGGTCGTCAGACGCCACCCGCATCGTCTTCGAGAGTCATGCCGACGGCTATGGAGAAATCGCGGTTATGGATGCGGACGGTTCCAACCGGCAGACGCTCACTGACGACAGGTATCACGACGAGTTACCGGGATGGTCCCCCGACGATTCCCAGATCGTTTTCACCAGCAACCGGGACCGACGGTACGACGTGGTGGCAATTGACGCCGACGGCATGAATCGGCTGCAACTCACCAACACCGCTGACCTGGACGCCCTTCCGGTGTGGTCGCCCGATGGCGCCCGGTTGCTCTTTACAAGTCTGCGGGATGGTGATCTGGAAGTGCTGGTCATGGACAGGGACGGTTCTAATGTGCAGCAACTCACCGACAACGAATTCCGGGACTGGCGGGCCAGGTGGTCGCCTGACGGTTCCCGGATCGTGTTCATCAGCGATCGGGACGGAGACGCCGATGTCTATGTGATGGACGCCGACGGTTCCAATGTGGAACAAGTCACCGATTTGGACAGTTTTGAGTGGGGGCCCCGATGGTCGCCCGATGGTTCCAAGATCGTCGTCGAGAGCTTCCAAGCGACCGGTTGGAAGATCCTGGTTATGGACGCCGACGGATCCAATCTGCGGTTGCTCACCGACAACGACTACCACAACGAATATCCAAGATGGTCGCCTGACAGTTCCAAGATCGTGTTCGAGAGCTTCCGCGAGGGCGACTCCGAGGTCGTTGTGATGGATGCGGACGGTTCCAACCATCGGCAATTGACCGACAACGAAGCAGATGACGCCTTCCCGTCCTGGTCGCCTGACGGTACCCGGATCGCTTTTCACAGCGAGCGGGACGGACCCCGAAACATCTATGTGATGGATGCGGACGGTTCCAACGTTCGCCGTCTGACCGACACTGACTTCGTGGACGAGTTCCCGGTGTGGTCTCCCGACGGATCCCTGATTGCCTTCGAGAGCTTCCGCGGGGATTTCTGGCAGGTATTCGTGATGAAGGCCGATGGAAGCGATGTACGGGAAGTGGTCTCCAACGACTTCAATGAGTTTGGCCTGACGTGGTCGCCGGTGGGGAGGTAACCGAATACCGGTGGGTTTTGATCGCCCGGTAGCTGTCCAGTCCATAGGGAGCGGTGAATGACATTTACAACTGTGGCAGGGTGGGTCCGATGGCGTGTCTCATCGGTCGCATTGGCAATGGGCGCCCTGCTCATAGGGCTTTTGGGTCCGGTGGGAGCGGGGTCATCCAACGCTTTTGCCGATGACGACGGCAGGGTCCACGAGCCGGCCATCGATGCTCTGGCGGCCCTGGGAATTCTCGATGCCACGGATTGCGGTGAGGATGCGTTCTGTCCGGACGACGACATAGACCGGTGGACGGTGGCGGTTTGGCTGATCCGAGCAACAGACGAGGCCGAACCTGCCGCCCTAGCCACATCACGGTTCACCGACGTGGACACCGGCCAGTGGTGGGCGCCTCATGTGGATCGGTTGGCCGAATTGGGCATTACTCGGGGATGTGCCACCGATCCGGATCGGTTCTGTCCCCAAGCCCCGGTTACCCGGGGCCAGATGGCTACATTCCTTACCCGCGCTCTGGGCTTGGCAGCGGCTGCCGATGCAGGGTTCGTAGACACGGCACAGAGCGATCACGCCGCCGACATCAACTCCATTGCGGCTGCCAATATCACGGTGGGCTGTTCCGCGGACCCGGTCAAGTTCTGTCCTGAGGCGGCGGTGACCCGCGCAGAGATGGCTGCTTTCCTGGCTCGGGCACTCGGTCTGGTTCCCTCGCCGACTTTCGACGAGGTGATCGGAAGCGACCAAGTCCCGATGCGAATCGCTTTCACAAGGTACGACGAAAGGGGCCTGGATGATGACATAGTGCTGGTGGACGCTGACGGAGGCAACCAGCGGATACTGGTCCACGGCGAGGATCCGGCGTGGTCGCCGGACGGTTCTCGCATCGCGTTGCACAGCCGCGGTGAGATTTTTGTGATTGATGTTGCTGGGAATGAGAAGCACCACCTTGCCAGCGGTCGGCTTCCCGCCTGGTCCCCTGATGGCGCCGCAGTCGCTTTTGTCTCTATGGGAGATCTCTTTGTCATGGACGCCGATGGCGGGGATAGGCGCCGACTCACCCAGGGGCGTTCCATCGATGACTTCCTGGTGTGGTCTCCTGACGGTGAGCGAATCGCCTATCACAGTCATCCTCAAGGCAATCGCAACGCCGAGATCTACCTGGCGAATGTCGACGGTTCCGACGATCGACAAATCACCGACAACGACTACAGCGATTGGGCTTTGGCCTGGTCTCCTGACGGTGCAACCATCGCCTTCTACAGCCATTCAGACATTTTCTTGATGGATGCAAACGGTGGAAACCAGCGTTTGCTGATACACGGCGCCTATCCGGCGTGGTCGCCTGACAGCAAACGGATTGCCTTCTCCTTGCATGGAGAGATCTTCGTAGTGGATGCGGATGGCGACAACCAAGAGCAGATAACCGAGGACTCCATCTCTGACAGGGATCCTGTGTGGTCCCCGGACGGAAGATTTCTGGCCTATCGGGGTGTCTTGGGCGGTGACTCGGAGATATTCGTCGTCGACGTCAATGGGGGCGAGCAGCGGCGACTCACCAACAACCACATCGAGGAGAGGAACCCGGCCTGGTCGCCGGACGGCAAGACCATTGCCTTCAATCGCACCTACCAAACCGAAGTTTTTGTGATGAATAGCGACGGTACCAATCAGCAACAACTCACCTATAACAACGTCAATGACACTGGGCCGGTGTGGTCTCCCAACGGTGAGCGGATTGCTTTTCTAGGTAGCCGGGGTGGGGACAGCGAGGTTCTGGTGGTGGATCCGACCGGAGGCACCCCTTACCAGATAACCGATAATGACAATCACGTGTTTGATCCGATCTGGTCGCCGGACAGTTCCACACTTGCCTTCACCAGTCGGGGGAGAGGCCTCGACCTGGAGATCTTCGTGGTGGGTGTTGAGGGTAGGTACGTTCGACAGATCACCGACGACCGCACTTCGATAGAAGGCATGACATGGTCGTCGGATAGCGCCGAGATCTATTTCGCGAATGCTCGAGGTCGAGACTCGGGGATGTTTACGGTGGGCGCCGACGGGGAGGATCTGCAAATGGTGGCGGACAACAACTACAGCCGCGCCAAGCAGATGGTGTGGTCCCCCGATCGGACTCGAGTAGCGTTCGTTCGCAGTCTCCTTGGTGATGATGAGATCTTTGTCATGGACGCTGATGGCGCCAATCTGCAACAGGTCACCGACAATCATGCGGACGATAAGGAACCGGTGTGGTCCCCCGATGGATACCGGCTTGCTTTCGTCAGCGACCGCGATGGCGATGATGAGATCTTTGTGATGTACGCCGACGGCAGCAATGTGCGGCAACTAACTCACAACCAAGCCACGGACCGGGAACCGGCCTGGTCGCCGGACGGCTTCCTGCTTGCCTTCACCGGCGATGGCGACGGTGATAATGAGATTTTTGTGGTCGATGCTGATAGAGGCCACCCGGTGCAACTCACTCACAACGACTACGACGACCGGGATCCCACCTGGATGCCGGCGGGGGAGTGACCCGACCTGCCGCACCGCGTCAACGAGGTGCGGGAAGATCAGCGTCCGGTCAGGACTCGGTGACTAGAAGGGAGCCTTGCCCAGGCCCACCACGTTCATCGTGATGAACCGACCGCGTTCCAAGCCGGTGGCGGGGCTGATTTGAGCCAGCGACCGGGTCCCGTCTCGGGTCTCTACCAGAGAGGTAAGGCTTTTGCGGTCGATGCAGGAACCCTTGAAAACGGTCAAATGACCGTTCCAAGTCTTGCGTTCGGGGTCGTCAATCTGTAAATCGGCCGCCCCGATGTCCAACAGGAATCCGTTGGGGTCCATCACCCGCAGGGTTCCTCGATAAAAGTCACTCACGAGACATCCAGATTAGCCGCTAATCGCTTTTGGCCGGACCGGGAAAGTTGTGGTAGTAGATGCGGCGCAAACCTTCCAACTCGCCGGAGACGGCGCCCAACCGGTCGTCCAGTTCCCGTATCTTGGCTCTCAGTCGTTCGTTTTCAGCCTCCAATTGGGCCGCCCGGCCGGCGGTGCTGGCCAGAAGTTCCCGTTGGCGCCGACCCCTCTTGTGCTCCTTTCGCATGGCCGACATCTCATCCTGGAGTTCTATGACCATCCTGACTCCCTCCAGGTTGAGGCCGGCTGAGGTTAGTTCGCTGATCAATAGCAGCCGGTCGATGTCCTGTTGGGAATAGCGACGAGTCCCACCCTCGGTGCGATATGGCGCCACCAAGCCGCGGCGCTCATAGATCCGCAAGGTTTGAGGATGCATCCCCGACAGCCGGGCTGCCACCGATATGACGAACACGGCTTCTTGACGACGGCTCATTTGTTCACCTCAAAGTGTGAGCGTATATCTTTGCGCTCCAGTTCAGCGAGGCTTTCCAGCAGTTGTCTTTGCTTGCGGTTGACACGCTTGGGAATCTCCACCCTGGCTTCCACCAGCAGGTCGCCCGCCTTGCCCTTCCGGGTGGGGACCCCTCCTCCCCGGACCCGGAACGTCTTTCCGTTGGGAGTTCCAGGCGGTACCCGTAGTTTCACGGATCCGTGCAGGGTGGGGATCTCCAGGGTGGCGCCCAAGATGGCTTCCGTGTAGGTAAGGGGCAGCACCAGGTTGAGATTCTTGCCGTTCCTCACGAAGAACGGGTGAGGTTCAACTTCGACCTGCACCACCAGGTCTCCGGGAGGGCCGCCTGATCGGCCGGGGGCGCCCCTACCTCGGATCCTGATCTTGCCTCCGTCCTTGACTCCGGGCGGAATCTTTACTCTCACCTTCCGTGTGCGGTGACGGACCCCGGAGCCGCGGCACTTCGGGCAAGGATTTCTGATCAACCGTCCCGATCCCTGACACTGATGACATGGTCGGCTGAAAGAGAAGGGCCCTTGGTCCTGGACGGTGGCGCCTCTGCCTGCGCAGGTTGGGCAGGTCTCGGGGACAGTACCTGCCCGAGCCCCGGTTCCCCGGCAGTCCAGACAGGACGCTTGTCCTTTCACGGCAATCGAGCGGGTAACCCCTTCCAGGGCTTCTTCGAAGGTGAGTCGGAGGCTGGCGGAGAGATCGTCTCCCTTTCCGGACCTGGCTTGCTGGCCACCCTGGCCGAACAGGTCGCCGAACCCGCCGAATCCACCCAGCAGGTCTTCGAGATTGACCTGACCGCCGAAAGGGGCGCCTTGGCCCGCGCCTGGAAAGTGGCGGTAGCCACCCGAGTCGACCACTCGGCGGACCTCGTCGTATTCCTTGCGCCGTTCGGGATCGGACAGGATCGAGTAGGCCTCGGAGATTCCTTTGAACTTCTCCGCCTTGCTCTCGTCGCCGGGATTGGCATCGGGATGGTATTGGCGGGCCAACTTCCGATAGGCGCGCTTTATCTCCTCAGCCGAATTGGACTTGGCAACCCCGAGGGTCCGGTAGAAGTCCTTGTCTACCCAGTCGCGATTCATCTACTCGGATTCGCTCCTTCTGGTCACCATCACCAGGGATGCCCGCAGGAGCCGACCCTTCAACCGATACCCCCGCCGGACTTCGTTCGCCACGACCAACTCTCCGTCTCCCGGTGGAGGAGCATTGATCGGCTCGTGGACTTCGGGAGAGAACTCCTCCCCGGCGGTGGGGATGATCTCAAGGCCCTGGTTTTGCAAGGTGCCCATCATCAGGTCATAGGTTGCCCTCATTCCCGACAGAACGTTCTGGTCCTCTTCGGAAGAGACCTCCAAGACCAGGGCAGCGTCGAAACTGTCCAGGACGGGAAGCAGCGACACGACAGTCTGTCCCGATGCCCGCGACGCGATAGCACCCTGCTCTCGCCGCATCCGTTTGCGGTAGTTGTCGAGGTCAGCCACCGCCCGCAGGTAGGACTGGTGAGAGGCGTCGGCTCGCTGCTCCGCCGCACGGAGATCCTCAAGCGCTTGGGCGAGTTCCTCGGCGGGATCAGCCGCCCCTTTCACAGCCTCGGGGGAGTCCTCCGGGTCCTGTTCTAGAAGGACCTCCACCTCTGCGGCCGCCACCGTCTCCACTCCGGGATCGGCATCGGAGGCGGAGTCCTGAGAATTGTCCACTTCTTACTGGTCCTCGTCCTCGATGATCTCGGCTTCCACCACGTCATCATCGTCGTCATCGGGGCCTTCGTCGCTCTGCTCAGCCTGGGCGGCGGCCTCCTGGTAGAGGCGGGTCGCCATCTGCTGGCTGGCGGCGATCAGAGCATCCATCTTTTCGCGCACCGCAGCCGAATCGGCGTTCTGGTCCTCCAGCACTGCCTTCAGGTCCGAAAGAGCCGCTTCCAAGGAGGACTTCTCCTCCTCGGTCAATTGCTCTTTCTGTTCCTCCATGAGTTTCTCGGTCTGATGGACCAGTTGGTCGGCCTGGTTGCGGGTCTCGACGGCTTCCCGCTTGCGGCTGTCCTCTTCCTCGTACTGCTCGGCGTCTTGCACCATTTCGTCGATCTCGTCCCGTTCCAGCGCGGTTCCTCCCGTGATGGTCATTGCCTGTTCCTTGCCGGTGGCCAGGTCCTTGGCGGAGACGTTGACTATCCCGTTGGCGTCGATGTCGAAAGTGACTTCGATCTGGGGGACTCCCATCGGGGCGGGCGGAATCCCGGTCAGAAGGAACTTGCCGAGGCTCTTGTTGTCCATGGCCATGGCGCGCTCTCCCTGCAGGACATGTATCTCCACCGAAGACTGGTTACTTTCAGCAGTGGTGAAGGTCTCTGACCGGCGGGTGGGGATGGTGGTGTTGCGCTCGATCATCTTGGTCATCACTGCACCCTTGGTCTCCACGCCCAAGGTCAGAGGGGTGACGTCCAGCAACAGCACATCTTTGACCTCGCCCTTCAGCACACCGGCCTGGATGGCGGCGCCGGCGGCCACCACCTCGTCGGGATTCACTCCGCGATGGGGTGTCCGGCCGGAGAGTCTCTCCACCAACTCTTGAACGGCGGGCATGCGGGTGGATCCTCCCACCAATACGACATGGTCGATTTCGGAGGTCTTGATGCCGGCGTCCTTGATGGCAGAGAGGAAAGGCCTCTCCAAACGCTTGAGCAGTGGCTCGGACAGCCTTTGGAATTCTGAACGGGTCAGCTTGTACTGCAGATGCAACGGCCCGGCCGACGTGGCGGTTACGAAGGGAAGGTTCACCTCCGTCTCTGCCACGGTTGAAAGCTCGATCTTGGCTTTCTCGGCAGCTTCGCGAAGTCGCTGGACTGCCATCCGATCGGCGGAGAGATCAACGCCGTGCTCTGCCTGGAATCGGTTGTTCAACCAGTCGATGATGGCCTGGTCCCAGTCATCGCCACCAAGATTGGTGTCGCCGCTGGTCGACTTCACTTCAAATACCCCTTCGCCGATCTCAAGAATGGAGACATCGAAGGTCCCACCACCCAGGTCGAACACCAGAATGGTCTGATCGTTCTCCTTGTCGAGGCCGTAGGCAAGGGAGGCGGCAGTCGGCTCGTTGATTATGCGGAGCACATTCAGCCCGGCGATCACCCCCGCCTCCTTGGTGGCCTGCCGTTGCGCGTCGTTGAAGTAGGCAGGGACAGTGACAACCGCGTCGGTCACGGTCTCGCCCAGGTAAGCCTCGGCGTCCCGCTTCAGCTTGAGTAACACCCGGGCCGCGATCTCCTGCGCCCGATAGGTCTTCTGGTCTACCTTGATGGACCAGTTGGTGCCCATCTCTCTCTTCACCGAGCGGACTGTGAAATCGGGATTGGTGATGGCCTGTCGCTTGGCCACCTCTCCCACTAGGATGTCCCCGTCTTTGAATGCCACCACCGAGGGTGTGGTGCGAGACCCCTCGGCGTTGGCGATGATTACCGGATCGGCGCCATCCAGGGCAGCGATCACACTGTTGGTGGTTCCGAGGTCTATTCCGACTGCGGATGCCATATCGATTGCTCCTCCATTGTTTCGATTGAAGCGCGGTCCCAGCCCACCGAGGGGAGGGTCCGCAAGGTTGTTCTACTTATTACAACCTAACAAAGGGGCTATCATATTTCCGCAATACTGAATTATCAAATCGACCTCTGGGAGGCCGATCGTCCTAGTCGGTGGGCTTCAGATCCAACGAACAGGAGTTGAGGCAATACCTCATTCCAGCCGGACCCGGGCCGTCCGGGAAGACGTGCCCGAGGTGTCCGCCGCACTGTTTGCAGAGCACTTCGGTGCGGACCATGCCGTGTGAGGTGTCGACGCGGGTTTCGATGCGTTCGGGATCCATAGCTTCCCAGAAGGAAGGCCAGCCGGTGCCGGAGTCGTACTTGGTGTCGGAGTCAAACAACTCCATCCCGCACCCCGCACAGGCATAGACCCCGGGTGTCTTGGTGTTCCAGTAGTCGCCGCTGAAGGGGTACTCCGTGCCCCCTTCTCTTAGTACCTGGTATTGGTTGGGATCCAGTCGCTCCCGCCACTCAGCTTCGGTCCGGGGGAGGGCAGTTTCTTCGCTCATGTCTGTGGATTTTACAAAGACCAACGAGGTTGTTCCCACTGGTTGCTTTCTTCTTCCACCCGCTGGGCCAGCCAACGCCGAACACCAGAGTGGACGAAGGCCACATACCCATAGCGCTTCGGCGCGATCATCCCCTTGTTGATCAATCGACTCCGGTAGGCGCTGACCTGCATGGCGCTCATGCCTGCTCGCGTCGCGATGTCGGAGACAGATGTCTCGGTTGGATCTTCCAGCATCGCGATCAAGAAGTCCCGGTCTCTACCTGACAGCCTTCAGGGACAGCTTCAGCGATATGCCGTCATGACAAGAAGTTCGACCGCGGCTCGGACTTGTCCTATAGCGGAGACAGAGCGAGTCATTCGATCACCCCCGAGGGCGGCGGAGGCCTTCGGCGAGGTAGTCCAGCAGCACTGTCTGGCTGGCCGGCATCTTGATGCGGGCCTCGGGTATGGAAAACCATTGGGCACGGTCGATTTCGGGGAACTCTCGGAACTTCCCGGAACGAAGCGGCCATTCCATGGAGAACATCCCGGGGCGCAGCGCGGCCGGATCGAAATCTGCTTCTACTGCCCAGATGGTCATCACCTGGTTTGCAGCCTTGACTTGAGGCAGCGACAGCCATGGATCCGGTGGCGCCTCCCATCCGGTCTCTTCCTCGAATTCCCGGATGGCAGTTTCCAAGGGAGTTTCCCCTTGGTGGCCTCTTCCCTTGAATACGGTCCAGGCACCCCGGTCACGGCGAGCCCAAAACGGTCCTCCGTAGTGGCCTAGTAGCACCTCCAGAGCACCGGAGGCCCCGCGGCGGTAGATGAGCAATCCGGCACTGGCTCGCGGGGGCATTGTGAACAAGAATCCCTTCGTCAGGAGATGAAGATAACTGCGGTCATTGCGAGTCCTCGAACATGGCATCGGCGAAATCTGCGAGAGTGGGGTACCTCCAGGTGGGTTGCGCCTCGACCATCCGGGTGGCGTCTTGGTTGCGACGGATCCACACTGTGTCGAGACCAAGTGCCTTGGCTGGGGCGATGTCGTCGGCGATTCCCCTTCCCCAGTCCACCAGGGTTCCGTAGCAGTCGAAGGTGAGAACACTGTAGTTCTCCGCGCGGGGGTGTCGGGTGATGGCGGCTCCTTCTCATGATCCAATTCCTTAGAAAATACCGGCTTCGAGGGCGTGGTAATCCGTTGTTGGAGCGAGGGGGCCGGATGCCTGTCCGGCCCCCTCGCTCTTCTGTGTCGGCTGGAGCTATCTGTTGGTTTCCAATGGATCGGCATTGATGTACCGCTGGACGGTGCGAGCTACTGTTTCCAGGTTCTCCTCGCACGACCCGCTCTCGTCTCCGTAAAGTGAGTCCAAATCCCCGTACATGGCATCCAACAATGCGTCGGGGGTACTGCGGTCCCAGGCGTAGAAGCTATTCCGCGCAAACTCAGCGTATTGCATCACATAGGCCTGCACCCGGTAGTCGCATGCCGCTTGGCTGAATGGTTCGTTCACTACTCCCAACGGGATTCGGGTGTTCACCTCCTTGAACGCGCAGTCAAAGCACGGTCGATACCGGATGGTGGCCGATATCAGCCAGTCATCTCTGCCGGCCCGGTCGGTGAGTTTCACCTCAAAGAATGCGGCGGTGGCGACACCGCCCAATAGCGGCGCCGACTGCCTCTTGGCCGTCTCGTCCTCTCGGAACAACTCCGAGTCGATCTGTCGGTTCTCATAGCCGATGAGCCGCCACAGGTCGACCGCTTCGGGATTGAACTCCACCTGAGCCTTGGCCTCATAACCCACGATTCCCGATCGGACTCTTTCCAGGAAGTCATCGCCGGTGCGGTAGTCGTAGATGTACTGGTACCAGCCTTGGGCCTGGTCGGCGATTTGCTCCAGGAGGACGTCGTTGTAGTTGCCCTCGCCCACGCCGCCGGCGGCCATGCCTATGTCGGAGTCCCGTTTGGCTCTTTCGACCAGTTCCAGGATGCTGTCCGGGCCGGTGGCGGGGCCGGTGTTGGCCACTCCATCGGAGAGGAACACCACCATCACCTGCCGGTCGGAGTCGCGGCGCACTTCATCGTAGGCCAGTTCGTATCCCATTCGAAGACCCTCACCGGCGTTGGTGGAGCCGTCGGGATACAGGTTGGTTTCCCGGTACTGGCGTCGAGCGCGATCTCCATAATCGGGATGAACGATCACGTGGGCGTGATCGTGGAAGGTGACCAGTCCGAACCGGTCATCGGAGTTGAGATGGTCCAGTAAGTCTTCCAAAATGCTGGTCGCTATGTCCCAGCGGTCACCGTCTCCCATCGATCCTGACTGATCCAGGACCACGATGTAGGTGACCGGTTGGTTGAATCCCCGCCCGGTTTCCACCGCCACTCGCACTAGGCGGTACTCATCACGGAGGTAGAAGGGGTTCTGGGTTCCTTGCACGCACAGCCGTACGGTTCCGTCGCTCACCGACTCGTCGCACCGGGCTTCGAAGGCGTTGATCATCTCTTCGGCTCGGATGGCGTCGGGATTGGGCCGGGCCCCCTGATCCAGGTAGACGAACTGGCGGTACCAACTGGCCGTGTCGGCGTCCAAGCCGAAGGTCGAAAACGGCTGCTCGTCGGCAGGAATCTGGGGATTGACGCCGTAACCCTCATAGAACACCATGGGAAACTCCGCGATGACCTGCTCTTGCCGGCGAGAACCCTCTTCCTCGGCTTCCTCTTCGGTGGCCTCTTCTACCATGGCGCCCTCAGGCGATGAAGAAAGGGCATCCTGTGCCCTCTCAATCGCATCGGAAGCCTCCCGAGCGGCCTCCGCGGCTGCCGCTGCAGCCGCTTCTGCTTCGGCAACAGCCTCGGCGGCGCGGCGCTCGGACGCCGCAGTGGTGGCGGGTGCTGCGGTGGTGGCGGGTGCTGCGGTGGTGGCGGGTGCTGCGGTGGTGGGGGCTGGCTCAGCGGAATTGTCAGCCCCGCAGGCCGCCACGATCAAGGCCGATAAGGCCAAGATGGCTGTCGTCAGCCATATACGTTTCATGTTTGCTCCTTTTCTTTAAGTGATACGGGCGAGCGAAGAACGCTCACCGTCCGTGTGGAGCAAACGGGTAGCTCCGGCGGTAAGACCGGGCTATGCCGCTCTTAGGTGGATTGGGGTTGGATCAACCGCCTAAAGGGTTCCTAGGACTGATCGGCCATAGATGCCGATAGCCCGGTTTGATACGGAGCCTTGGAAACGGAAGGAGTCTCCAGGGTCGATTGGATTGAAACCCTGCAAGCGGCCGGTCAACAATTCCTCCCGGGTTGTGATGCCGAAAGTTTGGGTTGTCCGGGGCCGAACGGGAAATCACGCCGTAGCGCTGGCTTGGAGAGCGGACCTCTGCCGGAAGGGCTCTCCGCTTTCAGGGACCAGGACTTGCCGTCAGGCGTATCAAGACCCTGCCAAGGTAGCGCAAAGGCGACCGTTAGCTGCTGTTCAACTATCCCTCGGGATCTATCCGATTGGAATGCTGCCGTCCTGGGCGGCGTCTTCGTCTGCTACCGGAGCCAGCCGGATGAACTCCACGGGGAATTGGTCAGCAGTCGTTGAGTCCCGACGCGGCGTACTCAGGAAGGGGCCGCATGTTCGGTATTCGTTTGGATGCCTTGGGAACGGGCGCTGGATGCCCAGAAAGTCTCATGGTTTGGTCCTCTATTCGTTAGTTGGGTTATTTGGGAAGGCGACGTGCACTCGCCTTCGAAACCCATACTAAGCAGACGGCGGCTCGGGCTGCGGGCATTAAGTTACAGCGTTTTTTCGCGACTTACCGCCCCAGGGAAGCGGTTCCAACAAACCTCGAAGAGGAAGACAGCATCGGTCGGGCCGCGCTGATGTCGAGGATGGTGCGATGTGAGGTCGCGGTCGCGGTTCAGCCTGACAGGGCGGCCAGGATCTGAGGGAAGGCGGTCTCGGCAAGAGTTCGCATCTCTTCGTCGCTTCGGTCCTGGATGGGATGGGCTGTCAACACCCGTCGGGGATGCATCCCCAGGGCTTGTCCTTGGGTGTCGGCGGCCTGCGCGAATCGATCGGAGGCCACGAATACTCCGGCGACACCACGGTCTTCGAGATCCACGAGGTCGTGCACACTGCACGACGCACACGACCCTCAGTCGGCTAAGGCTTCCACCACCGCCGTGCACTCGGCGGCGATGCGCTGCCGCAGATCCAAGGGAGCCGGCTTCGAGAAGGTGGGCTTGCGATAGTGGCGCACCGAGACCTCTATTTGGGAGAACAACTCTTCCAGCCTCTTGATGAAGATGTCGCCTCTGGGCTTGGAGATGTCCAATAACGCCACTGTGCCGTTGGTGAGATCGGGGATTCGGGGGCTCAATGAGCGTGTTTGAGTTGCTCGTTCACTGGTCGGGTCTAGCAATGCGGTCATCTGTGGGGCCCTTCAGCTGTCGATAGCCATGGTGATCATCTGCGAACTTGCCGCTCCTCCGATCCATCCTGAGATTATCGCCGAGAACATTCCGGCGTCACCTCCGGCGTGAACGAACCAGAGTCCGTCGGGTGCGAATTTCGACATCCGAGGCCTTGCGGCGGCCAGGTGAGGCGGCATGCCTTCCGCCACGCCGTCGGCGCCCGCCACCATCCGGTCACTGGGGAGGGTCAGTGAAGAGAGGACTTCCTGGCGGAGCCGCGCTTTTGACCATGCCGCTTCCCGGAACACCCGGGCGTGTTCGGGGGAGACCACCACGATAGCGTCGGACAACCCCGCAATCTTGGGATGGCCGAGCATGCGCAACTGCAATGCAAACGTCTTTGCCAGCGACTCGGGCGTTCGGGATCGCTGGTCGACAATCTCGATCGGTCCGTGGCCCGCGAAGAGGGTCACTGTGGAGTCCTGCGGGGAGAATCCGCGTTCCACCGACAGCGGTTCCCAGGGTGATCCCTCCTCGTCCTCGGGGAAGCAGAAAGACAGCTTCCCGGGGCTTCCGAGAGCCGCACGGTCCACGCCGCCGGGGCGGGCACCGCCCACATTGCGGACCACCAGATTAAGTGCCCGCCCTATGGTCATGTTGGCCCGGTTTCCCTGGCCGAGGGCATTGATCCCAGAATTCATCCCGATCCGTGGACGGATCGGACCGTTCACCACCAGCACCGGCCCTGTGAAATAGGTGGTGGCCGAGATGCCATGGATATTGAAGCGACTTGTGGCGGCCGCCCTCACCCCAGCAACAACCACCGGCAGGTACTCCGGTAGACAGCCGGCCATGACCGCGTTGATTGCTACCTTCTCCACGGTGCATTCGGCCAGGTCGGGAGGCAGGACGCACACCACCTCATCGGGGGGAAGAGCCGTTCCCTGCAGCATCGTCGCCACCCGTTCCTCGGTGGGAGGCGTCACCGGGAGGCCGTCCGTCCATCCGCGGGCAAAGGCCGCCTCCATGGGGTCTTCAGAGCTCCCCAGTTCGACTCGCCGGGACGCCAACCGGTGAGGGGAGTGTCTTCGCATCAGACGCTGGTAGGTCTCGGGCAGCATGGTGTCCGAACCACACCCGGGCCGCTGGTCCGGGAGGCCCGCTCCCAAGTCGTTGACGGCAGCCACTCGTTCCCAACCGCTCCTCAACCACCCCTCCTGCTGATCGACTACCTCGCCGTTGCGGATTCGATAGATGGTGGGGGTGGTTTCGGTGGAGAGCTTCCAAGAGATATCAAGTTCAAGGTCGTGGATGACCTCCATGCCGGGAGGGAAGTCTGCCAGGTCCTGTGAGACAACCGCCACAGGTTCCTCTCCCCGGATCAACTCCTCCAGCACTGGAATTGTCAAATGGCAGGTCTCGCACTCATCCTTGACAACCACCAGCAGGCCGTCCGTGATGGGGAGATGCGTCGAGGCCAGGTTGCTGCTCAAGGCTTCTCCTGGTATTCAGTCATGCGGTGGGTTTCCATGGGCGTGCTGGGTTGCCGGGTGGGCTTTTTGACACAATAGCGAGGCGGCTCTGCTCTTGGGTTTCCGGCACGGTCCCTGCGGTCACCAGGGACCGGTAACTATCCCAAGGCACCTTCTACCCGCAGCAGGGTCCGCTTGTTGTGGATGCCGCCCAACCCGTAGTGGCCGACCTGCCCGTCGGCGCGGACCACTCGGTGGCAGGGAATCACCAGGGGGACGGGGTTGCGGGCCATGGTCTGCCCCACTGCCCGAGCGGCCCTGGGGCGACCGGTCTGGTGAGCCAGCCACCCGTAGGAGCGAGTCTGGCCCCGGGGGATGGCAGCGGTTTCTTCCAGCACCTCCCTCTGGAAGGTGGTCACCGAACGCAGATCCACCGGGAGGGCCCCGGGCGTCCCCTCTTCCAACGCTCGGAGGATGAGGTCGTTCCAGCCCCGGGGCGGCCGAGCCTCCAACAACCCCCTCTGGAACCGTTGCTCGAAACGCTGTTCGAATCCCTCGCTGAGCAGATCAACCGCCGATACCCCCAGGGGATTGAAAGTCACCACCACCGGTCCCAACAACGATTCGAACACCGAGAATCCATCGGAAATCCCGGTACCGAGAACCACCCCCTCTCCGACTTCCCGCGGGGCGGTTGTCAACAAACGGCCTAACTCCTTCTCCAGGTTCATTGGATACTCCTGTTGTCTTCTCCGTCGATGATGGTTCTCAGCCGGCCAAGCCCTCGGCGGACGTCGCTTCGCACGGTACTTTGTGGGCGGCCGGTAGCGTCTGAAATCTCCTGATATGAGAGGCCGGACACATGCCGCAGGATCACTGCCCTTCGTTGGGCGGTGGGAAGCATTTGCCAGCGCCGGCGCCAAGCGTGGGAGTCGGGTGGGTCTGGCGGAAGGTATCCGGCATCCTCCAACCTCACCGGCTTGGGTTGTCGTGACTCGGCGCGGGCTTGGTTGCGCAGGAGGTTGAGGGCGATTGTCCAGACGTAACCCCGCAGACGCATGCTCTTGATGCGTTCGGCGGGGTAGGTCTGCATTGCCCGGTAAGCCCGGATGAAAGCCTCTTGGGTGAGGTCTTCCGCCCGGTGGTGATCTCCGGTGAGTTGCCGCAGTCCGCTGAACACGCCATGTTGCAGTTCGGATACCAGAACCGGAAAGTGGCGGTCGAGGTCCGACGCCAAGGCCTTGACTAAATGGTCCATCTACTTAAAGAACCCCGGTCTGCCGGTTCCCGTTGCACACAGGTGGAGTTTTTCTGGGGTACCGCGTGACAGAAGTTTTCGAAGAGTCGCCAATCAAACTGCCAGATAAGCTACCGTGATTCCTTGATGGCCAAAGAAGCGACCAGTGTCGAGGTGGCCGGGGAGAAGGTGAGGATCTCCAGTCCCTCCAGGGTGGTGTTTCCCAAACAGGGCTGGACGAAGCTGGATGTGGTGAAGCATTTTGTGACCTGCGCGGAAGGAGCGCTGCGGGGAGTGGACAACCGTCCCACCATGCTGAAACGCTACATGAAAGGGGTGGATCAGCCGCCCATCTATCAAAAGCGGGCTCAGAGAAGAACCCCCTTCAAGACGGTGGACATTCGGTTTCCCTCCCAGCGCCCGGGGGTGATGAACGTGCCTACCAAGGAAGCCGACGTCGTGAGGCTGGCGCAGTTGGGGTGTCTTGACTTTCATCCCTGGCCGGTTCGGGCGGACGACATAGACCATCCCGACGAGTTGCGATTTGACTTCGATCCCACCCCTGGCTTCGGATTCGTCCATGTGAAGGAGGCTGCGGTGGCGGCTGGTGCTTTGCTGGAGGAGATAGGCCTGCGAGGATGGCCCAAGACCTCCGGCAGCCGGGGGATTCATGTGTATGTCCGGATCGAACCGGTCTATGACTTCTATCACACCCGCCGTGCAGTACTGGCTTTCGCCCGAGAGTTGGAGAGACGCCTCCCCAATCTGGTCACCACCAGGTGGTGGAAGGAGGAACGCACCGGGGTCTTCGTGGACTACAACCAGAACGCCCGAGACAAGACCGTGTCGTCGGCCTACGGAGTCCGGCCCACCGGATACGTATCCGCTCCCCTCACTTGGGAGGAACTCCCCGACGTTGAGATCGAGGACTTTCCAATGGACCGTTTCGCTGATCGCTACCGGGAGGTGGGGGACCTGACGGAAGGGATCGACGAGGAGGCGGACAACATCGACACTCTTTTGGAGTGGGTGGTGCGTGACGAGGAGGAATACGGCCTGGGAGACGCCCCATGGCCACCCCACTATCCCAAGCAACCGGGCGAACCGCCCCGGGTGCAGCCCTCCCGGCAGCGCCGGGCTGACCACGAGTACTGAACCCTTGGGCGGGAGGCGGGCGCTGTGCCCGCAGCTACCGGAAGTCCCGGTGGCTCCTGCTGGCCGTAGGCCCGACCTGTCCTTGATACCTGGAACCGGCCGCCCCGCTTCCATACGGATTGTCGGCGGCGGTGGTCATCTGGTAGAAGCTGATCTGCCCGATCCGCATTCCCGGGTAGATGGCAATGGGAAGTTGGGCGACATTGGAGAGTTCCAGGGTGAGGTGTCCATCGAAGCCGGGGTCCACAAAGCCCGCTGTCGAGTGGATCATCAAACCCAGCCTCCCCAAACTGGACTTGCCCTCCAATCGGGCCACGATGTCGTCTCCCAGCCGGACCCGCTCCAAGGTGGCGCCGAGGGCAAACTCCCCGGGATGCAGGATGAAGTGATCATCGCGCCTCACCTCATGAAGGCTGGTGAGGTTCTCCTGAGGTCGGCGAGGATCGATATAGGGATAGAGATGGTTGGCGAACACTCTGAAGGTAGCGGCGACTCGTAAGTCCACGCTCGAAGGCTGGACGTTGGATTCCTCGAACGGTTCGATTTCCAAGCGACCTTCCGACAGAGCCACCTTGATCGATCGGTCAGAGAAGATCACGGCACTCCTTTACTTTGCGAACGGCCACCTGTCAACCTTTGAAGGGATAGCGACGGGACTTCCCGCCGCCATCGCCTCAAAGAGTGCCATCGTTACCCGCCTCCGTCGGGAGAGACGGTCGGTACCCGTACGATCTCCACGCGGCCTTCCTTGCCATAGAGAACCGTGGCGAGGGCCCGCACGGATGAAACAGTAACCGCATCCAATTCCTCTAGGGAGTTCTGGGATGTAAGCAGGTTGGAATCGTCGAGGTGCAGTCGGTGGATGAGAGCGCTGAGCAGTGCGCCGTTGCTGGGTTCGCTGTAGTCGGCCCGGAGAACCGTCTTGGCCTGCTCCAGTTCTTCCGCGGTGGGTCCGTTGGCCACCAGGTCGGCCAGGATGGAAACAACCCGGTTGTAGGCATCGTCATAACCGTCGGCATCGACAGTATAGAAGAGGGTCGAGTAAGCAGTGGGCCGGGGGACCAGGGCTGTCTGGATCGAGACCCCCGCAACATAGGAGGCGCCCAACTCCTCGCGGACGAACCGGGTTAGACGATCACTCAGGACCGAATCCAGCACGCCAGCATTGACTCGCACAGACGGAGATGGGGCAATGTCGGCGTCGTGATACATCTCCAGCACGGCGCTCTTGTCGGCGGTGACCGGAATCTCGCGCCGCACCAACTCGGTCGGTGCAGGGGTGTGGAGGTCAACATAGGTATCGGCGTCGCCGGCGGGAAGGGTCCCGATGTAGAGGCGAGCGAGCCGTTCGACGTCTTCGGCGGAGGTATCACCCACCACTGCCAGCATCATGTCGTCCACGTCGTCCAAGCGTTGCTGGTAGAGGCTGAGGAGTGAATCGGCGCTCAGGGTAGCCAGCTGTTCATGGGTGGCCACCGGGTGGTGCCATTCGGTTCCGAAACGGGCCTCGTTGTAGGCAACCCACGCCTGCCAGGCAGGATTGACTTCTGCAAATGACGTGCGGATGGCGGCGCCGTTGAAAGCCTGACCGAAGGCGAGATCGTCTACCCTGGGAGCCGTGACGGCCAGATGGAGAAGTTGGAACAGGGTCTCCAGGTCTTCGGGGTTGGCCCCGCCGTCGAAGCCCTCTTCTCTTTCAAGGATCACGGCGCTCAGGCCGGCGGTGCTCTCTCCCAGGTACCGGTCCATCTGCAGCTTGCTCAGATCGCCGAAACCACTGCCGAATACCGCCTCTACAGCCCGAGGAGCGAGCGCCCGGGCACCCGGATAGAGCGTTGACCATCCCCCCAGGGACCGAGCCCGGATGTTGACTGTCGCCTCTTCGATGTCCGAGTAGACGAACACCACCCGCGCTCCGTTGGCGAATTCCCATTCGGTGGCGTCCAGCACGGGCAGACTCCGGGTGGCAACCGGCGTTACCGGCTCGGGAACCTCCATCAACCTGTCGATCTCCGGCTCGATCGGTGGCGGTTCGCTTCGGGGTGCGGCGGCCTCCACGGCGGATTCCAGTTCAGACGTGGTGGGCACGCTGGCCACGTCGGGACCCACTGCTATGACAATCAGGCCTGCCTGGTTCATCAGCCAGCGGAAGTGATCGGTCAACTCCTCGGCAGTGACTCCTTCCAAGAGGGCCGAGAGCCGGTCATAGCGTTCCTGTGGTCCGCTTATGTCCACCCCGGACAGGAAGTGGGCGACGTATCTCCCCGCATATTCGGCATCCCTGGTCGAGGCGGCGTTGTCAAGTTGATACTCAAGCGAGGTGGCATAAGCCTCTGTGGCGCGGGCTATGTCGTCATCGTTGAAGCCGTAACGCTGGACTGTCTGCAACACCGAGACATAGTCTCGCGACGCGGTGTCAAGGTTCTCTCCCTGCCAGTTGGTGCCGTAGTAGCGGAGACCCTGGTTGTGATTGAATGCAAAGAACTGGGGCACATCCACCTGGGTAAGTTCGCCGCGATAGAAGGCGTCTTCGAGTCGGTTCTGAACCATGGTGGCAGCCAGGTTCTCCAGCATGAGGAGACGTTCACCGCCCACGGTTGCGTAGTCGAACGTCGGGACCCGGATGTCGAGCGAGATAAAGGAGAAACCATATTCATCGTCTGTAACCACGTCGTAAGAAGCCGTCCGGTTGGGGGCGATCTCGTCAAGGGAGAAATCCGGTGGCGTACCGGCTTCTATCGATCCGAAATGCTCTTCGACCAAGGAGAAGAGTTCGTCGGCGGGCAGATCGCCAACCGCCACGATGGCCATGTTGGACGGCACGTACCAGGTCTCGTAGAAACGCCGCAGATCCTCGACCGTAGTCGACTCGACACCATCTGCCGTCCCGATGGGGTAGTAGCCCTCGTACTGCGTCCCTTGGGTATACACCCGGTCGAATTCGGCCGCGATACTGCCACTGGCGGTGGCGGTCCGGAACCGAACCTCGTCGAGGACCACGCCACGTTCTGACTCCACTGCCTCCGGTTCGATGAGAGCGGCGTGGCCCATCTGCGACAGTACGTGCATGGCCGTGTTGACATTCTCCGCAGGATCTGTGGTGACGGTGAGATCGTAGACGGTTTGGTCGTACCAGACGCCGGCGTTGAGGTCGGGGCCGAATTCCACTCCCAGTGAACGCAGGGTGGTGTTGAACTCCTCGGCCGTGTAGGCCGCAGTCCCCCTGAAGAGCATGTGCTCCACGAAGTGGGCCAAGCCCAACTGGGGCTCGGGCTCGTTGACGGATCCTACGTTGACCACCAGTCTCAGCGATACGCTGTTGCCGGGTTTGTCGTTCTGTCGTACGTAGTACGTGTAACCGTTGTCGAGAGTCCCAACCCGAACTGCCGGGTCGGTCGGCAACGGTGTCAGGTCGGTAGCCGGTTGGTAACCGGGTAGGGGCACCAAGCCCAACGCTCTCGCCAGCAACGCAGCCATCTGTCCCCGAGTCACCACCGCGGAGGGGCAAAAGAGCAAGGGATCATCGGAACACCCCACAGTTATGCCGGCTGCGGCCAGGGAATTGATGTCGTCGGCGTTCGCAATGCCCTGCAGGTCGCCGAAGCCTGCATAGCCCACCCGCGGGAGCTTCAAGACGCGTGCGAGAGCGGTGGCTATCTCAGCCCGGGTGAGGGTGTCCGTGGGGCAAAAGCTGAGAGGATCGGTGGCGCACTCTTCGATGACTCCGTCTTCGACCAGAATGTCGATGTAAGGAGCAGCCCACATTGTCTGGTCGTCCAGGTCACCGAACTTTGAGGGGGTGTCTTGGGGAAGGTGGGTACCGTAGATTGCCCTTCCCAGCCACACAGCCATCTCCCAACGCCGAATCGGCTCCTCAGGACACAAGGTTCCGTCGGGGCATTCGGTATCGATGAAGAGTCCCACGGCGTCGAGCGCCTCGATCGCCGGAGTGTGAACATTGTCAAAGACGACATCCTGATAGGCGTCGTCATGTTCGGCCGCCGCAGCGGGACTCGCCAGCAGTCCCGCGAGCAGCGACATGACTACAAAAAAGGACACGAGAGACGACCTGACAGTCACGAATTCCTCCGGAGTGAGCTTCACAAGACGCGTTTAAGGGTAGCCCGACGGGGACTCCTGGAGTCAAGCCAACCTGGGTTTTACCCCCGGCGCCGTGCCAGACAGGAATGGAGCGGGTGAGGGGAATCGAACCCCCACTCCGAGCTTGGGAAGCTCGTGTTCTGCCATTGAACTACACCCGCCAGTAGACGTCTCTCCAGTTTAGGAGAGGAACGTGCCACACCGGATACGGGAACTGTTGACCGTGGTGACCTCTTCTAACATTCATTCTGCCTGTAGCCACTCCAGGCATAAGCGTGGTGACTCTGCTTGTCAGATCCAGGCGCAACCCACCAGCGATTTAGCCGAAAGTAAAGGACACCCGCCGTCCCTCGATGAGATTGCTTCTCGGAGAAGGACCTAAGTGATAGACAGAGTGGGCGTGAAGTCTCCATAGCATGTCCCACTCGGTAGATTGGGGCCGCATGTAAATGGCCGGAAGCCCCAAATCCGATGCTCTTGCGTGACCTATGGTTGCTGAGTGCATGGGGGAACTCTGCAGGTTCTTCGTGATGTCTTTGATCATCTCGTCCTCGGGTGGAGGTCGTCTAAGGCGTAAGACTTCAGGCACTAGTTCACCGGTTCGTCCGATGGCGGCCTTGGCAGTCTGATACAGAACCGCATCAATATCAGCTAGAAGTGCGCTGTACAGCTCGAACGCATGGGGATTCTCTTTGGTGCGCTGGTCTAAGTCATCAACGATCTTAAGTATGTCCTTGGCCGGAAAGAAACCATCGCGAGCTGGTAGGAAGACTTGCGGATCAACTGGTCCTAGTGCCGACGTGTCGCTCATCACAATGGACTCAGCGGCAAGCGCCAAGAGCGTGGCTGCCGATGCGGCCGTGTCAGGGACGATCACCCTGAAGTCGCCTCTATCCGCGTGGCACATTGCTGCCATGCGGATTGCTGTTTCTCCGTCACCGCCTAGTGATGTCAGCATTAGATCAAGAGGTTTGTGCATGGGAATGTCATTCACAGCGTCGGCAAATGGTGTGATTACAGGCGGATGTATTGGTCCCCAGAATATGACAAGCGAACAGCCTGTAGCCTCTTATCTCCTCTTGACGTTGGTAGCGAGCTGATTCAGTCGCTCGGTAGAAGGCGCTCTGGGAAGGTGCCTCCCGAGGTTGTCCTTCAGCGGACATATGATGGATCCGAGCGTATTTCAAGCTCGTCTCGCACTCGCCACCTTCGCTTGTCAGGCTTTATCTTTGCATATCGATCTGCAACGCGAGCCGCTGCATCCTCGCGGGCCTTGCGGGCGCGAGAAACACGGTCGTGGAGGGTCCTTTCGTCCTTACGGGACTCCGGGGCAAATGGTGGGTCATAGCTCATCTGGCCGACTCCTCTGCTGTGTGGTCCGCCACCCTTACTCAATATCTAGTGTATATCTACCCTGAGACACCTGGCAGGGACCACCTTGACAATGTGAACTCTTGGAATGCACTGACGAGTCGTTGCGGCAGGCTTGATTTTTGCCTGCCGCCTGCATGGATAAGTGGCCCTTCTCCTTGCGCTCAGCCTTGTCCGTTTGTGTGGCTCCGGTGAAGTGAATGGTGATATGTGACCTATGGCATTGCCCTTCGGCCTTCCAGGTTGGAGGTCATGGCCGCATCCAGTAGACGATGCAGATTCACACCGTCCGCAAAATCGGGGCGAAAACGACGTCCCTCTTGGATTGATTCAGCGAAGTCGGTGAGGGCCCTGGCCACGTTGTGAGCGGCGTTGCCTTCGGTGATCGGCATGTCGGAGAGATACTCCTTCGGAATCTCC
The DNA here is from genome assembly GCA_002238785.1 of bacterium OM1 bin76. Classification (GTDB taxonomy): domain Bacteria; phylum Actinomycetota; class Acidimicrobiia; order Spongiisociales; family ZC4RG35; genus Bin76. Next base: position 66,480 of record MPNA01000006.1, on the reverse strand, counting down.
AGGTCTTCCAGGTCGTCCGATCCTCCTCTGCCCACCGAGACTTGAAGGGGGCCTCTCGATACTCGAACGGGGCTGAACTGGTAGTAGGACGGCGCCCCCAACAGGATTTGCCCCTCTTCGCCGATGATCCGCAACGAGTACCCCTGTGGAGGGGAGGTGGTGTTGGAGACGTAAGCGGTCCCCACCACTCCTCCAGACAACTCGGCGATGGCCATCACCGTGTCGGCGGTCTGCCACTCAAAGGTGCCTCCCTCGGTGTACACCCCTGCCGGAGACAGGGTCATCTGGCGAGCGGAGATGTTCTCCACTTCTCCCAGGATGTACTGGACCGAATCCACCACATGTCCAAAAGCCACGAACAGCGCTCCGCTGGCCTCTTCATGGCGCACCAGCCAGGCCCGGTCGCGGTCCACTTCGAATTTGGAGAGCATCTGGGACGCCACGAATGACAGGGGACGCCCCACCGCTCCGTCGGCCACCAACCGCCGGGTCCAGGCCACTGCGGGTGCGAACCTTCCCTGTAGGCCCACTGCAGTGGGAATGTTCCCCTGCTCTGCCACTGATCTCATCTCCCTGGCCTCGGTGGTATTGAGCGCCAGCGGCCATTCGCAGAAGACCGGCTTGCCCGCCCCGAGCGCGGCCATGGTGAGTGGGTGGTGCATCCGGGGCCGGACGGCCACGGTGACGAGGTCCACATCGGGGTCATTGCACAGGCCTTCCACCCCGGCATACCACTTGCGGGCACCCCACTTTCTTGCCGCTGCCCGGGCGGTTTCCTCTCGGGTGGTGCACACCGCCTCGACAGTCAATCCTGGTGCTGCGTGAACTGCCGGCAGATGGGCCCGGTCCCCGAATCCGGGTGGGCTGGCCCCTATCACTCCCACCCTTACCGGGTTGCTGGTGATCATGTCATGTCCCTTTCCGAGTTGCTCGAGTGCGCCGCCAAGCGGTGACGCCGACTATAAGGAACCCCGGCGCTCGGATCGCCGTCGCTCGGTGGCTTCCCTGTCCAATTGGTAGTCCTCAGGTAGGCGCACCATCTGGTCGGTTGAGCCGGTATAGCGGACCACCACCCCGTAGTCCCGTTCCGCTCCTTCAATGGAGACATAACCCTCCACCACATCGGCCAGGACCAGTTCAGGGTCCCGCTCCAAGGGTGCCCCGAATCCGCCGCCGCCGGGGAGGTTGAGTTGGATCCGTTGGTCCGGCTGAAGAGTCAGCAGTGCCTTGGGCTGGCCCTCGTCCTGCCCATCGAGAAGTAGTTGACCCCTCGCACCGGACCCTCCTCCCAGCAAGCCTTCCGGGGGATAGCGGATCCGGTCTACCATGGCCGAAATCGTCCAAGTGTCGCTGGTGCGGCAGCCCATCTCGGTGTACTGTCCCAAGCCACCCCGGTGGCGCCCCGGCCCGCCGGAGTCAGGACGCAATTCCTTGCGGTGCTGCACCAGAGATGACAGGGTTTCCACTGCTTCGGCCGGCACTCCCGCCACCCCGCTGGGGAACCCCGTGGCGCTAAGGCCATCCTTAGTGGCCCGAGCACCTCCGCCACCGCATTGGAAGAGGCTGAATGTGAAGAGGTCCTTCTTGCCGGGCGGCCGCCCCCGGAAGACGCTGATCCAGATCGGGTCGGACCCGGCCGCCATCAGGGGAAGGGCCTCAGCCAGGGCTCCGAAGATCACCCCGGGCAGGAAATGGCCCAGGATGTGCCGGGATGCCACGGCAGCAGGCGGCCGGCAGTTGAAAATCGATCCGGGTGGCGCTGACACGTGAACCGGTCGGAAAGCCCCTTCGTTATGGGGGACCTCGGGGCTCACGGCCGCTTTCATGGCGAAGGAGGCGTAGGCGTGGGTGTAATTGAAGACCACGTTGATCCCCCGTCGGCTCTGGGGTGAGGAGCCTGCGAAGTCGATATGGATGTCCCGGTCATCCACAGTGACAGCCACCTTGATCTTGATGGGCTCCTCGAATCCGTCGCTCCAAGTCTCATGTTCGTACCGACCGTTGGGGACGGACTCGATGGAGTGGCGCATCGCCTGCTCCGAGCGGTCCATGATCTCTTTTGCCACCGGGTCGATGGAATCCAGGTCGAACTCGTCCATGAATCTCAGAAGCGCCCGAGCCCCCACCTCGTTGCTGGTGGTCTGCGCATAGAGGTCCCCCACCGTCTCATCAGGGGTGCGCACGTTGGCCCGGACCAATTTGATGAGGTCCGCGTTGATCTCCCCCTCTCGGAACAGCTTCATGATGGGTAGGCGCAGACCCTCCTCGTACACCTCTCGGGCCTCGGCGGAAAGGATCCTGCCCCCGATGTCAGCGGCGTGGCAGGTGTTGGCGAAGTACCCCACGATGCGACCCCTCCGGAAGACCGGGGTGGCCACGGTGATGTCATTTATCTGTCCCGCGGTCATCCACGGGTCATTGGTAAGGAGCACATCGCCCTCAGAGAGCCGTTCAGGCGGGTATTCGTCCAGGAGGTGCCGCATGCCGGTGGCCATGGCGTTAATGTGGCCGGGGGTGCCGGTGAGCGACTGCGCCACCATGGCGCCTTCTGTGTTGAATACTCCGCACGCCAGGTCCTGGGTCTCGCGGACGATGGTGCTGAAAGCGGTGCGCATCAACGCCACCTGCTGCTCGTTCACCACCGACAGGAGCCGGTTCCACAGCACCTCCAAGAAGATGGGGTCCATGCCGTTCACTTGCCCTGGTCCTTCCCCGCAACGGACACCACCAGGTTGAGTCGGGAGTCCACTGTGATAGCGCCGCCGGGACCGATCACCGCGGTCGACTCCCGTTCCTCGACTATGGCCGGAGCCTTGATCCGATCCCCTTCCCTCAGAAAGTACCGGTTGTAGACGGGGGTGTCCCTGAAGCCCTCGCACTCGGGGAAATACGCCGGCCTGCTTCCTTTGAGAGCCGCCTCTGTATGGTCACTTCCGCCGCCGGATTGGCGGGTAACCGCCGGGATTGGCCCGGCGCTTATCACTCTCCAGGTGAGGGCCTCCAACCCCACATCCGGGCCGGAGCGGCCGTAGAGGCTCCGGTACACCCGATCGAACTCCTGGTGCAACTCCTGCTGGTCCCCGGCGCCCAGGATCCCCCCGGCAACCGGGACCCGCACCTCATGGCCCTGGCCGATGTAGCGGATGTCGACACTGCGGGTGTGGGTGATCTCATGGGGAGCGGCTCCGGACTGGATCAACAACTCGGTCCCCTGGCGCTCCAGGTCAGCGAACATCTGGTTCAGATGATCCCAGTCGAGATCGTCCAGTCGGGCGTAATAGGACCGGACGAAATCGAAGGCCAGGGGCGCCACCAGGAACCCCAGGGCGGAGGTGACACCGGCCGACGGGGGGAGTATCAGGCTGGAGCACCCGGTCAACTCGGCCACCCGGTACCCATGGACCGGCCCGGCCCCACCGAATGCGATGACCGGCAGTGTTTGAGGGTTCTTGCCCCGCTCCACCACATGCACCCGGGCAGCGTTGGCCATATTCTCGTTCACCAGTTGGTGGATACCCCAGGCGGCCTCGGTAACCGACAGTCCCAGTGGCTTGGCGATCTGCGATTCGATGGCCTGGCGGGCGGCTTCGGCATCCAGCGTCATGCGGCCGCCCAGGAAATAGTCCGGGTCCAGATAACCCAGCGTCAGATCGGCATCGGTGACGGTGGGTTGGGAGCCACCCAGTCCATAACACACTGGCCCGGGGTCCGAGCCGGCCGATTCCGGCCCGATCTTTAGGAGTCCGAGTTGGTTGATGCGAGCGATCGATCCCCCCCCGGCCCCGATCTCGATCATCTCGATCACCGGTGTCTTGACCGGAAGGCCCGAGCCTTTGCGGAAGCGGTACCGGCGGTCTACTTCGAAGTCGTAGGTGATCTCTGGCCGCCCCTCCGCGATGACGCACAGCTTGGCGGTGGTTCCTCCCATGTCAAAGGAGAGCAGGTCGTCCACCCCTACTTCGGCGCCGAGCGTGGCGGCAGCCAGCGCCCCGGCGGCCGGGCCGGATTCGAGAAGTCTGATCGGGAAGCGGGCGGCGGTCTCCACCGTGGCGATTCCTCCCGAGGACAGCATCACGAAAAACGACCCCCCAAAACCCAGATCGGCCAAACGGCTCTGGAGGTCCTGCAAGTATTGCTCCGCCAGGGGTTGCACGTAGACATTGGCGATGGTGGTGGAGGTGCGTTCATACTCTCTTATCTCGGGCGCCACCTCTGAGGAGGTTGAGACCCGCAGACCCGGCGCGGCCCGGGTCACCGCCCGGCGGGCAGCCTGTTCGTTGGCGGGATTGGTGAAGCTGTGCAGAAAGCTGATCGCCACAGCTTCGACTCGGCGTTCGGCCAACTCGGCTGCCAAGGCCTCCACCATCTCCTCATCCACTTCCAGAAGCAGTGTCCCGTCAGCCAGGGTCCGCTCCGCAATGTCGAAGCGGAGATGGCGCGGCGTCAGCGGCCGGGGCAAATCCAGGAAGAGGTCATAAAGCTCGTAACGGTGCTCCCGCCCTATCTCCACTGAGTCTCGGAATCCCTTGGTGGCCAGCAGCGCGGTGCGAGCCCCCTTGCGTTCGATGATGGTGTTGGTGACCAGAGTGGTTCCGTGCACGAGGTGCCTGACCTGCGATGCGTCCAGTCTGCAATGTTCCAGGGTCTGGACTAGCACCTGCTCGACACCCCGGGAAGGATCGTCGGGGGTGGTCAGGACCTTTCCCACCACTGTCTTGCCGTTGCAGTCGTCAATCAGCAGCAGATCAGTGAAGGTGCCTCCGATGTCCACGCCGATGCGATGGTTGGCCACGGTCGAGCCGGAGTGTTTCATAAAGAGAAATGAGCGAAGGGGATTCGGAATGTCGGAACTGAATTCAGATTACTGCCAGGGCGCCTTGCGACGATCGGGTATTCGGTTCCCGGGGGACATTGACGGCGATCGGGCGGCATAGTCTGGGGTGGGAATGACGACATCTGCGGGTCCGGCCCCTTTGACCCGGCGACCGGGTTTGGGCTTTGCCATGGCCCTGTCGGGTGGAGTTCTGTTCGGCATCTCCGGCACGGTGGCGGCCGGTCTCTTTTCTTCGTTCAGTCCCGCCGAACTCAATCAGTACCGCCTGGTGCTGGCGGCGGCCTTCATCTCCCTGATAGCAGCCCGAAAGGGCCTGATGCACCATGGGGGAAGGTTCGGGCTGCTGGTGTTGCAGGGCGTGATCACCGCAGCGATCACTTTTGCGTTCTTCGTGGCGGTGGAGCGGTTGGGAGTGGGTCCGGGCATCACCATCCAATACATGGGGCCGATTCTGATGTTGGTATGGAGGCGCTTGGTGCAGCGTCAGCACGTTCCTGTCGCCGGCTGGATGGGCGCCGTGGCAGCGGTGGTCGGAATCGGGCTGATCACCGGCGCCTTCACTGCCGACTATGCGGATCCGATTGGCGTAGCGGCCGGGTTGGCGGCGGCTGTCTTCTACGCGGCGCTGACCATAACAGCGGAGAAGTTGGGAAAGACCCTCCACCCCCTCACCTACAGTTCCTACAGCCTGACCGTCGCCGCCGTGATCTGGCTGGCAGTGCTTCCGGTGAAGATCCCTCAGCTTTCCATTGCCGGCTGGCTGGGAGTGGTGTGGGTGTCGATCATTGCGATGGGCCTTGGGTATCTGCTCCTGATGAGCGCCCTGCGCCACATCAGCCCCGGCCCGACGGGAGTGGCCGCCACTTCCGAGCCGATAGTGGGAACTTTGACGGCTTGGGTGGCATTGAGCCAGACACTGTCAATGGTGGAGACGACGGGAGTGGCACTGACAGCGGTGGGCATTGCCGTGGTGCACTGGAGCATCCGCAGGACCCCGGGGTTCTAACCAGGAATCACTCGGATACCTGGCGAGGCGCGACCCCAGGGAAGACAAAGGGCTGGATGGTGTGTCTCGTTCAAAGTTGAGCCGGACCAGTCGGATGGTCCTCTACCTGGTCAATTGTCCGCTGTCTGGGGGAAACTGCTCCCCTTGAGGGAATTCACGCCGAGGATGACGCTCCAGGCGACCCAGGGAAAGTAGCAGGCTCTGGCCACTGTGATCATGGATGCGTTCGTTCCGGTATGACCGATGATGAATGCGATCAGGGCAAGGACCGAGACCGCCGTGATCACCAGAGCAGCGGTCTTGTTGAAACCGGGAGGGTATATAGCTGACAGACCCAGGCTGAAGGCTATGAATCCAACTGAAACGACCATGCTCGAAATGATGGTCACGCCCGAATCCACGATGTACACGGACATCGCCCGTTGAAGCTCCTGCTCAACTCCGATCTGCGTCTCGGCGAGGACGTGAGTAAACCCGGCGGTGAGGATCCAGCCGACGGCTCCGATCGTCATACACAGGATCCCGAGCCGCGACAGGCCCGCGGCCATCCGCTCCTCCCGAATCACGCGATTGATGCCGGCCAATCCGTAGAGCATCAGCACCAGGCCCAGGGGGACTACCAGCGCGCTGACATGGGCCATCGTCTGGTTCGATGCCAGGGCAGTGATAATCCCCTCCGCGTCGCCGATTTCCGCCGGGTCGATGATCAGTGCTCCAGGCTCGAATAGGAAAAACAACAAGGCCAACACAGGGCCCACAAATGAGTCCCAGAGCCTCCAACTTGTCCATCGTTCTAGTTTTCATGGGTTTATCTCCTCCGAAGTGAGGCCACCTTCTTTTCCCACTGGTTACCGTCATGTTCGCCCACCAAACACCTCTGAGGGCCAACTCCCATCCTAGCCCAGGGGCTTGGTTCCGAGCGTTTGTCACACCGGCTCGATAGCGTGGGTGGTGGTTGAAGGAGGTCTGTGTTGAGAGAGCGAGTAGGTGACATCATGGAGTTGATTTCCAGTGCTCCCTGGCGGGAGGCGGTGACATTTCGGAATTCGTGGCCTCATGAATACGTGGTGATCAAGAAGGATGGCCAGCAAGCGCTGTTGGCGGCGTTCTGTGCCCGGATCTGCGCCGGGGAGGGTGTGGAGTGCCGTTTCTTTCACCAGAAGCGAGAGTATTTGTTCTTGGGCGGATACAAGTATTGGACAATGACGGAATGCCCGGACATAGACCTCGAGAAGGATGACTATGTATTGAACCGGGCGCCTCTGTACAGAGATCGCCGCGACTTCGTGATCAGACCCGGCGACCGCGGTGTCTGAAAGGGAATGGGTGAAGACTTACGACCAAGAGTGAACCAAGCGGCGAGAATGTGTGCGTCCGGCAAAAGTGGGAGAATGAGGCGCTGGACTTCACCCCGTGGCTGGCCAAGAATCTGGATCTTTTGGGTGAGGCAGTCTGTTTGAAGCTGGAACTGGTCAGGCCGGAAGAGCAGGTAGGGCCCTTCTCTCTGGACATCTTGGCTAAGGAGACCGATACAGGGGTCCTAGTTGCGATTGAGAACCAACTGGAGTGGACCGATCACAGCCATCTGGGCCAGTTACTTACCTACACAGCAGGATCAAGGGCGAAGGTTGCGATGTGGGTGGCACCTGCATTCCGGTACGAGCATGCCGAAGCGTTGCATCAGCTCAATGAATGGACTTTCGACGGTGTGCGGTTCTACGGGGTCAGGATCGAGGTTCTCAAGACTCCAAAGTCGGACCTCCGGCCGAGGTTCCGCAAAGTGGTGTACCCAGGCGGTTGGAACAGAGAAATCACCGAGCCTCCCGGTGCTTGGGTATCCCCCGACATGATGGCGTACGAGGGGTTTTTTGCATGCCTGGTCGCTGCCCTGCGCCGAGGAAGCTTCTCCGGCCTGACGCCTCGCCAGATTTGGAATCACCGTGATCGTAGCTTTCCCTCTCCAGTTAACCAAGGCATTTGGTACATGGTCGCTCTCGGGGTTGAAAATGCTGCCTGGGTAACCGTTCACATTCAGACCGACAACACCAAGCTAACCAAACGTATATACGATGACCTTTTCGCGGACCGCGGTCCGATCGAGTCGGCCTTCGCTGATGAGTCGTTTGGAGAATGGGACTGGCGCAGAAAGAGAGGGTATTCGTACTCCGAAATCAACATTAAGAGAGACGGCTCGATATGCGACTCACCAAAGAAACAGGACGAGATCAGAGCGTGGATGTGCGATCTCCTGCCCAAGTTCAAAGAAGAGTTCGACCCACGAATAGAGGAGATCGTGGGTGGTTCCGGGGATCTTGGGACGGGATGAATAGGGTCGATCCCGGCTCCTTAGGCACGGATGGAGCGGTACCGTAGCTTCCCATGGAGGGAACCAGCGGACATCACACCGACGGTCATCAGTGTCCTCCCCATGTGGTGGACGAGGAGGAGTGCGAGATGCTGGCGAACGCTGTCCCGTACGAAGAGCTTCGCTACCACGTCCCCGAAGACGGGGCCTTCTGGGTTCCCCATCAACAAGAGCCTCGAATGGTCAGGTTCAACGTCTTGACCTCCACCATCGATGACATAATCGCCCAATGCGGCTACTCGGAGAATGAACGGGACCGTCTGACGGAACAGCATCGTCGCTCGGCAGAAGCTTTTCTCAACGATTATGTAGGTCCCGTCAACGGCCGTGTTCCCCTGCTTGGGAGAACCTCGGCGTTAGGTCACCCTGCTTAGAGTCAGCCGATCAAGTAACGATCCGCTATCGAGTCAGCTATGGCGACAGCGAACAGGAGTGCCAGATAGGCGATCGAGTACAGGTATAAAGCCTTGGCGCCCTCGATTCCATCGCCTCTTGCCAGTCGTACTGCCCGGATGATGAACCCTCCACCCAGGGCGAGGGCGCCGATCAGGTAGATCCATCCGACCGCGCCGGTTGCGGCGAAGGAAGCGGAAAGCGCCACCAGCACCACTGTGTAGATCAGGATCTGACGCTTGGTCTCAGCCAGGGTGGAGACAACCGGCAGCATCGGGATCCCGGCGCGGGCGTAGTCGTCCCTGATCAATAGAGCGAGCGCCCAAAAGTGCGGCGGAGTCCATAAAAAGATGATGGCGAAGAGATACAGGGCGGGCAGTTCGATCGTCCCCGTAACCGCTGCCCACCCGACCAGCGGCGGGATGGCGCCGGCGGCTCCGCCGATCACAATGTTCTGGGGTGTGGTCCTCTTGAGGCCCTTGGTGTAAACAAACACGTAGATGAGGGTGCCGCTTACGGCCAACGCTGCGCTGAGAAGGTTCACTTGAACAGCCAGGACCACGAAGGCGGCCAGGTTGAGAACGATGCCAAAGATGTAAGCCTGCCACTTCGACACCCTGCCGCTGGCGACCGGGCGGCGGTGGGTACGGCGCATCCGCTTATCTATGTCACTCTCCGCACCCTGGTTGAGGGCATTCGCCCCGCCCGCCGCCAGGTAGCCGCAAACCACCACGAAGGCGGTTGTCAGTGGATCCGGCCAGCCCTCTGCGGCCAGGAACATGCTGCCCACCGCGGTTATCAATAACAGGGAAATGATTCGAGGTTTGGTCAGAGCGACGTAATCGCGTAGCACCCGGGGTGCGGCACTGCTGGAAGGGCGCGTCAAGCGGTGATCTCCCCGCGTCGGGTCCGTACCCGGAAAGTTGCGGGATCCAAGTGGACCGCGACCATCAACACCATTGACACCCAGGTAAGAGTGGCAAACGTCAGATGAAGAGAGGCAACCACCGGGGACGAACCCAGCCATGCCGTAAACGCTCCCACTCCGATCTCGATGATCAGGAAACCGGCTGTCAACACTGCCATCGGGCGCAGTTGGGCCGGCGCCGCTCCCCGTTTCCACGCCGCGATGCAGGCGCGGAGCACCAGCACAGCCACGATCGCCACCATGTAGCGATGGATCATGTTTATCAGGAAGGCATTGCCTGCAGGGTTGCGAGAACCCAGGCACAGCGGCCACCCATGGCAACTGGCTCCGTAGCCGATCCCCACCATGTAGGAACCGTAGAGGACAACCAACAGCAGACCGCTCAAGCCCGCCCACGCCACGACTCGATCCTGCCTGGAAACGTTGTTTGCGGGGCTTTGCGTCCCATCGGGTCGATCATCGGGGTGACCGGCCAGCCAGGCGATGGCAAGACCGGCCACGGTCAATTCGGCCAGCCCCAAGTGGATGAGACGCGTCCACCACGAGAGATCGCTCAGAACCGTGAGGCCTCCGAGAATCGCCGCCGCGACAACCAGCACCATGCTGGCGCTGGTGGCGATGATCACCGGTTTCGATGTCCGCAGGTGGCGCCATGCCAACACCAACGAAACCACCACCAGCAATCCCACCGCGGTGGCCGCCAATCGGTGGGTGAACTCGAGCCAGATGTGGTAGTCGAGTGGTGGGATGATCTTTCCGTGACAGAGCGGCCAATCAGGACACGCATCTCCAGAACCGGTGACCCGGACAACGCCACCCAACACAACCTGCGCAATAGCCGCGATCAGGCTGATCAACGTCACCGTACGATATCTTGCCCGACCGGCGTTTGTACCGGCTACGACCTGCGACATTGTTGACTCGCTCCGGAAAAAAAGGGGATCCTCTCGGAACGATCCCGAGCTCCGGAGAGAATTCCCGGTAGCTACCGGACCGAATCCCTCCGCATTGTAGGTCGGCTACGGAGCGGCCCGTCCGGGCCACTCTGCCTGCCCTCACCCGCTTCAGAGCCCACATCTCCAGCCAAGGGGGGCTGCTTGCCGTTCACCGTCAGCGGTAACCAAGCTGGGCCTTTGAAATCGGCTCCCCGAACTCACGTCCTTTCGGCACTTGTCCGGTTGCCTTGGCTTCAACGCGCTACCTGTCTTGGCCCGACGCAGATTGGAATGCTCTCAGCGTGCGCTTATCGAAGCAGACGAAGCGGACCACCTGCTGGTCATCGAGGTAATGCCTTACGCTCAGTCAACGAGTTAGAGGACTGCGAGAGTTCTCCCCTGGTGCCATTTCGTGGCGCAACATACCGGTTGGTCTCTATGATGAAGGCCATGTGTCGTAAGCCGATCTTTTCCGCCCCGTGAGTGCTGGACAGGGCGAGGGCTCTGAGCGGTACTTCACCGCGTCGGGCATACCCCTTCAGGGGTGGTACGGACCTTCCGATGTGCCTGCGCAGTCGCAGGAAGCCGCGGCCGGCCCCCCTGGGGTCCCCCCCTATGTGCGGGGCGCATACCCCGGCATGTACCGGACCAAGCCTTGGAGAGTCTTTCAACTCAGCGGGCATGGCAATCCCGAAGACGAGCGGGAACGAATCCTGTTCTTGCTGAATCAGGGTGAGACGGGCTTCATCATGGAGCACGACCGCAACACCGCCGATCACCTTTACAACGTCGATCATCCCGAGGTGGTGGCCCGCCGAGAGGACGTGGGACAGACTGGTGCGGTGATCCAGAGCGTTAGCGACTACGAGACAATTCTCGACGGGATCGACATGGGCCACTATTACGCCCATCCGGGAGGAGCGGTGGTGCAACACGCTCCCTTTGCGCTGGGGTGCTATTGGACGGTGGCGCGCCGACGCGGCTTGGACCTGTCCCGGCTGGCCGGGACCGGGCAGAGTGACTTCTTCCTCACCTACCTGGGGTGCATTCCCAAACGCCAGATCCCCACCGAAGCGGGAGTCCGGCTCAACACCGACATCATCGAGTTTTGTGGACAATACCTGCCCCGATGGGTCCCCGTCTCCATCGCCGCCTACAACGCGGCCGACACCGGCCTGAACGCCTACCAGGAACTGGCAGCCCTTTTCGCAAACGCGGTGGTGTACCTGGACGAGATCAAACGCCGGGCGCCGGAGAACCTGGCGAAACTGGCGTACATGGTGGGAGGCATCAATCTGAGAGTGGCGATGGACTTCTTCGAAGACATCTGCAAGATGCGGGCCGCCCGCAAGATGTGGGCCGATTTGCTGCGACGTCGCTACGGGATAACGGACCCCCGCGCCACTCGGCTGCGCATTCACATCGTCACCGCCGGTTCAGCCCTGGCCTACCAGCAGCCTCTCAACAACATCGCCCGGGGGACCATCATGGCGATGGCCTCGGTGCTGGGAGGGACGCAGTCCTTGGGGGTGGCCACCTATGACGAGGCCATGTCCGTCCCTTCGGAGCACGCCCACCAGATGTCGCTTCGGATCCAGCAGATCATCCATCACGAGTCCAACATTCCCGCAGTGGCGGACCCGCTGGGCGGGTCGCACTACGTGGAGGCACTCACCGCTGAATTGGAGAGGCGCGCCTGGGAGATGTTCGAGGAAATCGAGAGCCGGGGCGGTTTCGCGGCGGTGCTGGACGAGGGGTGGCTGCACTCGCTGGCGGCCGTAAACCAGGTCAATCTCGCCGAGGCTGTCAACTGGGGGACGAAGACGATGGTGGGGGTCAACGCCTACACAGAGGATGTGACTCCGTGGGAAATGGGCGGCTTCGAGCCGGTGGAAGGGGTCTGGGAGAAGTCGATGGAGAGATTGCGTTCGGTCCGCCGGGAACGGGACGGCAGGACCGCGGTGGCCGCCTTGCGGGACTTGGAGTCGGTATGCCGAGGCGACGGCAACATCATGCCGGCCGTGATGGAAGCGGTTTCCGCGCAGGCCACACTGGGTGAGTTCGGTGATGTGTTCAGCGAGGTGTTTGGCGATTGGAAAGTGCCGATCTCATTTTGAGTGCTGATCAGCCCGGCAAGGTGTTGTTTGCCAAGACGGCCCTCGATGGTCATTGGCGAGGCCCGGCGGTGGTGGTCCATGTCCTGCGGGATGCGGGATTCGAGGTGATCTATTTGGGGATGGCCACCGCTGACGAGATAGCGGCCGCCGCGGTTCAAGAAGATGCCGACCTGGTGGGCCTCAATGTGGGCGGTAGCCTGGCGGTGGTGATGCGGATCCTGGACGAACTGGAAGCATCCGCACCTGATGTGGGGGTGATGCTGGGTGGAACCATTCAGCCGCAGCACCGATCCGCCCTGGCGGTCCGAGGGGTTTCAACCTTTCCCCCGGGATCCATGTTTTCGGACATTGTCGAGGAAGCCCGGCGCCTGGTCGAAGGCAGACGCCGGACCAGAGAGGATGTGACATCGGCATGAGAATGATGCAAGGAGGACGCCGAGATGATCGTTGACACCGGAATGCACCAGCGGGACACCGTCATAGGTCGAGCGACCATCGGGGACCAGTTGCGGCGCAACGCCCAACTTCAGCCCGACAAACCCGCTCTGATCTTCTACACCACCGAGGGTGAGCGGGAAGTTCACACCTACGGGTCGTTGAACCGCATGGTCAACCGCTTGGCGCATGCCTTTTCCGAGCGCGGAGTGGGGCGGGGCGACGTGGTGGCGATCATGTCCCGCAACAGTCCCGACTATGTGGCCATCTACTATGCCACCCTCAAGCTGGGAGCGGCGCTGACCGGAATAAATTTCACCTTTACCGCCCGGGAGATCACCTATCAGGTCGGTCACTGCAGCCCCAAGGTGGTTGTGGTGGAATCAGTGTTTGTGGATCGTTTCGTGCCCATTGCCGGGCAGTTGGCAGGGGTGGAGCATTTCCTGGTCTCCGACGTGGTGTCCGACGCAGGGCCGCAGGAGTGGACCCGAGTCTCCACGTTGCTGGGTGACGACCGGGATGCCTCGGAGCCCGGCGGAGAGGTGGGCGAGAACGATCTGGCCATCATCCAATACACCAGTGGTACCGAGGCCTATCCCAAGGGGGTCATGATCCCCCATCGAAACTATCTGATCTCGACCACCCCGGCCTGGCAGTCGGCGTTGGGGATCGCACCCGATGAGGTCTGGCTGTTCCTGATGCCGTTCTTCACCATCGCCGGCCTGGGTAGCATGACCACCCTGACCCTGCTGGGCGCCACGTTGGTGCTGGTTCATGCGGTGGATCCACCCCAGGCCGCCAAGATGATGGCCGACGAGGCGGTCACCATCATGGCTCAGACGCCCACCTTCTACCTGGCCATGACCCAGGTGGAGGGTTTCGAGGACTACGACTTCTCGAGCCTGCGCCGCTGCATCACCTATGGAGGGACGGTTCCCCAAGCCATGCTGGACGGTTGGGCCAGAGCCAACCCCGATGTTCTGTGGGCTACATATTGGGGTCAGTCAGAACTCACCCAACTGGGTTCGGTGGGGTGGTTCCGCAGCCTTGACGAGATTCCCGGCGGCGACCCCACCTGGATAGGAAAGCCGGTGCCGCAACTGGAAGTAGCGGTGTTTGACGATGACGACCAACCTGCCGAGATCGGCGAGTTGGCCTGCCGTTCCCCATCCGCAATGGTCGGTTACTACCGGGATCCCGAGAAGACCGCCGAAGCCTTCCGTGACGGGTGGCTGCGCACCGGCGATCTGGTGAGGATCGACGAGGATGGGAACCTGTTCTTCTTCGATCGCAAGAAGGACATGATCAAAAGCGGCGGCATGAACGTCTCCAGCCAGGAGGTGGAGCGGGTGCTGTACGGACATCCGGGAATCATGCAGGTGGCGGTGGTCGGAGTTCCGGACGACTACTGGTCGGAGGCGGTCACCGCGTTCGCGGTCGCCGCACCTGGCGCCGAGGTGGATCCGGAGGCGGTGATTTCCCACTGCAAGCAGCACCTGGCCGGCTACAAGGTCCCCAAGGCCGTCCACGTCATCGGGAGCCTCCCAACCGATACCCAGGGGAAGATCCTCAAGCGGGAACTCCGGGCGATGAGCGGGGAGTAGATGCCCGGGCGGGCAGGTCTGGACGGAGCCGTCGGTGGTAACGGAGGGGAGGGTCGGGGGGTGATCTACGACCCCACCGACCCGGTCCTCCTGGCCGATCCCTACCCGGTTTACGAGCGCCTCCGGCAGAAGTGTCCGGTCGGCCAGGCCGCCCTGGGCGGCGGGGGCGCCCGGGTGGTGAGCCGGTTCCGGGATGCGGCGACGGTTCTGGGTAGCCCTCATTCTCGGATGAGACCCCCGGGTGGAGAGGTCCCTGAGGCGATTCGGGGCGGTCCGGCGGCGCGCATGTGGGCGCACAGCATCTCCATGTCCGATCCTCCCGACCACACCCGCCTGCGCCGTCTGCTCTCTCCGGCTTTCACTCCCCGCGCCACGGCCCGCTACCGGCCGGTGGTGGAACAGATCGTTACCGAGGCGCTGGACGCGGTGGAGCCCCGGGGTGAGATGGAGGTGATGTCGGAGTTCGCCATGGTGGTACCCATGCGGGTGATCTGCGGCCTGTTGGGCATTCCCGACACCGATTGGGAGATGCTCATGGATTGGACTCCCGACTTTCTGCGCATGTTCGTCCCCGACGCCAACGACCCCGAAGGCATCGAGTTGTGCCATCAGGCCTGCGCCAACTTCATCGACTACCTGGGGCGGTTGGTTGATCGACACAAGGAGTCGCCCACCGACAACCTCACCTCCTACCTGGTGGCCGTGGAGGAGGCCGGCGACCGGTTGTCCCGTGACGAGTTGATCGCCACCCTCCGCGGTCTTCTCACCGCGGGATTCGAGACCACCATGGGCCTGATCGGCTCCATGGTGCTCGGTCTTCTGCAGAACCCCGGGCAGATCGCTCTCCTCCGCGCCAACCCGGATCTGATGCCCAACGCGGTAGAGGAGTTCCTCCGATGGGAGGCGCCTCTCCATGCCCACTATCGCTACCTGACCACCGAATGGGAGGTTGACGGAGAGCAGATGCAGCCGGGAGAGCGGGTCCTGGCACTGATCGCCGCGGCCAACCGTGATCCCGATCTCTACCAACGCCCCGACGAAGTCGATGTCTGCCGCCCCGAGATAAAGCATCTTTCTTTCGGCGGGGGCCGCCACCTCTGCCTGGGAGCGCCTCTGGCTCGAATGGAGGCGCAGGTGGCGATCGCAGAGTTGCTCCGACGCTTCGATCCCATCCAGTTGGCGGCCGACGAGTTCCGCCGCCGCCCGCACTTCCAGTTCCGACTCCTGGAGAGACTTCCGATAACTTTCGAAGTGGCGGAGCCGAGATGAACTTGCCAACCGAGGTTGCCCGATGTGAGCCGGTGTGGAGGCCGGACCCAGGAAAGGAGTAGAGATGCTGCCCAAGATTTACAACTCCCGGATGGACGTGGACCCCGACTACATCCCCGAATTCACCGATTGGTACAAGCGTCGGCACGGTCCGGATGTGGTGTCGGTCGGTATGTACAGCGCTCACGGGTACCAGGCGGTGGTCGGATCCCCTTGGATTTGCAACTTCTATGAGATCCCGGGAGTGGAGATCTTCAATGCGACATACGATCGGACCAGAATGGCCGATCAGCAGTTGGATGTGATCGTTGCCGAGAAGATCTTCAATCACTCTCTGATGATCTACGACCAGGTTCTCACCGAGGGCATCTCCGATTCGGTTCATGACCATCCGACCCGGCCCAGCCTGGCCGGCACTGTGATCGGCCCGGCGGTCACCACGATACGTTTTGACCTGCCCGCCGCCGACCGCCCCGGTCTCTTGGAGTGGTATCGGACCGAGGAATTCCCCCGTCTGCGGGATTCGGCCGGATTCGTTCGGGGCAGGGTCGGCTTCGAGGAGGGTAAGCACACCGTGTATCCGGGAAGCGAACCCGAGATCATGGTGATGCTGGAGTGGGGAAGCGTCGCCCATGCCATGGCGGAGGGAAGTGAAGATAGTGTCATCGGGCGTCACCAATCAGCCATGGGTCCGGAGTTGGCGCGTCCCAGCTACCACGTGGTCAGGCACGAGTATTCCCTCCGACACCCAGAGGCCTGGGTGGCCTGAGGAGAAGCAAGTTGCGTTTCAGCCTGGCCGTACCCCTGCAGCGAATCGTCAACGGACGCTATGAGTTCGACTTTGACGCCTTCATAGCCGAATGTCAAGCCGCCGAGCGAGCCGGTTTCTACTCGGTGGTGGTGGGGGAGCGACGGATCGGCGTGACTGCTTATACCACCAGTCCCCACGTTCTGGCCGCCTCGGCGCTGCAGGCCACCACCCGATTGAATTTCGCGGTCACCGTGGTGCAGTTGCCGCTGCGGGATCCGTACCAGGTGATCCAGGACGCCACGGTCTTGAACTCGCTGTATCCGGGCAGGTTCCGGCTGGGAGTGGGGGCGGGGTACAACGAGCACGCATTCGAGATGTTCGGGAAGCAATTGTCCCGGCGCGGCAGGGACATGGAGAAGGGACTGGAACTCATCAACGCTTTCCGCAACGGAGAGATCAGCATCGATGTGGGAAGAGGGCCGGTGCCGGCTCTCGATCCGGCCATGGGACCTCACATGCCGGAGGTGTGGGTGGGTTCTTGGGCCGAGGCGGGAGTTCGGAGGACGGCTCGCCTGGCCGACGGATGGCTGCCCGATCCGATGCGTACCGGAAAGGTGGTGGCCGAACTGGCCGAGGTGTACCGGGAGGAGTGCCGCGCCCACGGCAAGGAGCCTCGTATCGGGCTGTTGCGGGAGGCCTGGCTGGCCGACACCGACGAGCTGGCCCGCGCCGAATACGGCCCGCATGTTGTTCATGCTCATGCGGAGTATTTCCCCCGCATGCAGGGAGGGTGGAAGAGTGAGGAGACCGGGGAGGGCAAACCGTATGACGTTGGGGTCGATCCGTGGTTGCGGGAGATCGATCAAAAGGAGCAGTTGGCGCTGCATCATCTGCTGGAAGACCGGTTGATGGTGGGATCGGTGGACACCTGGATGGAGTTGCTGGAGGGGTGGATAGAGAGCATCCAACCCGAAGAGATTGTCCTGCGGCTACGTTTTCAGAGCGGGCCTCCCGCCCATGACACCTTGCGGGTGATCGACCGCATCGGGCGCGAGATTATTCCCCGCTTCAAGTGAGAGTTACCGTATTGTCGTACCCGCCGTGGTCAAGAACGACCATGACATCAGACCTCCAACACCATCACTATCTCGCGAAATCCCCGGACAGACCCCTATTCGATTGGGGCCCCACCCCCGCCACCGCCGCCGAGGTCCGAGCGCGGGAGACCCGGTGAGACCGGGGGTCGGTTTCGGAAAATATGACCTGCATGCGGACCGCTGACGTCGGGGTGGTCCGGGAGGTGTTTGTGGCTGCTATCAATATGGCCGGGTCATGGGACAATTTCAAGAAGTACGGTTGGGAATTGTTGGCTGATCAGAGTGGGGTTTCACGAAATACGGCGACAATGCATTGCGGCGACAAATCAGAAGCAAGGAGCAAGACATGGGTGTGACAGAGACGATTTACGAGGTTGAAGCCGGATCCCGCCGGGTGGATGGCGGAACCTGGAAGATCAGGATTCACCGCCTGGTGGGTGCCCGGCCCGGTCCGGCCACCGCCATCGTGGCGGGGATCATAGGAGACAAGCCCTTGGCAGCGTTGGCGGTCCACGAATTGCGCAAGAGGCTGCTCAACTCCGATCTGGCTGGAAAGGTCATCCTGGTACCAGCCTCCAATCTGTTCGGGCTCACCGCCGGCACCCGGGACAATCCCGATGGCTTCCAGTTGAACCGCCGTTTTCCAGGTCGGCCGGCAGGATTCTTGAGCGATCAACTGGCGCATGCTCTGTTATCCACTCTGTTAGACGAGACTGATTGCATCGTTGACCTCCATTCGGGGACTCCCGGGCGGGGATTGCACTACACCTACGACTACGGTGACCTGGATCTCAGCGCTTCGTTCGGCTATCTTCCGGTGGTGATCAACCGCCATGTACCCGGACAACTCAGTCAAGCGGTGACCGCCGCCGGGGGGTCCTCCTTCCTCGCCGAGTTCGGTGGTGGAGAGTCAAACGACCCGACGCTGGGAGTGGAAGGGTGTCTCAACACCTTGCGCTACCGCGGTCACCTTGACTCAGATCCCACCGGTCCCGACCGGGTTGCGATCCTGGATCAGGTGAAAGTGTTCCTGGCTTCTCATGCCGGGGCACTCGACGGGCGTTACGGACCGTCCCAGGTAGGTATCAGGGCCGAGACTGGTCCGGTGGGATGGATAACAGATCTTGTGACGGGAGAGCGTGTCGAAGAGTTCATTGTTGACGAAATCGGAGCGCAGGCCGGCACGGGTCCGGGATTCGAGCTGTGGGGTCCGGGGCCGATGAGGGAGTTCACCGTCACAGAAAAGCCACTCCTCATGTTGGCGCCGGCTCGGCCGGCCATGATCCAACCCGGAGAGTTCACCTATGGGGTGGGATGGCCCGGCAGAATGATCCCCACCCCTCGGAGGCAATAGGCTCTGAAGCCCCCATCACGGCTTGAAGGGCTTTATGCTAAATATTGATTTGATACCGTTTGGTTTGTAAAGAGATCCGCCATATCGGATTCGCACCTAATCGAAAAGGAGAAGAACGATGCGACTGAGAAACCGCCGGTTTTTGGGCGTCAAGCTGATTGCAGTCTTGGCGACGCTGGCCCTGTTGGTAGCCGCCTGTGGCGCTGACGATGAGGAAACCGCCCCCACCGCGGCGCCCGAGTCCACCCCCGAGACCACGACCGCCACCACTCGCGCCACCACTACCACGGCAGCAGAGATGGAGGATGACGAGGAGATGACCGAGACCACCGCGGCCGGGCCCACCAAGGTGGACGGCGGCATCCTGCGGATGGTGATCGGCACCGAGCCTCGTTCTCTCAACCCCTCAATAGCCACTTCCCGCTTCGCCCAGCAGATCTCGCGGGGAATCATCGACGTTCTCATGGAAAAGAACGCCGACAACCATCCCGAGCCCAGCGGTCTGATTACCGCTTACGAGCAGGTCGATGATCTGACCTGGAGGTTTACCGTGCGCGAGGGCGTGTCGTTCCACAACGGCGAGCCTTTCAACGCCGAAGCTGCGGCTGCCTCGGTGCGCGCCAATCGGGACACCGGCGGACTGCGGGTCTACTTCACGCTGATCGCCGACGCGCAGGCCATCGATGACACGACCTTTGAGATCACCACCACCACCAAGACGGGGATCGGACTGCTTCCCGCCCTCCTCACCGAGACATTCGTGTTCCCGCCCGCCTACCTGGCGGAAGTGGGCGCCGAAGAGTTCGGTCTGGCGCCGGTGGGCACCGGCCCGTTGGTTTTTGAAGAGTGGATTCCCGGTGAGATGATGCGGGCTTCTGCCAACGAGAATTACTGGAACGGCGCTCCCAACCTGGACGGTGTCGAGTGGTCCTGGGCGGCAGACGCCAACACTCGCTTGGCTCTCCTGCAAACCGGCGACGCTGACATGATCGTGACCCTGTCTCCCCAGCTCTTCGATGAAGTTGAGGGAGATGACAGTCTGGTCCTCTCCGCGGCGCCCGGGGGGAACAAGTTCTTCATAGGTATGAACATCAACTCTCCGCCGTTGGATGACGTCCGCCTCCGCAAGGCAATCGCCCATGCCATTGACCGGGAAGCCTTGGTGGAAGGAGTGCTGTTGAATCGGGGCGGCATCGCCAACCCCAACGCCTACCACAATTTCTTCGCCAGCACCGGGGCGCACGCTGACGACTACTACCCGTACGATCCGGACAAGGCGAGGGAGTTGATTGCTGAAGTGCAGGCGGAGGGCGAAATCCCGCCCATTCCGATCAACTACACGATCGGCAGGTACATAAGTGACAAGGACATCGGCGAAGCCGTGGTCGGCATGCTGGAAGCAGTCGGACTGCCGCTGGATGCCCGGGGTCTGGAACCGGGGGAGTTCATTGTTGCACTGTTCACCAACCAGTTGGCCGGCAGTCACCAACTTCCCTTCGATGTGCGGTATCCGCATGAGGACGTCTTCATGCGCACCACCTTCACCTCCGCCGGATTGGTGAAGGCCTGCACCGACGAGAGGCTGGACAAACTGGCGGTGCTGGGTGCAACGGCAGAGACCGAGGCGAGGCGCAACGCGGTCTACAGCGAGGTTGAGCGGATCGTCCTCATCGACTTGGTCTGCTGGGTCTCGGTGTACGACCAGGTGGACAATTTCGCCTACACCACCGAGGTAGGCGGATTCAACCACCGCCTCGATCTGCAGATCGACTACGAGGGGATCTACTTCCAGGAGTAGAACCCGACCACTGACAAATCAGATAACTACGACGGGGTCGGCAAACGAGCCGACCCCGTCACTTTAAGGACCCCCTGCCTCGCCTTGCACTATCTGCCGTGTTGCCACATGACAGTCACTACCTGTCAGTTGCTGACGAGATTCAGCAGACCGGAGGGCGCTTGTTGAACCAGGGTTGGGCTTGCTCCAGCTGTCCTGCCAGGCTGAACAGCAGGTCGTCTCTGGCGTAGCCGGCTACGAAGTGGACTCCTATGGGCAAACCGTCCGAGTTCCAGTGGAGGGGCGCCGACATGGCCGGGATCCCGGCTACGTTGGCGATGGCGGTGAAGGGTATGAACCCGAACACCGTCCCCAGGTAACCGTCGATGTCATCGGTTGTCATGTCGATCAGGCCCAGCGGCGGGGGAGGTGTGGCCACCGTGGGGGTCAGCCACACATCGTATTTCTCGAAGAACGGCGCCACGGCCCGACCGGCGCGATGCATCGCCCAGGTTGCCCTCACCATGTCTATCGAGGTGGAGTCGTAGCTCTCGGCGCCCAGCACCCGGATGACGTTCTCCAGTTCGTCGTCTCGGGGGCGCCGACCCTTCTGCTCGGCATACTCGTCGATTCCCGCCTGCACGTTGGCGGCGATCAGCAGCCGGAAGGCGGCGCCTACGGTGGGGCGATCCCATTCCGGACTGTCTTCTGTGACCTCGTGGCCCAGCTCTGAAAGAAGTCTCACCGTCTTGTCCACTGCTTCCACGCAGTCCGGATGAGCGGGTCCCGCCGCAGTGGAAGAAGTGAAGGCCACCCGGAGGCGACCCGGTGGCCGGGAGGCTGAATCCACGAATGGCTCCCTGGCCCTCGGGACCGAGTATGGATCCCCCGGCGAGGGGCCGGTGGTGACGTCCAACAGAGCGGCGCTATCTCGCACTGTGCGGCTGATGACGTGCTCGGCGCTCAGCCCGTTCCAGGCTTCACCGAAGTCGGGCCCCGCCGGTGTCCTCCCGCGGGTGGGTTTGATGCTGAAAACCCCGCAGCACCCAGCCGGAATGCGGAGCGATCCTCCTCCGTCGCTCCCATGGGCGGCCGGCACCATCCCGGCGGCCACCGCTGCCGCCGACCCGCCGCTCGATCCACCACTGGAATGGTCGATGTTCCAGGGATTGCGGGTGGGCCCGTACAGGCTGGGTTCAGTGGTGGGTGCTCCGCCGAACTCGGGAGTGTTGGTCTTGCCGGCGATAACCAGGCCTGCGGTCTTGTATCGGCGAACCAATTCGCTGTCGTGGGGGGCAACCTTGTCGGCGAAGAAGCCGCTACCTGCCACGGTGGGAACCCCGGCGTAGGCCGCCCGCAGGTCCTTGAGCAGGAAGGGAACGCCGGTGAAGGGCCCATCGGGCAGACCCCGCCCTATCGAAGCCCGGGCTTCGTCGTACATCTTGCGATTGACGGCGTTCAGCACCGGGTTGAGCCGGTCGATTTCCTCGATGGCCGTCTCCAGCAACTCGGCGGGGGTGGTTTCACCACTCCGCACCAACCCTGCCAGTCCTATCGCGTCGTAATCCTGGTACTCCAACCTCGGGCTCCTTTCGATCTCTCCACCTCTAAACAGGCAAGACTATGCGGACTTTGCCACCACAGGGTTACTCTATGTGGCTAGTCAGCACTGGACTCAATCATTCGCTTCAGCATCGCAGCGCCCAACCAGATAATCGAGAACGGCAGGCGCCGCTACGACCTGTCAGGTTTCCTGGACGAGTCGGCCGCTTCGGCGGCGGCCGGGTTCCACTGTGTTTACACCGGTGAACGGCGCAGTTCCGGCGCCACGTCCTATTCCCACAACCCGATCCTGCTGTCGGCCTACGGCCTGGGGAAGGTGCCGGGGATCATGTTCGCCGCCGGGTTGGTGGTGCTGCCCCTGCACCATCCGGTGGAGGTGATCCAGGACGCCATCATGGTGGCCACCCTTTACCCCGGGCGATTCCGGTTGTGCGTGGGCGCCGGCTACATGGAGGGCGACTTCCAGATCATGGGGGTGGATCACGGTGAGAGGGCCGCGCGGATGGAACAGGGGCTGGGGGCCATCAACGCTTACCTGAAGGGACAGGAAATGGTCCTCGATGGCCCATATATCGGCAGGACTCCCATCCGGGACGAGGCAGTGGCCGACGTGGAACTGGAGGTCTTCGCCGGCGCCTGGTCGGCAGGGGGGGTGAGGCGAGCCGCCCGTCATGCAGATGGTTGGATTACCGGTCCGATCCGCAACATCCACTGGCTGGCCGACCTGGCTGAGATATACCGGGAGGAATGCGAGAAGGTGGGAAGAAAGCCCCGGATCGTGATGCTGCGAGAAGCCTGGTTGGGAGAGACCGACCAGGCTGCTCGGGATACCTACGGCGAGTACGTGTTGGCCTACCACCGGGTCTACATGGAGAGGGGCAACAGCTACCACCCCAAGTACGAGCCCTGGTTCGCCGACCTGGCCGGTCCGGGCGATCTGACCGTTGACCATGTGCTCACCGACCGGGTGTTGTGCGGGTCGTTGGACCACTGGCTGGAGACCCTTCCGCGGTGGATCGACCTGGTTGGGCCGGAGGAGATCATCGTGAGGCTCCGCCACTTCCAGGGCCCCAGCCTGGAAGAGACGCTGGAAGCCATCAAGGGAATCGGTTCAGAAGTCGTCCCGCGTTTTCAGGCATAGCCAGTAGCGAAGTGACTGCCACCGAACCGGTTCTCCAGATCGAAGACCTCCGGGTGGTGTTTTCCGAGCGGGGTGTCGGCAAGAGACCGGATGTGGTGGCGGTGGATGGCGTCTCCATGTCGATCGAGGCCGGCGAGATTGTGGGTCTGGTGGGAGAGTCCGGGTCGGGCAAGACCACTCTGGCTCTGGCCACAGCACTGTTGGGAAGGATCACAGACGGTCGGATATGGCTGGCCGGGGAGTCCATTGTGGGTATCTCCCGTTCTCGAATGAGGCGGCTGCGGTCCCTAATCCAAGTGGTCTTCCAAGATCCCCACGGATCGCTCGACCCTCGACAAACAGTGCGTAAGGGCCTGTCCGAATTGCGGTCGCTGCACCCTGACCGCACCGACTGGGTCACCGATGTCGACCTTCTAGGCAAGGTCGGATTGATCGAGGACCTGCTGGACCACCTCCCCCATGAGTTGAGCGGAGGCCAGGCCCAGCGGGTATCAATTGCCCGAGCGCTTCTGCTTCGGCCGTCACTCCTGGTAGCTGATGAGCCGACCTCCGCTTTGGATGTATCCGTGCAGGCTCAGATCCTCAACCTTCTGTTGCAGTTGCGGGAATCAGAACAGATCGCGGTCCTTCTCATCAGCCATGACCTGAGCGTAGTCCGCAACCTGTGTGACCGGGTGTACGTCATGAAGGACGGTCGGGTGGTGGAAGCGGGTATTACCGAAGATTTGCTGGCGTCACCTTCTCATCCCTACACCCGTGAACTCATCGCGGCCATTCCCGGTAAGGATTGGGACCGCTCCACCCTGGGGGTCGCCAGTGGTCAAAGCGCAGGTGAGGTTACCCGGTGAGCTTTGTCAGGTTCATGGCGCCAAAGCTCTTGGGAGCGGCGATCACGCTTCTGATCGCCCTCAGCCTGGCCTTTTTCCTGGCCCGCGCCGCCGGGGATCCGGCCCGAAACATCCTTGGGGAATTCGCCACCGAGGAGCAGGTGTTGGCCAAGCAGATCGAGCTTGGATTGGACAAGCCCCTGCCTGTCCAGTTCGTGAATTACCTGGGCCAGTTGGGGTCCTTTGACCTGGGCAAATCTCTGCGGTACAGCCGTCCCAACTGGGAGTTGATCGTGGGCCGGTTTCCCTCCTCGATCCAGCTGACCGTGGTGGCGATGTTGATCGCCACCATTGTGGGACTGCCGCTGGGGGTGTTGGCAGCGCTCAAGGAGGGGAGGATCTGGGACCGCGTCTCGGTGTTCGTGGCACTTTTTGGCCAGTCCATTCCGCTCTTCTGGCTGGGTTTGATGTTCATTCTCCTCTTCGCGGTGGCTTGGGGGTGGTTGCCGGCCGGGCAGTCGGGCACCTGGCAGCATCTGGTGTTGCCGGCGGTAACCCTGTCGGTGTTGCCCATGGCTCGCATCGCCCGCCTGGCCCGGTCCAGCCTCAGCGAGGTGTTGGAGGAGACCTACATCACCTCCGCTCGGGCGCGGGGCCTGCGGGAGCGCACGGTGGTGATCACCCATGCGCTCCGCAACGCCGCCCTACCGGTGGTGACCATCATGGGGCTTCAGGCTGGCACTCTGCTGTCGGGAGCGGTTACCGTGGAATTCGTGTTTGCCTGGCCGGGTCTGGGGACGCTGGCCACCCAGGCTGTTCAGTTCCGGGACTTCTCACTGGTGCAGGCGATAGTGATCGTGGGGGCTGTGAGCTTCGTGCTCATCAATCTGACGGTGGACCTGCTCTATGGGATCATCGACCCCCGGATCCGGGAGCAGGGTTCCTGATGCTGGGGAGGATGCTGACCGGCGCCGTGTCCGCAGATCGGACCACCAAGGGGTTTGCGGCGCGCAACAGTTCGTTGTGGGTGATGGGCCTGCCGCTGGTGCTATTGGGATTGATCGTGCTGGCCGCCCCTCTCCTGCCGCTGGCCGATCCGGGGTTGCAGGACCTGCGAGGGAGGCTCATTCCTCCCATCTTCTTGGAGGGAGGCACCTGGGAGCATCCGCTGGGCACCGACCAACTCGGCCGGGACCTGTTGGCTCGCATCATCTATGGCGGCCGGTTGACCTTCGTGATTGCCATAGCGGCGGTGTTGGTGGGGTCGGTGTTCGGCACGTTGTTGGGGATGATCGCCGGTTACCGGCGAGGGTGGGTGGACACCGTCATCGCCCGGATAGTCGATGCCCAATTAGCGTTGCCGTTCATACTGTTGGCCATCGCCATCATCGTCAGCCGGGGCAGGTCCCTTGCGGTGCTGGTGGCGGTGCTGGCCATTATCAGTTGGGCGCAGTACGCCCGGGTGATCCGTGCTGAGGCCCTCTCCCTTCGCGAACGGCCTTTCATCCTCGGATTGCGGGCAGCAGGCGCCTCCTCCATGAGGATCATCCTCCGTCACATCTTCCCCAACGTGGGCGGAACGGTGCTGGTCTTGGCCACTTTGGAAGTGGGAACCATGATCCTCGCCGAGAGTGCCCTCAGCTTCTTGGGGCTGGGGGTGGTCTCCCCCGATATCAGTTGGGGCGGAATGCTGGCGGGTGGACGGGAGTTCATCCAGGACGCCTGGTGGGTGGTGGCCTTCCCGGGGATCGCCATCACCTTCGTGGTGTTGTCCATCAACCTTTTGGGCGACGCCCTGAGGGCCCGGTACGACCCTCGCAAGCGGACCTACCTGTAGCGCCGTGGAACCCCTGCTGAGCGTCCGATCCCTGCGGGTGGAGGCCACCAGTTCCGTGGGGACCATCGTGGCGGTGGACAAATTCGATCTGGACATCTATCCCGGTGATGTGCTCGGGCTGATCGGGGAATCGGGAAGCGGTAAGACCACCGCGGTGCGAAGCTTGCTGGGTCTCACAGAACGCAACGTGCGCATCACCGACGGATCAATCTACTTCCAGGGCGAGCAGGTCCTGGGAGGCGGACGGAATGATCTGAGTCGTCTCCGCGGCCGCCATGTGGGGATGGTGTTCCAGAATGCCTCCAGTTCTCTGAACCCCTTGCTTCGGATCAACACGCAGATGAGACAGGTGCTGAAGGCCAACCGCTCCGACCAGACCGCCTCCGACCGGGCCACAAGGATCGAAGAGGTTATCTCCCGCATGGGGTTCCAGGATCCGGGGCGGGTGTTGCGGTCCTATCCCCATCAGCTATCGGGTGGGATGCGGCAACGGGCCGCCATCGCCATCGCCATTGTCTCCGAGCCCGAACTGGTGATCGCCGATGAGTCGACTTCGGCTCTGGATGTCACCACCCAGGCCGAGGTGATGGCACTGGTCAGAGAGCTTGCGACAGACATGGGGCATTCGCTGATCTACGTCACCCACGATCTGCTGCTGGCCGCGGAAGTCTGTACCCGTATGGCGGTGATGTACGGGGGAGAGGTCGTTGAACTGGGGCCGACATCCGAAGTGGTCAGTTCGCCCCATCATCCATACACGCTGGGTCTTTTGAGGTCGGTGCCGATGTGGGCGAAGAAGGCCCCCCTGGTGGGAATCGACGGGACTCCACCGCGGGTGACGCCCGGCTTCCAAGGCTGTCGGTTCGCTTCCCGATGCCCCCATGCGGTGAGAGAGTGTTCGGTGGTTGATGTGGAGTGGACGCAAACTCGCAGCGACCACGGATCTCGTTGTATCCAGCCCGAGGGCGCCCCTCTCTATTCCGGTGGGTAGCAGCCGGTGAACATCGCTTCGGTGCTCTCGGATCGGGCGCGGGAAGCTTCGGAGCGAACTGCTCTCTATTTCGAAGATGGCCGTAGTTGGAGTTGGGGGACGCTTGACCGGATCACAGTCACGGTGGCCCGGCTGCTGGAGAGCAAGGGGATAACCTGCGGTGATCGGGTGGCCGTGGCGGCGCCCAACCGGCCGGAGGTGGTTGCGCTGCTCTACGGTGCCTGGAGGATGGGAGCAGTCCCGGTTACGATTTCCTCGCTCTACAACCGGGAGGAACTGACCAAGACTTTGGAGGAGACTCGGCCTCGGCTGGTGGTGGTGACCCCACAAACCCCCCCGGTGAGCGGTTGGGAGACGCTGTGTCTGGCGCCCGAAACCATGAAGGAATGGGAGTCGGCCCAACTGGAAGAGCCGCTGGCAGATCCCGTTGAGACGAAGGACACCGATGAGGCAGTGGTGCTGTTCACCGGAGGTACCACCGGGCTGCCCAAACCGGTTGTTACCACTCACGGGGGAACTATGGGGGCGGTCAGGAAGCTGGCAGCTGTCTCCAAAGGGCGTCCCGGTCCCTACAAGCTGGCGCATCCCGATGTGCCTCCCAACCTGCTGGCCCTGCCGTTGTTCCACAGCGGGGGGCAACAGACCCTGCTGTTCGCCTTCTACGTGGGAAGGCCCCTGTTGCTGATGAAAAAGTTCAATGCCGCTGGTGTGGTGGAGTTGGTGGGTCGGTATCGGATCGACAATCTATTCCTCATGCCCACCATGGTCTATGACCTGGTGGGGCTGAAAGAGCCGGTAAACCTTGAAACGGTGCGAGCGGTGCTGGTGGCGGGACAGGCGCTCGACGACCAACTGCGGCAGCGATTCGAAAAGCGTTTCGGTATCCCAATCGCCACCAATTACGGCTCCACCGAGACCGGACATGTGGCGGGATGGACCCGGGCCGATCTGGTGGCGGGGCGTTGGAAGCCCGGATCGGCTGGTCGTGTCTATGACGGGGTGAGCCTGGAGATCCGCGATGAAGACGGCGGCGTGCTCACCCTGGGAGAGGTGGGCGAGATTTGCGTACAAAGCGATCTGGCCAAGGGGTACCTGGGCGAGCGGGAGGATAGCGGGAAGCTGGTTCGCGATGGATGGGTGCATTCAGGAGATATGGGATATCTGGACGATGATGGGGTTTTGTTCCTGGTGGGGAGGAAACGGGACATGATCAAGACCGGGGGGTTTCAAGTCTGGCCTGCCGAATTGGAAGAGGCCTTGCGTTCCCATCCGGCGGTGGCGGACGTAGCAGTTATAGGGGTTGCTGATGAGCGGTTGGGGGAGGTACCCAAGGCGTTTGTGGTGGCGTCCGGTACTGTATCCGACGGAGTGGCCGCCGAGTTGATGGAGTTTGTGAGAGAACGCCTGGCCCATTTCAAAGCCGTCAGAAGGGTGGAGTTTGTCTCCGCCCTGCCCCGAACCGAGACCGCAAAGATCAATCGAGCTGTGCTAGAGAACCAATTCTGGGGAGGATCACCCGATGAAAAAGAGTGAATACGAACTGTTGGGAGAACAGTGGGACGCCGATGCGATGGAGATCGATCCCGCGGTCCTGGAGCGAAGCGTCCTCTATGAAAAGCACCCCGAAAAGCCGATTGCATACGTGACCTTCAATGTTCCCGAGCGCCTCAACGCTCTTCCCATTGCCTCCTTGGAACGGATCGGGGACTTGGTGAAAGAGGCGGAAGTGGACGACGATGTCAAGGTGATCGTTTTTCGGGGGGAGGGGCCATGCTTCGGCACCGGCGCTGATGCCTCCGAATTGGGCCACTACATCGGATATGGCAAAGGCAAGGATCGAAAGACCCGGCGACGTCCCGCCCAGCGCCAGCGCATGCTTCCCGATCGCAACCTGATCTTCGGGGCCTTCACCAATCCCATCGCCGACTGCCTGAAGGCCACCATCTCCCAGGTACACGGCTATTGCTACGGGGGGCACATGCAGATCGCCCTCGCCACCGACCTGGTGATCGCATCTCCCGATGCCCTGTTCACCCATCCGGCCTTCCGCTATCTGGGCGCTGCCCCCCAGGACATGTACGCCTGGATAGAGAACCTGGGGTTGAAGAAAATGAAAGAGATCATGCTCACCATGCGCCCTCTGGAGGCATCGGAGGCCGAGCAGATCGGGTTCGTCAACAAGGTGGTTCCCAGAGAGGATCTGGATCGCTGGGTGGACGACTACGCCACCGCCATCACCATGATGCCCCTGGACGGGATCATGATGGGAAAGGCCATGATGCAGATGGTGATGGAAGCCCGTGGCAAGGGAGTGGGGGAGATGACCGGTTGGGTGGGCCACGGCTGGGCCACCAACCTGGTGCTCGAGGAAGGTGAGTTCAATTTCCTACGGGAACGAAGGGACAAGGGCCTGGCGCGGACGCTGCGGGAACGCGACGAGGCGGTGGCGCCATTCTTCAGGCTGGGGGGGAGGATGAAGCGGACGGATTCGGGGGGATCTTCCACATGAGGTTCGGGCTGTTGGCTTCGCACCAATACCTGCATTCCGACGATTTGGGACAGAGGCTCTCGGAGATGTGGGACCTGGCGGAGACTGCTCAAGGGTTGGGATACGACTCGATGTGGACCATCCATCACTATCTGGCCAATCTCGCCACCCTCCAACCCATCTCGATGACTGCTCGTCTGACCGGCCTCACCGACGGCATGACCATCGGCACCGCCATCCTGCTGGCGCCGTTTCTGCATCCGGTCCACATCGCCGAAGAGTTCGCCACCTTGGATCAGATCTCCGGCGGCCGGGTGGTGTTGGGCCTGGGCGCCGGATACCGGGACAACGAGTTTGAGGCTTTTGGCATACCGCGGTCCCAGCGAGCCGGTCGTCTGACGGAAACAATCGAAATCGTCCGTGAGCTGTGGAGTGGCGAGGAGGTTGACTACCGGGGACGCCACTACCAGGTTTCAGGGCACACCATCAGTGTTCCTCCCCATCAGCCGGGAGGGCCACCCATCTGGATCGGAGCGGGCGCCAAACCGGCGGTGAGACGGGCCGCTCGCATGGGTGACGCCTGGTTCGCTCCGGGCAACTCCCCCAATCCCCGCTACCTGGAGAAGGCCCTGGCCCTGCATGACCGGGAACTGGCTGAGGCAGGCAAGACCCGGGAGGGCAGGGAGTACCCGGTGATCGTCGAGTTGTTCTGCGGTCCCGATGACCAGACCGCGGTCGAATCCGCCTTACCGTTCATAGAGAAGGAGTACATGATCTACTCCGAGTACGAGGCGATCTCCTGGCAGCAGTCTCGCATTGAGGAATTGGTCCGCGGCACTTTCCATGTGGGCTCTCCCGCCACGTTGATCGCCAGGATGGAGTCGCTGGCGCAACTCGGGATCAACCATGTGGTGTTTCGCCCGTTCTGGACCGGGATGCCCGCCTCTCTTTCCAAGGACTCGGTGAAACGGTTCGCCGAGGAAGTGATCCCGCATTTTCGAAAGGATTAGCGGGTCGCCCGAGATAACAGGCCAGCATCCACTAACATACTGACCGGTCGGAATGAACAGAACAGTAGGATCCACATGATGAAATTCGGAATCATGAACCTGTTCCCATCGGCGGGTGAGCAGGAAGACCACCAGGTGCTCCATGACACTTTGGAGGAGATCCAAATAGCGGATCAACTGGGGTTTGATTCGGTGTGGCTGGCCGAACATCACTTCTCTCGCTATGGCATCCTGGGCAACCCGCTGCAATTCGGTGCTGCGATAGCCTCCAGCACCCAGAACATCATGGTGGGGACGGCGGTAATGGTGGTTCCCTTTCACGATCCCATCCGCTTGGCCGAGGAGGGGGCGGCGTTGGATGTGATCAGCAGGGGAAGGTTCCAGATGGGCGTGGGACGGGGCTACCAGCCCAAGGAATTCAAGGGATTCGGGGTCGATCCGGCCGAGTCCCGGGAACTGTACGACGAGGCCATGGACATCCTCCATCTGGCCTGGAATGAAGAGGGCTGGTCCTACCAGGGCCGCCACCACCAATACCAGGACCTCACCACCTACCCGCGCCCCTATCAGGCGGGCGGTCCTCCCCTGGTGCACGGTGCGGTTTCACCGAGTTCTTTCCGGACCAGAGGCCTGGACGGATCCAACATCATCACCTCACCCAACTTCACTCCCCTCGGCAAGATGAAAGAGAACTTCGATGTCTATCGAGCTTCTCTGGTGGAGGCGGGGTACAGTCCGGCGGACTACGAGTTGCCGTTCATGCAGCAGATCTGGGTGGGCCATGGTACCTCCGGTCTGCAGGAGGCGGCGGAGGCCGCCCTCCGGTACTACCGGTCGGTTGGCAAGGTCATTCCCGGTTCTGAGGATGCGCTGGCGTCGGAGGCGGTGTATTACGCCAAAGTGCGGGAGAACATCGAACTGCTCACCCTGGAGCAAACCCTCACCCATGGCGGCAACTTCGGCTCGGTTGACCAGGTGGTCAACACCCTCGGCCTGATGGGCGAGGAACTGGGTGTAACCCACTACATAGGGTGGTTCCGGATCCCGTCGTTGGCGCGGTCCACCGCTCTGAAGGCAATGGAGACGTTCTCCGCCGAAGTGATGCCCCAACTGCAGACTGTTGATAACCTGGCATTGGTGTGAGCGTCAGCGAGATCCACCATGTAGCTCTTCCGGTGAGCAACCTGGAGCGGTCGATGGCCTTCTACCAGCAAGTTCTCGGGTACCGGCCGACGCTGCGGATGAATCTGGGCGGCAAAGACGTGGAGGACTTCCTGGCGGTTCCCCGCGGTACCACCGGCCGCTCGGTCTTCATGCAGGGTCCATCGCAATTGGGTCAGATAGAGATGATCGAGTGGAACGGCGGTCCCACCCAGGGCACCCGGCCCGGCGGGATGATGGACCTGGGTGGCTTCCTCATGTCCTTTGAACTCGAAGAGGGTGACACCATCGACGAGCAATACCGCCGCGCCCAAGAGGCGGGAGCTGAGTGTCTTTCCGAACCCCTGGCGGTGGAACTTGAGAACTACGGGGTAATCCGGTCATTTGTCTGCAGGGATCCCGACGGGTATCTGTTGGAATTCGTTTCTCTACCAACCCGCGCCGAGATTCTCGCCTACCGTAGTAAACACAAAAAGGACCTTTAGGAACTCAACAGGGGACGGTCCAATCATGCCTACCGCCAATCTGAGCCGATTATTGGAACGGAACAAGCACCGCTTCGGAGATCGGGAAGCGGTGGTGGACGGAGAGGTACGGCTCACCTACCTGCAACTGGATGCGGCCGTGAGCCAGATGGCGCAGGCGCTGTTGGGCTTCGGATACGGCAGGGGAGACATAATCGCCATCCTGGCCGACAATTCTTATCGCTATCTGATCGAGATACTGGCTATCAACCGGATCGGCGCGGTGTTCATCCCCCTCAACTGGCGTCTTCATCCCCGCGAATTGACCTACATCGTCAACCACTCCGGTGCGACGGGTCTGGTGGTGGACGAGCGGTTTCATGGCAAGGCCCGGGAGACGGTGGTCTCCACGCCCGGAATTCGCCACGTAATCACCCACGCCCACTATGGGTCTTCGGGGTGGCATGCTTACGAAGCGCTGATGGAGGCTAACGCCGGAGCGGAGGTGCCCGATGCTCAGATGGGTCTGGACGACATGGCAAGGATTCTCTACACCTCCGGCACCACCAGCCACCCCAAGGGGGTGATCACCACCCACGGAAACGTTATCTGGAACCAATTGGGCCAGATCCTGGAAATGGAGTTGGTTCCTTCCGACCGCATCATGCTGTCGGCGCCGCTGTTCCATGTCAGCGGCCTGGATGTTCCCGGGCTGACGGCTCTTTACATCGGGGCGACGCTGGTGGTGGTTCACAGCTATGCGGGTCCGGAAATCGTGAAGCTGGTGGCAAAAGAGAAAGTGGTGGGCGGGGTGCTGGCCGCCCAGATCATCCACGACATCATGAGGATGGAAGACCGGGACCAATACGACCTTTCTTCTTTGAAGTGGATCATTTTTGGAGGGCTGCCGGCGCCGGTTTATCGCCGTTTCCAAAAGACACTGCCGCATGTGAGGCTGTCAGAAGCCTATGGCATGACCGAACTCACCAACGGCGCCGCCTACCTGGAGGCCAACCCTCCCCCCGACAAGATCGGATCGGTCGGGAGGCCCTTCGCCAACATCGACCTGCGGATAGTGGACGACCAAGGCCGTCCGGTACCACCCGGAGAGCCAGGAGAACTGGTGGCCCGCGGACCCAAGGTGTCCCCGGGCTACTGGAACGATCCCGAGGAGACCGCCGCCGCCTTCCGCGACGGGTGGTTCTACTCCGGCGACATCTGCCGCATCGACACCGACGGCTACATGTGGTTCGTGGACCGCAAGAAGGACATGATCAAAAGCGGCGGGGAGAACGTGGCCAGCGCCGAGATCGAACGGGTCCTCGCCAAGCACCCCGCCGTGGCGGAGACAGCAGTGGTGGGTGTTCCCGATGAACGATGGGACGAGGTCCCCAAGGCCTTCGTGGTAGCTCTCCCCGGTATGACCGTCACCGAGGAAGAACTGGAAGCCCACTGCCGCGCCAACCTCGCCAAGTTCAAAGTCCCCAAGCACTTCGAAGTAGTAGAAGCCCTGGTCCGCAACGACTCCGGCAAGGTAATGAAACGATGGCTCCGAGACGCCGAGCGAGAGAAGCTCCAGGCGGAGGTTTAGCCCTCACCCTCTGGCAATGAGCTCGCGAGTGCCATTGGTATTGTTTCGTGGACGACGGATCGGACAACTATAAGGAGCTAAGTGAGCGACCAACCCGAAAATCGGGGTTATGTTTATGTGCTGACCAACGAAGCCATGCCTGGCCTGGTGAAAATTGGTGTCACCCGAGCCTCCGACCCGCTCAGCCGCGTGGGGACCCTTTTTACGACCGGTGTACCACTGCCTTTTGATCTGGAGTACGCTGGTCTGGTCGATGACCCTCGACGCGTGGAACGGGTGCTTCATCACGCTTTTCAACAACAGCGCGTCAATCCCAATCGGGAATTCTTTGAACTTCATCCAGATCAGGCCATCGGCGTTCTCGCTCTTATTGCGATTGAGGATTACACAGATTCCGCTCGCCAGGAGGCTGAAGAAGGCGTTAGTGAAGCTGACCGCGAGGCCTTGGCGCGGGCCAAGAATCGTCGACCCGCCCTGAACTTTGAAGTCCTCGGCATTGCCGAGGGCACCTCCCTCAACTTCGTTGACAATGAGGACATCATAGTTGAGGTGAGCCAGCCGCGAAAGGTCAAGCTTTCAGCTCCTCCAGAGGGGTACAAGGGAGTGGGTATAGATGGGAGCGACGTCAGCCTGAGCCCACTAGCCAGCGACCTCAGAGAATTCCTTGGCCTCGGTCGGATTAACGGCACTGGCAGCTGGCGCCTACCGGACGGACGTTTGCTTGGTGATGTCTACACCGAGGTGCACGGCCCCAGAGGGTAAGGGGGTCCCTCACAGGGCATCTTCCTCCTGACAAGCGGATCTTTGGGGTTGGCGAGTTGGCTCCCAGATCCCGACCGAGACAAGTACGCAACCATCTAGCCCTGACCCAATGCGAAGAGTCTCCCTGGGACACCTCGATCCGCCCTCTCCTTGATTGGGCAACAAGAGTGATGGCAAGTGATATGTGTCCTCATCCTAGACGCCGTGGCGGAGTGCGCTACCTAGCAGATACAGGTCAGCGTCACTGGTGGGCCAACACAGATACGGAGGGATGGCCTACTTACTCAGAAGAGGAACCGGCCCGTTCAGCGGGCCTCGGTAGAACTCCTTGAAACGTTGGGCAAAGAGTTTGTTGCGTTTCTTCACATTCTCCCGTTCTTCGGGAGGGATAGCGCACTCTCTCATTATGTCATCGACAGTGGCAGTCAGGAAGTCGAACCAGACCACCCGGTCCTCTAGGTAGTGCCCGACCGCAAAAGTCGTGTCATGGGGATCGTATGGACCGTCCTTGTCGATGAGGTCGGCCATTTCCCATCCCATCCGCTCATCCCGAGCATTCTGTTCGGCATTCCGTCTGTCGAGGCGCACTCTCTTCACAAACCTCAATCTTAAGACTGTGGCGATGGATATGGGACAGGTTTGGTGACGTGCCGGAGACAGAGCCGACAGCATAGGGCCGAGTCCCAACCATGCCCCAACCCATCGGCGCCGTTTGGACAACATAGTGGACACTGAGATGGTCAAAATAATATGGTGTTAGTAGAGTTCGGCCTGTGCGATCCTATCTGAAGTCCCATCCGTGGCTCACCTTCGAGGCCACCGACATCAACTCA
This sequence comes from bacterium OM1 bin76, assembly GCA_002238785.1. Taxonomy (GTDB): domain Bacteria; phylum Actinomycetota; class Acidimicrobiia; order Spongiisociales; family ZC4RG35; genus Bin76. The sequence continues at coordinate 30,947 of MPNA01000006.1, read as the reverse complement.
CTCGACCCCAGAGTATGGATGCTCCTGGGAGAGGCGCGGTCCAAGTGTGAGCATCTTGCTGGGACTCCGCTACAACCTGACGTCGCCCGTCGTTTCTACGAAGTCGCCTTGATCAAGGGCGCACAGGCAACCACGGCTATCGAAGGGAACACCCTCACCGAGGAGCAGGTGGCCGGCATCTTACGCGGAACGTTCAAGGCACCCCCCTCGCGGGCCTACCAGGAGCGAGAGGTGAAGAATGTCCTGGGTGCTTTGACAGCCATAGCAAATGAGATTGTGGAGGGCGATTTCCCCACAATCACAAGTGAACTGATCTTTGAGTTCAACCAGCAGGTACTGGAGGGAACAGAATACGAGACACACGTCGTGCCCGGGCAAATACGTGACTACTCGGTAGGTGTGCCTGCGTATCAGGGTGTCCCGGCGGAAGACTGCTCGTACCTGTTGCATCGCTTGGCTGAGTGGCTAGAGAGCGATGTCTTCCGGTCAGGTGACACGGAGATCCGATTTGCCCTCGCTGTCGCTTGCGCGGTGTATGCCCACCTCTATCTCGCTTGGCTGCACCCTTTTGGTGACGGTAACGGACGGACGGCAAGACTTCTCGAGTTCTTGATCCTCGCAAGGTGCGGAATGATGCCTCTCCCCACCGCGCACCTGCTGTCGAATCACTACAACCTGACCCGAGATCAGTATTACCGCGAAATGGCCAAAGCCGGCAGGAACAGCGACACCGGCGGTTTCCTGGGCTATGCGATTCAAGGGCTGGTGGACGGCGTTCGAGAACAGCTCGATCAAGTTCAGCGCCAGCACGTCGATGTGACCTGGGTCAACTTCGTATATGAGACGATGAACCGGTTCCCCTCAAGTCCGGCGCGAGATCGCCAGAGATCGCTGGTCCTTGCGATGCCCACTGGGGTTGACATACCCAAGAAGGAAGTGCCCGAACTCAGCCCGAGGCTCGCGGCTCTCTATGCCACAAAGGGGCCACGGACACTGAGTCGTGACCTCAACCGGCTCCGCAGCGTCAAATTGGTAACGAAACGGCCCAAAGGATGGAGGGCCAACATCAGGATCATCAGAGCATTCCTACCGCCTATGGCAGATGCGGACTAGGGAGGGCTGTCAGAGCCTTATGCCGCGGTGCTCAGGCTTGGCGCCGAGTTACGCAGGCGTCTGATCTGGTCTGCAAGGTCTCCAACCCGGGCGAGGATCTCATCAAGGGGGCGGGACAGATCCAGCGCCCTCACTTGAAGTTGCTTGCCGGCATGTTTGACTATGTGGGTGATCGGATCGGCCTCGCCCTTGGCGTAAATCAGCATCCCTCCCGGCAGATCGAGGGCCGTGGCGTAGGCGAGCAGTTGATACAGGTCGGCGTTGGGCACTCGCTCATCAGCGATGCGCTTGTACTTGGCATCACCCACGAATGTGCACGCCCCGCCCTCCCACCAGGAAAGATCGGGTTCTAGCTTTACGTCACCTGCCTCATCCAAAGTGATGCGGGGCAGATTACGGTCTGAACGAAAGCTGCGCTCCGAGATTTCCAATGCATCACGAAGTGCTCGGGTGACGAATTCCTGGAAGAGCCTATTCATGTCCACCAGAAATCCAGAGGCTCGCACCTCGCCCCGGGTCGCCTGGAATTCGCTGTGCCGCAGGATGAGTCGGGCCAGCGCCACTACTCCCCGGTAGTGCTCACTCAACCGGTCGAAGGCGACCACCGGTATCTTGCCGGGGGACAGCTCGATCAACGAAACCCTCTTGAGCATTCCCGACACCCACCCCAGGCCGCGACGCGCCTCCCTGGATCGCAGTTGCATCCGGCTGAGCCGCAACGCCGCCGCCTTCACCAGCCGATTGGCCAGAATATCGTCGGTGAACTCGTCGTAACGCACCTCGACCGGGAGGGCCACTCCGAATCTGCGGCGTAGTTGGTCGTCGAAGCGGATGCGTCCCCGTATCCCGTAGAGTGCCTCTTCCTCGGTGCGGTATCCGTGGAGCAGGCCCCGCCGAAACGCCCGACGGGAGGCGGCGGCCAGAGAAAGCGCCAGGATGTCCGGCAGAGCTTCGTCCTCGCCGAAAGCGAAGTCTGTGTCTTGTGGCTGGAACTCTCCCATGGCATAGCAGGCCAGCGAAAGCAGTTGAGGTATCCCCATCTTCGGCTGGATCAGCACCGAGAGGTCAGCAATCTGGAGCGCTCCCACGGTGGCGCCGGGAGTCAGGGAATACACGCCTTCCTCCCCTACCTTGTTCTCCACCCTGAGAGAGGGCAACGCCGTCTTCAAACCGTCGCGTTCTGTGGCCGAGAGACGATACTCGCTGCGGCGATACTCCCGCAGGTCAACCTGACGCATCAGTGGCTTGGTCGGTCTCAGACTCTGGTTTGTCTTCCTTCGGCCCTGCGGTCTTCGTGTTCTTGTGGAGCTTTTCGAGCCGCCATTCGCCCAGCCCGTCGGGACTGCCGAATCGATGTTCTTCGATGTAGGGCAGGACGCTGTGGCGCCAGATACGGCTGACCGTGGTCTCGTCTACAACAACCGCCTTGCCTTCTTCATCAGTTCCCATGAAGTAACTCGGCCCGATGGCCACATGCCGGTCTTCTGCCAGCTTTTGGTTGGCCCGTTCCACCACATCCGCCACCCACTCCATGCCCGGAGCGTTCTTCGTCAGCCATTGGCGGAGCAGCCCCTTGATCGGCTCATCGTCCGGGTGGAAATCCACAAAGTAGAACCGTCGGCGCAGCGCCAAGTCGACCAGAGCGATGGACCGGTCGGCGGTGTTCATCGTCCCGATGATGTACAGATTCTTGGGAAGCGAGAACGAAGCGTCACCGTATTGCAGAGTGACTTGTTGGTCCCGGTACTCCAACAGGAAGTACAGCTCGCCGAGAATCTTGGCGAGGTTGCCCCGGTTGATCTCATCTATGACTAGAAAATGGTCCTGATCCGTCTCTTCCCGGGCCTTCCTCGCCGCGGTCAGGAGCGGTCCGTCGGTGAGCTTGAACCCCGCCTGCCCGCCCCCGGTCAGCGTGGGACGAAAGCCCTGCACGAAGTCCTCGTAGGCGTAGGACGGATGGAACTGCACCAGGGTGACCCGCTCCTCCGACCCGGCCAGACACCTCGCCAGCTGCTGAGCGACATAGGTCTTCCCCGTTCCGGGCGGCCCCTGGAAGATGACTTGTTTCTTCTCCTTGAGGAGAATGTCGATCTCTTCTAGGAAGTACTCGGGAAGTAGGAGCTCTTGAGAAAGCTCCATTAGATTTGGACCAGGTGGTCGGGTTTCAGGCCCATTGTTGATCGGGCCGTTCTGCAAGATTGCCCACATCACAGACTGCGCATCCAGACGGTGCCGGAGGGTGAGGCCCCGTCGCGCCGATTCCTGGATGAACAGATCGAGAAACCGCAGAGCATGTTCATACAACGCCGCTTCGTCCGCATCCTTGGCAGGCTTGGTGTATCCGGTTTGGTCATAAGCTTTATCGAATAGTGTGATCCTGAACGGTGGGTAGCTCTCAACATCCAGTCCCATGAGGAACTGCGAAACCACATTCATACGAGTTCCGGCGCCACCGCTGTCTATTGCCGACTTGGGAAAACGTTTGGTAAACGCACGGATTCGCTCCGAGATTGATGAGTCACCTGGTTTCCACAGCTCCTGCAATGCGGGAAGAGCTACGTCGGGAGATTGATCCACCCACTCCCGGAGTTTGGCCAGCGTTACGGGGTAGATAAGGTTTTCAGTCAAACCGCTCTTGACGAGGTCGGTCCAGCCATCGATCCCAGCTAGCACGGCACCGCGCGCGACGCCAAGCTTTTTCCCGATCTCGATCTTGTAGTGGTTCTCCTGGCTGTCTAACCGGCCAGTGTCGATGAATGCCCGAGCTTTGAGAACGAACCTGTCCCAGAGAGTCCTGAGGCGGCGGTTCCACTTGGCGAAGATGTCGGCTTCATAATAGGTGTTGAAGTTCCTACCGGTTTGGGCTTCCAAGCCTCGGCGAATCTGTGCCAGTTGGCGGTCAGGATCTTGGTCAGGGTCGGTGACTAGTTCCGCAAGAGCCCGGATGATGGCCTCTTTGTGTGTGATGGCGAGGATCTTGTCGAAGGTATCAGGAAAAACGAGATGCAGCACGGCGGTGCGCTGTGTGCGATAGGTCTTATCACCTGAAGATTCGTCAAACAACTTGCCGCTGGGCTCGAAGTGCAGGAACTGTTTGAAGGCCCAGGGGTCGCCGAGCAACTCGGTTCGATGTTGGATTGTCTGTCGCTTCCATCGCTCGGCGAACGCGATCAGGAAGCCCACCTGAAACGGTCGGTACTGGAAAAAGGCTGGTGGGACAGCGGAGATGCCGGGATTCAGACTGGCGACAAGGTCTTCAGGAACAGGTATCTGCCGATTAGACCATCCCAGTACCTGGCGTATCTGGCTCTCTTTCTTGGAGGCGCCTATGGATTTGCGCCAGACGATCAGGAAGTGGACGTACAGTACTTCGGCCATTAGCTGGTAGACCTCTGCCGGGCTACCCGCTAGCTGCCGCTCCATCTTCGTGTAGAAGTTGTCCTCGGAATCGTCCGGCTGGTTCAAATACCGATCCCGAAGTTCTCCGAGCCATCGGCTCGACCAGATGGGATTGTTGGGGGTGAACAGTGAGTCGTCTGTCTTCAAAGCGCGATTTACCCATTGTTCAGCCGCCTCGTAGACGCCTGCCGCTCCTTCACCGGTAACTCTGCTGCCCATTGTCTCCCGTCGATAGTGTCCGAAGGCGAACATTACCCTAGCCGTGGCGTTAGCTGTCTTGCTCTATTGCGGAACGGTATGCCCTCAGGGTCTTGTTGTCGAAGCAGACGAAGCGGATGGTGTGGACGTCGGTTGGCGTTGATCGCGCCATTTTGACGGCGATTCTGGCGGCCGCCTTGGGCGGGTAGCCGTAGGCGCCCGTGGCCAGTGCGGGGAAGGCTATCGTCTGGGCGTCCAACTCGTCGGCGCGTGCCAGGGATTCGCGGTAGCAGGACTCCAGCAGCACCGGCTCGCCGCGGGTTCCGCCCCGCCATTTCGGGCCCACAGTGTGGATGATCCATGGCGCGTTCAGGCCGTAGCCCGGGGTCACTATCGCCCGCCCGACTGGGCAACCATCGAGCCGTTGACAGTGAGCGAGCAACTCCGGGCCTGCCGCGTGGTGGATGGCGCCGTTGACCCCGCTTCCGCCGACCAGCCTGGTGTTGGCGGCGTTGACGATGGCGTCCACATCTTCGTCCGTGATGTCTCCGAGCACGGCTTCAAGAGTGGGCCCGCTGGGCACAACGACCGGAAAGGAGATGGGCATCGGCTCCCCGGACACATGAATGATCAGGTCTCGCAGGAAATCTCGTTCTTCGAATGGATCGATTTCCCCCGGTTTGTACCGGCGGGGATCACTTTCGACTCTGGCTGAAGTGGGCATGAAACAGGTCGCATCGGCCCAACTGACCCCTTTGGCCGCGAATCTCACCTCATAGATGCCATGACCGGTCCAACTCCTATGAAGGAACAATCGGTCTTCCTCCATGAACGCCAGCCACTTGTCGTTCATGTCGATGGGACTGTATCCGACAGCGATTTCCCGCATTTCCTCTTGGGAGAGGATCATCTCCGGAGGCGGAATCGCTACCGGTTCTCGGATGGGTGAGGTGTGTCCCCGGCATTTGTCTGGATGGGCGTCATGATCTGAACAGGCCCCCCAATCGTGCCTTCCGAAGACGCGTTCGGGTGGTCCGTCCGGCCCCCAGAGCGCCGTGCTGAACAGGCTCAGATTTGCGCCCTCGGGAATCTCGGTACCGTCGCCGGCTTCGTCGTCATGGTCAAAAGGTTCGTCAGGCATGGTTCGCCTTTTCTACAGAGAGTCCTACCCTCTGGGATTGAAGCATGCCAGTGTGACACTTGCCCGGATGTGGCCTGTTGACGGGTGTTCGAATGTGGCACATTCCCCCAGCCTGTAGCGTTGGGCGTCGTGGCTACATCGGTGACAATCACGGGGACCGGGATGCCGGTTCCGTCGCCGGATCGGGCGGGGCCGGGGGTGTTGGTGCGGTCGGAGGGAGTGGTGTTGCAGTTCGACGCCGGTCGAGCCACCACACTGCGGTTGGCTGCGGTCGGGATCTCGCCGGTTGATCTGGATGCGGTGTTTGTCACCCATCATCACAGCGATCACGTCAGTGGGTTGGAGGACCTGGTGATGTCCCGGTGGATCATGGATCGCTTGGATGAATTGCCCCGGCTCCAGACACTGGCACCGGCCGGGCCGGCCTCCGATTTCTTGAAGCGGATGCTCGACCATTGGGAGCATGACCTGGCTGTTCGAAGCTCCCACACCGAGAGAGGAACCCGTCCGGGTGTCGAGGTGATTCCGTTTGAAATCAGGGAGGGCTTGGTGGAGGTGTGGTCCAAGGGGAGTATCCGGGTGATGGCCGGGCCGGTGCGGCATGAGCCGGTGACTCCGGCGGTGGGGTATCGGATCGAGACTTCTGATGGTGTGGTGGCCATCAGCGGTGACACCCTGGTGTGTCCGGAGATGACTGCCTTGGCCGAGGGCGCCGATGTGCTTGTCTATGAGGCAATGCGGTTCGACCTGATCCGGGCCCGGCCTGAGCACCTTCATTTTGTGCTTGACTACCACGCCGACACATTGTTAATAGGCGCACAGGCGGAGGAACTTGGGACTCCCATCCTGGTGCTGACCCATCTGATCCCTGAGCCGGTCTCTGAGGAGGATCGGCAGGGCTTTGCAGATGATGTCCTTCGGGGAGGCTATACCGGAAGAGTGATTGTGGCCGACGACCTGGCAACCATCACTTTGTAATAAAAACAGCTGCTGGTAAAAGAATCCCTACCGGTCGGTATGTTAACCTGACAGTGTTGTATTCGGAAAGGAACTTCAACCAGATTCGGATTGCGGTTCCTCTGGCAAAACCATGATCGGAGTTCAGACGATGAGAAGATCCACACGATCCATACTTGCACTGTTGCTGGTATTTGGGTTGATTGCTGCAGCCTGCGGCGGGGATGACGCCGCCGAACCGGAACCGGCGCCCACTACCACGGCGGCCCCAGCCACAACCGCAGCCCCAGCCACAACCGCAGCCTCCGAAGAGCCAACGGAGACGACCGCGGCTGCTGAGGAATCCGACGAGGAGATGACCACCGAAACCACCGAGGCGGCTACGACCACCACCACTGCCGCCGAGATGGAGGAAATGGCCATGGGTGGCACGTTGAGAATGGTGATCGGCGCCGAGCCCTCCACCCTCAACCCGATGATCGGCACCCGGGCCGACCAAGTTGTGGCGATCTCCATCATCGAGCGACTGGTGGTCACTGACTCCGATGTGGTCCCTTCCACGAATGGTCTGGTCAACGGCTGGGAGAGAGTGGATGACCTCACCTGGCGGTTCACCATGAGAGAGGGAGTCACCTTTTCCAACGGAGAACCGGCAGGCGCCGAAGCGGCGGCTTTCTCGCTGACCACTCACCGCGACACCGACGGCTCAGTGTTGAAAGGTTTCTTCGCGGTGTTCGCTGATGTTCAGGTGGTGGATGACACCACTTTCGAAGTGACCACCACCATACCCACCAACGCGGTGCCGGAACTGCTCGCCAACCTGTATGTGTTCCCGCCCGCCTACTACGCCGAAGTGGGACACGAGGGCTACGGTTTGGCGCCGATCGGCACCGGTCCTTTCGTGCTTTCGGAATGGAACGCCGGCTCGTCGATCGTGGCCACCCGCAACCCCAACCACTGGAGGGGTGAGGCGCCGTTGGATGCGATCGAGTGGAGCTGGGCCGGAGATGACGCCGCCCGGGTGGCGTTGCTCCAGACCGGTGGCGCCGACCTGGTGGTCAACGTGCCCACCCAACTGCAGGATGACGTAGCCGGCCAGGACGGCTTGATTGTGCATCCGGTGGCGGCTCTGTCCAACATGACCATCTTCACGGTGGCCACCGCTCCGCCCTTCGACGATGTCAGGGTTAGGACCGCAGCTGCCAAGGCCATCGACCGGCAGTTGTTGGTGGACGCCATCTTCGACGGCACGGGCGCCTCTCCCAACTCCAACTTCTTCCACACCTTCTTCCAGAGCGTTGACGGTGACGAGGAGGGCATCGGATACGATCCCGATGGTGCGGCGGCGCTGCTTGCCGAAGTGGGTGGAGAGATCTCGGTGACCAACACCTACACCACCGGTCGCTATCCGAGCGACGCCGACGTGGGTGAGGCGATCTCCGGCATGTTGGAGGCAGTGGGCTTCTCGGTCACCCGGAATCCCTTGGACGTGGGGACCTTCTTCGGACAGGTGATCGGCGGTGAGTTGGACGGGATGTTCATGTTTGCCACCGTGCCGGTCTACCCCCACGAGGACGTGCTGGTGCGGGCGTTCATGACCAGCAACGCCATCACCAAGACCTGTCCCGACGACCGCATCGACCCGCTGGCCGATCAGGGCCTTGCCGCCACCGAGGCTGACAACAGGAACGCCACCTACGACGAGTTGGGTCGGATCGGTGTCGTCGAACTGGTGTGCTGGATCCCTCTCTACGAGCAGGTGCTCTCCTACGGTTACAGCGACTCGGTGCACGGATTCGTCCCGGCCCGCGACGACCTGCACGACTACTTCATGATCTCCATGGGTTGATCACCCCGGACAGGTCGCAATCCAAACGAGAAGCGGGTCCTCCTTAAAGGGGGGCTCGCTTCCTTTTGGGGCGAACGATGGTGAAAATGCGGCAAGCTTACATGGGAGTGGTCGCCGAAGGGCGAAGCCCCGGAGGTAAGGGGGGTTGACTTGTCCCACCGGGTCCACATTGATAAAACCCAAACCCGGACTGGCGCGGTTGCTGTTGTCGAACAGGCACGGCATCTCCTTTACAGCGGTGCAGCGGTGGGTTCGTCTGGTACTCTGAAGCTGGTAATGCGTTCCCTGGGATGCGACTGTCAACCTTTGGGAAAGACCCCGGCGCTCCCAGGTTTCGTGTTCCCCCCACGGCTGGACACCTCGTTGGCCGGTTGGGTGGCGTGCCTTGCGTTGTCTCTAGCACTAGCCAGGGAACACGGCGGAGGTGTTGAAGAGGCGTTGGTAGCCGAAGCAGCCGGGATGAGCACACATCACGTTCATAACGCGATGCGGCACCTACAAAGCGACGGTTTCGTGGATCGCAGAACCGTGACTATTCCTTGGTATTACGGCACGAGAGAAGCGCGTTTATGGATAGAGAAGCCCCGGCCGGAGTTGCTGGGAGTGGAGTTCCCCCGGTTCGTGGGCCGAGGCGTGGCGCCAGACCGCCTTCCTCCCCAGTTCTGGTGGCTGTTCTGGTCAGGTCTCGATCCCATGCTCATCCGTCTCCCTGAGCACGCCCGGTACGTGGCATCTCGCATGATCACTTTTGACGACAGAAGGCGAAACCTACCCGCCGAAACGTGGGCTTTGAAACATCTGCCCGGCTGGGCGCTGCGAAAACTGTTGAACGATCCGGCATTCGAAGACACTCCGGTAGCGGACCGAATCGAGTTCGCTCTAAAAACCAACAGGTAGCCATGCCGTGTTGACATGGGACGACATATGGAAGTCGTTTCGGCCTGTCCTACCCAAGGTTGCCGCGGTCACGTCTGAACTCGGAGGCGTTCTGGTAGGGGGAACCGCTTTAGCAATCCACCTTGAACACAGGGTTTCGTTCGACATTGATGTCCAAGTGATGGTGGACTTCGACAGTAGGGAGCTGGGAGGTGACCTCACTAGGGAACTGGATGCCTATGTGGAAGCCACAGCAACGAATTACGTGCATTGCCTGATCGACAACATCAAGGTGGAAGTGTGGAAAAGCAGGCATCGTCAGGTACCTATCGAGGACGGACCAGTCGTGGCGGGAATGCAAATTGCTTCACTTCGCGACCTTTTCGCCCTGAAGCTAGGCACCATTGTTGACAGAAGACAATTCCGCGACTTCTACGATATAGCGACACTCACCCGGCAGGTCATGACCCTGGCCGATGGGCTGCGCTCCTACGCCTACCGGTACGGAAAATTGTTGACCCTCGATGAACTCGACGATGTGCTCCATGCACTGAAATGCCCTTCGGAATACATAGCACCCGATCCCTACTTCGATCACAGCAGAGAACAGGTTCTAACGGAGATCCGATCAGCCGCAGATGAGGTATTTTCATGGATGGCGGCTCGGGAAGGAACCCACGATTCAATGGGGGATCCTCCCGATTCGCCCCGTCTGCCTCCGCCCGTTCAATAAGCAAAGGCTCCGCACGCCGCTGCAGGGGAGAGGAGTGACCTTGGTAGTGGAGGGAGGGGTTGTGATCTCCACTGCGGAAAGTCCGGACGGGGTGGCATCCCGCATTGTCAGGTCTGAGTCATCCGGTCCGGGTGCGTAGGATCGGCCGTTATGGCGCCTGCCTGCGGTTGAGGTAGGCAGTCCGGGTTCGCACGATCTCCTCTCGGGAAGGCAGCGTCAGTAACTCGATCATGGTGCCGTCGGGGTCTTCGCACACCACGGCCCTGATGGCTCCATAGCCGTCGATGTGGGAGGTGATCGGGTCCGACCAGAACTTCACCCCTTGCTGGGTCATCCGCTGACAGGCCGTCTCCAGTTCTTCGCCGGTCACCTCGAAGGCCAGCAGGAACGGTCCGGGATCGCCCGGTCGCTTGGCGGGGGTGGCTGAGGGTGGCGAGGAGGGGAAGGACCACTGGATGAGTTCCACCTCACCGATGGTCACCGATCCGGCCTGCAGGATGGCCACCTGTGCAGAAGTTCCTTCGGGCAAGCGGAGGTACAGGTCGTGTTCGGGATCGCTCACCGTGGTTTGCATGGTGAGCCTGAACCCGAGAACGTCGCGGTAGAAGGCAATGGATCGACCCATGTCTGTGACGGAAATCGAGACATGATGGACCGGACCCAGAGGCAAGGCAAACCTACCGGTATCTGGGGATGACCTCTCGGGCCAAAAGCTCGAGGCTCGCCATGGTGAGCGAAAAGGGCATTCGCAGCCAGGACATGCGGAAGATGAAGTGATCGAATCCGGCCGCGGCCAGGTTGTCTATCCCGGCTGCGATGTCGTCGGGCGAGCCCCACAGGAAGGCCTTTTGGCGCAGGTCCTCGAACATGGCGCCGAAGAACTCGAGGTAACGGGAGTAGTCGACATACTCATCCCGGATGAAGCGCCCCGCCTCCTTTTCGGCCTGGGCGCGGCTGGTCGAGACGTAGGTCTCCCTGACGATCGGGTAGCTGTGGATCTGTTGCAGGCGCCCGTGAGCGGCGGCTTCCCGGCGGAACCCGTCCAGGTTGCCGATGGCATAGCGCGGTTTGGCGTTGGGAGCGGCCAGCCAGGCGTCGCCGATTCGGGCCGCCCGGAGGATGGTCGCAGGAACCCCGGCGCCCACCCAGATGGGAGGTCCCCCGGGCCGGGCGGGGAGAACGCTGATGGTCTGATCGTCCAGTTGGAAGAACTCTCCCTGGTAGGACACGGGATTCCCCGACCACAGCGCCCGAAGGACCTCGACGGACTCGACCAAGCGGCGTCCCGCGGTCCTGGGGTTCACTCCGAAGCTCTGGAACTCGTGGTCACGGTATCCGGCGCCGACCCCCAGAATGACCCGGCCTCCGGAAAGTTGGTCCAAGGTGGCCACCTCTTCGGCGATGTGAACGGGATGAGCCAGGGTGCTGATGAAGATTCCGGTCCCCAACTCCATTCCTGCGGAAACCGGGATGAGTCGCGCCAGCAGTGTCAAGGGCTGGGGGACCTGCAGGCGGCCCAGGTAGTGATGGACTCCGAATACCGAGTCGTATCCCAGCTCCGAAGCGGCAGTGACCAGTTCAACGGTCTCTTGCAGACGAGGGCCCAGCGAATCGCTTCGCGGGTACTGATTACTGAGAAGGATCCCGAACTTCATTGGGTATCGAGGTTAGAGAGGAGGGTGGACAGGCCACGGAAGAAGGGTCCCGTACCAACCCGAAGGCGGCCGTACTGAGGTGTCAGATCAGAGACTCCCCATTTGACCGCGGGTCATCCCGCTGGGGGAAAACAGACCCGGTCCCAATAGAGAGAGAGCGAATCTACCGGTATCTGGGGATGACCTCTCGGGCCAGGAGTTCCAGGCTCGCCATGGTGAGCGAGAAGGGCATTCCCAGCCAGGACATGCGGAAGATGAAGTGATCGAATCCGGCCGCCGCCAGGTTGTCTATCCCGGCTGCGATGTCGTCGGGTGAGCCCCACAGGAAGGCCTTCTGGCGAAGGTCCCCGAATCTGGTCTCGAAGTATTCGAGGTTGTAGCCGGAATAATGCAGGTATTCATCCCGGATGTAGCGTCCCGCCTCCTCTTCGGCCTGGGCGCCGCTGGATGAGACGTAGGTCTCCCGCAGGATCGGGTAGCGCCTGATCTGTTCGAGGCGTCCACAAGCTTGGGCTTCCTGGCGGAAGGCCTGCAGGTTGCCGATCGCCCAGCGTGGTTTCACATTGGGTGACGGAATCCAGGCGTCGCCGATCCGGGCAGCCCGCAGAATGGTCTTGGGGGCGTTGGCGCCTATCCACAGCGGGGGTCCGCCCGGCTGGGCGGGGAGAACGCTGATGGTCTGGTCCTCCAGTTGAAAGAACTCACCCAGGTGGGTCACCGGCTGGCCAGACCACAGCGCCCGAAGCACCTGCAGCGACTCCACGAATCGCCTTCCTATGGTCTTGGCGTTCACGGCGAAGCTTCGGAACTCGTCGCGGCGGTATCCGGCGCCGACTCCCAGAGTCACCCTTCCTCCCGAGAGTTGGTCGAGGGTGGCCACCTCTTCGGCGATGTGAACAGGATGGGCCAAGGTGCTGATGTAGACCCCCGTCCCCAACTCCATGTCTCCGGAAGCCGGAATCAGCAGTGCCAAAAGAGTCAGTGGCTGGGGAGTTTGAAGGCGAGCCAGGTAATGGTGGATCCCGAACACCGAGTCAAGTCCCAACTCCGAGGCGGCGGTGACCAGTTCCACGGCTTCGCCCAGTCGAGCGGCCAGTGAATCGGTCCTCGAGAACTGGTGGTTGAGAAGAATCCCGAATTTCACGAATGTCCAGCCTGGGTGGCCCTGTCGGGTTGAATGAAGACGGGCTGTCGGCCCGCCTTGAAGGCAGCTATGCCTTCGGCCAGATCCGGGGTTCCCAGTTGCCGCTCCAGCGCTTCCCATTCCCGGCGCCGCTGTTGGGCGCGGTTGGATTGATCGGATGCCAAGAGCCTCTTGATCTCGGTGATGGCCGCCGGGCTGGCAACGCAGATCTCACCGATCAGGGTATGCACTTCTTCTTCCAATCGGTCGGACGGGACAACCGAGGCGAACATGCCTGGAACATCGGAGGCGGTGAGGGTGGCGCCGGTCAGCATCAACCTCTTGGCGCTTGCCGGACCCAGAGCGGCTGGGAGCCGGCGGGATGCTCCCCAGGCGGGCACGAACCCGTGGCGGGCATGGGCGTCCCCGATGGGAGCATCGGCGGCGGCCACCGCCAGATCGCAGGCCAGGACCAGTTCCAGGCCTCCCGCAAAGGCCGCCCCGTTCACCGCGGCGATGACCGGCATGGGATAGTCTTCGATCCGGTCCAATAGGTCATTGGCGGCTTCCATGTAAGCAGCCAATCGTTGCGTTTGGTTGCCTGCCAGCATAGGCTCGGCCACTGCCAGGTCGGCGCCTGCACTGAAAACGGCTCCGACTCCGGTGATCACCACGCCTCTGATGGCGGGGAGTGACAGGGTCCGGGTGAGGGCAAGATCGATGGCGGCGATCAGATCGGGCGAGAGAGCGTTGGCGGATTCCGGCCGATTCATCCTCAACCAAACCGATCCGGGGCCCTGCTCGACCGATAGTGGAGAGGTCGCTGTTTTTGCGGCTCGAGACAAGTCCGTATATTCGTTTGGCATCCGCCTATGAAACAGTACCCGCATCTGATCGACCCGACACAATGACCGACTCCGTTACAACCACCTATGAAGGATCGCTTGCCCGGATCCTTCTCAACCGCCCTGATCGCCGCAACGCCTTGGACGAACGAACCGGTGAGGACCTGTCTGCTGCTGTGGAAGAAGTCAGCGGCCGAGATGACCTGGCGGTGGTGGTGTTGGAGGGGGCGGGTGATCACTTTTGCGCCGGGTGGGACCTGTCGGAGTTCGGACGGTTGTCGGCCGCTGACGATGACCAAGTCGCTTCCTACCTGGTGGCAAATGTGCACCTGTTGCGCCGGATCGCAGACCTACCGCAATTCACGGTGGCATTTGTCCAGGGATATGCCATCGGGTTCGGTGCCGCATTGGCCGTCTCGGCCGATCTGGCCGTGGCTGATCCGGGCGCTCGGTTCTACTTTCCCGAGGCAGAGTTCGGTCTGGTGCCGGCGGTGGTGCTCCCGCCGCTGGTGGAGTCCCTGGGAGTGCGGGCCGCTCTGCTGTCAACCCTGACCGCCGCTCCCATCCCTGCCGACCATGCGTTGGGGATGGGTATGGTGGGTATGGTGGCCGACGCCGGAGAAAGGGAAGGCCTGGTGACGAGACTGACCAAGCTCTCTCCCGGGGTCGTCAGATCCACCAAGCGGTTGGCCGCGGAGGTTGCAACCGCGCCGGCCGCGGAGGTTGACCGAATGGTGGCGGAAACCGGGGTGGCAACCCTGCGATCGGAAGAGGCCCGCAGGATCCTGGGTGAGGGTTGAGATCGGGAAGGGTTCAGGTCGGTAAGGTTTAATACCACTTGGTATGAAATCTGAAGGACCATCCTCGACGTCGGCAGAAATTGACAGCCTGACCTTCCGGAAGGCCTGCGGACAGTTCATGACCGGTGTGACCATCGTCACCACCATCGATCAGAAGACCGGGCCGGCCGGATTGGCCGCTAACTCTTTCACGTCGGTTTCACTTGACCCTCCGTTGGTGCTGATCTCGGTCGACCGCGGGGCCAACAGTTTGCGGGCCTTGGAGAGTTCCGGTCGCTATGCGGTGCACATTCTGGGCGCTCACCAGGAGGACTTGTGCAGACGGTTCGCCAAGAGCGACCTTTCGGGGACGGAGAAGTTGGAGGGTGTCTCCTGGACGCCGGGCATGGGTGGCGTGCCTCTTCTCGACGACTACCTGGTTCGATTCGAGTGCCGGGTGGTGAACGCCGTTCCGGGTGGGGACCATGTGATCTACCTGGCAGAGGTGGAGCGGTTGGATTTTGAGGAGACCGAGGCGGCGGCGCTGGGGTTCTTCCGGGGCGCCTATCTTCGCTCTCCCGGCTGATCAGGTGCGCCTCAGCCTGTTTCTCTCTGCCCAGGCCGGCCCTGGTGAGTCACCCTCCGAGCGCCTGAGAGTGATTACCCATCAAGCCCAACTGGCCGAGTCCCTGGGGTTTGAGACCATCTTCTTGGGACATCACTATCTTGCCTCCTCCCAGTTCTTCCAACCTCTCTCCACCGCTGCGTATCTGGCTGCCGTAACCGATCGGATTCGAATCGGCCTGGGCATCTACCTGCTCACCCTCCATCATCCGCTGACGCTTGCCGAGGAGTTGGCCACTTTGGATGTTCTCTCAGAAGGTCGGTTGACCACCGGGTTCGGAGTGGGGTATCGGCGAGTGGAGTACCAGGCGCTGGGGATCCCGTGGGCCGGCCGCTACCAGCGCTTCGAGGAGTACCTGGCCGTGGTAAGGGCGCTGTGGAGGGGAGAGACCGTTTCATACGATCGGGAGTGGGGAGAGACCGACCGGGCGAAGGTGCATCTGAGACCAGCCCAGGACGGCGGACCGCCAATCTGGATAGGCGCCTTTGGAGCCAAAGGCATCGAGCGGGCCGCCCGGTTGGACGCCTCCTGGTTCGGCACTCCCGACGGAGCGGTGTCGGTGGTGGCGGAGCGTTTCCGGACCTACCGGACTGCGCTCCGGCGATGGGGGCACAGTCCGGATCGTTCCTACCCGCTGGCGCGGGAAGTGGCGGTGGCCGCTAGCAGGGAAATAGCGATCGAGGCCATCTGGCCGCATCTGGCCCGGCAATACCGGGGTTATCGATCCTGGGATTCGGCCGAACAGCTAACTGCCAAAGACGCCCTGGTTAACCACGCGGTGATTGGCAACCCCGAACAGGTGATCGCCCGTTGCCGGGCCTTTGGGGAGGAGGCGGGGGTGACCGAGATCATGTGCCGGGTGGAGTGGATGGGAATGGACCCGGCGATCGCGGAGCGGAGCATTCGTCTGCTGGGCGCAGAGGTGGTGCCCGCCTTGGCCGGGACGTAGGGACGGTCCAACCGCCATGGTCCCCCGCACCTACGACATTCTCCCCATCGACCGGGTCGTCTTCGGCGCGGGGAGTGTGGGTTCGGTCAACGATGAGTTGGATCGGCTGGGGAGTAGGTGGCTATTCCTGACCGCCCCCAGCCTGACCGAGAAAAGCAACCTGGTCCAGTTGGTTGCCGACCTGGTCGGCGCCCGGCGGGTGGGCACGTACTGCCGCAGCAGCCAGCATGTGCCCCGCCGCAACGTGCTGGAGGCCACCGAGATGGCTCGCCGCCTGCAGGTTGACGGAATCGTGGCGTTGGGGGGCAGCAGCTTCGCCGACTTGGCCAAAGCGGTGGCCATGTGCCTGGCCGAGGACATCACCGACGCCGATGGGCTGGAACGGATGCGGATCGAGTTTCGATATCCGGACACGGTGCGGATGCCGCAGATGAAAGGGGCCCCTCCGCCCATCGTGACCCTGCCCACCACGCTGTCGGCCGGGGAGTACACCCACGGGTTCGGGATCACCCATCAGCGCGTCAAACACATCTATCTGCAGCGTCCGGTGACGCCCAAGGTGGTCGTCCTCGATCCGGAGTTGACCGTGGACACTCCCCAATGGCTGTGGGCATCCACGGGAATCCGGGCGATAGACCACTGTGTGGAATCCCTCTATTCCATTTCGGCTCAACCAGTCACCGACGCCCTATGCTGGGACGGATTGCGCCGCCTGGTTCACAATCTGCCCCTCACGGTGTCTGATCCCGGCAACATCGAGGCCCGCCTCCAGTGCCAGGTGGGAGCGTGGGAATCCTTCTTTGGAATCGTCAACGTGATGTCGGGCCTCAGCCATGGGCTCGGTCACCAACTTGGGGCGTGGTGCGAAGTCCCGCATGGCATGACCTCGTGCGTGCTACTGCCCCAGGTGATGAGGTTCAATCTGGAAGACTCGGTGGGTCCCCAGGCCCTGATTGGCGAGATATTGGGTGCCCAGGGGGATGAGCAATCCAAAGCCGAGTCCGCGGCAGACTTGCTGCAAGGGTTCATCGCCGCTTTGGATCTGCCCACCCGGATCCGGGAGTTGGGTGTCGACCGGGGCGATCTGGAATCGGTGGCGGTCTCCGCCATGAAGGACATGGTGGTGGGAAACAACCCCCGTCCGGTACGCTCCCTTTCCGAAATCACCGCGATCCTGGAGGCTGCCTACTGATGGGAGTGTGGAAGTGACCGCCAATCTGGCCCGCATCCTCGACTGGAACCGTTATCGCCACGATGACCGGACCGCGCTCATCTATGAGGAGCAGGAGTGGACCTATGCGGAACTGGACGACGAGGTGAACGCCATTGCGGCCGGTTTGCGGTCCATCGGCTTGGGGGAAGGGGACATTTTGGCCTTGGTGGCCCGGAATTCCCCCGCATATCTGATCACCACCCTGGCGGTGGCCAAGATCGGCGGGGTGTTCCTTCCTCTCAACACCGGTCTTCACCGAAGAGACTTTGAATACCTGCTCGGGCACGCCGGGGCAGTGGCGGTGGCCACCGAGGAGGAGTTCTTCGGAGTGGTTTCTTCCATCTGTGCCGAGTTGCCGGAAGTGCGGCGGATTCTTTCCCTCTCTCCAGATGTCCCGGACGGCTGGGTGGGTTATCACCGGCTACTCGAGGACCACGCCGGGGAACGGGTGGAGACTGTCGATCGAGACGACGACGATCTGCAACGGATCCTGTACACGTCGGGCACCACCAGTCGTCCCAAGGGGGCGATGATTACCCACGGAAACTGCAACGCCAACATGGATGCCCAGGTAGTGGAGTTGGGGCTCACCCGCCATGACCGGATCCTCAATTTCGCTCCTCTCTACCATGTGGGCGGTCTGGACATCCCCGGCTTTGGGACGTGGTATGTGGGAGCCACCATGATTCTTTTGCGAAAGTTCGACGCCCGGCGCATTCTGGAGGTGGTGAGCCGGGAACGGATCACCGGAATGGTGATGGTGGCCACCATGGTGCATCTGATCCGAAAGCTGGAGGATCGAAAGGACTTCGACACCGACTCCGTCAAGTGGTTGATCTTCAGCCAGGTGCCGGAGTCGCTTTATCACGAGACCCGGGAGGTGTTTGCCAAGGCCCGTTTGATCGAGGGCTACGGGATGACCGAGACCTGCAACGGGGTGTCCTATCTGGATGAGGAGCACATGCTCTCCAAGACCGGATCGGTGGGTAGGCCCATGCCGCGGGTGGACATTCGAGTGGTGGACGAGTCCGGCGCCCCGGTGCCCGTGGGTGAACTGGGAGAGATCGTGATGCGGGGGCCCACCGTGGGGCCCGGCTACTGGAGGGATCCGGCAGCCACCGCCGCCGCCCATCGAAACGGGTGGTTCCATTCCGGCGACGTGGGTCGTTTTGATGAGGACGGATACCTCTATGTCATCGATCGGCTGAAGGACATGATCCGAAGCGGCGGCGAGAATATCGCCAGTTCTGAGATCGAAGAGGCCATTTACCAACACCCGGCCGTCTACGAAGCGGCGGTGATCGGAGTTCCACACCCCAAATGGGTGGAGACTCCCAAGGCCTATGTGGTATTGCACAAGGGGATGGAACTCACCTCAGACCAGTTGGCCGCTCACTGTCGGGAGCACCTGGCAGGGTTCAAGATGCCGCGCTACGTGGAGTTCCTGGACGAGTTGCCCCGCAATCCCACCGGCAAGGTGTTGAAGACCGTACTCAAGGAACAGGACCAGAAGACCCGAAACGATCCGGCTGGAGGTTCTTCCGGCCCTATGCGTTAGAGTCCCACAAGTGCCGGAGTCTCATAGCAAGAGAAAGTATTCCACCGCCGCCACCCGCCAAGCGCTGGTGACCAGCGCACGCAAGTTGTTCGAACGCAACGGGTTCTCAGCCACATCCGTGCAGTCGATAGTTGATGACGCCAATTTGACCAAGGGTGCCTTCTACTACCACTTTGTCAGCAAAGAAGAACTGCTTCGGGAGATTCATGACGAGTTCATCGATCATCAGTTGACGTCGGTGCAATCGGTCCTGTCCAGCACCGAGGATCCCGGAGAACAGCTTCGGGGGTTGATCAGGACCGCGATCGAGGCGGTGGAGCAGTACCGGTCCCATGTTGCGGTGTTCTTGGGGGAGCGCAGATTCCTGAGTGAAGAGGGGTTTGCCGAGGTCAAAGAAAAGCGTGACCGGATGGAGGACATGTTCTACGGGGTGGTGCGGAGAGGCCAGCGAGCCGGGCGGATCAGGGCCGATCTGAACCCTCGGGTGTTGAGTCTGGGTGTGATTGGAATGTGCGGATGGGCATACCAGTGGTACTCGCCCCAGGGCAAACTCTCGGCCGAGGAAATAGCAGATGCCTTCACTGTCATGGTTTGGGAGGGAATGGCCACCGGGTAATCGAAGCCGTTCAGCCCTTGGTGTGAACCGCGGGCCCGATTTGCGGGTGGGATGGAAGGGAGGAGGTGTGGGAATACACCAGGAACAATGGTCCCGCCGGTCTTCCGGGCTCGATCTGCAATGCAAGTGACGAGTCCGGCCATCGGGCAACCAGGCCAGGTGTTTCCCTGGAGACCCTTGCTCCCAACGTAGTCCACAGTCCTGCCGCCCCTTCCAAGTCAGGGTGGCGCAAACGGACTGCCTCCAACCCAGAGCCTTCACTCTGGGCAGCCGTGACTACCAAACCGAGGTCGTTCTCCCATTCATGATCCTCCACCTCCGTCCACAGCAGTTGAATAAGGAGCCCCCCACCATCTTTGGGCCGGACGAACGCCTCGTGGAACAGCGGTTCCCGGCTGACATCGATCGGTTCGATCCCGGCACGGCGCAGGAGAGCGACCGTCCCCTCCAATTCGGGGACCTTCAAGGTGATGTGGTGAATACGGGAACCGTATCTGGCCAGGAACCCCGCCAGATAGACATCTGTGGCCGGGTATTCGGGGTCGGGTTCTATCAATTCCAGCTTGGCGCCGTTGCGGTAGCGCCATTGGCTGGTCATGAACCCATCCCGCCGGGTCCCTCCTGCGAACCCCGCCCCAAGTTCATCCCGCCAACGGGACAACGCCGGTCCGGAAGAAGGAACGGCAACCGCCACATGGTCGAGCCGGGCGGTTAGCCGGCCTCGATCCGGTTCAGCAACGTGGTCAAGAATCATTCCGACCCGGGGAGAGGGCTTTTGTCATCGGGCGAAGAGTCTGGTTGGAAACGACGCTCTTGCCAAACCAGGTTCGCCAAGGAAATGTCTCACCGCCAATGCTGGGGACCCGCGACTTCTTCGAGTATCCGGGCTGCCACCTATGATGATTCGTGGTTCGATGTGCCGACGGGTACTGGCGTCGGCTCACTGCCAGTGGACGGTCACCATCTCGGAGAGCCCTTTAGACATCGCCGCACAGATCTACAGGTCGAACGACAAACCAGGCCCCTCCCGCTCGTCCCGGTAACGGCCGCTGTACAGGTCGCGGCGGGCGATCTCCTCCTCAATGAACGACACCATGCTCCGAACATCGCCGGCGATGTCCACCCCCGGCCCGAATTGGTCAGCAGTGTAGAGAGCAACCCCACAGGCCGCTTCCGTAATCGCCATGAACACTTCAGGAGTGGGGGTCACAAACCGTTCGTAACGGGCCTGTTGCTGCCAACCCTGAAGACTCTTGACACCCACCGCGGCCAGTCGGGCTGCGATCTCGCTCTTATGCGGTTCGGGTAGCAGAGGAAGAAGCTTCTCCAAGTCATGGCCCCAAGCCTGAGCCTTCTGAGACGAAGACAGATGGATCAGGGACTTCACCGCGATCTCCACAGCAAGATGCCCAGCCGCGCAACCCAGGGCGAGTCTCTGCTCGTAAACAGCGAACGCCTTCGTCTTTTGGCCCGACTCCTCCATCAACCGCTGATAATTGGTGGGTGCCAAACTGCCCTGGATGCCCGCCAGTGCCTTCGTCGCCTGGCGCAGGCGCTCCAATGCTTCTTCGTAGTCGCTTTCGGGCATGACCATCTCCTTGTCCCAATCCACCTCTCCAGGTTCTTTGTCCACCAACACCAGCGCCTGCCTTCTTGCCCTGTTCTCAAAAGACGTAACCACCTGCTCGGTGCGCATCTTCCACTCTGGACGGTCAGTGAGATGAACATCCACACGACAGCCCACCTCAGCACCCGCCAATCCCTCCAGTTCCATGGTCAAATCCTGGCGGACGGCATAATCGAGATCGTCGTAGATCACCATCAAGTCAATGTCACTGTGACGGTGAGCCTCTCCCCGGGCAACCGACCCGAACACCAACACACTCCCAGCGCCCGCATCGGCCACTACCTTGGCAGCCCGCGCTGCCTCCACCAACGTAGGAACAAACCCCGTATCAACGAATCCCATCATCTGCTCCGCACACTGACCGGCTTACCCAGCCATTGTAAGCCAATGCCACTATGACCCCTTTAGGTTTGACGATGGTCCACTGCCATCAAAACGTCGTCGGCCATGCCGGCTAGAGGGGCCTTCATAGCCAGCGTGTTCGTAACCGTTTGCTGCTCGGACCAGGGAGCGTCCTGTTTCGCCGTATTTGCCACTTCCTGGTTACCCGCCTTGACAGCTCCGATCAGCACTCCCACATCGGTGATCGCAAATATGCCCAGTTGGTATTTGCCTCTCCCCGACTGTTCCAACCATCCCTCCTTCCTCAGCCTGTTCACCAAGCTTCGGAGGCGTTCGCTTGCGATGCCGGACACGTGTCCCACCTCTTTTGTGGGGAATGGGATTGTTGTTCAGCGGCGGAGGCACCAGCCGACCTAGGATCAGGCGTGGTCGGACGCCAGGTGTCCGCAGCCCCCACAGACCAGAATCACCAAGACCAAACCAAACAGGAGAACCCTTTTGGATTTCCAATTAAGCCCCGAGCACCAGCTATTCCGACAGACACTGCGTCGTTTCGTGGACGACGAGATAAGACCGGTGGCGAATGAGTGGGAACACTCCGGCAGATACCCCACCGAGATAGTGGAGTCGATGAAGCAGATGGGCCTGTTCGGCATCACGGTGCCGGAGGAGTATGGGGGCTTGGGCGCCGATTTCGTCTCCCTGGCGCTGGTGTTCGAGGAAATCTCCCGGGGCTGGATGGGTATTGCGGGCATACTGGGTACCCACTCCCTTGCCTGTTTCATCATCGCCCGTCACGGCACGGAAGAACAGAAGGACCGCTTCTTGGCCGATCTGGCCTCGGGGGAGCGTCGCACCGGGATTGCCCTCACCGAGCCCGATGCCGGCACCGATCTGCAAGGCATTAAGACGCGGGCGATCCGGGATGGAGACCACTACGTGATCAGCGGTTCCAAGCTATGGATAACCAATGCCCGGTATGCGGACCCCCTGCCGGTGCTGGTGAAGACCGATCCCGACACCACACCGGCCCATCGGGGCATGAGCCTGATTCTCGTGGAGAAGGGAACCGAGGGGTTCGAAGTCAGCCGGGATCTTCCCAAGCTGGGCTACAAGGGCACCGAGAGTTGCGAGGTGCAGCTTGACAACGTTCGGGTGCCGGTGGAGAATCTGGTGGGGGGAGTCGAAGGCAGGGGATTCCAGCAGGTGATGAGCGGGCTGGAGATAGGGAGAATCAACATCGCAGCCCGTGCGGTTGGCATCGCCCAGGAGGCCTACAACCAAGCGCTGGCCTATGCCAACGACCGGGAGGCCTTCGGCCGCAAGATCTCCGGCTTCCAGGCCATCCAATTGAAGTTGGCGGAGATGGCCACCAACACCCAGGCGGCCAGGCTCCTGGTCTGGTGGGCGGCCTCCCAGGCGGACCAGGGCAAGCGGGTCGACATGGAGGCGGGCATGGCCAAGTACTTCGCCTCAGAAGTTGCTTGCACCAACGCCCTGGATTCGATGCGGATCCACGGGGGAATGGGGTACAGCCAGGAGTTGGACATCGAGCGTCTGTATCGCGATGCTCCGTTAATGGTGATCGGCGAGGGCACCAACGAAATCATGCGCATGGTGATCGCCCGGGGTCTGATCAGCGGCCGAGTGGTGGTTGACTAGGGATTTAGAGTTTCTGGGTGGCCTTGTCGGGTTCGGGGCGGCAACCATCGGCTTGGTGGCGCAAAGGCATCAGTCCGCCACGGAAGTGACAAGATTGGAATCATCGAAGGAGCAATGACAGGGACCAAATGATGTTTAGATGCTTATATTCGTGATGCTATGATGCCTACCATGCGGACTACCGTTACTCTCGATCCTGATGTCGGGGCAAGGTTGAAGGAGTTGGCCCGGGAACGGGATGTCTCCTTCAAGGAGGTGTTGAACGCCACCATACGCGCCGGTCTGGCTGCGGAGACGCCCGCCTCGCGGCGATTCGTTGTGAAGGCAAGGCCCCTCGGTCCCCGGCCTGGTACAGATTTCAGTCGCGTGTTGCGACTGGCGGATCAACTCGAAGACGAAGCCATCGTCCACAAACTTGAACTCGGAAAGTGAAGCTTCCCGACGCCAACCTGCTTCTGTACGCGTACAATCCCGATTCACCTCATCATCTCATGGCGAGGAATTGGCTGGAGGAGACCCTTTCGGGGACGGAGACGGTGGCAATGGGTTGGCAGGTGCTGATGGCTTTTCTACGAGTTTCCACTGCGGCGCGCCTGTTTGAAGACCCGCTCGGTATCGAAGAGGCATTGGATGTGGTGGAGTCCTGGCTGGATCAGCCGTGCACCACGATCGTCCAGCCCACCCGGCGGCACTCTGCCGTGTTGCGAGAACTGCTCGGGCCACTGGGCATCGGGGGAAGTCTGACCTCTGATGCCCACTTGGCTGCTCTCGCAATCGAACACGGCGCGGAGTTGTACTCCTGCGATTGGGACTTTGCCCGCTTCCCGACGCTGCGTTGGGTCAATCCCCTGGCCTGAGGTTTCCAGGTCCGACCGAAGGCCGGACCGGATGCCAAGAGGCCGGGGCGCTGGGGCCCCGGCCTGCATTGGGTTGGTTTGATTTCGGTCAACGCGATCAGGCGTCGAGCACGATCCATTCGTCTTTCTGATCGACCATGCGGGTTCCCCCGTCGGGTCCCACCAGCACGTTGTCGGCGATGCTGATCCCGCCCAGCATGGCCCCCACTTCGGGGTCCTCGAAGCCAATGGCAGGGTGAAGGTTGATAATCATGTTCTCCTGCATGATCCGCTCCTTGCCGGGCACCCAGGGCGGCTCCAGGGAATCGACCCCGATGCCGTGAGCGGTGTAGGAGTTGGCGCCCATGGCCGAGTAGCCCCAGGCGTCATAGACCCGGTCGCGGGCGTCGAGAACCGTCTCGGAGGACTCGCCGGCCTTCATGGCCTGAACGCAAGCCTCAAAACTCTCTACCCGCATCTCCCAGAAGGCCTTCTGGGCGGGGGTGGGGGGCTTGAAGCTGTATACCCGGCGAACTTCGACCCAATAGCCCATGGGGCCTCCCCATTCCAGGTCGATCACGATGACATCGTCTTCCTCGATCACCCCGTTGGTTCCCGGTCCGAAGCAGGCGAACGGCGCCCGACCCATCAGCGCGATACCTTCCAGGCAACCCAACTGGCGAGCCAGGCGATGGGCCTCTGACAGCACGTCCACTTCCTGGACTCCGGGTCGCATCTCGGCTTCCAGGGCACTGAAAACGCGGCGCATGATGTTGCCGGTGTGGATGGTGGTGTCGATCTCTTCTTGGCTTTTGATAATCCGTACGTCGTCGAACAGGTCGGTGGCGTCCACCAGGTTGGCGTTGGGCATGGAGGCCTTCATGCTGTTGTAGTCGGCCACCGAAGTTATGTCGGCCAGTCCCACTATCCCGATAGTGCCGTTGGACAGTCCCAGATCGGAGATGATGGATCCGATCTCGGTGCCGGCGTCATCCGGCTGGCGGTAATCGTTGAGCCACATGCCCTGCATCGCGAACCCGGTACCCCACAGGGGATCGGTCACGAAGATCGCCTCTCCCTTCATGGGAAGCACCACAAAACCGCGTCCCGCCCACTGAAAGATGTCGCTGACGTACTGGACGCGTCCCCGTACGAACTCGTCGCCGCGGCTGCAGATGATGAAGGCATCCATGCCTGCGCCGGCCATGGCTTCTCGTAGAGCGGCGTATCGGCGGGCACGCTCAGCGTCGGAGGTGATGTGGTTTACTGGGACGTGTGTCATCGCTGGGGCTCCTTAGCTCTGATGCGGATTTTGAGCCGATACTAGTTGGAGCGGGTGTAGGAACATTATCGAACCCGGTTGACCGAAATTTCGTGTGCCGCCGAAGGCATGGCAACTGTCAAGTGGCGGTATTCTTATCGGGTAATCTCATCATGAGCCCTGCCCTTCACCTGGTGAGGGCACTGTGGAAAGGACCGCCATCTCTCCTGCAAAGATAAAGCTGAAAGGTGAGGATTTCACCCGGTTGACCGGAGAGTGGATGACGCCTCGTCGTCGTTTCCTCTCTGCGCTGTACGGGGGACGGGTAGACAAGGTTCCTGCCATGACGCTCAGTTCGGTGGTGACGCTTGAAGCCATGGAGATCACTGACGCCTGGTTTCCCGAGGCGCATCTGGATGCCGAGAAGATGGCGCGCCTGGCGGGAACCGCCTACGAGGAGTTGGGTCTGGACACCATCATGCCGGTGTTCCACTCGCAATTGGAGGCCGACGCCCTGGACGCCGCCACTTGGTGGGGGACCGTGGACAACTGGCCGGCCACCAGCGACCATGTGCTCACCGATCCTGAAGACTTCAAGATTCCGTCCGATTACCTCAAGCGGCCCTCCTTCGAGGCGGCGCTGGGTGCGATCAGGCTGCTTCGGAAACGGTATCCCGATGTGGGGATCGTCGGGAAGGTGTACGGGCCCTGGTCGGTGGGATATCACCTGGTGGGGATCGAGAATTACCTGATGGACACCATCTTGGATCCCGACAAGATCCGTCGCTACCTGGAAGTGATGCTTCCCGCCTGCATGATGTCGGCGCACGCGCAGTTGGAGGCCGGGGCCGACGCCATCATGTGGGCGGACCATGCCAACCGCGAGTTGGTCAGTCCGGAGACCTACCGTGATTTCCTGCTCGAGATGCACAAAGAGGTGACCGTGGAGATCGGCGGACCCAGCATCTTCCACTGTTGCGGGGAGACCACCGACCGGATCGATTATTTCGCCGAGGCGGGTTGGGACTGCTTCCACTTCGAGTCCCAGGTGGATCCGTATGTCGCTAAGGAGATCACCGGGGATCGGATGTCCTTGATGGGCAACATCAACAATCCCACCACCCTGTTCAGCGGGACATATGACGACACCTACGATGCTTGCATGAAGGTATTGGAGGCCGGGGTCAACGGCATCGCTCCGGAAGGGTCGGTGCCGCTTGGGACCAAGATGGAGGTCCTGCGAGCCTTGAGCGACTCGGCCCGGGACTACTCCGACATCCACCGACCGGACGGGCGCCTTATCGTGCATGACCCCCCTTCAAATGGCAACGTAGCCTGAGAGAATCGAATGATGATGTTCGCCCCTCCACACCATCCTCCCACGACACGAGAACTCTCTTATGCCTGAACTTTCTGATATAGCCAACCAATACATCCGCGAAGAGATCGAGGAGTTTCTCGAAAGGCCCGAAGAGATCGAGAGGAACATCGCTCTCTTCAGCCGTACCTCGCCTCTCATGCAGGAGATCGCCGCTGCTCTGATCGATGGAGATATGGTCACAGTTGACCAACTCACCGAGAAAGCTCTCGAGGATGGCGTGGGCGCCTTTGAGATCATGGACGATGGACTGATCGCCGGGATGGGGATCGTCGGCATCAAATTCCGCGAGGGCTACGTGTTCGTTCCCGAAGTCCTGATATCGGCTCGAGCTATGAAAGCCGGAATGGCCCATATCGAGCCGATCCTGGCCGCCTCCGGGGTAGAGCCTATCGGCACAGTGATCATGGGAACCGTGCAGGGCGATCTGCACGACATCGGGAAGAACCTTTGCATCATGTTGCTTCGGGGTGGAGGCTTCAGTGTTATCGATCTGGGCGTCAATACTCCGCCGGCCCAATTCATCGAGGCAGTCAGAGAGCACGGCGCACACATCATCGGCATGTCCGCCCTGCTCACCACCACCATGCCCAACATGGCGAAAACGGTGGAGGCTTTCAAGGATGTCGGACTGCGGGAGGCGGTGCGGTTTATGGTGGGGGGCGCTCCGGTCACACCGGAATTCGGTAAGGACGTGGGTGCCGATGGGTACGGCAAGGACGCCCTCGCCTGTGTCGAACTGGCCAAGAAACTAGCCGTAGAGGTCAGCTGAGCAGGGCACATGTCCGACTCGAATATGGAGGCCTTCCAAGAGCGGCTGGACCGGATGTCTGCCATCTTCTCTGACATCGTTTCTCACGCCGAGGAGCAGTCGCTCACCCGCTGCCCCTACCGCAACCGTTTCGACCTGTGCACAGCGTTGTTTCGCTGCCGCAACCAACTCCCGGTAGCCGACGGCGATCCCGAAGACCTGGCCTGCGGCCATGACGGCACCTTCGACTATCGGACCGCCTGGGAGTCAAACCCGCGCGCCGTCCAAAAGACCCGGGAGAGAATCGTTCGAATCAAGCGAGACGCCGAACGGAGGCGCAGAGGCCGGCGCGGGAAGACCGACGACCGGTGAGCACCGTTTCCCACAATGACAGGGCCCGCCCTCAGGAGGCGGGCAAGACCATCTTTGACTACGCGGACGAACTCGAGGTCGAAGTAGCCACCTCGTGCCTGCGCAGCGGGGAGTGCCACGAGTGCGTGGTGGAGATCACCCAGGGGATGGAGGCACTGGTGGAGAGGACCGAAAACGAGCAGTACCTGCGGGGCGAATACCGATTGGCCTGCCAGGCCCGGGTGGTGCGGGAAAGGCCCTCCATCAGGTTCTCCCCGTTGCGAAGACGACCTAGGATCGTGGAGAGCAGCGGCTACCACCATGGAAGACCCACCGACTTCTATCCGGCCGTGACCCGAGCGGATAACCAGGTCAAGTACGGGGACACGGTGGTGGACCGTTACCGCAGATCCATTTGCGGCTTGGCGATCGATCTGGGAACCACCACAGTGGTGGTGGAGTTGGTGGACCTGGAAACCGGCTTGACTTTGGGGGTGGCCAGCTTTGAGAACCCCCAGCAGTTCGGGGGAAGCGATGTGATGCACCGGATCTCCTACGAGGCCCGTCCGGGAGTGACGAACGAGTTGCGGAAGGCGGCGGTGGCAGCCATCAACCAGGCTACCCGGGATCTGTGCCGCAAGGCGGGGCGGCGTCCCCCGACCATTTACGAGATCGTGGTGGCGGGCAATTCCACCATGCGGGATGTCCTGTTCGGCATAAACGTGCAAAGCATCGGGGAAATGCCCTACAAGTCCCTCACCGAACATGAGTACCTGGCCGGGCAACGGCCCCATACGGCGCTTTTGGTGAACAGCAGGACGCTGGGGTTGCGGGCCAACCGCCAGGCGATGGTGTACGGGATACCGCTGGTGGCTAGCCATGTGGGCGCTGACGCGGTGGCCTGTTTGGAGACGGTCCAGTTGGGCGAGGGAGGGAGGACCGAGATGCTGGTGGACATGGGGACCAACACCGAGGTGGTTCTCAGCCATGAGGGCCGCCTGTGGGCGGCGTCCTGTCCCGCGGGCCCGGCGTTCGAGGGTGGCCTGGTCACCTACGGGATGCGCGCCTACGACGGCGCCATCGAGTCCATCCGGCTGTCGGCAGATGGTACCGCTGTGGACTACGAGACCATCGGCCACAAACCTGCGGTGGGGATCTGCGGCTCGGGTCTGGTGGACATCCTGGCAGAACTGCGCCGCCGGGGGCTGATGACCGAGCGGAGCGCCTTTACCCGCGATCGCAAGCAGTTCGCCATCGAAGTGGTGCCCGAGGCCGGCATCACCTTCTCCCGTGAGGACGCCAGCAACCTTGCCCAGGCCAAAGCCGCCAACTACTGCGGGCAGTTCATCGTGATGAGAAACGCCGGGGTGCAACCGGCCGACATCGATCGACTCTATCTGGCAGGAGGATTCGCCACCTATCTCAATGTGGGAAATGCCGTCGATATCGGTCTGATCGCGCCGGTACCGCAGCAGCGAGTGGTGAAGGTGGGCAATGCGGCGGTGGAGGGTGCCCGAGCCCTGTTGTTGTCCACCAAGAAGCGCCCCTGGGCGGAGGGTTTGGCAAAACGGGTGACCCACATCGAATTGGAGACCACCCCCGACTTTTTCGACATCTTCGTGGAAGGTTGTCAACTCAAACCGATGCCCGCTACCTTTGCCGGGGTGGAATCTAAGGCGCAACTGGTCGGCGCATGACCCCTGAGCGCTTCACCCTCATCGGCGAGAACGTCCATACCACCCGGATTGTTCTGCGCAAGGGCAAGCGGTTCGCCACTTGCGGGGGAGTGGACGGAGTCACTTTTGTCTCCGAGGCCGGTGAACCAGGTTTGCTCCCCATTTCGGAAACGATGCAAGCGAGCCAGGCTTACCAGGAGGGCCGGATCAAGCACATCGCGCTGGCCGTCGAGGCGGCAATGGGCGGAGGAGATGACGCCGGTGTCGGCTACGAATACCTGCGGCGGGTGGTGCTCGACCAGGAGCGGGCCGGCGCCGACTACCTGGATGTGAATGTCGATGAGATTTCTCTCAAGACTGCTGAGCAGCGCCAGGCGATGGAATGGTTGGTGGGTTATGTGCGCTCGTTGACAGCCCTACCCATCTCGGTCGACTCCTCCGATATCTCTGTTATCGAAACCGGCCTTGCAGCAGCCGCAGGTGGAAAGAAGAGGCCGATGCTCAACTCCGCCTCGCTGGAACGCACCGAAGCAGTCCAGTTAGCGGTCGATTACGGCGCTCGGGCGATCGTTACTGCTGCGGGAGGAGCGGGCATGCCCTCCGATGCTGCCGAACGGGTCGAGAATGCTTCTCGGATGGTGGAGACGGCTCTGGCGGCGGGCATCGATCTAGGCGACATTTTTGTTGACCCGCTGGTGTTTCCCATCTCGGTGGACAGCAACTTCGGTCTGCACACCCTCGATGCCATCCAGACTCTGCGGTCCCGCTTCGGCGCCCAGATCAACATCACCGGAGGCATGAGCAACGTCTCGTTCGGTATCCCCGCCCGCAAGCTGATGAACACAGCTTTCATTAACCTGGCGGTTGAAGCGGGCGCTGACAGCGGCATCATCGATCCGGTCATGAATCAACTTGCCGACGTGTTCACTACCGACCGGGAGACTGATGCTTACCGGCTGGCGGAAGATGTCCTCTTGGGCCGCGACGACTTCTGCATGAACTACATCACCGCTTGGAGAACAGGCGCCCTGAGCCCGTTAGAGGGAAGGGCTTAGCTCTGGAAACGAAGCCCTCTGAGTCGGTGCGGTTGCCACAGGATGGCGCCAGTTTTGTGGAGAAACCCCTCCTATCGATGATATTGTGCAATGGCTAACAATGTATAGAGATGTGTATCCAGACCCGCCGGACTGGTCATAGTGGGGCTTTCAAAGCAAACTGGGGAATTCCCGAAAGCGGGTACTGATGGCTGGAGTCGAGCTTAGGCAGTCAGGGATGGAATCCGGTGGTCGGGAGGTGAAGTCAGAAGGGTTGGAGGCAGATATGGCAGGGCAGGTCGGGTATAAGCCTCAATCCACCGATTTGACCGTCCGGGGGTGGGGTGATGTGGGCTTTTTGGTTCTTCGGGAGCGTGAGGGATGGTTTTGTGCCGGGTGT
>MPNA01000023.1 GCA_002238785.1 bacterium OM1 bin76 | reverse complement strand
GAGACAGCGACCGATCCCCAGGAAGAGCCTCCCCTTCGGGATGGTGCTCCCTCCACCACAAATAAGTACCACGCCACGACTCCAACACCGCGTTGTACAACTCCGAACACATACCAAACACGACGCTCAGACGACGATACTGAGACGGCGAACACTTAGCCGCCAAGCGGAACGTTTGCACCAACTGAGACACCCCCAAACGATACGAAAAGGGTGCGACAAAACATCCAACCCTTCCCTATAAACCCCTTACCGTACCTAGACAAACAGGTTTTCTAACACGGGTCATGGCGAGCCCCTCGCTTCTTCTGGGCGGTCAGGCGCAGAACTCGAAAAACCCGTCTGTCAACACTTCTTTACAAGTCCCTAACGATACCAAGGATTCGCTTGGCCACTTCCTTGGCTCCGTCCATGTCTTCCACGTAGCGATCGTCGGGGATCTTGTGGAGAATGTGCAGTTTCCGCAGGCTCTTTCCCACTGCACCTCCCAGGCCCATCACGATGCACTCGGTGTCTTCCTCGATGGCGACGTCGATCAACCTCTCCACCACGAAGGCGGCGCTGTCGTCCATGTAATCGGTATCGGAGAAGTCAAGGATCGCCACCTCGTGGTCCCTGATGTCCACACTGATGGTGGTGAACATCCGGTTGGAGGAGGCCACCGTGAAACTACCACGGAAAGAGAGCAGGCCGCACCGGGCGGAGAAGGGATCGAAGTCGTCGTCATCTTCATCATCGCCCAGGAGGTTGAGCAGGTTGTCCGCAAGAAGGTCGAACTCATCAGCGTCCTCGTCTTCTTCCTCCTCCTCGGCCAAAAAACTTATGTCGAGCAGAGGCACAGAGATCACACTGTCCAGTTCCAGGTACTCGAATTGCCTGGCGCTGACCAGCGCCGCCACGATAAGCCCCAACATTATGGCGCTGAGCAGGTCGGCGAAGACGGTAAGACCCAGGGTGATCACCATCACCACCAGGTGCTCTCGCTGAACCCGATGCAGGCGGGTGATGAACTTCCAGTCGATTATGTCCCACCCCACCTTCATCAGGATGCCGGCCAGCACCGCATGGGAAATCTCCCCGACATATCTGCCCAGGCCCAGCACCAGGGTCAGCAGCACCAGAGAGCACAGCACGCCCGACAGCGGCGACCTCCCACCGATGCGGGCGTTCACCACCGTGGCGGGAATGTTCCCGGCTCCCGGCATGCCTCCGAACAGCCCCGAGAAGATATTCCCCACACCCTGGCCCACCAGTTCGCGGTTGGGCTTGTGGGTGGCGCGGGTCATGGAGTCGGCGATTAGCGACATGAGCAGCGTGTTGATCGATGCCAGCAGAGCGAGGATCAACGCCGGCTGAAAGGAACTCACCAAGTGATTGAGAACCGTGTGGGTGTCGACCATGTCGGGAAAACCGGTGGGGACGTCTCCGATCAGCGGAGCACCCGTCAACCACAGCACCCCCAGCAGTGTCCCCACGATCAGAGCAGCCAGCGAGGGCGGCAACGCCCGCTGCAGCCTCTTGGGCCACACGATTGTCACCCCCAGGGTGACCAAAGCGATGAGGAGCGCGTGGATGTTGAGATCCCCGAAGGCGGCCGGCATGGCGCGAAGCGCCCCCACCGTCCCGCCGCCGGGAGAGGAGGCGCCCAGGAATGGAAGCACCTGGAGCAAAACGATGATCACCCCCACCCCGGAGGTGAATCCCGAGATCACCGAATACGGCGTGTAGGCCACGTAACGACCCATCTTGATGACACCGAGGACTATCTGGATGACCCCCGCCAGGATCACTATCGTGAACGCCTCGACGAGATTGTCGGCGTAGTTGCCGACCACCACCGCCATCGCCACCGCCATCGGCCCGGTGGGACCTGATATCAGCGCCTTGGTGCCCCAGAACAGGGATGCGAACAACCCCACCGCCACCGCCCCGTACAGACCGGCTATGACTCCCAAGCCGGACACCACTCCGTAGGCCAGAGCCATAGGCAACAGCACCACGGCCGAAGTGACACCACCCAGGACATCTCCGCGGAGGGCTTGGAGGTCGTATTTCATGGCGAGCCATCCTCCCGTTCCCAAAAAGAGGCTACCACCGCGTGGAACACATCTCCGGTTGCGCCAGGACTCAGCCGATAGCGTCCACCTTCTCCACAAACCGACGGTCCCGCGCAGTCAGTCCGCCCACATCGTGGCTGGTGATGGCCAGATCCACCCGGTTGTAGACGTTGGACCACTCCGGGTGATGGAACAGGCGTTCTGCGATGAGCGCCACGTGGGTCATGAAGGCAAAGGCGGCCCGGAAGTCGGAGAACCGGTAGGAGCGTCGCAGTTCGGCGCCTTCTCGATGCCAGTCGGGATGGGCCGCCAGCAGGTCACCGATCTCCTGTTCCGTAAGGAGGGCCTTGCTGCCGGTCATCGGGGAGGCTGCAGCAGTTCGATTCTGAATCCGTCGGGATCGAGCATCATCACCGTCCGGCCCCCCTTGTTGGGACCGATCGAGGGGGTGACCGGTCGAGAGACCGACTTGACTCCCTGGGAGGTCAGCCTTTCATAGAGCGAGTCGCAGTCGTCCACCCGGAAAGCGAGATGGGCGGTGCCGGGGTTGGCGGTGGCCGGGTCGATAGCACTGCGCTCCACGTTGCGATACTCCAGGATCTCCAGAATGCTGTCGGAGTTGGCCATCCGCAAGATGGCGCCGTGCATGTCGACACCTGGGTACCCCGAGAAGGTCTCTATGTAGGGTGCGGTGCGGTTCCACCGCAGCACCAACTCCAAACCCAGTTGGTCGCGGTAGAACTCCAAGGACTTATCCAGGTCGGTTACCTGTATCCCGGTGTGGTGGTGACCGATTATCTCTCCCACTCCAAACCTCCTTGGCGTTGCGGGAATGTCATGATAGAAAACATACACTGCCACTGCGGTGACAGAACTGGCGCCTCAGGCGTGATAACCGTCCATCCGGGCCAACACTCCCAGCATCGTCTCATCTGATCCTCCGCCGATCGAGCCCAGGCGACTGTCCCGGAAGAACCGGGCAGTCCAGGTCTCCTCCATGTACCCGATGCCACCGTGGAATTGCATCACCCAGTCGGCGGTCTCCCGCGCCAAGCGCCCCGACTTGAGCTTGGCGATGGTTGCAAACCTGGTCGGGTCCTCACCCCGCATGTACGCGTGGGCGGTGGCATAGTTGTAGTGGCGCAGCAGGTCCAGTTCGGCAGCAAGTTCCGCCAACCGGTAGCTGACGTACTGGTGGTCCAGCAGAGGCTTGCCGAACACCCTCCGCTCCCGCAGGTACCGGGCGGTACGTTCCAGTGCCCGCTCGCAAGACCCCACCGTCGAGTAGGCGGCCCACATCCGTTCCACCACGAACTGGCTCATCTGCTGTTGGAACCCCTTCCCCACCGCCCCGATGGTGTTCGCCACCGGGACCGCCACGTCGGTGAAGGTGAGCAGGCCGGTGTCCGATGCCCGCATCCCCAGCTTGTCGAGCTTGCGGGAGACCTGGAATCCCGCCAGGTCGGTGGGGACCACGATCTGGCTCATCCCTCCATATCCCCCCTCGTCGGAGGTCCGAGCCAGCAGGCACAGCCAGTCGGCCTGCAACCCGTTGGTGATGTACATCTTGGCACCGTTGATGATCCACTGGTCTCCGTCTCTAGTGGCCCGGGTCTTGATGGCAGCCACGTCCGAACCGGCGTCGGGTTCGGTGACTGCGATGGAGGTGACCATCTCCCCGTGGAGAGCAGGCGCCAAGTAGCGACGTTTGAGATCCTCGGATCCGTGCTGGTGAAGGGACGGCGTGGCCATGTCCACCTGCACCCCCAACGCCATGCCGATCGATCCATGGTCAGCCCGGCCGAATTCCTCGGCCAGCACCACCGTGAACAAATGATCGGCACCCTGCCCACCGTAGGCGGGATCGTACTCCAGACCCAAAAACCCCAGTTCGGCCATCTGCCCGAACAACTCGTGCAATGGCATCTCCCCCACCTCCTCCCACTGCTCCACCTGGGGGTTGATCTCCTCCTCCACGAAGCGACGCACCACTTGACGAAACATCCGGTGCTCTTCGGAAAACATCATCAACTACCTCGGTCTCGATTCATCGGCAGGTCAGGCGTAGCTCGGGATCGGCTGGGCGACACCGTCCTCTGTCCGACATTACACCGCAATTGCACAGCGGCCGGATGTGTGTAAGGTCGGCACCGGGTCGCGAAAAGAAGGGACAGTGAAGGGTTGCCCTTTGTCCCACCGGTGTCGCATACTTGATTCTGTCACGAAAAACACCTCCCGGACCGTATTCGACGTCAATGCGGCCGCGAGACTCCAGCAGAGGTCATATATCTGTCGAGAGCGACCCCGGCGGACCGCGGGAGCGCGCCCTTCGACCCTTGGCGGCGGTGGCGGGGGAGGGTCCCGGGTAAGGATGACCTCGAAAGATTTCGCGAGATAGGGCGTGGTTTTCGCGAGGAAAACGTGGCCGCCTCCGCTCCCGCCTGTGCGCCCTTCTCCTATGTGGCGGGGGGCGACAGGTCAATGCGAAGCTGTGAAAGGGCATCGGGGACGCGATCCTCATCGCTGATGCGGTCACCCAAGAACTCGACCAGTTCCTCTTGGCGTGGCTGGCCGAAGGCGAGGCGATACACAGCGAGCGACTTCCGCAACTGGGGAAGTCTCGCCGACTCGCGGCTGAACGGCAGCACCGGAACGAGACGGTCGATTCTCGCTCGACCTTGGTGGAAGACCCAGTACGGGACCATCTCACCGTCTTCAGGCCCCCGGTGGGACGCTGCCCGCTCGAAGAGTGTCTGCCACAGATCACCCCCCGGATGACCCTCTCCCAACAGATCGGGCCCCAGTGTCTCGGCGATGTTGCGGCGGACCGCGTGGCACTTGTATCGATGGACACGACCTTCGCGCTGCTCAAGGTCGACAGGATTGGTGGGAAGGTTCCAGTGGACCACCGCATGGCACCACAGGTGGAAGTCCAGTCCCTCCTGGCCAACCGAAGTGGAAGTCAGCACAAACGGCCAGAACGGCGAGTTGAACGCGACCGACACGCCGCCCACCCGGGCTTGACCGCCCTCGTCGAGCGACTGATCCCCGAACGCCACCGCAAAGCGGGTCCGCATCCGGTGAGCCTCAAGAAAGTCGGAGTCGTCGTCTTCGCTGCGACCGGGGATGTCCACCCGCAACGCAGAGGTGCGAAGCCTCAGCGCCTCCCCGATCTTGGAGGCAATCTTGCGGGCAGCCCTAGTCCGTTGTTTGTCGCCTTCGAGGTTGACATATCCCAGCCAGTCGCGCAGAACATGAGTGTGCTCATCCAGTACGGCCTGCAGGTTGCCGTCAACGCAATGACGTACGACCTCTCGCCAGTACCCGACGACGCCTTCCTCGGATTCGGATTGCCCTGCGGCAACTATTGCAGTCACTTCCGGGGCGTTGAAGAAGTTCCTGAACGCCTCGCCGACCCGCGCCGCGCTCGACAGCACCGACCTTTCTTTGCCATCAAGCCCCACCACCCTGCGGACTGCCCGTAGGGCACATTGGGCCGGCCCTCCCACCGCCAGTTCGGAGAGCACTTCGCAGAGGTCCTCGGGGCGGCGGCCAAGAGGTTTGGTGCGGCCTTCGACCATTGCCCGGGCCTCGGCGAGGTGCGCTCGGAAGTTCCCATCAGCCCGTTCTCCCTCCCAGAGTTCCGCCGATCGGTCGGCCAACAGTCGGTCGACCTCCGCAGGGTATCGCTTGTGGTCGAGCAGCAGCGGGGCAGCCCAGTACCAACGCTGATCGACCGGGCCATCGGCATGCCCGGGGCCGGCCAGCGGCGCCAAAGCAGCCTCTATTCGCGTTGAGACAGCGGCGATCGCAGCATCGCGATCGGGCCGTGGGCATTCCAGCCGCAATGGGTCGCCCAGGTCGGCGAGGCTGAGACTCGGCCACACCAACAGGAAGGTCGTCATGGCGGCGGCGCGGCGATCACCCAACCCTTCTTCGGCGTCGGTCTCGGCGGCTGTCCGCTCCCTGGTGCGGAACGCCAGTCGCTGGCCACCGCGTCGTCCGTAATCGGCCGTGTAGCCGTGGTCGCGGCTGGCGTAAGCGCGGCGTTCGGCTTCGAAGCTGACCATCGATGACACCACTTTCGGGACAACCGCCCAACCCGAAAAGATCAGACGCTTGGTGAACCCCAGGGCCTCTTCGGATTCATAGACCGAGCCTGTGTCGTAGTAGCGAATCGACGGCGGCACCCACAGAAGATCGAAGGCCCGGGAGCCTTCGAGGTCGTCGAGCAGCCAGCGCAGCCTCCCGTTCTGAGGGTCGACTCGCCGGTAACTCTCGATGTCCTCCCAGCTCAGCAACCCGGGACCCGGGTCGAACTGTCCGCCCTCGACGAACTGTCCCGCGGTGGCCGCTCGCTCGATGGCTCGCTTGAGCTTGTAGTTCTCCATGAAGTTGACCAGGTAGGGGGCAGACTTCCAGTACTCGGTGGGATCGTTGTGCCCGACAGCCCCCGCCAGATCACCCAGGCGCAGGTACGAACGAAGGTCGTCGGGCGCCACCGAGACCGGCACGTCAGGTTCCGCCAGCATCCCATCCCGGTCCGGGGTAGCGGCCAATCGTTCCGTCCTAGCCATGACCTGCCGCAGGTCCGATCCGATCTCGCGGCAGAGGCGCGCCGCAGTGGCCAACGGCGCCTCGGCGTCGGCGAGAGCAGCCGACGCGGTGAGCGAATGGCGGAGGTCACCGAAACGACCCTCAAGCCTCTTGACCCGTTCCTCGTCCCCGTAGAGGAATGCGCAGGTATCCAGGAAGTCCCGATAGTGGTCGCCGTCGGTGTCGTGGGCCGTGGTGTACATGCGGTAGGGAGTAGCCGAAAGCAGCAAGGTTCGAGTCGGCTGATGGGTTTCGGGGTCGCGGTAGTCGAAAAGCGACCGAGCAAGTTCCGCGGCGAGGTTTCCCGGTTCGGGTTTCAGCAGGTCCTTGAAGCGCTGGAACTCGTCGAGCACTACCAGGTCGGGGCGAAGCGCATCGATGCCGACGATCGCCATGACCCGGCGCACCTCCGCTATCAATTCCACCCGCAACCACCACAGGCGGCCGTGGAAACCACTCCCGCTCGCCAGGCCGTCGACAATCTCATCGAACAACCCGCGCAGGGATTGCTTGCCGTCTCGGTGCCTCTCGTCATCGACCTGTTGCAACCGGGCCGCGAACTCTTCGGACGACACTTTGATTCGTGGGCGATACCACCCCTCGTACCAGCAAAGCCGACGGTCCCGGTCTGCGTGACTGCCGCTTCTGAGGCCGTACCAGAAGATCCGGCGGGCTCGTTTGTTCATGACATCAGGGCCCCAGTGAGAGCGGAGCAGCGTATAGGCGAGGGCGCGTTCGGTGAACTTGCCGGTGCTGGAGCCGAAATTCAATGATGTACCCGGAGTGATCGCCAGCAGATTGATGCCCGGTCTGCCGTTGCGGTAGCCCTTGAGTTTCACCAGAGGGAGCATGGTCAGCCGGTCGACCTCTACGGGGGTGGGCTTGATGCCTTGGGGAACCAGCTTTCTCAGGTTCTGGCGAGCAATGGCGGCGTTCGAGCAAACATAGACGATGTCGTGGCGCTTGTCTCCGGTTCGTCCCAAGTGGTCGATGACCTAGGCTATCACCCCCTTGGCGATATGCGTCTTGCCGAGACCGACCTCGTCCGCCACTAGGAACCGGAGCGCTGGGTCACGATCTGCGTACATCCGCTGGAATGCCCACTCCGCGGTGCGTCGTTGAAAGTCCTTCAGGTCCGCCATCGTGGCCGCCACGTCGATGCCAGGCCCGGTCATTGCGCGGGCGCATCCTGGGGGCGGATGCCCTCGGCCGCCACATGATGAATGGCGTCCCAGAGTTCGGCAAAACCCGGTGGAAGCGCATCGTCAGCCCGGAGATCGGCGATGAGCGGGTGGAGTCCGGAAAGCTTCAGAGGATCGCGCCTCATGGTTCTCAGCAACCGCTCCAGCACCGCGAAGCTGATCGGCCCGTTTGCACGGGACGCGGCGCTGTCGACCACCCTGGTGAATTCACGGACGTCGAATTGGCGGGAGTCCTCATAGAGAAGGGCCAGAAGGTATCGCAAGAACCGCTCGGCGTTGCCGATCAGCGCCTTCAGCAGGCACCGGTCTCGGTGCTCGGGCACTCCATCAAGAGGCACGGGGACCGCGAACCAGGATTGCTCGCCGCAGTCGTGACTCAACTCGAAGGCCAGGAACCCGCTGATGGCCTCCAGGCTGGTCTCGAAGCGCGCCTCGAAGGGCTCGGACGTTGGGACCTCTCGCCGATGGCCCGGTGTCGTCAGCGGCCACCAGTGAATCTCCACCCCCTCGACGGCGGGCAGAGGCTTCTCAGCGCCGTAGGTCACGGCGTATTCCTGGCACTCTTTGCCGCCTGCTGTCACGGTTCCTGTTATCGGAATACCAGCGATCTTCCGGCGGGTTGTATCGAGAGTGGAGCAACCGGTTCCATTACTGCTTGGACGCTCGGGGCTGGGATGGTAGGTATGGAACAGATCCACCAGCCCGGGATCGTCTCCATCGCCATTGCACAGCCGATCGATTCCCAACTCGGCGACCGGCCCGCGGAGTTCGGCCAGGATCTCGACGTTGTTGGCGAAGGCAGGACCCGTGGCGTTGGCGGATCCGACGAACAGGCGGGCGCGATCTCCCGTTTCGAAGGCGAAGACCTTGGCGTGAAGACCGGCCAGGGGCCTGCCTGGACCCGTTGATTCAGTGTCCTCAAGTGTGCCTCCGTCGTCGAAGACGTATTTGTTCCCGATGGAATCACGAATTCCAGGCTGCAGTGCGTCGAATGACTCCTGCCGGCTCACCAGCGTGTTCACCGGCGTGGGATGCACCCAACTGAAGAAGCCGTCGGCCAGAAAGGGCGAGATGATCAGCGAACGCTCGGCGGTGTCCGGGAGCGGCGGAGGTACCTGGTCGAGGCCGAGTAAATGGATCCTCAGGTCATCCACACCCGCCGGCAGTTCGAACCGGGCGGTTTTCAGAGCCTGGGCCAACGAATGCACCCGGTTTTCGTGTTCCACATTCCAGCCTTTGGGTTTTTCCTTGTTATCTCTTACAGTGTTTTTCAACAGGCCCTCGAACAATTCGCCAACCTTGGCAAGTGCCACACCCCGAGAGTGGGCAGTCTCGTCGAGCCTCAGCACCGTGTCCCAGCTTTCGTCGAAGGTCAGATTGCGACTCGAGATGAGCACCCGAAGGCGCTCCTCCTGATGGCTGTCCACCGGGTCGCCGGACTCATAGCGCAGCACCCACACCTTGGGATGAACGATGCCTCCCCTGGGGGCCTTCACAGGGACCACCGCCCCCTCGAGAAAGGCGAATGCCCGGCTGGCCGTCGGCAGGCCGATCTCCCCTGCCTCGCTGAAGACCGTCAGCTTGTGAGCATGAGTGCGAAGTGCGTGGATCAGTTCCACGGGGGTGTGCCCACCGGAGTCACCGGTGGGGTCGCTAAGTCCGGCGATCGCGAAGGCAGCCGGCGCCGCAAGGAGCGCCTGCAAGTTGAGGGTGAACGTCACCGCCATAGCAGATTCCAACCGGAATCCGGCCGGTGGGCGCAGGGCGTCGATGAGCGTCAGCCGGTTGGTCGGTACGAGCATCAGGGGCCAGGCTGCAACGCGGTGGCGATCTCGGCAAGATAAGGCTTGGCGACGGACCATCGGTACTCGAACTGTCCGCCGGATGGCAAGCCGCTCCAGTTCTCCAGCGCGCCGCGGTGCGCCAGGCGCGCTCGCCTCCCTTTCATTTGAATCTCCCGAAGGCGGATCTGCTCGTGAACAGTCGAATCGTTCTCAAAGCCTTGGGGATTGGCGACCGCCGAGCGGACGATCCTGGTGATGAAGGTCTGGGTGCTGTGCCGTATACCGTACGGGTGGAGAATGTCCCAGAACCCCGACAGATTTTCGGCCCAGGACTCAAGGGCCTCCCGGCGACTCTCGACCAGCGTCACCCAATCCTGCAGACGACCGAGTTGCCTCTCCTCCAGCCGGACAGTGTCCCAATGCAGTTCTCTGCGAGCCTGGCGTGCCACCAGGATGTTGTAGGCAAACTGCGGGCCGGCTGTCAACTCCGAGAAACACCGGGCGTGAAAAAGCACCTTCAGGACGACGCCGGACAACGCGGTGGTGTCGGGCACGTCCCACGGGTATTTGCAGCCGGCAGCAATACTCGGTTCGGCGCACAGCGAAGCCAGCATCGTCTCCGGATGCCTGCGCCGGAGGTTGTCCACCAAGGCGGCCGCTTCCTCGGAACGCATCTCAAAATCGATGTCGGCTCGGAGGAAGTCCTCGGGGGGATACGGAAGGGGTGCCCACATTGATTCGAGTGGGTCGGTTACATTGCCGTCGTCATCGCGCGCCGCCCGGCGCCGGCCCAGGGCGGCCGCCTGCTGGGCGTACTCGCCGAGGTCACCGGCGCGCCGGCGCACTCCCCAATCCCAGAGTGCTCCCCAGTAGATGTAACTGGGCATACGCTTGAGGTTTCGACCGGCGTAGTAGCCGATGACACCCTGACCGGGTCCCAGGTGGCGCAGGCAGTCGATGAGTTGAGCTTCGTGGTCGCGGAGGCGTCGAAAGTAGTCCCCGGGCGCCACCCGGTCCCCTTCCAGACGCTGGAATATCCACGGAAGGAACATGAAATACCGCAGCTTGGTGTGGACATAAGAGGTGCCGGGATGCAGCATCTGGGAGAAGGCGTCGCGAACCGATCCCAAGCCCAGGACATCGAGCGTGGCGGGCTCTTGGAGGGCGCGCAAAAGAGTCGCCACCCGGTCGGCAGCAGCAGCATCGAAATCAAGCCACCCCAACGAGGAGGCAGGTGAATACTGGGTCAGAGACGCCTCATCGCCCTGACGTTAATACCGGGGGCGTGAAAGTCCTGCACTACGGTCAAAGATCGCGGAGTCACAGGGCTCCGGCGATCCCGGATCGTCAGATTCAGAGTTCGGCCGTGCGGAACGCCTCTCTGATGCCTACCTTGCTGCCGAAGCGCAGTAATCCGCCCAGGTACACCCGGCCGGCCAGGCGGGTCATCACCACGATGGTGAGGACCATGATCGCCACCGACACCGCCATCTGCCACAGCGGCACGGCCTGGAAGGCGAACCGCACCGGCACCACGAAGGGAGCGGTGGGAGGGATGAAGGTGGTCACCACCGACAGCGTGCTGGTGGGGTTGTTCACCGCCTGTATGGCGATGAAGAAACCGGCCACCGCCACCAGGGAGATCGGGGCCACCACGCTCTGGGCGTCCTCCGCCCTCGACACCAGGGCGCCCGCCGCGCCGAACATCACCGCGAAGAGAGAGTATCCCAGAACGAACCAGAGCAACAGAACCAGCAGGCTGTCGACCGGGAAGGCCGGCAGGTCGACGACCCCGGTCAACTCGATACCCACCATGGCCAGTACCACCGTCCCCACGAACTGGCACAGTCCCAGCAGTCCGATCCCCAGGATCTTGCCCGCCAGCAGTTGCCAGGGCTGGAATGCGGCCAGCAACACCTCGACCACCCGATTGGTCTTCTCCTCGGTCACGCCGGTCAGGATCAACGATCCGTACAGCAGCACCGCCATATAGAGCAGCATCAGCCCTCCGAAAGCAATGATCGAGCGTTCGCTGTTCTCATCGGTATCGGCGCCCGACAGAGACCTCACATCCAGTGGAGCAGAGGTGAGTATCTCCACCACCTGCCCGGCTCCCGAGGCGACCAGGCTCTCGATCTGCACCGAGCGGGCGCCGCGCTGGAGCAGCGATTCCAGTTCGCCGCCGGCCTCGCCTCCCGCCCCTCGCACCACAAACTCCCTCCCGTCCATCAGCACCCCGTCCACTTCCTCGGTGTCCGCGGCTCTCTCGGCCGCATCCCGGGAGGAGAAGGGGATCACATCTATGGAGGTCCTCACGTTCCTTCCCGGGGAGTTGGCCAGCGCCACAGCGGAGTCGATCACCGCCTGGTTGCCTTCCCCCACCACGCCCAACTCGTAATGCACATCGTCATCGGCGAAGATCAGAGGAAGGAACAAGACCGCCGCCACCAGCAGCAACGTTATGGCAACCGAAGCGATGAAGGCTCCCGACCGGGACCGTTCCCTGATCTCCCGCCCCATGACCAGCCGGATCGCCTGCCAGGATGTCATCCCGTCACCGCCTCCCGGAAGAGTTCCGAAAGGGATGGAGCGGAGAAGGTGAAGTGGCGGACGTCGCCTCCCAGGTCCAGCCGGGACACCAGGTCGCTCAGGTCCCCGCCCTTGCGAACCACTATCCGGTGGCGGTACCCGTCAAACTCCACCGAGACCACCGCATCAAGGCGACTCATGCGGTCTCGGTCGGCGGCCCTCATCTCCACCTCGATCACCCAGTAGGGAGAATCCATCTTGAGTTGGCGGACCTCTCCGCCCATCACCACCCTGCCGTGGTTGATGATCGCCACGTCCTGGCACAGGTCCTCCACCATGTCCAGTTGGTGACTTGAGAACATCACCGCCGCTCCGGCGGCGGCCCGGGCGCGGAGGATGTCGGCCATGGTCTCCACCCCGAACGGATCAAGACCGCTGAACGGCTCGTCCAGAACCAGCAACTCGGGATCATGGATCAGCGCCGCCGCCAACTGCACTCGCTGCTGGTTGCCGTGGGACAGTTTCTCCAGAGGGTCCTTGATCCGGTCCGACAGGCCGAGTTCTTCCAGCCACCGCTCCGCGGCGGCGGTGGCCTCGACGTTGGTCATGCCGTGAATGCGTCCCAGATAGGCGAGCTGACGTCCGATCTTCATCTTCGGATAGAGCCCCCGCTGCTCCGGCATGTATCCGAACCGCACCCGCTCTTCCTGACCGACCGGCCTTCCTCTCCAACTAACCGATCCGCTGTCGAGCCGCACCAGATTGAACACCGACCTCATGGCGGTGGTCTTACCTGCACCGTTGGGACCCAGGAACCCCAGCATCCGGCCCCGCTCCACCCGGAAGCTGCAGTCATCGAGGGCCTGGACCTCTCCGTAACCCTTGGAGAGGCGGCGCAACTCAAGCATCAGAAACTCTTACCATCCAGTGTCGCATCATATTTGGGAATGTGCTGATAGGCAAAGTGCTTTACCCGGCAACGCCTAATCCTCCGCCGATCAGTCGTCATCCCTTGCAGGTGAACGACCTGAGCCGTCCTGTCTAAAGTACTTCATTGGGTACTGTTGCCATCAACCCATCCCAAACCCCACAAGGAGTTCCCGCATGACAGCCGAACTCTCCACCGAAGAACATCTCCTGCTTCGCCAGGCCGCAGTGAGACTGCGCAACCAGTTCAAAGGCAGACTCGACACCGAGACCATCGAGCGTTTCCTGGCCGATTCGCTGGACCGTCTGATGGAAAAGGCCACCACTACTTGGACGGTGCTCCTGGCCGAGCGATTTGCGGGCGAACGCCTTCGGGCGG
The DNA here is from genome assembly GCA_002238785.1 of bacterium OM1 bin76. Lineage (GTDB taxonomy): Bacteria > Actinomycetota > Acidimicrobiia > Spongiisociales > ZC4RG35 > Bin76. The sequence continues at coordinate 30,960 of MPNA01000023.1, read as the reverse complement.
TGGTGCGGCTCCAAACGAACCCCACCCTGCTTAATCCCAGCGTGCTGTTCCTGTGCGTGCACAATGCCGGACGGTCGCAGATGGCGGCCGGGTTCATGCGTTTCCTCTCGGCAGGTTTGGTGGACGTGTTCACCGGAGGATCGGAACCCGCCGAAGACATCAACCACGTTGCCGCGCAGGCCATGCTGGAGAAGGGGATCAACATCCGGGGCGAGATTCCCCAACCCTGGTCGGACGAGATCGTGCAGGCCGCAGATATGGTGGTGACCATGGGATGCGGCGACGCCTGCCCTATCCATCCCGGGAAGCGCTACGCAGATTGGGAGGTGGACGACCCGGCCGGAAAGGCCCTGGACGAGGTCCGTCCCATCCGCGACGACCTCGAACAGCGGGTCCGCGCCCTCATGGAGGGATTGAACATCGAGCCGGTGTGGTGATCAGTTAGGCGCAGTTAGTCACGGACCAAGCGCCGCCAGGGGAACCACCGCCACTCCGTCAGGATGCCGGTAGCTATATCGGCCTCCGGTGATCACCACCAACTGGGCTAAGTTGGTGGCCCGTTGCTCCGAGACTCGATCCCGCAGCTTCAGCAGAGCCGCCACCGCTTGGTCGATGGCCTTGGCGCCGCCCAGTTTGACTTCGGCCGCTATCCATCGCCCGTCCCGGGTCTCGATCACCGCATCAACCTCCAATCCACCATAGTCCTGGTAGTAATGGACCGTGGCGTCGTGAGCCTGCGCATAGACTCGCAGGTCGCGCACCGCCATAGATTCAAACAGGAAACCGAAGGCATTCAGGTCGTCCAGGTATCTTTGCGGACCTACTCCCAGTGCAGCAGGCGCCAGAGAGGGGTCCACGAAGTGCCGTTTCGGCGCATTCCGAAGACCCTCCCTCGACCGAAGATGGACATTCCAGGCGGGTAGATCCTCCACGACAAACAGGCGGGTCAACGACTCTATGTAGGTCTTGACCGTGGTCCGGTCAAGCGGAGTTTGCCCCTCGGTCTCCCCCGCGAGTTTGGTGATGCTGACGGGATTGGCGACGTTGCGCGCCAGCGACTGCATCAGACGCAGTACTCTCTCGGGGTTCCGCCGGACGCCATCCACGGCCGACACATCTACCCGGCAGATATCGTCCACATAGCTTCGGACCTGTCTCATAGCCTCCTCCACAGGCAAATCTGTGAACTGCGGCCAGCCACCGTGACAGGCGGCGGCCACCAATTCCGGCACATCCACAGCCACCTCGACCGCAGGACACTCCCAGGCTCCCAACCGCTTGAGCATCCCGCCCACAGATGCCTCTCCCGCGGAGAGGCCCATTTCGTAGAGCGACATGGGACGCATCCGCACACGGCTGATGCGTCCCGCCCCTGAGTGCCGGGTCAAGTCATCAGGGGGAACCGCGGAACCGGTGAGGATGAACTGTCCTGGCAACCCCCTTCGATCGCATTCGGCGCGAACCAGGTGCCACAGATCGGGAACCCTTTGCCACTCGTCGAGGAGACGAGGAGTGTCTCCGTCGAGCAACAATGCATGGACCTGGGTGGCTATCGCCCAGAGGTCGGGGCGTTCCTCCAAGAAGATCTCGCTCCGAGCAAAGCGCTGTCCGGTCCAAGTCTTGCCACATGCCTTGGGGCCTTCGATGAGGACGGCGCGAGCCGCGTTCAGGATACCCGGAATTTCGTGGTCGACAACCCGATCACGATAAATCCGCTGTAAAGGATTTGAAACCAAACTCAGGAGACCTTCCTCCAGAAACCTAAAGCCTATCCTACATTATTCGGAAGATCTATCCCACAATATTCCGGGGACCTATCCTACATTATTTCAGAAATCTATCCTACATTATTGGGAAGATCTATCTCACACATTTTGCCAGAAAAGAGACCACTCTACATTATTCGGAAGGTCTATCCCACAATATTCCGGGGATCCATCCCACACTTTTCGGAATGCAGGCATGTTTCCCCGGCATTCCGACCAGGAACGAAACCGACAGGTCCGAGGTAAGTCACCTGCCAGATGGCGGAGTCCCTCAGATCTGCGCCACCTGGGGAATCTACAATTCGGTCAACGTCTTCCGACCTGACCGGCCCGGGCCTTCTTGCCGTTGAGCATGGTTCCGATCGGCGTGTAACGGACGAAGGCCTGGTAGGAGAGCAGAGAAACCGCCGTCACCCCCACGCAGATCATCAGGAATTTGACACCCGCGCCCAGGTTGAGGTCGCGCACCATGATCTGAGCGGCGACCACCAGCGGCAGATGGATGAGGTACACCCAGTAGGCGGAGTCGGAGAGGTAGCGCACGCCTCGGCGTTCGCCGGACAGCACAACCCGGAACAATCCCATCAGGCCAAAGCACATCCCCCAGGCGTACAGGACCTGCAATGCCGACGCCACCGGCCATTGCAGATCAACGAAGGTGAAGTGGAGCCCCACCGGCAGGACCAGGAAGAAGGAGACCCCCAGGATCAGCCACCATGGGCGACCGATCGTGTCCACCACCAGCCTGTCGTCCCGGTGCTTCCGACCGTACATGAGGGCGCCGAAGGTGAAGAAGGTGGCGTAGTACAGCAGCACATGCGGAAGCGGCAGCAGCGCATCGGAGGTGTCCGAACCGAACCCCGGATAGGCCCCTCCCCCACCCATGCTCAGTTGCGGAACGATGGTCAGGGGGACCATCAACCACATCAGCCTCTTCGGCCACACCCCGCCGTCGGCGCCGAAGCGGTCGGCAAACGCAGCCACCACCGCGAATCCCGCCACCAGCCACAACAGGAACCAGAGAAACCAGAGGTGATGCAGGTGGTCGATCTGAGTCAGACGGTCCTCTGCCGATTCATCCGCCCCCGCTCCAAAACCCGGAATGTCCGACCATCTCACCCCCTCGGGAAGGGGATCCTGACCCTCATAGGCGACCAGCAGGTCGGTCGCCTCCTCGTGCCCGAAGTGGAAGGCCAACGCAAGCGGCGTCTCGCCCTCGGACGCAGAGGCAACCGGCGCCGGTTGCGCTCCACGACTGATGAGCAACTTCACCATGTCGGCGTCTCCGGTGAAGGCGGCGGCATGAAGCGGCGTCCATCCTCCCGGTTCGGTCCGCGTGTCGATATCCAAGCCCTGGTCCAGCAACTGTTCCACCCCATCCACGGACCCCGTGAACACCAGGGCGAAGATGTCTCCTTGATCCACCGAGGCCTCGGCCTGGGTTGCTATCGCTCGCCCGCCCAATCCACAGCGGGGACCAGCGTCACCAACCCGATCGCCAAAGGCAACGCCACCCGGCGAAGACGGTGCCCCAACAGAGAACGCAATCCGCGACGTCGCCACAACAAGGCAGTGAAGAAGCCACTCATCAGGAAGAACAGCGGCATTCGGAACCCATGCACAGCCCACAGGAACTCGTCGTAGAGGCCTTCGAAGCTCGAAGTCCGGTCCTGCACCCACCACGGCACCGGGATGAACGCCAAGGCAGCATGTAACCCGACCCCAAGCAGCATGGCGAACCCCCGAAGAGCGTCCAGGTCGTAACGACGTCGTGGCGCCGAGGCCCCGACCGTAGCAGGAGTTTGCGCGGCAGTCAAGATGTTGTTCCGGTGGGCACCGCCGCCAGAATACCTCACTGCAGCAGGATCCCCGGCCGCTCGTATTGCATTCCAGAGGGTTCGTTCGAGTCCAGTAGACTTGAAGACCACCCGACTCCAGGATCCTTTGGCTCGTGCCCGGGGTTCTTGGATCTGCTCATCAGGCTTGCCAATCCGACAACAGGTCGGCGTCTTCTTCTTGAGGAAACACCATGGATGAATCCCCACATCTGGCCACGCGTTCTGATCTGCGCAATGTGGCGATAATCGCTCATGTCGACCACGGCAAGACCACCCTCGTCGATGCCATGCTGTGGCAGTCGGGTGCCTTTCGGTCCAATGAGACGGTTGCCGAGCGGGTGATGGACTCGATGGACCTCGAGAGAGAGAAGGGCATAACGATCCTCGCCAAGAACACTGCCGTCCGCTACGTTCGAGACAGCGGCGAAGAGATCAAGATCAACATCGTCGACACACCGGGCCACTCCGATTTCGGAGGCGAGGTCGAGCGGGCTCTGACCATGGTCGACGGCGTCCTCCTTCTGGTCGACTCCAGCGAGGGACCGCTTCCCCAGACACGTTTCGTGCTGCGCAAGGCACTGGCGCTTCAGTTGCCCGTCGTTTTGGTGATCAACAAGATCGATCGGCCCGACGCCCGTATCTCAGAAGTGATCGACGAGGTGTACGAACTGTTCCTCGACCTTGACGCCACCCCGGACCAGATCGACTTTCCCATCGTTTACACCAACGCTCGCCGGGGCACCGCGACACTGGATCCCCGGCAGGCCGGCGTCGACCTTCGTCCCTTGTTCGAGACACTGCTCGACACCGTGGCGGCGCCTCGTCACAATCCACAACACCCACTCCAGGCTTGGATTACCAATCTTGACTCCAGTCCCTATCTTGGCCGCATCGCGATGTGTCGCGTCATGCACGGAACCTTGAAGAGAGGACAGAACGTGGCGTGGTGCCGCGCCGATGGCACCACCACCACCGCCAAGATCACCGAGTTGTATGTCACCGAGAGTCTCAACCGGGTGGACGCCGACCAGGTCGGGGCAGGCGAGATCATTGCCATCTCCGGCATAGCCGACATCACCATCGGCGAAACGATCGCGGATCTCGCCAACCCCACTCCACTCCCGGTCATCAAGGTGGACGAACCCAGCCTGTCGATCACCATGGGAGTCAACTCATCTCCCATGGCCGGACGCGACGGCGAGAAACTCACCGCCCGCCTGATCCGCAATCGACTCGACGCCGAACTGCTCGGCAACGTGTCGATCCGGGTGTTGGAAACCCACCGTCCCGATGTGTGGGAGATCCAGGGACGAGGCGAACTCCAGCTTGCGGTGCTGGTGGAACTCATGCGTCGCGAGGGCTTTGAGATGACCATCGGCAAGCCCAAGGTGGTGACACGGACCATCGACGGAACGCTCCACGAACCAACCGAGCGCCTCACCATAGACGTCCCCGAGGATTTCGTTGGCCCCGTGATCCAACTTCTGGGAAAACGCAAGGCCAACCTGGTGAACATGTCGAACCACGGCGCCGGCTGGGTGAGGCTGGATTACATCGTCGCGGCCCGCGGCCTCATCGGCTTCCGAACCGAATTCCTCACCGAGACCCAAGGCGCCGGCCTCATGGCCAACGTGTTCGAGGACTACAGCCCGTGGTTGGGCGAGCTTCGCACCCGCTACTCGGGATCGATCGTGGCGGACCGCCAGGGTGAGGTCACCGGGTATGCCCTGGCTTCCCTTCAGGACCGGGCTTCGATGTTCGTCGCCCCCGGCGACGACGTCTACGAGGGCATGGTCGTGGGCGAGAACCCGCGGTCCGAGGACATGGACGTCAACATCTGCCGGGAGAAAAAGCAGACCAACATTCGCGCCGCCGGTTCCGACAACACCGTTCGCCTCACCCCACCCCGCATCCTGTCACTGGAACAAGCCCTGGAATTCATCGCCGACGACGAGTGCATCGAAGTCACCCCTAACGCCATCCGCATCCGCAAGGTGACCCTCGATGCCAGCACCCGAGCCCGGGAAAGAAAACGCCGCCTGCACCTGCTCCGCCCCAAGACCCGCTCCTAGATTCATCTGGTGGCGTCGGCCCTTCGTGGCTGCGGGACTCCAGTTTCGAAGATGAGCCTTACAACTGCGAAGTGGTACACCGCCTGAGGGCCACCACTCCTGACTGTTTAGCAAGTCATGAGGGTCAGCACTCCACTGTTGCGTAAAGGCCCTGACTCCGCAAGGGTCAGTGGTTGACCTTTGCATAAACGCAACGGTGAAGCCTCCACTGTTGCACAAACCCCCTGTTTCCGTAACAGTCCGTTCCCGCAGGGATGCCGACCGGTATGTTGACACCACCTATGGCGAACTGCGGTGGGTACCGAGACGAGGACACCGGGCCTATTGTCCCCACCCTCTGCCCCACTCGGTTGACCTGGAGCCCGCCACTGTCACACGCCTGGCCGCTGCCGAGGCCGCTTTGGGCCAACAGCAGCGCTCTTCACTGGTGTTGACGGGACAATCGACGATCAGCCCAACCGGGCTTCAGGTCGCATGCGTTGACGATCAGGTTTGTTCATAGCCAACGGTGACTCCCGGTGGCGGGTTGCCGCCGGTCACGCATGGGGGATGCTCTGGGTGCCGAAGTCCAGGCCTGAGCGGTGGCTCCGACCTGGACTCTGGTTGGTGGCCTGTTGGCCACCAACCTCACCTGCGGTGTAGTGGGACTCCACATTTGGGTTGATCGGGACGTCCATCACAGCATCCAGTAGAATCGCGTCCATGCCTGACAGTCAAATTGACTATTGGAACCACATAGCGATTGATCCGGAGGTGAGGTTCGGCAAACCTTGCATCGCCGGAACTCGGATCACGGTCAGCGACATCCTCGAGAAAATGGCCTTCGGAATGACCGAAGAAGACATTCTTTCCGAGTGGGACTATCTAACCCCGATTCAGATCAGGTCCTGCCTGGCGTACGCGTCCAACGGCCACCTAGCCAGAGCGTAACCGTTCCCAGCCATCCTGCATGAAGTTGCTCTTTGACGAGAACCTCTCTCCGCGGTTGCCTCGCCTCCTATCGGACATCTACCCTGGTTCCGCACATGTCGTCGCCTTAGGCATTAACCAGACGGGGGATTCGGGGATATGGAAATACGCAAAGATTCGATTTCATCATCACTACCAAGGACTCGGACTACCTCGAGTTGAGCGAGAGTAGGGGGCACCCGCCGACGCTGATACTGGTTGAATCCGGCAATCAGCCTACATGGGTTGTCGAGGCGGATCTCCGCAACAACTATGACCGGATGCGGCGTTTCAGTGGTAACGATGAGCCGGTACTGAGAATCTGAGCCCGGCCAAGAGGAATTCGAACAATCCGAAGGGGTTAATTTCCTTCCGCCCTGTTCCTTCCGGACCGATCTGACTGCAACTCGCCCTGCAATCTCACGAGATCGCGCCAGGTATCGGCGATGTCGTCTCCGACCGCGCCTACACCAGCAAACGAGGCTCGTTCGTCCGACCCCTCCACCAAATGGGCATCAACGTGACCATGGATTACACCAGCACCGAGATCAACAACCCCCATTTCATCAAAGTCGAAACGACCAACGATCTTAGATGAATGGACCAGAGGCCTTGGTAGCGGGGGTGGGATTTGAACCCACGACCTTCGGGTTATGAGCCCGACGAGCTACCTGACTGCTCCACCCCGCGGTGTGAATTGCTCATCATAGTGAGAGGGCGCACCGGGTCGCAATTGGGTTAGGCAAACTCTGACCGCCTGGCAGGCGAGGTTGGCTCAAAGCCGTGTGAAGGTTAGCCGGAAGTGTCCAGTGCCTGCTGAATCAACTGGGCGGCTCTGTCGACCAGCCTCTGGTATTCGGCCAGGTTGCCGGACCGAAGCGCCTCGTTAGCCTGGTCGAAGGCATCCGACGCGTCGGACAGCAACTCCTGCACGGTGCTGGGCAGAGGAGCTTGCTCCTCCCCTGTCGGAGACGCCGCACCCTGGTCATCCTCCTCGGGCGGCGGCGCCGGCGAGTCGTCCGTCCCGAATATCTTGGCCAGCGCCCCGTCGAGAGTGTCGTCCCACTCGATGTCGTCCCCGTGCACCACCACCACTCGCCGGAACTCGGGAAGTCCTCCCTGCTCAGCCTCCAGGTACACCGGCTGAACGTAGAGGACCGACTCGTCGACCGGCACCACCAGCATGTCGCCCAGCACGACCGAGGAACCCTGGCCCCGCCACAGGGTGAATTGCTGGGAGATCTCATCGTCCTGGTCGATGCGGTTGCCCACCTGCCCGGTGCCTTCCACCAGCGACCCCTGTGGCATCCGGTAGTCGATCAACCTTCCGTAGCGCTCCGGGCTGGAGTCGGCGATCAAAAAAGCCGACATGTTGGGTTTCTCCAAGGGGTTGTAGGGCTGCAGCAGCACATAGGAAGTGTCGTCTTCGCCGGGAAGGGTCATCAGCAGGTAGTAGGGAAGCATCTCCTCCAGATAGTCGAGGAACGCCCCTTCTACTCCGACGATCTGGTCTCCCCGCAGAAGGTCGATGCGACGGATCGTGGAGGGATCGGAGGGAATCGACCAAGCGTCGTTGCGCTGGAAGAACTGCGTCACATCCACCATGTGATAGTCCAGGTACAACTCGCTTTGGATCTTGAACAAATCCTGGGGATAGCGGAAGTGCTCGTTCAACCCGGGGGGAATCTGGCCGGCGTCGGTGAACAGATCAGGAAACACCCTTCCCCAAGCGGCTACCAGCGGATCGGATTCGTCCACCACATACAACGTGATCGTCCCGTCGAAGGCGTCGACCGTGGCTTTCACCGAGTTTCGGATGTAGTTGAATCCGGACAATGGAAGCTGGGACGAACTGGAGAGGCGGGCCGTGTCAAAGCCCCGCAGACCCACGCCGATCGGCTGAGAATAGGGATAGTCACCGCTGATGGCGTACATGTCGACCACCCAGATGATCCGGCCCTCCAGAATAACCGGATAGGGGTCCGCGTCTGCTACCAGGAACGGCGCCACCGCCTCCACCCTGCTCTGAACGTTCCTTTGCATCAGCACCCGGCTGTCGGGGTTGATCTGGCTGGAGATCAGAATGTTCAGATCGCCGTAGCGGAGAGCGAAAGCCAACCGGTTGAGAATCCCCGAGATCTCGACTCCCGCTTCCCCGTCGTAGTTGTTGGTGCGGTTGTCGGCTGCTCCTCCCCCACCCTCTTCGGTGGCAGGATAATCGATCTCCTGCGGCGCGGTGCCCGAGCGCACGATTACCGGACGATCCCGTTCGTAAGTCTCTCCGAAGTAGATGCGGGGTTGGGTGAGTTCCACGAGGGACTCGGTGGTCTCAGGTGGAATGTCGCGAAGCAAAAAGTCGGGCTGTCCGTCCACTGCCACCACGTTGGCGGGACTCAGCACCGCTCCGAACCCGTGGGTGTAGACGAGCCGCTGGTTCTGCCAGTCCTGGGCGGGGATGTTGGGCTCGTCCATCTCCCGGAGAGCCAGCATCACCTGGGTGTCGGTCCCCCCGATGGGGTAGCGGTCGGTGTCGACGTGATCAACCCGGTAGTAGGTGCGGATCTCCTGCAGTTGCTGGTAGGTGCGGTTGAGAACGTCGGGATCCCAGAGACGGACATTGTCTATGGTGGGTGCGTTTCGAGCGATATCGGATGCTTCGAGGTCGAAAGAGGCGTCGAACGAGCGGACTTCCACCTCGTCCAGACCGTATGCGGAGCGAGTGGCTTCGATGTTTCGCTCAATGTAGGGGCCTTCCCGGACCAACTCGTTGGGCTGCACCTGGAAGCGCTGCACGATAGCCGGATAGGCCACTCCGGCCGCCAGTGAGACGAACAGCCAGGCGGCCACCGACACCGCCACCAGCACCCATCCCCTCCTCCAGATGTTGATGATGAACAGGATGGCGGAGAATATCGAGACGGCGATCAGCAGGTTCAGAGCCGGCAACCGTGCATTGATGTCGGCGTACCCGGCGCCGAAGACGTTTTGGTTGTTGGCAAGGAGCAGTTCGTAGGTGTCAATCCGGTAGGAAAGAGCTCTCAGCAACGCGATAACCGCCGCCAGGGCTGACAGGTGCGCTTTCGCCTGGGTATCGAACCGAGGCATGCGACGCACCGGGAACCTGATTCCGCCCAGGGCGAAGTAACTCACCCCCACCGTCACCAAGGTTGCGACGGCGACTCCGGTCAGCCAACTCACAATGGTCGACCAGAGGGGAAGCCTGAACATGAAGAACGACAGGTCCAAACCGAACTGCGGATCGGTGACGCCGAAAGGCTGGGAGTTGAGGAAGAGCAACGCCTGGTCCCGCCAGGCCGAGACTCCCAGGCCCAGCAGGGCCGCCGCACCGAGGGCGGCCACCCATTCCAAAGTCCTGCTCCTCTCGCCCACCGCTTGGCGGATCTGAGCGACGGATGGGTCTTCGGGCGCCGTGCTGAAGGAGGCGTAGCGGACCGAGAGATACCTGGCCAGCCTCATGTTGCCCCAGATCACCAGGAAGACGACCACCGCACCCAGCAGACCCAGCAATGCCAACCACACCCACCGGGTCAGCCAGACGCCGGTTTGATCCACCGACCTGAACCACTGGTAGTCGGTCCAGACCCGGGACAGGGCGGTGAACACGCCATATATGAGGGCGATACCCGCGAACACCCACACGAAACGGCGGCGGCGGGGGGGCTGTTGCTGGCGGCTGGCACCTACCGGGAAGAACATCAGATCCTTAGTCTATACCCCGCCCGGGGCCCTTACAGCCGGGGCCCCATTTGACCACCCCAAATGGTGGTCGTAGTGAGAGGCGTTGTCGTCGTTGTGGTGGACGGAGTTGGTTCGGTTTCCGTATCGGCGCCAATGGCGACAGTGGTACTTGTGGCACTAGCTCCCGGTTCCTCAACAGCCAGGTCAGAAGGGTGTTCGCCCCCTGCATCACCATCGGTTTGAATCAGGTAATCATTCAGTGACAGCGCAATCAAGCTCAACGCAACAGCCACGGACAAAGCGATGAGAACACGCTTCTTCCTGTCAGAGGAAGGTGACTGGACTCGTCGACTTCGGGTCGTCCCACGGCTTCTCCCCAAAATCGCAGAGAGGCTCTCTATCGCATCGGTATGGTCAGGAGGAGGTACCTCAGATGGTAATTCGCGAGCGTTGCGGGGTGGTTAGGTAGTAAGCGAAAATCGGCTAGCCCTGTGAAAAAACGGCCAACTCTGTGAAAAAACGATTGCGTCTCTCGCCAGCGGATGCACTCGGGACAAACCCCAGCTAGAACGGGATTTACGCCGTTGGGCGGCGCACCCGCGGGCCATTCTCATCGCAGACCGGCCTTCACCAGAATTCAATCTGACCCGGGTGTTCCCGGCTAGCTCCGAGCCGAAAAAGGCTTGGCCGGAACTGGGATCAGTGTTACATTAATGTAATTCCCCATTGGAGGGCGATCTCGGTCGGACCCGGGGCAGACACCTATAGAGAATCTACGGAAGAGGAGGAGGCAGGCAAGTGAGCAAAGGACTCAAGGTAGACCGGCGTTTCACGCGCGGCGGGGAGGACCCCTACGAAACCGTAGCCTGGAGCAAGCGGGACACCCGGATAGCCAACACCGACGGCTCGGTGGTGTTCGAGATGAAGGACGCCGAAATACCGGTCGGCTGGTCGCAGGTGGCGGCCGACATCATAGTCTCCAAGTACTTTCGCAAGGCCGGGGTGCCCCTCCACGATTCGAACGGGACTCTTCTGGATGAGAACCATCAGGCCCCGCTGGGCTCGGAGCGCTCGGCCCGTCAGGTATTCGACCGGCTCGCCGGGACATGGAGGTGGTGGGGAGAGCAGGGCGGCTATTTCGCCTCCCAGGAGGATGCCCAGGCCTTCGAAGACGAACTCAAGTACATGCTCTGCCATCAGATGGCGTCTCCCAACTCTCCCCAATGGTTCAACACCGGTCTCAACTGGGCCTATGGGCTGACCGGCCCGGCGCAGGGCTTTTGGTATGTGGATCCCCAGACCGAGACGATGACGGAATCGCCGGACTCCTACTCCCGGCCCGCTCCCCATGCCTGCTTCATCCTCAAGGTCGAGGACGACCTGGTGAATCCCGGAGGGATCATGGACCTGTGGCTCCGGGAAGCCCGCATCTTCAAGTTCGGTTCGGGCGCCGGCTCCAACTTCTCGGCCATCCGGGCGGAAGGAGAAAAGCTGTCGGGTGGGGGAAGTTCTTCGGGAGTGATGTCTTTTCTGAAGATCGGCGACCGGGCCGCCGGCGCCATCAAGTCGGGCGGAACCACCCGGCGCGCCGCCAAGATGGTGATTCTGGACATCGATCATCCCGATGTCGAGGAGTTCATCAACTGGAAGAGGGACGAGGAGGACAAGGCCCGAATTCTGATCGAAAAAGGTGGCTTCGCGGCCGACTTCAACGGGGAGGCCTACGCCACCATCTCAGGACAGAACTCCAACAATTCGGTGCGGGTCAACGATGCCTTCATCAAAGCAGTAGAGACCGGCGCCGAATGGCCACTGACCGAACGCACCACCGGCAAGGTGATGAAGACCGTCTCCGCCGGGCACCTGTGGAACAGCGTCGCCGAGGCGGCCTGGGCCTGCGCCGACCCGGGGGTCCAGTTCGACACGACCGTCAACGAATGGCACACCTGCCCCGAGGGCGGGCGCATCCGCGGCTCCAATCCCTGCTCGGAGTACATGTTCTTGGACAACACCGCCTGCAACCTGGCTTCTTTGAACCTGGTTGCCTTCTACGACGACCGAAGCGGCGCCTATGACATAGACGGTTATCTGCATGCCATCCGGCTGTGGACGATGGTGCTGGAGATCTCCGTGGCGATGGCCCATTTCCCCTCGCGAGCCATCGCCCAGGGCTCATACGATTACCGCACCCTGGGCCTCGGCTATGCCAACCTCGGGTCGCTTCTGATGAGAAAGGGGATCCCCTACGACTCCCCACAGGGCCGGGCCATCGCAGGAGCACTCACTGCCATCCTCACCGGACACGGCTACGCCACCTCCGCGGAGATGGCCTCGGTGGTGGGACCGTTTCCCCGATTCCAGGAGAACCGAGAGGCCATGCTGCGGGTAATCCGCAATCACCGGCACGCCGCCTACGACTCCGATGCCTCCGAGTACGAGGGAATCTCGCAGGCGGTAGCCGGAATCAGCCGCAGGCATTGCCCGCCGGACCTGGCTCAAGCGGCTCGCGAAGCCTGGGACAACGCCTTGGAGATGGGTACCCGTCACGGGTACAGGAACGCTCAATTGTCATGCCTCGCTCCCACCGGGACCATCGGATTGCAAATGGATTGTGACACCACCGGTGTGGAGCCCGACTTTGCTCTGGTGAAGTTCAAGAAACTGGCGGGCGGCGGATACTTCAAGATCGTCAACCACTCGGTGGGCCCGGCCTTGGACTCACTCGGCTACATGCCCCGTGAGAAGCAGGACATCATCGAATACGTGGTGGGCACGTCATCCTTGGACGGCGCTCCTCACATCAACCGGCGGAGCCTGCGGGCCCATGGCTTCACGGACGCCGACCTGGACCGCATCGAGGCTTCCCTGCCGGAGGTGTTCGAGTTGCGCCATGCCTTCAATGCCCTGGCGGTGGGCGAGGCCACCCTGCGGCGTTTGGGCGTGGAACCCGATCAGTATCAACGGCTCGACTTCGATCTGCTGTCCTTCCTGGGATTCACCCCTGCCCAGATCGACTCTGCCAGCGACTACATCTGCGGTCATCAGACCATTGAAGGCGCTCCCCATTTGAGAGAGGAGCACCTGCCGGTGTTCGACACCGCCAACCGCAACGGTCGCCATGGCAAGCGGTTCATCCACCACAACGGGCACATCCGGATGATGGCCGCCGCCCAGCCGTTCATCTCCGGCGCCATCTCCAAGACCATCAACATGCCCAACGAGGTGGAGCCCGACGACATCAAGTCCTCCTACCACCTCTCCTGGGAGTTGGGGTTGAAGGCCATCGCCCTGTACCGGGACGGCTCCAAGGCCTCCCAGCCTCTCTCCTCGGCCATTGAAGACTCCGTCGAAGGAGACGATCCGGCTCTGGAGGAGGCGCTCGGCATCGAGCAGCGCCTGGCCTACGGCTCCCTCCCGGAAGGCACCTCTCCCGCCCAAGCGTACGCCCAAGGAATGAATCCCCCCAGGTTCCTGCTCTCCTCCCGCCGCCGCGGTTGGACCCGGGAGGCCCGGGTGGGCGGACACAAACTCTTCATCCGCACCGGGGAGTACGAGGACGGGACCCTCGGCGAATTGTTCATCGACCTGGCCAAGGAAGGCGCCACATTGCGCGGGATCCTGTCGTGTTTCGCCATAGCGGTCTCCAAGGGCCTCCAGTACGGAGTGCCGCTCGAGGAGTACGTGGACACCTTCCTGTACCAGACCTTCGAGCCCCGGGGCATGGTGCAGAACCACCCCAACATCAAGATGGCGTCTTCGATGGTCGATTACATCTTCCGGGCCCTGGCCATCGAGTATCTCGATCGTGAGGACCTTGGACAGGTCAAAACTCCCAGCCCCGGAGAACTGCCCGAAGAGCCCCATCCGGCCGTGAGCGACCGGGGAACGCAGCCCACCTTGGATGCCGCCCAAGAGGAGAGCAACGTGGAGGCGGTCCAAGGGGCCGCCGCCTTCGTGGAGGCTCCCCCCCTTCAGTTCATGTCACCCGGCGATCCGCTAGGCGAGATTCTCGCCCAGGGAGCGGCGGTGGCGACTGCCCCATCCCAGGCCGCTCTGAGCCAGATGATGGGCGACGCCCCCATGTGTGACGAGTGCGGGCACATCACCGTCCGCAACGGGAGTTGCTACCGCTGCCTCAACTGCGGCGCTTCACTGGGCTGCAGCTAGCAAATGCCTTCGGTTACCCACCTCCACCTGGCCACGGCCCACCGTTCCGACCTCACCGAGGTCTCCGAGGTGCTGGCCGTGGAGGGTATGGGCCTTGAGGGTGATCGCTACCTGGGCACCACCCGCAATGTGACCATCGTCGCCGAGGGCGAGTTGCAGGCGGCCGCCACCCAGTTGGGATACCCCATCCTTCCCGGCTCCACCCGGCGCAACATCACGGTGGACGCCGACCGCCTTCCACGGGAGACGGGAACCCTCATCCGCATGGGCGAGGCGACGCTCTCGGTCTGGCGGGACTGTCCCCCGTGCGAACGGATGTACCAGACCGTGGGTCCCAAGGCGCGGGAAGCGTTGGCGGGAAAATCGGGAATCGCAGCCCAGGTGGTGAAGGGCGGGATGATCCGAGTCGGCGATCCGGTCCACATCGAGCCGTCTTCCTGATCCGACCGACCAACCCGCGAAACAAACCCGGGCCCCAGGCTTGACCCCTGTCCCACCCCAGTCACCTACTGGTCATTAGCCGATCAAACACCCGGTGATCCAACCAGGACGCGTCATGAGGGATCGCCGGGGATCAGATAATCCCGGGACCTCCCTCATCAGGGCGCGTCCGGATCCATGGAAAGGTGGAGGCGGGTGCGGGCCCAGTGCCGAGAGCCAATTCTGGGAATTTCGCGACTTAGGCCGTGCAGTGATCCGCCTGTCAAGACCCGTCTACCCAGCCGGAGAAGATCGGCACTGTCGTGGGCAGTAGCCTATTTCCAATGGTCGAATCACTGGTAGTCGGACGCGGGTTAAGCAAGAAGTTCGGTGACTTCACCGCCGTGGACAGCATCGACTTCCAAATCCAGGCGGGGGAGGCATTCGGGTTCCTCGGGCCCAACGGCGCCGGGAAGAGTTCCACCATGAGAATGATCGGAGCCACCTCCCCTCCCACGTCGGGGCACCTGCGGGTGCTGGGTATGGATCCGATGGTGGATGGAATCAAGATCCGCGGCAGGCTGGGGGTGGTTCCCCAGGAGGACAATCTCGACCGGGAACTCTCGGTGTATGAGAACCTTCTGACATATGGACGCTACTTCAACATGGCCCGCGCCGAGATCGATCGTCGAGCCGCTGAACTGTTGGAGTTCGTGCAACTCTCCGAGCGCAGGGACAGCCGGGTGGATCCCCTGTCCGGCGGCATGAAGAGGCGCCTCATAATCGCCCGGGGACTCATCAACCAGCCGGAACTGCTGATCTTGGACGAGCCCACCACCGGCCTTGACCCCCAGGCGCGTCATGTCGTATGGGACCGCCTCTACCAACTCAAGCAGGAAGGGGTGACACTGGTCATCACCACCCACTACATGGACGAGGCCGAGCAACTCTGCGACCGCTTGGTGGTGATGGACAAGGGCCGGATCGTGGCCGAGGGGTCGCCGCGGTCCCTCATCGAGCGCTATTCCACCAGGGACGTGCTGGAACTTCGCTTCGAGGCCGATGCCCGCGACCAGGCCCTGCCGGTGATCGAGACAGTGGCCCAACGAACCGAGAATCTGCCCGACAAGGTGATGGTCTACACCGACAACGCCGACGAGGCCGTCATCCGACTGTCCAACAACGGGGTCCATCCCATCTCCACGCTGATACGCCGTTCTACCCTGGAAGACGTTTTTCTGCGGCTGACCGGCCGCCAACTCATCGAATGAACACCCCCCGGTCTCTGATGGTGGTGGAAGCCGAGTATCGCATCTACCGGCGCACCTGGCGGGGTACGGTGCTCACCACCTGGCTGCGTCCCATCCTCTTCTTGGTGGCGATGGGAATGGGACTGGGCGCCCTGATCGACCGCAATGTCAACCAGGCGCTGGGAGAAGCCGGGTACCTGGCCTTCCTCGCTCCGGGGTTGATGGCAGCCTCCGCCATGCAGACCGCCATCACCGAGGCGTCGTGGCCGGTTCGAACCGGGATCAAATGGCGCAAGAACTACTGGGCGCAGATCTCCACGCCCCTCACCACCAATGATCTGCTCACCGGTCTGATGATCTGGATAACCATCAGGCTGCTGTTCGTCTCCACCGCCTTCGCGGTGGTCATCTGGGTGTTCGGGGCAGGGTCCTTCGGGAAGGCGCTGATGGCCGTTCCGGCCGCAACGCTGACAGGCATGGCTTTCGCCTCCCCCCTGGCCGCCTTTGCGGCGTGGGTCAAGGAGGACTCCACCATGATTGCCATGTTCCGATTCAGCATCATCCCCCTGTTCCTGTTCTCGGGCGCCTTCTTTCCCATCGAGCAACTTCCCGATTTCCTGGAGCCGATCGTGGTCCTCAGCCCCGCCTGGCATGGCGTCGACCTGTGCCGTTGGATCATCCTCGGCACGCCGCTGACCCTCTCGATCTGGACGGAGTTGGGTTACCTGGCGGCGACGATGGCGGCAGGATGGTGGGCGGCGGCTCGACAGCTTCGGAAGAGGCTCATCGTATGAGCCTGCTGCTGGCCCGCCTGTTCCCTCCCCAGTCCCGGCCCACCCGCCGCGCCGGTCGTCTGCTGCAGCGCAACCTCTTGGTCTACAAGCACATCTGGATGGTGATAATCGCCGGGTTCTGCGAACCGGTCTTCTACCTGTTCGCGGTAGGAGTGGGCCTGGGAAGCTTCGTCGGTGACGTCACCACCGCGGGAGGACAGACTCTCAGCTACGCCGCCTTCGTGGCGCCCGGTCTCCTGGCCGCCTCTGCCATGAACGGGGCGATCGTCGAGTCCACCTTTCCCATCTTCTTCAAACTCCACTACAACCGCACCTATGACGCGGTCCTGGCGACTCCCATGCGAGTGGCCGACATCACGGTGGGAGAGATCCTGTGGGCACAGTTGCGAGCCGGGATCTATGCCTGCGGCTTTTTGGCACTCATGTACGTCACCGGACTGACCACTTCACCGTGGGCGCCGGGCGCGGCATTGGGCGCTCTCCTGGTCGGATTCACCTTCTCAGCCGCGGGGTTCGCGGCGGTGACCTTCATGCGCACCTGGCATGACTTCGACATGATCCAATTGGTGATCCTGCCTCTTTTCCTTTTCTCGGGCACCTTCTATCCTCTCAGTGTGTACCCACCCTTCCTTCAACCCATTATGCAGATCTCTCCCCTATATCACGGAACGGAACTGTTGCGGGCATTCACCCTGGGCCAATTCGACTGGACACTGGCGGGGCACGCCGGGGTGCTGGTGCTCATGGGAACGGTGGGCCTGTTCATCATCTCCCGCCGACTCGTGGGGACCCTGTTGAAATGACCACTCCCCAGAACCCTCTCGGAACCGAACTGCACAAAGCCCTGTTCTCCAAGCCCGAGTCGGACGTGCCCGCCCTCACCAACCGGTTCCGTGTGGACCTCTACCGGTGGATGTGCCTCACTCGCACGCTGGACGACACCATGGTGACCATGTGGAAGCAGGGAAGGGGCCTGGGCGGGACCTTCAGCGGTAGGGGCCACGAGGCGATCAGCGTGGCAATGGCGATGGCGCTGGAACCCGACGATGTGATCGCTCCCATGCACCGCGACGTGGGCTCCTACCTGGTGAGGGGGATGACACCGGCTCGGGTGTTCGGCAACCTCCTGGGCCGGGAGACCGGTCCCAGCGGGGGACGTGACGCCAACCTTCACGGGATGGGCGACCTGAGCCTGGGGATAGTCGGGTACGTCTCTCACATCCCCCAGCAACTCCCGCTCAGCCTGGGAGTGGCGATGTCCTTCAAGTACCGCGGCGAACCTCGGGTGGCTCTCACGGTGTGCGGCGACGGCGGCACCACCACCGGCCCCTATCACGAATCGCTGAACATGGCCGCTCTGTATCAGGCGCCGCTGGTGCTGATCGTGGAGAACAACAAGTACGCCTACTCCACTCCCCTGCACCAGCAGATGGCCACGTTCGCCATCGCCGAGCGGGCGGCCGGCTACGGACTCAACGCGGTTAGCGAAGATGGAAACGACGTCGAAGCCATGTACCTGTGCGTCAAGGCGGCCGTGGAGAGGGCCCGAGAGGGTGGAGGGGCCAGCGTCATCGAGGCTCGGACCATGCGCATGCTGGGTCACGCCATCCATGACGGCGCCGAATACGTCCCCAAAGAGTTGTTGGAAAAGTGGGAGGCCCGCGATCCGCTGGTCCTCTACCGCCGACGCCTGCTCCAAGAAGGCCGTGCCAAGCCTGCCCAACTGGAAGAGATCGAAGCCTGGGCGCAGGCGGAGATCGAACAGGCGGTGGCCGAGGCCGAGGCGGCGCCCTTCCCCGATCCCGGCACCGTCACCGACCGGGTGTACGCATGAGGCAACTCACCTACCTGCAGGCCATCTCCGAGGGCATAGCCCACGAGATGGAGAGAGACCCCGACGTGCTGGTCCTGGGCGAGGACGTGGGGGGAGAGTTCGGGGGCGCCTTCAAGGTGACCAAGGGCCTGGCGGCCCGGTTCGGCGATCAGCGGGTGCTCAACACTCCCCTTGCCGAACAGTCCTTCATCGGCATGGCCAACGGCATGGCGATCATGGGACTGCGCCCCATCATCGAGGTGCAGTTCGCCGACTTCATCTCCACCGGATTCGACTCCATCGTCCAATCGGCGGCCACCATCCACTATCGCTTCGGAGCACAGGTGCCGTGGGTGATCCGGGCGCCGTCCGACGGTGGGATCCGCTCGGGACCGTTCCACAGCCAGAATCCGGAGGCCTGGTTCGTCCACACCCCCGGCTTGAAGGTGGTGGCGCCCTCCAACCCGGCCAACGCCAAGGGCCTGTTGTGCTCGGCGGTAAGAGACCCCAACCCGGTCGTCTACTTCGAGGCCAAGCCGCTGTATCGCTCGCTTCGAGGACCGGTGCCCGAAGGCGAGCATCTGACTCCCATCGGAGAGGCCGAGGTCGTCAGAGAAGGACACCATCTCACCATCGTCGCCTACGGAGCGCAGGTGACCCAGGCGCTCTCGGCTGCGGTGACCCTGGGCGCCGAGGGCATCGAAGCGGAGGTGGTGGACCTGCGCACCCTCAAGCCACTCGACTTCGACACGGTGGCCGACAGCGTCACCCGCACCTCCCGCCTGCTGGTGGTGCACTCCGCCAATCGGATGGTGGGAGTGGGCGCCGAGGTGGCCGCTCGGGTCGCCGAGGAGTGCTTCGACTGGCTGGACGCTCCCGTCACCCGACTGGGCGGCCTGGACACGCCGGTTCCCTTCAGTCCACCCTTGGAGGACGCCTACCGGCCCGACGCACCGAAGATCGTCGCCGCGGCGCGCAGGCTGGTGGCCTACTAGAACCGCCGTCCATCGGGAGAGTGTGAAAAACTCCCGGACTCCAGCATTGAAAAATGTCACAGCGGCGGGCCATATTGGTACTAGCCAAACACCTACACGGTCCGTACCGACGTCGTTCGGGCCGCGTCAAGGGATCATAAGGTCTATCGGAAAAGGGACTGTTCCGGTTTTCAAGAACGCCGCTTCGTGCTGAACAGGCTCTGCTGGACCCACGGACAGGTGGAGGCGGGGGAAGGGCCCGGAAGGGGACGGCTTTGGCGAGAAATCTTTCGCTTGAGTATTGCTATTGGGCAGGTTCGGCCTCTCAGGGACCGAGACTGCGGAGAAGTTCTCGCTTTATCCCGGCGACGTAGGTGATCGTGGGGTTGACAACCTGCGTGGCGCGTGCTTCCAGGACCTGGCTGAGAAGTAACACTGCTTCTTGCGGCTCGATGTTGTAGTCGGCGCCAAGCCACCGGACCAACTCGCTCACGGCGATCCGAAACGCCCTCTCCGCGGGCCGACCGGAGGCAACCGTCAGAATACGGTCGGGTGTGACGATGCGCGGCCAGGTCATCTCCACGGGGCGGTCGATCAGGTCAACCCGGAGGCGTATCACACCTGAGGTTTCGATGGCCGACCCTCCGATCTCGCCGTCGCCCTGGAGAGCGTGGACATCGCCGATGTGCAGCAATGCGCCACCTACGTTGACGGCCAGGACCACCGTGGCGCCCGGGCAGACCTCCTGCACGTCCATGTTTCCTCCCCACGAGCCAACCCGAAGATTCGACTGGGCCTCGTGGGCAGGGGCGACGCCGACCATGCCGACCATGGGTCGAGTCGCAATAGCCAACTTCTCGTCCCATATGACGTGGTCGTCTCGGATCCGTACCACCCGGGAGGTTGCCAGGTCGGAAGGTGTGACCGGCGTGCTGGGAAAGAACCGGTTGTCACCGGCGAACATCGTGTAGCCGACCGATGCCAGGTCCATGGCCTCTATGGTGACTTCCACCGCCATCCCCGGCTCGGCGCCCTCCACCCAGATGACACCCGAGGACGGGTTTCCTCGCTCCACCTTGTAGGGCTCGTGGCTCAGCCACTCCTCCCGCAGGTCCGCAGGCACCACCGAGAGGTCGGGACCCCGACTCATGTGGGTGGCCACCTCGAACACCTCGCCGGGCTCCACCCACAGAGTCGGCGGATTGTCGGGACTCGTTTCGTAATAGAGGGGAGAAGGCCCCTGGCGCTGAATCATCTTCGGCTTCAACGCTAACGGAAAACCTCACCGTTCCGCTCGCAGCAGGCGGGTTAATGACCGCAGGTGCGGAGCGGTCCTTCCGACGGGAGTCAGCCGATATGGTCGAGGAGCGTCAGGCCCGCACCGATCACTCCCGCCTGCGGACCCAATGTTGCCGGCGCTATCGGAGTCGCCTTCGCCCGGTGGGACCACACCGACCGGCGGGCCACCCCCGCGACCCGGTCCACCAGTCCCCGGACGTTGCACAGGCCTCCTCCCACGATCACCTCGGCAGGGTCGAGGATGTCGATCAGGGTCGCCACCAGGTGACCCAACAGTTCGGTGGCCTGATCCACCACCAGCCGAGCCTGGGCATCGCCTCTTCTCGCCAGGTCGAACACTTGTGGCGCCGAGAGGACCTCACCGGTGAGATCGGCGTAGCGCTCGCTGATCCCCCGACCCGAGGCCACATCCTCCACGCAGGACCCCACCAACTCGTTTCGCCGGGTGTCAAGCGCCGTCAACACGGTGGAGCCCGACAGCAGGGCGCGTCCGTGCTGGCCCTCGAAGGGCCGGCCCTCGATCAGAAGGCAGTGGCTGATGCCGGTTCCCAGGTTTACGTAGAGCGACACCTTCGCACCAGCGCCGGTTCGCGAACGAGCCTCCGCCAGCGCCGCAGCGCGGATGTCTGCCTCCACGCGGATCGGCCGGAAGTCAGAAAACGCCTCCCGGACACCCTGGTCAGTCCAGCCCACCACCGCTTCGGAGGTGATGCGGCCGTCCTCCACCAGTTCCGGCACCCCGATTCCCACCCCGACGATCTCGGCTCCGACGGCATCGGCGTCCGCAGCCACCGAGTCGGCCACTGCAGCGGCCCGCCGCAGCGAGTCAGCCCCAAAACTGCCGGTTGCGACGGTGGTCAGAGACTCGACGCCGCCGCGGCGGTCCACCAGCCCTGCTGCTATCTTGGTCCCACCCACGTCGATGGCCACCGCGACTGCTTTGCGACCCGAGGCGATGGCTTAGCCCTCCCCGTCCCGCAGGTGCTCCTCGGTGCGGATGATGCGGCGGTCGTGGACCGGTGCGGTGCCCGCCAGGTAGATCGAGTCGGGCTGCAGCGGCAACGGATCGAAGGTGCTGTGCAGGTCCTGGGTCCTTCCGGTGGCAGCCGCCCGGTCGGCGGCCAACATGATCTCCAGCACATGGAATGCATGACGGGGCAGGATCAGTTGGGTGGCGCCGTCCACCACGTCCACCAGGTGCTCCAAGGCTCCGGTCCAGTCCCATCGGGGATCGATCTCCTCATAGATCGCCCAGGCGCCCTGTTGGTTGGTCCACATCTCGTATCCCTCCGGCGCCCAGTCGTCTCCCAGCATCTGGATGGTCCCCTCGCTGCCGTACAGTTCCAGCGCCGGCGACCGGTAGCGCTGCATGGTGAACCCGGTGGTGACCGCCGCGAAGGTGGCCGATCCGAAGTCCAGCAGCATCTGGTAGTTGTCGTAGACCTGCACGTCGATCTCCTCGCCGTCCACCACCCGGCGCGGGTTAGCTATCCCCGCCAGGGCGGTGACCCGCCGGACCGGGCCCAGCCATCCGGTGAGAGCGGTGATGTTGTAGACGGCCAGGTCGAACACCGGTCCTCCCCCCGGGCGGTAGAACCACTGTCCCCAGTCGGGTCCCGACCACCCGTACCTTCCCCTGGCCAGATGCACCCTCCCGATCTCACCCCGGTGGATCACCCTCTTCCAGATCGCCTGGAAGGTGGGGCTCAGCACCACCCCGGGCGCGCACATCAGCACCGAGTCGCGGCGCTCGGCCTCCTCCAGGATGGCTTCGGCGCCGGCCAACTCCACCGACATGGGCTTTTCCACCAGCACATGCTTTCCGGCTTCAAGCGCCTCCAGCGTGATCCGACCGTGATGGGGCATGGAGGTGAGGATCACCACGGTGTCCACCTGCGGATCGCCGATCACTTCCGAGTAGTCGGTACAGAACGGCACCGGTTCGGAGAGAAGCCGCTCTCCGGCGTCGGCGCGGTCGGGGTTGATGTCGCAGGTGCTCACCACCCGGATCCGGCCCCCCAACCGCAGACGGCGCAGCGACTCCGCGTAGGGTTCGAACACGCTCCCCAAGCCGATCACTCCCACCCGCATTTCGTCAGCCATCGGTACTCCTTTTCTCCGGGTACGTCATCCTTTGATGCCGAACATCCTCATCCCCCGCACGAAGTACTTCTGAGCCACCGCGAACAGGATCACCAGCGGCGCCGTCATCAGGGTCGCCGCCGCCATCATGAGGTGCCACTCGGTGAGCCGCCGCCCCCGGAAAGAGAACAGGCCCAGCGACAGGGGGAACTGGTCGGGATCGTTGAGGTAGATCAGCGGGCGGAAGAAGTCGTGCCAGGTCCACACGAAGGTGAACACCGCCATCACCACCAGCGCCGGCTTGACCAGCGGAAGCATAATCTGCCAGAAGATGCGAAACTCACCGGCGCCGTCCACCCGCGCCGCGTCGTCCAGTTCCCGGGGCACCCCGCGGAAGAACTGGCGCATCATGAAGATGAAGAACGCCTCGGCGAAGAACGCCGGAGCGATTAGCGGTATGTAAGTGCCCAGCACTCCCAGGTTCTTGAAGAGCAGGAAGGTGGGTATGAAGGTGACGATGTAGGGGACCATCATGGTGGCCAGGGTGAGGCTGAAAAGAAACCCGCGTCCGGGAAAGCGCAGGCGGGCGAACCCGTACCCCACCAGAGAGCAGGACAGCACCGTTCCCACCGTCACCATCCCCGCATAGAACATGCTGTTTCTGAAGAACAGGAAGAAGGGATACCCCGGATAGTTGAGCACCTCGATGAAATTCCCCCACAAGAAGGTCTCCGGGAACCACTGGACGGGGATCCTGAAGATCTCCTGGTTCTCCTTGAGAGCCGAACTGAGCATCCACAGCAGCGGCAGCGCGAAGCACACCGAGAGGCCGCCCAGGATGATGTGCCAGGCCGTCTGGCGAAAGAACCCCATCCGGCCGGCGTAGAAGCCCTGCCGGGGCTCGTCGGTGCGCTCGGCCTGGGTGACCGCGCCGGGACGGAGGAGTCTCATCGGCCCCTCACACTCCCTCGTACACCCAGCGGCGGGTGGTCCCGAATATGGCGCCGGTCACCGCCACGATGACCAGGAACAGCACCATGGCCTGTGCCGAGGCGTAGCCCATGTCGAAGTAGCCGAAGGCGGTGCGGTAGATGTGGACCATGTACATCAGCGTCGATCCTCCGGGCACTCCCGAGGTGCCTCCCACGATCATGGCGGCGTCGAAGACCTGGAAGGAGTAGATCACCCCGATCACCAGGTTGAAGAGGATCACCGGGGTGAGCAGCGGCAGGGTGACGTTGGAGAACCTCCGCCACGGTCCGGCGCCGTCCATCGAGGCCGCCTCCAGCAGTGACTCCGGTATCTCCTGCAGGCCCGCCAAAAAGATCAGCGTGGCGGCGCCCACCCCCCACAGGCTCAGAATGATCAGCCCCCATTTTGCCCAGGCGGGATCCTGGAACCAGGCCGGTCCGTCGAGGCCCACCGTCTCTATGGCGGTGTTGAGCGGCCCGGCGCGGGGCTCTAGGAGCAACAGGAACACGATGGTGCCCGCCACGGGGGGAACCACCGCCGGCATGTAGAAGAGGGTCCGGTGAATGCCGATGCCCCGCACCGGCCGGTTGAGCAGCAGCGCCAGGATCAGCGCCACCACCAGCCCGATGGGCACCGAGAGCAGCGCGTAGAAGAGGCTGTTACCGGCGGCCCTCCACACCGTGGGATCGTCCCACAGCTTCGCATAGTTGTCGAACCCGATGAATTCGGGAGGCGTGAAGACGCTGTATTCGGACAGCGACAGGTAGGTGGCGGCGACTATCGGATAGAGGTGGAACACCACCAGAGCCAGAAGCCAGGGAGACACGAACAGGAATCCTGCCAGCGCCTCTCGCCGGCCCAGCGGTCTAGACCGAAGCCGCCGCAACCTAGCCATCAGAGGGGACCGAGGGGATCAGCTCAAGAGAGAGTCGAGCTCCGCCTGGGTGGCCTCCTGTGCCAGTGTCAAGGCCTCCTTGGGAGTTGCCTCCTTGAGCATCACCGAACTGATCGCCGTGTAGAGCTGGTCATGGAGGAAGTTCTGGACGGGACAGGTCCACATGGGCGCCGCCACTTCCAGTTGCCCTGTGAAGAACTGCGTCATGTCGGTGGCGAACTCGTCGCCTCGCTGGTCGGCGACCGACTGCGGGAACAGGTCATCGGGAGCCAGGCGGTTGGTGGGGATGTCGGGCACCTGCGAGAACCAGGTGCTCATCCCGTCGACCACCAGGTAGTCGAGCCACGCGAAGGAGGCCTCCGGATTGGGCGCCCCCTTGGGAATGGCGCACCAGTTGGGCCAGAAGCCCGAGGCCGTGGACGTGCCGCTTGGTCCCACGGGGAACCCGGCCACGTTCCAACGCTCCCATCCGGCGAACTCGGAGCCGTACATGTCCGCAGCCAGCCAGAAGCCGTTGACAACGGCCAGTTGGTCCCCGCCCTGGAACCCCGGCGGGCGTCCCAGTTCGTCCACGTATCCGGCGCCCAGGTAGTTGCCGGAGGCATCCATGGCCACCCAGTCGCCCTTGTACTGCTCGTTCAGCCACTGCAGACCGAAGTCCAGCATCTCGATGTTCTCATCGGAGTCGAGTCGCACCTGCTTGGATTCGGCGTCATACAGGGTCCCGCCGTTGGTGGCCGACCAGATGGCTGCCTCCACGGCGTCGTAGGGCGGGATCATGCCCGCCGAGACCAGGGTGTCGCCGTCCCACTGGACGAACTCGGCCGACAGGGCCTTGAGGTCGTCCCAGGTGGTGGGGAAGTCGTCCCGGCCGCTTGGGATGCCCTTGCTCTCCAGCAATTCCTGATTGTAGAAGATGGCGTAGGAACTGGCTGTGGCGGGCAGTCCGAAAATCTGACCGTCCCACCGGCAGGAGGCCAGCACGCCCTCCGGCCAGTTCTCCACCTTGGAGTTCACCGAGGCCGCCATCAGGTCGTCAAGCGGCTCCAAGGCGCCCAGCGACGCCATCACCACCGGGGGATCCCAGATGATGACCGCGTCGGGCGGGGTGCCCGCAGCCAGGTTGGCCAGCAGTCGTTCGTTGAAGTCCTCGTCGTCGGCCACCCCGCACAGGACCTCGGTGACGTTTATGCCCGACCCTGAAGCAGAGAAGGCGTCGGCCACGGTGACAAACCCCTGGCAGAACGGATCGGAGCCGCCCGGCAGCCAGAAGTCGATGTCGATGGGCGCCGCCGTGGTGGGCGCTGCAGTCGTTGGAGAGGCGCTGGCAGCGGTGGTCTGGACTACTTCCTCCTCGCCGCCGCAGGAACCCAGGAATACCGCCGCTCCGCTCATTCCCAGAAGTTGCAGGAACCTTCTTCGACTCACAACGATCGGCATTTGCCGTCTTAGGTCTGGTCTCATTCGCAGATTCTCCTTTCACTTCGAACTTCCCGTCCTGGCGCCATGCCTTTGCCGAAGATGGACTCCGCGGGCCTGGCCGACCGCTCGAATCGAGAAATCCCTATACCTGTATACAAGTACACAACCTCACAAGATACAACACAAGCCCCGGCTACACCCGCCATGGCCTGAACTTCTTGCAAACGACGTACCGACCCAGCCGATCTGCCGCGTTTGGATCGAGCGGTCTTTCGGCAGACCTACTATTTCCGGCATGCAGAGTTCAATCATCGGCGCGGCCGTCAAGCGGGTCGAGGACCCCCGTCTCATCACGGGACGAGGCCGGTACGTCGGCAACATAACCCGACCGGACGCTTTATGGATGAAGGTGGTGCGCTCCGACACACCCCACGGAATAATCACCGACATCGACATCGAAGACGCCGTCGGCTCACCGGGAGTGGTGGCCGTGTTCACGGCTTCGGATCTGAACCTCAAACCTCTGTCGGTAGGGTCGCCGGGCGCCGATCCCCGTTTCACACAGGCGGTCCCCGCCTACGACCGGGTCCGGTTCACCGGAGAGGCCGTGGCGGTGGTGATCGCCGAGACCGACAAGCAGGCCACCGACGCCGCACGCCAAGTGTGGGTGGACATCGATCCGCTGCCCACCGTGACCAGCCCCATCGACGCCATGGCCGACGACGCCCCTCTGCTGTTCCCCGAAATCGGAACCAACATCGCCCTGGACACCACCGCCGAGGCCACCGCAGATCCCCTCTCGGACGCCGAGGTGGTGATCCGCGCCGAGTTCTACAACCAGAGGGTGGCCGGGATCCCCCTGGAGAACAGCAATTGCCTGGCGGTCCCCGACGGTGACCGCCTGGATGTCTGGACGGGTTCCCAGAACGCCTTCGTGCACCGCAACGTCATCTCCCGCTGCCTGGGCATCGACCGGGACCTGGTGCGGGTGAGGGTCCCCGACATGGGCGGGGGGTTCGGCGTAAAGATCGCCCCGGTGCCCGAACAGGTGCTGTGCGCCGCCGCGGCCCACCGCCTGGGCCGGCCGGTGCGCTGGCAGGAGACCCGCGAGGAGAACCTGCTCACTCTCCCCCACGGCCGAGCCGTCTACCAATTCGTGGAGTTGGGCGCCCGCCGCGACGGGACTCTCACCGGGCTCTCGGTCCACACCGTGGCCGAGTCGGGCGGTTACGTGTACTTCGGCGCCTACCTTCCCGAGTTCACCATCATGGTCGCCAACGGCGCCTATCACATCCCCAAGGTGCAGTTCTCCTACCAGTCGGTGGTCTCCAACACCTGCCCCATCAACGCCTACCGGGGAGCCGGCCGACCGGAGGCCACCTCCTACCTGGAGAGGTGCATGGACCTGCTGGCCGAGGAACTGGACATGGACCCGGTCGACATCCGGCGCCGCAACTTCATCCAGCCGCATCAGTTTCCCTACCGCACTCCCACCGACCAGTTATACGACTCCGGTGACTACGACGGGGCGCTCGACCGCGCCCTCCAGATGGCCGATTACCAGGCTCTGCGCCGGGAGCAGGCCGAGCGGGCCGCCCGGGGTGACCGGTGGAGACTGGGGATCGGGCTCAGCACCTACGTGGAGATAACCGCTCCCCAGGGTAGGACCGAGTGGGGGTCGGTGACGGTCCGAGAAGACGACATGGTAGAGGTGGCCACCGGCGTCTCCTCTCACGGCCAGGGACACGAGACCTCATTGACCCAGATCACCTCCGACGTGCTCAAGGTGCCCATGGACCGGATCATCTACATCCAGGGAGACACCGGCCGGGTGGCCAGCGGAGGAGGGACCATGGGATCCCGGTCGCTGCAACTGGGAGGAACCGCGGTCCTCCACGCCGGCGAAGACGTGGTGGAGAAGGGCCGCAAGCTGTTCGCCACCCTCCAGGAGGCCGCCGTTGAGGACGTGGTGGTCTCCGAGGGCGGCCGGGTGTCGGTGGCCGGATCTCCCGACATCAGCATGACCTGGGGAGAGTTGGCCCGGGTCAGCGGCGATGCACTGGCCTCGCAACTCTCCTTCGACCAGGACGAAGCCACCTTTCCGTTCGGAACCCACCTGGCGGTGGTGGAGGTGGACACCGAGACCGGTGACGTGCGGTACCTGCGTCACATCGCCGTGGACGACTGCGGCAAGATCCTCAACCAGCGCCTGGTGGACGGGCAGGTGCACGGCGGCGTGGGGCAGGGCGCCGGTCAGGCGCTGCTGGAGCAGGTCCTCTACGACGAGGACGCCAATCCTCTCACCACCAACCTCACCACCTACCTGGTGCCGACCGCCGCCAACATGCCGTCGGTCGAGATCGAGCACACCGTGACTCCCACCACCCAGAACGCCCTGGGAGTGAAGGGCATCGGAGAGGCGGGAACCATCGGCGCCACCGCCGCCATCCAGAACGCGGTCGTCGACGCGATACGGCCCCTGGGGGTCACCCACCTCGACATGCCCCTCACACCCGTCCGCGTCTGGCATGCCATCCAGGAAGCATCCCGCTAACTCGCTGGGGATCCAACTCGCGAAAAACGCTCCCGGCTTGGCGGTGAAGCGAGGCGTCTAACTTCGTGGTGACGACTCCCGCCCTGCGGGTCGGCACTTGCCGCGAGCAACCCAGGGGGTCATGCCTCTCCGAACACGATCGAAGTGCCGGTGGAGGTCGCGGGACCCTCGCGTTTTGAGGACTGATTCGCGATGCGTTCGACAGGGACGAAGGTCGTCGCGAATAGGGCGAAGGTCTCGTAGCGCCTGAGGACCAACCCGTTCGAGCACAACACCCGCCTTTTGTGATCGCCTGTGAGCATTGTTAAGATCGCGCGTCAGTGAAATCACAATGGAAACTCATTGCAGTAATAATGCTCATCTCGGTGATGCTGGCAGCGTGTGGCGACGATGGCCCATCGGACGTGGGTGCTGCTGCGATGGCATCGATGTCAAGTCCAGACGGCCTTCCGATGGGAACGGTTACCTTGGTGCAGGGACCCAATGGAGTGTTGATGTCGGCCGATGTCGGGGACCTGACCCCAGGACCCCACGGATTCCACATCCATTCCGTGGGTGCCTGCACGCCGGATTTCTCGGCCGCCGGCGCTCACTTTGCTCCGACAGACGACGGTCACGGTTTCATGCATCCTGAAGGAAAACATGCTGGCGACCTTCCGAATATCTACGCTGGGACGGACGGTACCGCACGGGCCGACGTTTTCACCGACCAGGTCACCCTGGCGGCTGATGCCGAGACATCTGTGTTTGACTCCGACGGTTCGGCGATCATCATTCACGACAAACCGGACTCCTACGGTGCGGAACCTGGTGCCGGAGACCGGGTGGCCTGCGGGGTAATAGAGCGGAACTGAGAGTCGGCCGGGCAGTACGCCGAGCGGGCGGCGACCTCAAGCGGGATGAAACCAACCCTGCAGAACATGATCGGTTTTTCCGATCGGCTGGGTTTTGGTAGCTAGTAACCAGTCTGTGGTTTCCGGTCGAAAGTCAAGGCATCCTATTCAGCGGAGTACGACGCTGTCCTGATATTTCGCCCTCTGGGATCGGTCAGACCCGAGTTTGGCGGGTCAAGGGGTTTGGTGGGAGGCCATTAGTGTGTTGACCTGGGGTTTTGTGTTGTGAGGGGCTGCTTCTGCACGATATTGTAGGGGCGACAGTTTGTTGGTGTTGTGGGGGGTGTGGTGGTAGTATTGTGGGGTATGTTCGTTAAGACGACCCGGCGTAGGAGGGGCGACAAGGTGTACGAGTACTTGTCGTTGGTGGAAACGGTTCGCAAGGGGTCGAAGATCGGCCATCGGACCCTGTTGCGTCTGGGAGAAGTCACTGCTCTGCGCGAAACCGGACAGTTGGGACGGATCATCGCCGCGTTGGAACGTCACCTCCACAAAGAACGCGTCGACGTTGACAGCTTGGCCGCCGAGGGAGCACCCGCGGTGGGAGCGGTAGCCGCGGCAGCGGCGGTATGGAAACAACTGGGTCTTGGGGGGTTCTTCACAAAAGTGGGCGCGGAACGCCGTGCCGAGGTTTTGGAACATGCAGTGTTGGCGATGGTGGCGAACCGGCTGGTAGCCCCGTGTTCGAAGCGTCGTCTGCCCGAATGGACAGAACATGACGTGGTGATGCCTTCTGGGTGGTCGGCGCCGTCGTTGGACCAGTACTACCGGGCCCTGGACGCCGTCGCCGACGTCAAAGAAGAGACCGAGGAGCATCTGTACCGGCGGTTGTGCAATTTGACCAACCTGAACCTTCGGCTGGTGTGCTATGACCTGACGTCCACCTATTTCGAGGGTTCCACCCGACCCTCCGACGGGTTCCCGTCCAGGGTGTTCGGATATTCGCGGGATCATCGCTCGGACAGGCCCCAGATCGTGATCGGCTTGTTGTGCACCACCGACGGGATCCCCATAGCCCATCACGTGTTCACGGGGAACACCAACGACGCCGCCACCCTACCGGGTGTGTTGGACGACCTGACCAAGCGGTTCGCGGTGGGTC
>MPNA01000070.1 GCA_002238785.1 bacterium OM1 bin76 | reverse complement strand
CTTTTCACAAGAAGTGCCTCCTCTGTCTGGGTCCTAGCGGTCTTTGATAACAGCTATTCTCCCAGGTCAGAGAGGCACTTCACAGCATTTCACCCCCACACACCCCCCAACCACCGGTGGATCTAGGCTCAGTGCGCGGGTTCGTCGGGTGTGGCGTTTGGTTTTGCGTTCTTGGGGTGTGCTGTTGTTCCGGATCCAGGTGATGGCTCCGACCATGTGTTGTGGTACGACGGGGTGGTCGGGTATTTCCCATTGGGTGTAGACGATGTGCTTGCGGATCCGTTTGCCGGGTGGTTTGATCTGGGTGCGGATTCGTCGCAGGGGCTGGTGGTAGCTCTTGCCGGTTCCGTCGAACACCATGATGGTGGGGATGCCGTTGAGAGCGACGATCTTGTTTTCGATCTCGCCGTCTGGGGTTTTGAAGGTGTGGGGTCCGAGGTTGACTGCGGCGGTCTTGCCTTGGCTGGTGCGGGGTGTTTTGGTTATTGGCAGGATGCCGTGGTCCATGAGTCGGTCGCAGTCGGCGGAGCGCAGGGCCATGTCGTAGGCGACGCAGCGTATTCCTTGGGTGAGGTGGGGAAAGTCTTTTTTCATTTTGATGACTGTTTGGGTGGCCAGGTTGGCGTCGGACAGTCCCGGTTCGTCGAGGATTAGCCCAAAGAGAGGGATGCGTTCTTGCCGGTAGGGTCCCCGTACAACTGCGGCTACAACACAGTAGCCGCTGCTTTTTTCATCGCCGGGCATGGAACGGACATTGGGATCGTACCGGTGTTTGGGGTTGTGTCCGGGCATTCCAGGTGGTGGGTTCTTGAAGGCGCCGAGTGTCCAGGTGCCGTCCGCGGCTATTACCTGGCTGAGGTCGGGGCGGCTGATGGAGCCGGTGTTGGGGTCTAGCAGGTCTATGAATAGGGCGGCTTCTAGGGAGGCGCCGGTGGCCGCTTTTTGGAGGCGGTTTATTACCCAGGGATTCATGTAGGTTGTTCGGAAGTAATACTCGTTGTCGCGGGTGACCGGTTTTTGGGACAGTCTCCGCTTGGGATGGTCGGGCCAGGCTTGTTCGGCGACTTTTTTGAGCATGTTCCATTTCTTCTGTTCGGTGGGGAACTTCCAGTTGCGGTTGATGGTGTTCAGGTTTCTGTTGGCTGCCCGGAAGGAGCCGTAGAGGAAGACTGCCATTTGGAACAGCAGCCATTCGGTGGCGGTTTTCTCCCTGGGCCTGCCTCCTCTGCGGCGTTTCCCGAACACGGCATGGATGGCGTCTTCTATCAGTTCGCTTAGTTCCCATAGAAGCGAGTTGGCTACCAGGGAAGACAGGTGCTCGTCGTCTCCCCAGCCGAGAGGTTCGCCTTTGGTGTACCGTTCGCTGTTGCTTCCCGGAGTGTCGGGTCTTTTCAATACAAGGGGTGTGTCTTCCCTGTCCAGGTAACTGGTGTCTTCCCAAACCAGGTCGACCTTGTCTGCTGGTATCGGGTCCAGGTTCTGGTTGGACAGCCGGGGCCGGGTCCCCCTTTTCTTACCCACTCCGCCCCTCCATGAATGTTTCAAGCCGTTCCTGTCCGATTTGTTTCCAGTCGTACTCCAGGGCGCTCACCACGCTGACCAACGAGTCGGAGCCGAGGAACCAGGCGGCGGCTTCCAGTCCTTGGGTTCGGAGTATCCGGTTGGCGGTGTGCAGGCGAATCGACCTGGCTGATACTCCGGGTGAGCCTTTCAGTCCGGAGTCGCTGATCACTTCACCCAGCCGGACCGTTACGGCGTGTGCTCGCCGATCAGCCGCGATCTGGTGGTCCACTGCCAGCAGTCTGTTGTCTTCAAGGTGAGGACGGATTTGTAGGTGATGTTGGATGTATTGGTGTCCCCACTCGGACAGGGGGTTCCATCGCCTACCGATCCACACTCGCCTGTTGGGAAGGTCGAGATCGCCTTTGCGGACCTGTGCTATCTCTGAGGATGTACCTCCGGCGAGAGCCAGGGCAACGATCACCGCTCTTCTGGAGAACGGCTGTCCGCGGTCGGCGAAGCTCTGGACTCGTTTCACTTCATGTTCGGTCAGAGGCCGAGTAGGAACAGAGTCGGAGGATCGGCGTATCCGGGTGCCGACGAGGCACCGTCCATGGCCAATCAATCCCAGCTGTTCAGCGGCTTCGAAGACCGCCGTGGCAGCCCATTGCCGGTTCCGGGCTGTTGCCTGCTCCGGGCGGCGATATTCACCTGCGTTGGTCTTTCGGGCCGCCCAACACCATGACAACACTGTCTCTGGTGAGATGTCCTCCCACCGGAGAACTTTCACCGAGTCCAAGTATCGAAACAGGCGTTCCGCTTCTGCTTGCACTTTCCGCGAGGTACCCCGGTTGGACCTGTATCTTTTACGCAGTTGCTTCAACACTTCGTCCACCGTGTCGGCAATGGGCTGCGCTCCGGCCTTCACCACAACTCCCCGATCTCAAGTCCGCTGGATCCCGCGGCCAACACCGAGTCCCACCTTCCGCAGGCGATCTCGTTCCGCGGTGACGCCGTCCCAACCTTCGCCTGCGGCTTCCGAAAACCCGGTGCCCGCGTGAACGGCCCGGGTCGCGTCATGCTCGGTTGCGGTCCCCGGAGGGGTGTCGAAGCGGTGAACAAATCCATATGCTTAAGGGAAGTACAAATGCCCAATAACCGGAAAAACAGATTGATGTCTCTTTAGACACCTGGATGGCTTCTTATTTCTGTCCATTACGATCGACAGTAGTCAGGGGGTGGGACACTCTGGGAGGCTCAACTACGCTTTATCACATGCCCCAACCACGCCAACACCCAACCGCCTACCTCGAAAAAGACGGGAACTTTCCCGACGGTCCCTTCAGACCGGAAGCCCCACCGGAGGTCTACCTCGCCGCCGCCCTGGCCAACCGACTGAAAGCCGCCACCCGCGGAGAATCCATCCGATACATCGCCAAACTGTCCGACCTCAGTCCCCAAACGA
>MPNA01000069.1 GCA_002238785.1 bacterium OM1 bin76 | reverse complement strand
GGCTCTCCGCGTTTCAGGTCGGAGTGAGGGTGTCGAGGAGCGCCCAGTTGGGTTTGCCCGCGTAGAGCAGGGAGCGGATCCGGTAGTTGGCGAAGTTGGTGAACCCGAACGCGGCGCGTTTGACGCGTTTGACGAGATTGTTGGCCTCGGTGGCTGCGTTGGTGACTTTGGCGGTGTGCCAGCTGGAGATCTGGGTGCGCCAGCGCGAGATGGTGCGGCCGAGGCGGTTGATCTCTTCGGGCAGGCCGGGGTCCTGGAGGTCCTTCGCGAGCTGCTCGACGGTGGCCGCGCCCACTTCGGCGTCGTCGATGTCATAGATCGAGCGCAGGGTCTCTTCAGCGGTGCCAGGCGTCGCGGACCTCGCCGTAGGGGTCGCCGGCGTCGAGCAGGCCCCGCAGCCGGACGCGTCCGGAGTCGGTGATGTTCTCTGACGCCGAGACCAGCAGCTTGCGGGCCCGGTACAGCGGGTCCTCCTTTCGGTCGCGGTGCCCCAGGGTCCGGTTCTGGACTCTGCGGCGCACGTCGTCGAGGGCGTCGTTGCCCAACCGCACCATGTGGAACGGGTCCGCGACCTGCTTCGCGTGCGGCAGCGCCGTGTCGAACGCGGCCCGGTACGGGCCCGAGAGGTCCAGCACACCCCAGCGGATCCCAGTCAGCCAGCTGCGAGGCCGCCGCTGCATCCACCGCACCGCCGTTTTGGCGGTTCTGCCTGGCACTATGTCCAACAGCTGGCCCCGGCGAACATCGACGATGCTGGTCGCCCAGGCCTTGGTCCGGCACCGGCCCCGCCGCCCCAGACGAGGCGCGGAAGCCGCCGACCCCTCCCCGAAGACGCCCAGAGAGCCCCAGCACGTCCCTGCGGTTAAGAGGATGGAGCCGTGAGCCGTGGAGCCGCGAACATGGCCGACCTACAGGCCGGATGGCGTCACCCGGGTGACAACCTGCTAGAAAGAGAGGCCAACCCCACCACTTGGAGCCACCGAAGGAGCCGCCGTGAGCCTCACCGACCCTGATCTACAGCAGCGCGTCGAGCAATACGAGGCTGGTGTCTCCGACCTGATAGCTGCCTACGAACTAGCGGAGGAGCACTACTTCGCGGCTGTCGATGCCTCTACCCCGCGTGTTGTCGAGATAGTGGCGTCGAACTCCTCATCCTAGATTTCCGATGCCGACTTGGGGTGAGCAGCTCCACGAGCTAAGGCGACTCAAAGAAGCAGCAGCAAGACGCCCGCCAGGTCAGGGTGGCCCATCGCCTGCCGACACACTACGAAGAACGTACCTCAACGAACTTCACCAATATACCGGTCGTGCAGTCATCGTATATGCCACCCGCTGGCTAGAGAATACGCCTGTCAAGAACGAAGAGGCTCTATCTCTACGTCTTGGCGACAAGCAAGGCTTCATGGAAGCTGTCTCCAACATTTCAGAGAAAGAACTAGACCTCATCATCACAAGCCCGGGTGGGAGTGCAGAAGCAGCTGAATCCATCATGGACTATCTGAGAACGCGCTTTGACCACATTCGGGCAGTTATTCCGATGGCTGCCATGTCAGCAGCCACAATGATGGCTCTCGCCTGTGATGAGATATTGATGGGCACTCAATCACAACTCGGACCAATCGATCCCCAGTTTACTCTCTTTACGCCAGAGGGACCACGTTCATCACCAGGACAAGCCATCATCGATCAATTTGAATTAGCAAAAGAGGAATGCCAAGATCCAAAGAACATCGGAGCATGGTTGCCATTACTTAGATCTCTACTGCCGGGACTTATAGCCCAATGTATACATTCAAGAGAAGAAGCCGAACGGTTCGTTTCGGAACAGCTCTCCACGTACATGCTGAGCCATGACCCTGGTCAAGCGAAAGAAGTTGCAAAGTGGTTTGCCGATTTCAAATACTTCAAGTCGCATAACCGAGCCGTGACTGTTGGCGACGTCGAAAAGCAAGAACTGAACGTCACCCGACTAGAACGGGATCAAACCCTTCAAGACCTTGTGCTCTCTGTTCATCATGCTGTCCGTCATACCTTCAACGACACGGGCACTTCCAAGCTGATAGAGAACCACCATGGGCGCGCCTACTTGGAGATATCTCAGCAGGTGGGTGCTGGAACAGGTAGTCCAGAACCCACCAGCCTCTCCACCCCCTAAACAGAACCGCCAACAACGCCGTCAGGCACAGAGGAAGCGCTAAGGTCAGAATCGGTCAAAGTTCGTCCGACTTACGCCCCGTTTCCGTCGTGTTTGTCCAAATCAGCAGAATGGCCCGGGGAAACAAACGGGTTTCGCCCGGGCAAGTGGTCTTGCAGCGTTCACCAAACCGTGAGGGAACGGGCTATTTTGAGCATCAAGCCGGTGGTTGGGATCGTTCCAACCCGGCATCAACTAGCCTCCAGCGTCTCTGCCAAGAACCAGACACGATGGACTCGAGCTGCTCTTGGAGTTTCGCGTTTGACCAACCTGTCGAAACCGTCTGCGAAGCCAAACCTGTTGCGGTAGTGCTTGTCCAAAATGAGTGACACACCGCCACGACGCTTGGCCTTCTTGGAGTGCACCCAGTCAGGCATTGGATGCCCGTCACGCTCGCAAAGGCAGTGCACTACAGCAGCGATGCGAGCCTGTTCTTCCTCCGGCATCTCAGCAGGAGGAGGCCCGTCGAGCATTACAGCCCGATCTTCATAGGACGGCCAATTGTTCCAGTTCATGATGAACTGTTTCAAGGCTCGGTACTTACCTCTTGGCTCCCATGCTGGATCGTCGAATTCGCGTTGGAGCGACATGACGGACAGTCCCCCGCGGGTCCAACAAACCGGGAGGTCCACGGTCTGTTGCTGTGAGCCAGCGCCGTTGCCATCCATACCGTCAGACTACCGCGCCCCAATGGTCGGGGCACGCCCTAGCCGCCGCCGTTGGTGGTGGTGGTGGTGTGGATGGTCTGGAGCAGTTCGGTGACTGCACGGAGATGAGGCTTGCCCCAGCCTTGGCACGAGGTAGCGCGTCGATGAACGGCTGAAGCCGTTGCCGACCGGTGACGGCTGCGGCTACGGTGCCCTCTGCCGACAGCGGATGTGCACCCCCAGCGGCGCGCCCACGTCATCGTCGACGCCGAGCACCTCCACATCGCCCAGTCCCACCAACAGCTCACACACGCGTAGGGTTCGTCTCCACAGGGATCCTCCAGCT
>MPNA01000005.1 GCA_002238785.1 bacterium OM1 bin76 | reverse complement strand
GGCGGTTGCGCCACTTGTAGAACCACGACTCACTGACACCCAGCAGCCGACAGGACAGGGCGTGGGGAACTCCATGGTCGGTCCTCTGGGCGGCGATGTGCGACACCACGCTCATCGCGTCGCCTCCTTTACCCACAGGACCACGGATCGTTTGAGCACATCACGCTCCATCCGCAACTCCGCCACCTCTTTCCGTAGACGGATCAACTCGGCCATGCTGTCCTCGTCCAGCTGCCCATTGTCAGCCCGGTCGAGGCGTTCCTTCTGAACCCAGTTGCCCAAAGTGCCCGCATGGATACCGAGATCCCGGGCGACCTGGGCAATCGGTTTCCCGGTCTCCAAAACAATGCGCACCGCCCCGGACTTGAACTCCGGATCGTATCTTCTTCGTATCTCAGGCATCAGCTCCTCCTCTAAGCCTCAATCCACCGATTTGACCGTCCGGGGGTGGGGTGATGTGGGCTTTTTGGTTCTTCGGGAGCGTGAGGGATGGTTTTGTGCCGGGTGTGTGAGGGTTTGCTGGGTGTCCGCTCGGTTTGGGGAGTGTCGGATCGGGCAGGGCGTGGGTGGGGACGCGCTGAATTCTGTGGAGGGGTCGTTTTGGTCGGTTTTGGCGGATGTCTGGTGGGGGGTCAGCAGAGTTGGGGCAGGGAGCGGATGTTTTGGAGAGCGGTCCGGTAAGCGGAGGCCCACGGCCAGTTGGTGGGCAGCCGCAGGATGAGTTTGTGGCTGTGGTTGACGATTCTTCCGGGCAGTTTGAACAGTCGGTTGCGGACGGTGTTGCCGTTGGTGAGCCGTTCTCTGGGTGCGCCGCTGTGGTGGTTGATCCACCGGTACAGGTTGTGAGCGATCACCGCGGCGGCCATCCACACGGCGTTGGCGAAGAACCTGCCCGAGGGGCAGTGAGCCAGTCCGGTGTGATATTTCAAATCACGGATGCCCAGTTCCACGCGGGCATGGTTACGGTACGTCCGGTCGGATTCTGTCGCAGACAGGTCGCTGTTGGTGGCGACCGTGTGATGTCGCCAATCTTTCCACAGCGGCTGCTGTTCGGGATCGGCCAAGCGGGTGCGTCTGATTATCAGACGCACCGTGTGTTCTGTTTTGTCGATCTTGGTGACGATGGTGGTTTCGGCCACTTGCGCCTCCCCGTCGGGGGTGTAGCCGATATCAACCCATTCCGAGTCGTTTATGTCCTCTATGGCCTGTTTGACGTTGGGATATCGTGGGATAGCGATGAACCACTCCACTCCCATCTCTTCCAACTTCCGTACTGTTGCGCGGGACCAAAAGCCTTTGTCGGCCCGTACAGTGATTGGACCGGTCGCTCCGGCCCGTCTCACCCGGTTGACCGTCTCGACCATAAAACGGGTGTTTCCCTTCTGCGAGGAGCCTTTGCGCAGGCGATGATGAACGATCTCCCCGGTGTCCGCCCTCGCGGCCACCAGCGGATGGTATCCCAACACTTGGGTGTGACCATAGGCGGCGCCTTCCTTGCTCTTGCCCGACACCTCACAGATGGTGGAGTCCACATCGATGACCAGCGGCTGGTCGCCGGGACCGGCGCCCGGTAGGGACCACACCCGTTTCAACAAGGCTCCCAGGGCCTTGTTCAACTGGCAGACATGACCCCAGGTAAAGGAACGCAGAAACGTTCCCAACGTGGAAGGGGCCATCACCCGAAACGGCAGCACCCTGCGGGTGGAACCCGACCGCAGCCGATCAGCATGATCGATATGGGTGCCGCCGGTCAGCATCGACGCTACCAAAGACAGGACCTTGCGACCCGGACGGGCACCGCCCTCGCGTTTGCCCAGTCGCACGGTCTTATCCAAAAGCTGTTCCATACCCAGCCGTTTCATCAACGAACCCGCCACCAACAACCCCGCATCCGCCACCAACGACCCCTCATCGAACACCACCCTCAACCGGTCAATATCGCTTGGTATCCTTTTCACAAGAAGTGCCTCCTCTGTCTGGGTCCTAGCGGTCTTTGATAACAGCTATTCTCCCAGGTCAGAGAGGCACTTCACAGCATTTCACCCCCACACACCCCCCAACCACCGGTGGATCTAGGATAAGGGAGGGGGAAGCGATGACTTGAGAGATCGAGTGTTCGAGGTGTGTCTGGAGGTTGAGAAGGTACGCAAGGAGATGGGGGAGATGAAGACGGAACTGTGTGATCGGATCAGCGGGGTGGAGGGAAGTCTGCGGACGGAGATCGCCGAGTTCAAGAAGAGCGCCGGCCGTTGGCTGGCATTCGGGATGTCCTTATAACGGTGCTGATCACCTTGGTGGCTTTGCTGAGCTAGTTGAACCCCCATGTGGGGGCCGCCGGGCCAACCACGGCGCAAGCAATGGCACGATCACCGTCTCAGATGCCTCTGCCAGGGAGTGTTCAGGACCGCCTCAGGTACCTCCCATGCGGCTCATCCGATAGGGTGCCGTCGTCGAGGATGATCCGCCCGGACAGGATGGTGTGGGTCACGGCGCATGTCATCCGGAATCCTTCAAACGGGGTGTACTCCTGGGTGGACTCCGAGTCCTCGGCTCGCACTACCCAATCAGCGTCGGGGTCCACCAAGGCAACGTCAGCGTCCAATCCCGGTGCTATGTCGCCTTTCGTGGAGAGCCCGAAACGCTGTGCGGAGTTGCGGGAGGTGAGTTCTGCCACTCGACCCAGAGGCAACCCGCGCGACTGAGCTTCGCTGACCAGGCCGGGCAACAGGTATTCGGTCCCTCCGAATCCGGCTTTGGCGGCAAACACATCGGAAGGCGGATCTCCGAATTTGGCCTCTGCTCGACAGCAGGCATGGTCGCTCACCACCCAGTCCACCGCACCGCGATGCACGGCGTTCCACAGTGCTTCCACATCGCTTCGAGCACGAATGGGTGGGTTGACCTTGCCGCCGATTCCGTGGGCCCTGTCAATGTCGGTGAGCAGATGACCCACGGTCACTTCCCGGCGGGTGTTCAGTTCGGGATAGGTGACCGAGGCCATTTCAGCCGCCTCCATAGCCCGCGCCGAGGAGAGGTGCAGCAGGTTAAGGTTGGGGAATCCGGTGATATAGCCCAGGTAGGCGGCGGTGGTCACCGCCAATCCCTCCGAATGGGGCGGCCGGGAGGCCGAGTAGGCGGCCAGGCCTCGGGCGGAGGGGTCCTGCTCGACCCGTTCTGTGTAAGCCCTCATGATCTCGGCGGTCTCGCAATGCAGGGAGAGCGACAGGGTATCGGCCAGGTCCGGACGGCGGTTTGCCAAGTCGGCCAATCCTCGCATTATGAACTCGAAGTGGGCCAGGTCGTAACGCTCCCCCGGTGGGGTCATCAGGAACGCTGATTGATCGTCCGATTTGCCATGCAGTCCGTGACCTCCGTAGAACATGAAGATCTTGAAAGAGGCGACCCCGAAAGTATCCACCAGCGCTTCCAACTCGCCGATGTGGGAGTTCTGCATAGGCGCCAGGTGGAATCCGTAGTCAATGTAGGAGCGGCCTTCCGCCCGGGACAGGACTTGCGGCATGAAATCAAGATAGGACCCGCCCCGATTCAGGTAATACTGACCGGTGCGGATATAGGTGATGCCGGTCGTCACTCCTCCTTGAGCCGATGCCCGGCTCTCTGAGTGGGTGTCCTCTTCCAGAGGGTTATAGATGCCCCAGTGCTGGTGGGAGTCCACCACGCCTGGAAAGGCCAGCAGTCCGTCGGCGTCTATCACCCGGGCTGTGCCCGGGACGATCCGCCCCCCGACTTCGACGAACCTTCCGTTCTCAATCCCGATGTCCCCCGGCTCGGGACGTGCTGCGCCTGGGCGGACAATCCGGGCGCCTCGGATTACCAGGTCGTACCGGCTCATCTTTTCGGTTCCGTGCTCTCTTCGCAGGACCTGTATACGGCACTCTTCAACATGAAACTCCCCTTTCTCCCGGCCCCGACAGCTGGGGATCCAGGACTTCCTTCCATAATTGTTGCACCATCCACCGCCCTAGCGAAAGGGCCGGTCCCACACTCATTCCACCGGCGAAGTTGTTACCGCTGAACTGTCCCATGCCCAGCAACTCACCCACGCAATGCACTGCGTCCAGGACCGAACCGTCCGCTAGAACCGGGCGGAGCATCCCGTCGACCCTTGGTCCCCCCCGGCTCAGCAACATCCCACCCACGCTGCGCACTCCCCAGAAGGGAGGTTCCAAGATGGGGAGGGGGCGGTGAGTTCGTCCAAAAGGATCGATGCCGCGGTTCCAATCCTGTAACGTGCGGCCCAAGCCGTCGGGGTCGATCTCCAGTCGTTGAGCTAGTTCCTCCAGGGTGGCGGCCCGGTGAAGCCACCTGCCTTTCTCAGCCTCTGCCAGCATGTCCTCCCTGGTCCAGGCCGGTCCGATGACCGGGGTGGAGGCCTGGAAGATTGCTTCATCCCAAACGGCCGCCATGGCCAGGCCCGGTAGTTTCTTCAGCGCCTTCTCCCGGTGGTACGGACTCTTGGTTCCCTCGTCCACAAACCGGGCGCCTGTCCGGTCCACCCAGATCTCCCACGGTTCTCGGACAGAGGCGTTCACCACCACTCTGGCCTGATGCATGTGGAAACCGAAGCCGGGCCGGTCGGGATCTGGGATCATTCCCATGGTCGGAACGTAGGTGTCGGCGGCTAGCACCTGTGCCCCGTGGTTAAGAAGTATGCGGAGGCCGTCGCCGGTGGCATGGGGGCGGCATCCGGTGAGCGCCTCGCCGAAGGGCGCCTGAAGTGCTGTCACCAACTCCCGGCTAGCGGCGTATCCCCCCGTGGCCAGGATCGTCCGGGTGGCCAAAAGCTCCTCTCCGTCGTCCATCAACACGCCCCTCACCGTCCCGTCTTCGACCAGGAGGTCCGCCATGGCCCGACCGGTGATCAACCTGATCGAGTGGTGGCACTCCAGGGCCTTTTTCAGAGTGTCCAGCAGCGGCAGGCCTCCTCTGAGCAGGTCCTCACCGCCCCAGTAGGTGCGCGCTTTCGAGTACCGCTCGTGACCAGAAACGAATCCGGGGGAATCAGAGGAAAAGGGAAAGCCGAGCGACTCCAGCCAATCAACCGCGGCTGCCGCCTGCTGGGTGGCCATCCTGATCAGGTGGGGCGTGCCCTTTCCCCCCGCCATCCGTTCCACCTCCGCTTGGTGCTCCTCGGGGGTGTCGATGATCCCCCGAGAACGCTGCCGCCGGGCGCCGGCCGCCGAGAAGTGGCCGGAGGACCAGTGGAGTTGGCCCCCCAGGCGATCGGTCTTCTCCAAAACGGTGGTGGGTATGCCCAACTCTCCGGCTGTCACTGCCGCCGCCAGTCCGGCGTTACCCCCGCCAACGATCAGGAGATGGCTGCCGTTACTGGGAGGGGAGTGCGACCTGTTACTCACGCCCACTCCCTGAAAGCGGAGTGCACAACGTCGGCCACCCGGCGCGGATGTTCGACGGAAACCCAGGGTCCTCCCCCTATCCAGATTGGCGTCAGTCCGGTTAGGGCGGTTATTCCCGGCGCCAAGCGGGAGAGAGCGTCTTGGGCGGCGAACACGGTTTTGATGGGCGTTCCCGTATCCAAGGCCTCTCGCAAGGTACCTTCCAGATCGGTGGCTAGCAGGGCCGCATAGGCGGTGAACCACAGGGGACCTGCCGACAGTCGGTCAACCAGAATGGCATGGCGATCCGAAAATGCAGTTTCATCCTCGAGAGAACGGTTCAGTCGCACCCACAGGGCGGCCAGTTCGGATCCATCCGGGGCAAAGCTATCTTGGTGCATCTTCGCTCCCAACCTGTCCTGCTTTTCCTTCCGGGATCCATAAAGCGGATATCCCATCAGCACCAAACCGTCCAAGGTGTGACGAGCCGCACAGGAGGCGGCGAACACTGCTCCGGTGTGGTGACCGACCGCGGTAAGACTTGCGGAACTTAGAGACCGCGCCGCGCCCAGCAGAAGGTCCGCATGGTGGTGGAGATCAAGTAGGTCAGGCTGGCGATCAGACCCACCGTAGTTGAACAGGTCCCCCGCCACCGAAGATAATCCTCGTTCGGCGAGGTCAGCCATCACTTTGGACCACATCCACGACGAAGAGGGAGACTGGTGAAAGAACAGGACCGCCCGGTCGGTGTCCAGGGACCCGGCGCTGAGAAAGTGAAGTTGTCCTTGCGGAGTCTTTACCAGATGACGCTTCATCCGCCCGAGGCGTTGAGTGCGAAGACGTGTCCCAAGCCTGCTCGGCCCAGATGCTCCTCCATCTCCGGCGCCTTGTAGGCGGTGGCGATGTAGCCCATCATGTCACGAAACATTCGCTCGTAAGGCCGGGCGGTTACGAAGCCGTGGGCGCCTGCCAAGCGAAAGGACTCCTTGTTTACCTCTTCGCACATGCGGCGCATGTGGTACATGGCGATCAGCATGCGATCGGCGCGGGCCACCTGACCCATGGACTCCTCGGAGATCTTTTCGATAGTGGCGTACAACACCAGGTCACCACTCTCTACCCAGTGACGGAGACGACCGAAGGTGGATTGTGCCCAGGGAATCTCCGAGCGGGATGACAAACTGGCCCCCTGCACATTCACCCCGGTGGTGCCTTTGCGCTTGCCAAGGAAGTCCTCCATGTAGTTGAGCATGCGGCGGGCATGCCCCAGCCACATACCTCCCTTAGAGATCTGGGAACGCCCCGACCGGACGGTGTAGCCGGCTGAACCTGATTCATCCTGGTCTCGGAGACCCGGCTTGAGCTCGTCAAGATCGATCTCGAATGCGTAGCGCTCATCGACAAAGGCATCCTTGATTTCGATGGTGTTGGTGGCCGTGGCTCGCAGACCCATCGCCGACCAGTCATCTTTCACCACCACCCCCGGGGTGTTCAGAGGGGGTTTGAGAATGAGAATGGTCCGCCCCGCGGGCCGGTTGTCCCCATCCACTATCACGGCCACGGTGCCGGCATAAGTGGCGCCGGTGGAATTGGTGGCAAAACCCACCCGGCCGGACCCTTTCCAGCCACCTTCGACCCGGCGAAATCGGGCGCCTACCTTGGAAGCGTCAACCTCGTCGGCCGGTATCGAAGCACCCCCG
The DNA here is from genome assembly GCA_002238785.1 of bacterium OM1 bin76. GTDB lineage: Bacteria > Actinomycetota > Acidimicrobiia > Spongiisociales > ZC4RG35 > Bin76. Next base: position 148,867 of record MPNA01000005.1, on the reverse strand, counting down.
GCGAACATCGATTGGTTTTCGGCGCAGTCCCGTAGCAACGCAGCCATGTGCGGGTTCCGGTGGGCGTGCTTGGCGATGATGTCGGCAACCACCCAGTGCATGTTGACGCATGCGGCAGTTGAGGGATCTCCGTAGGCGATCTCCTCCACCGCTTTGGTCTGGGTGGCAACAGTGTGGCCGGGCCCCCCGAACCGGCTCGAGACATGCATGGAGGGAATTCCGATAGCTTTAAGGGCGGCGATGTTTTCGTGCGGATACCGGTTCTGGCGGTCGTATTGGCCGGATCGTCCGAAGAAGTCTTCGGACTTCACAGTCTTCTTCACCAGGTTTATGTAGTTCCAGTCGATGTCGGAGGCCATCTATCTCCTTATTTTGTTTGGTATCCTAACAGTTTTCGGGAAGTTGCCCAGCCTGAAACCGGGTTTGGATTAGGCCGACCATTCTGGTGGTGGCCACCTTCCATAGATCGAAGTCAAGTTCTTGGAGATCAATTACCTCCGAGCCGGAGGGAAGGTGAGGTATTGCTCTGCGGGTCTGGACCGTCAGGTCGTCAGACGGGGCGAACACCACCACCGGCCGATTGAGATCCACTAGTCGCCGCAAGGTGGGATAGGCGAGCACCGCCCGGTAGGCCAGATGGGCGCCAGGGGCGGACAGCATGGACTCAAGGAAGAGTTCCTGCAGGTAACCGGGGTCCACCGAAGGGTCTCGGATGGCAGTCCTTTGTTCCCACATAGCCCGCACATGCGACCCGTCATGCTGGGGGGTCGGGCGGGGAGCAGCCACTCTTCCTGGGTTTCTCCGTTCATCCACCTCTTCGGGGGTGTAGGCGGGAACCGCAACCAGACCGATCCCAGCCACCCTCTCCCCGGCCAGATGAGCAAGGTCAATGGCTTCCACCGCTCCGGTGTGGGTGCCGATCACATCGAACCGGTCCCAACCCAGCGAATTGACCACCTTCAGGGTGGCCGCCGCGTACCTGCCGATGGTGGGGGTTCCCTGCGGAGCATCCGAATAACCAAAACCGGGCCGGTCCGGCGCCGCCACTGGACGATCCAGCAAGGCCATAGCTGGCAGGTACATGCGCCCTGAACGCGGCGACATGTGCAGCAACAACAGCGGTAGTCCGGTGCCTTCCCTGGTCCAGACATGCACCGATCCCTCCTTGGTGTCAACCAGGCGACGACCGGGGTGCGTCATCCGGTCTGCTGTCTTTCGGCAATCATGGTCAGCACCGCCGATCTCAGCGAGTCGTACACCGTTTCCCAGTTGTCGGAGCCGATTGGGGAGAAGAGATGGGACTCCAGTTGTTCGAATGCGTCGTGCACTTTGCTTTCTATCTCCTCTCCTTGGGGGGTGAGGCTCACCAGGAGGCGTCGGGCATCGTGGGGATCAATGGACCGGGTAATGAAGCCGGCCTCTTCCAATTCGCTCAGAACCAGGGAACCCGATGCTCTGCTGAGGACCAGTTGCTCGATCAGATCGGACTGAGGGAGGCTCCCATCGGGAGAACGCCACAAGCGCACCATGGCGATGGCTTCGGCGAAAGTGAGTCCTAGCTTCCCCAGAGGAACCGCCAGCCGTTCTTGTACCAGCCGGGCCAGCAAGGTGACCGCTCCCAGATTGTGCGGACCTTCGGCAAAACCTTGGCGGTTGGGACTGGTTCCGGCGGTATCTGGCGGTTCGTTCGGCATGTCTTATCTTCCGTCCAATACGGGTCCCAGTTCACCAGGGAAGTGGCAGGCCACCGTACGATTCGGCCCGCATGACACCAGGGCGGGAGTCTCGGTTGCGCATACCGGTCGGGCGATCGGGCACCGGGTGTGAAATCGGCAAGCAGATGGCGGACTGATGGGTGAAGGCGGGTCGCCACGTAACACGATCCGCTCCCTGGTGCGCTCCACCTCGGGGTCCGGAACCGGAGAGGCGGAGAGCAACGAAGCCGTGTAGGGGTGGCGGGGGTCGAATACCACGTCCGCGGTGGGGCCCTCCTCGACGATCTGACCCAAGTACATGACCGCGATCCGGTCGGTTACCTGGTACACCAGCGCCAGGTCGTGGGCGATGATCAGGGTAGTCAAGCCGAATCTCTTCTTTACCTGGTCCAGAACCGCGATTACCTGGGCCTGAATGGAGACGTCCAGAGCGGACACCGGCTCGTCGGCCACTAGGAATTCAGGATCGGTAGCCAGTGCCCGCGCTATGGAGATGCGTTGTTTCTGACCTCCAGAGAATTGGGTCGGATATCGCTGGACGGTGTCGGAGGGAAGGCCCACTGCCTCCAGCAGCGAGCTGACCCGAGACGCTATCTCTTGGCGATCGCCAATGCTGTGGATTCTCATCGGCTCGGAGATGATCCTTCCAACTTTCATCTTCGGATCCAGGCTGGCAAACGGGTCCTGAAAGATCATCTGCATGCGACGGCGGAAGGGACGCATCCGGCGCTCGCCGAGGGCCGTGAGGTCTACACCGTCAAATACCACCCGCCCATGGTTGGGATCGATGGCCCGCATCACGGCAAGCCCGAAGGTGGTCTTGCCGGACCCCGATTCACCCACCAATCCCACGGTCTCTCCCTTGGGAACGGAAAGGCTCACCCGGTCAACCGCGGTGAGTGATCGGCGTCCAACTCGAAAGCGGACCACCACATCCTCGGTCCGGAGCAGGGGAGCGGTCATGCCGGCACCGGGTTCCAGCACGCCACCGGGTGGCCTTCCAGATCCTCCAGCGGGGGACGGTCGGTGATGCACCGGTCCTGTACCCGGGTGCAGCGAGGGGCGAACGGGCATCCCTGGCCCACCTCGGAGGGAGAGGGAGGCGAACCAGGAATCGCCACTAGGGGACGGCGTTCCCGTTCGAACCGCGGCACAGCTGACAGAAGGCCCGCCGAGTAGGGATGCCGGGGTCTGCGGAGGACTTCTTCGGTTGGACCGAACTCCACAAAACGACCGGCATACATGACTGCTATCTGGTCACTAATCGAGGTTGCCACCCCCAAGTCGTGGGTAACCAGAAGCAAGGCAGCATCGGTGATCATCTCCGCCAGCAATTCCAGGATCTGGGCCTGGATGGTGGCGTCCAAGGCGGTGGTCGGCTCATCGGCAATCAATACCGCCGGACGGTTGACCAAAGCCAGGGCGATCATCACCCGCTGGCGGAGCCCTCCTGACAACTGGTGGGGATACACGGTTAGCCGAGTCTTGGCATCCGGGATCCCCACCGATTCGAGCATCTCGGTGGCGGCCTGCCGGGCTTGAGCTTTGGAAACGCCCTGGTGGCGGCGGATCACTTCCATCAAGACAGCTCCCACCGATCGTACCGGATTTAACCCCGACAGGGCGTCTTGGAAGACCATAGAGATATTCTTGCCGCGCACCTTCGACCAGCCTTTGTCGTTCAAGGTGGTCACGTCGATACCATCCACCACCACTCGGGACGCTGTCACCCATCCGGGTTTGGGAGTCAGCCCCAGCAGTGCCAGCGACAGCATGGACTTCCCGGCCCCCGATTCCCCCACGATCGCCAGGGTGCGCCCCCGATCCAGCGAAAAGGAGACTTCGTTTACCACCGTTACCTTCCCACGTTCTGGGGAGGGAAAGCTCACGCACAGGTCCTCCACCTCCACGGCCCGCCGGGGGGCTGCTGCTTCGGTCCCTGGGTCGGCCGCGGCAGTATTGCTCAAGGGGATTCGGCCTCTTCCCAATAGGCGCCCAACTGTTCGGTGGTCGGAGTGGGAATCCTTCCGGTCCAGGTCAGCAGGCTGCGCTGGTGGCGTTCTTCACTGATCGATCCCACCGCGTCGGGGACCAGAACCGTGTAGAAATCACGGTCGCGGGCACCTCGGACGGTGTTGTCTACACACCCTTCCGTCACCTGGCCGGTAACCACTACCGTCTCCAGGCCATGGGCGCGCATCAGCCCTTCCAGCTCAGTGTTGTGAAAGACTGTGGACCTGAGTTTGGGAATCACGATGTCTGATGGCTGGACATCACACTCTTCATATATCTCGGCGCCCCAGGTTCCTTCCATGGTGAAGAAGTCGGTCTGGTCCAAGGCCTTGAGCCCGACATTGGCGTGGGTGGCCAGCCAGACCGGAGCATCGGATACGAATCCCTGCTTGATTATGTTCTGAGACCAGTAGACCGGTATTCCGGCGTGCCGTGCTGCTGCCGCCAGCCGGTTGAGATTGGGGGTGATGTCTTGCAGCATGGAGACATCCCATCCTCGCCCCGCGTAATAGCCGTCGGGGTGGGTGAAGTCGTTCTGCTGGTCGATTATCAAAAGGCCCACCCGACCAGGTAGACACATCTCCTCCCAGGAGTCGTAGAAGTAGCGGTTGCCAATCCACTTCATACCAACACCTGCATTTCTGCCAGCACCTGGTCGATCACCATCCGTTCCTCCTCCCGGGCGGCGAACAAGGGAGAACGGATGTTGGGGGTGGGCATCATCCCGGCGGCATGGATGGCGTATTTGAGACGGGCTGACCACCGATAGCTGGGGGGCCGGTATATGGCGTCGGCCAGCGGCAGCAAGGCAGCGGCAGCCGCCCGGGCGGAGTCGAGGTCTCCACTCCAGCAGGCATCCTGCAACCGCTTCACCGGACCCACAAAGTTAGCCAACCCGATGGTGCAGCCGTCCGCACCCAGCAGATAGTTGCCGAACAGGCCCCGTTCGGTGGCGGTGAGGATGGCTAGGTCGGGGTTGGCCTGGCGCAGGGTTATCAGGTCTCGTTCGTACTCGATGGCGTCTTCCACCTCCTGCTTGATGCCGATCACTCCCGGAAGGGAAGCCACTTCGGCCAGCACATGCTGGGGCATCATCAGGTTGGTCTGCGGCCGGTATTGCATGAAGAAGGTCGGCAAGGCCGAGTCGGCCGAGCATCGCCGGTAGAAATCGACCACGGCCTCGGGAGCATAAGCGAAGGCTCCCCGGGCGAAGGAAAAGGGGGAGAAGATCAGGATCGAATCGGCGCCCATTTCGGCGGCGGATTCGGCGCGGGAACCGTACTTCCAGGCAGCTTGGACATGCACCCCGGCCACGATTGGGATGTTGGGTCCCACAGCTTCCCGGACCACCCGGATGGCGGTGCGACGCTCCTCTCCCGACAGCATCATGTGCTCTCCGGTGTGCCCGTTGACCAGGAATCCGGCAGCACCCTCGTCTATCTGACGCCGGGCCAGGTCAGCCATCACGTCCCAAAGGATCCGGTTGTCGTCATCCTGAGGGGTAACGATGGCAGGGAATACTCCGCGGTAATTGGTGGTCATTGTTGTTCCTTTCCGGGATCATTCACCCACATAGATATCAAATTGGCCAAGGTCACCTTGTCTTCGGGCTGGACGGCCGGGCAACACCCAACTCACCTCACGCAGAACGCACCCGGTGACCTCAACCGGGCCCAGGGCCGTCAGTTCCTCATCGGGGGCGCCAAAGAGATCCACCGATGCAGTGCCGTATACGCCCTTTCCAAACCATCCGTCCCGGGTTTCGATCACCAGCACTTCGGCGATGTCGGCGCTCCCTTCGGGACCGGGGATGTGGCGGGCGGTGTAAAAGCCGTGAAAGGGAGGAGTTGGCTGGCTTGGCGCCTCCGAGTCCAGTTCGGCGCGAACGCTCATCACTCGGTATCCCCATCGAGAAAGGTCGGCGTCGAATCGGTTGACGCCTTGGTCCAGGTCGTAAGCGCCTTTTCCCGGGTAGGTGGCGGTGAGGTGGATGTCTGCCAGTTTCTTCGGCCATCCGAACACTTCTCTCGCCTTGTACAGCGCCCAATCGTGATCCACCCACATGAAGATGTTGTACTGTCTGGTCGGCTCCCCGGGCAGGGATGCCATGGCGGTGACGCACACTTCGTTGTATTGACTGAAATTGGGTGGAAGCGGCGCTCCATGCTCGGGACGACGTTTCAGAGAGTACACCTTGATGAACCCTTGGTGAGGGTCAACCGGTTGCAAGGGTGGCGGCATCCACTGGGACAGGTCGGCCTCGGTACGGAAAGTTACGTACAGCACCCTTCCCGTGTACCTGTCGGGGGTCATGGTGTAGGACAACCGCCGGGTGATACCGAAGGGCTGGGAGGCTCCGATCAAATCCACCGTCTGGGTCTCCGTCAGTCCTTTTCGGCTTCCATCATGGCCAGGGTAGAACCGGCCATCGTGCGGGTGGCGGCCACCGCCGCCGCCAACTCCAAGGCCTGAAGGACTTCCTGGCGGTCCGCCCCAGCCGCCATCGCCTTGCGGGCATGGGCTGCCACCACCGGAAGGGGTGACCCGGCGCCCAGGCAAGCCACAGCCAGCACCATCTCCTTGGTCTTGGCGTCCAAGGCATCCTTTTCGTAGATGGTCTTGCGGAGGAATGCGTCGTAAGCCTCCAGCACTTCTAAATCGTGCTCCGCCAAATACTGGTGCATGGGCAGTACCTTGCGGCCTGCGGAGCGCATGCGGTCAAAGAGTTGCTCGGCTGTCTGGCTCATTGGTTCTCCTTCTTAGCGTGTCATTGTTGGTGGGTGCCCCGGCCCCAATACTGCAGTAGACCGTCGCCGATCATGTTGGCGGTCAGAACGGTGAGAATCACCGCCGAGGCAGGGCCGTACATCATCCAGGGGGCTTCGAACAGGTTGATTCGGGAATCGGACAGCATGTTTCCCCAGGTCGGGTCGCGAAGGGAGGCGCCCAAGCCCAGGAAGGAAAGGCCTGCCTCCGCCACCAGCAGATCGGCGAAGATAAAGGCGCACATGACCACCAGGGTGGGGCGAATCCCCCGCCCGATGTAGGTGAGGATGATCCGGAGGGCGCCCATTCCCATCAGGCGGGCGGCCATCACATATTCGCGCTCTTTTACTCGGCGGGTCTCGGCATAGATCACCCTGGCGAACGACACCCATGCCACCAACCCCAGTGACAGCGACAGGGCAAAGAATCCTCGTCCCACCACCCCGATGATGGCCACCGCCAGCACCAGGTAGGGAAAAGAGATGGCTACCTCCATGAAACGGGACAATGAAGACCGGATCCATCCCTCATTCCATCCGGCGATTACGCCGATGGTGGTTCCGATACTGGCTGAGATAGCGGTGGCCAGCAAGGCCACTGGGATCGACCATCGAAAACCGGCCGCCACTCTGGCGAAGATGTCCTTCCCGAGCTTGTCGGTGCCCAGCAGGTGTCCATCCGCTCCGGGCGGAAGGAGACGGTCAGTAAGGTTTTGCTTGCCCGGATCGAATCCGGCGATCGATTGCCCCCAGACCGTTAACACGATCACCACCGCCAGACCCAGGAAGCCGGCTATCAGCAAGGCAGGGGCGCCGAGCCTGGAGTGGGGAAGAAAGCGTCGCGTGATGCCTCCAGGCTGGCTGGAACTCATACCCGCCTACTCCTCAGCCGAGGGTCGACCAGGGGAATCAGTGCGTCTACCACGGCCTGCACCACAAATACCAGTACTGCCACCACCGCCACCGTGGCTTGAACCACCGGGAAGTCAAGGGCGCGCACCGCTTCAATCAGTTGCAAACCAACTCCGGGCCAGGCGAACAGGGTTTCGGTGATCAGGGATCCTGACAGGAGGAATCCGAACTGCACTCCGATCAAAGCCAGGGTCCCTACCAGGGTATTGGGTAACACATGCCGAAATAGAACGATGCGACTGGTGGCGCCGGAGGCGCGGGCCGTGCGGACATAGTCCTCCCTCATGGCTTCGTCCACATTTGCCGCGGTGAGGCGAATCACTCGCGGCAGCATAAAACTGGCCAGGGTGATGGAGGGCAGGATCAGGCTGTGAAGACCCTGGTTCCCAATGGAGGGCAGCACCTTGAGGTGGACGGCGAACACTTGGATCAGAATCAACCCGATCACAAACCCGGGAATACCTTGGCTCACCAGCACTCCGAACAATCCGATCCGACGGTCGATTCTCTGGGGGCGGTAACCGAGCCATGCTCCAACCAGCAAGGCCACCACCAGGTTTAGCAAGATGGCCGCCAAAGCCAACTCGACGGTGGCAGGCATTTTTTCCAGGACCAAGCCCATGGCGTCCTCAAAGCTCACCAGGGACTTGCCGAAATTGAGTCGCAACGCCTGCCAGATGAACAGGATGTACTGAATGATCAGAGGCTTGTCCAGACCGTAGAACGAACGAATCCGTGCCAAGTCCTCATCTGTTGAGAGGTCTCCAGCCAAGACCAAGGCGGGATCGCCGGTGACCCTCAACATGAAAAAAAGCAAGGTGGAGATGGACACCACCAAGATCACAAGATGCTCCAGGCGACGGAGGAGCCGGCGGGCCAGTTGAAACCCTGACCCCCCTCCGCGTGGTGACGCTATCCCGGACTCAGAAGAATCCGGGATAGCGTCGGTTGCATCTAGTTGGTTTCTCACCGACCGCGGTTAGCCGCCGTAGCTGACTCCGTCGAACGGCGCGTTGAAAGCGAACACTCCGAAGCCAACCAATCCATCATGGGCCCAGAGTTCGAAGTTCTCGGTGAGCATCAATGACGGGGGATTGGCCGCCGTGTGGTCGAGCAACTGGTGGAGGACCTTGTTGCGTTCTTCCTGGTCGAAGGTGGTGTTAACAGCTTCGATCAAAGGCACTGCCTCTTCGTCGCAGTACCAGGCGTTTCTCCATCCGCACTGGTAGAAGTTGAAGGGCCTTATCGCGTCGAACAATGGAGCCGTGCCCCACGAGTAGTTGAAGGCCTGACCGTTCCAGTCGGCGCCGTCGGTGCCGAGGAAGTAGGGTAGCCATGCGCCCCGGAAGTCGATCGGGGTGATGGTGACGTTGACGCCGATTTCGGACAGGTATCCAGCCATGGCGTCGTAAATCTCGGCGTCGGCCGGGAAGGAACCGAGGGTCATCTCGGCCTCCATGTCAAAACCATCCGCGTACCCGGCTTCGGCCAGGAGTTGCAGGGCCTTGTCGGGATCGTATGGATAGACCATCCGGTTGGGGTCATGGCCGTTCACGCCCACCGGTGGGTAGAGGCCACCGGAAGGAGAGAGTCCACCGGTTAGGGCGACCCGGATTGCTTCCTTGTCAACCGCATAGTTGAGGGCTTGACGTACCCGGACATCGGCCAGGGGACCACCGTGCTTGGTGATGAAAGCCACTGCCAATACCTGGCCACGAGTGGCCGAATAGACCGTGAATCCATCGTCGGTGAGCGACTGGGCCACGTCGGGACTGGGGGACTGGGCAACGTTGATCTGTCCTGATTGCAAGGCCTGCACCCGAGCAGCCGGATCTGGGAGATTGACATATTCGACGGTGTCCACACCAGGCTTGCCGCGCCACGAACCTTCCCAGGCTTGGAGGACGATCTTGTCGTCGCCCCACTCCGACACTACGTAAGGCCCGGTGCCAACTGGTTGCCGAGCAAAGCCTTCCGGTCCCACTTCGGCGAAGTACGCCGGGGGAAGGATGTAGGCAATGGAGATTGCGGAGGGCAACAGGGCGTTGGCGGCAGAGGTCACGATCTGAACCGTGGTGTCATCCACCGCGGTGACCGAGTCCACATAGCTGTAGTTGTTGGCGTTGGCCGAGTAGGTGGCCCGACCCTCTTCGGAGAGAATCACTGCGAAGTTGGCTTCCACGGCAGCTGCATTCAGGGGCTCGCCGTTGGAGAATGTGATCCCCGGCCGGAGATTGAACGTCCAGGTCATGTTGTCAGCTGCCACCGACCACGACTCTGCCAGCCAAGGCGCCGGCGCTCCGTCAGGACCGATCCGGGTGAGCCCGTCGAAGATGTTGCTCCACACATACTGGCCGGGTGACCCCGCTCCCAGATAGGGCATGCCGGAAGGAGGCATGTTCCCCAATCCCACCGAAACGGTGATCGGCTCAGCCGGGGCCTCGGTGGTGGTAGTGGTTTCCTCTTCCATGGCCTCGGTAGTGGCTGTGGTTTCCTCTTCCATGGCCTCGGTAGTGGCTGTGGTTTCCTCTTCCATGGCCTCGGTAGTGGCTGTGGTTTCCTCGGCCGGGGCCTCAGTGGTGGCAGGGGCGGCCGTTGTGGCCGGAGCGGCTGTAGTGGCAGGTGCCTCAGCCTCGTCTCCTCCACAAGCCGCCGCCAGCAATGCCATCACCGCTACCAGTGCGATGAGTGCTTTAGAGCCTTTCATTGGCATTCTCCTCCTTTTTGCTAGTTTGCCTAACTAATCGTCTAAGGACAGACTACCTTTGGTCAAGCCATTTCCGCAACGAAAGGCAGGTACAAAATGAGCGGCGCCTCCGCCCTGTTGATACTCCACCTCCTTCTGCTGGTGGCTTGGCTGGGGATTGATGTGGGAGTTTTCACTTCCAGTTTCGTTATGCGACGTCCCGGAATGTCCACGGAGACCCGGGTGGTAGTGCGCCGTCTGATGCTTTCTTTGGATATTGCCCCCCGGGTGTCGCTGATCTTGATGATCCCGGTGGCTCTGGGGCTGAGCCGTTCTACCGGATGGGGGTTGACCAGCACCCCTGACTGGTTGTTCTGGACCCTGGGGGTCCTTGGCGCGGTGTGGGCCTGGGCCTCGGTGGTGTCAGTCCGGAGGGGAGTGGCGGGTGCGACGGACGGTTGGGTCGCAGCGTTCTCCCAACTCGACCAGGCCTTACGGGCTCTAGCTTCTTTGTTCTTTCTGGCCAGTGGTGTCTGGTCTCTGGTTGGATCAGGACCCTGGCTCGGTGGCTGGCTGGCGTGGAAGGCCACGTTGTTCGGTGTGATCATTGCCGCAGGTCTTTGGATTCGCAGGGCCGCCGCTCGATATCGGCCGGCGCTGTCGGAACTGCTGGAGAAAGGGGAGAGTCCCCGCCGTTTGATGGAGGTCAACCGCCGTATCCGCGGTGTGTACCCACCGGTGTTGCTGGTGTGGTGTCTGCTGATTGTCATGGTGGTTCTGGCGGTTGCCAAACCGTGAGTTCTATCTCGCTCGATCTGGTCCTCAATGGTGGGACGGTGGTGACCATGGATGGTCGCCGGCAGGTCCTGTCACCGGGGTGGGTTTCGGTAGCTGAGGGGAAGATTGTGCAAGTGGGGGAAGGCGAACCACCCTTGGCCGCTCGCACAGTGGATCACAGTGGGGACCTAATACTGCCCGGTTTCGTCAACACCCATGCCCACACCCTGGGATGCTTCACCCGGGGCATGGGGGGAGACCGCTTCTCCGCTCTCAGTCCTTCCGCTCTGCCTCCTACTTCGGCGATCCGGCTGGAAATGGGAGAGGAGGAAGCCTACGCCGCCGCACGTCTGGCTCTGTTGGAAATGCAACTCTCCGGAGTGACCACCACCACCGATTCTCTCACCTCGCTGCGAGGCCGAGAGCACCAGATCGATGGTGTTCTCCGCGCATTTGCAGAATCAGGGATGAATGCCGTCTTCTATAGGGCATCGGTGGACCGCACCGACATCTTTCCCGCCCAGACCCATGATTCGGTTGACCTGGCCGCCACTGAGTTGGATCGCCTCCGCACCGTTTGGGAGGGACCTCGCCTGGGTATCGGCCTGGAACCGCTTGCCATGCATCGGGTGACCACCAACTTGCTGCAGGGACTCATCGAGTTGGCGGCTGACCGGCAGGTCCCACTGGCTCTGCACGGACCCTACTCAAAGACTGCGGCTCAGCACTCCTTTGGCCGGTGGGGTCGATCAGTGGTAAAGGTCATGGCCGACTTGGGTGGCTTGAGCCCTTCACTGCTCATGCACCATCCGGTGGTTGTCGACGCCGAGGACATCGCTTTGCTGGCAGAGCATGGGGTGGCGGTTTCCGTCTGTGCGGTGGGGAACATGCTGATTGGGGTGGGGCCCGCCCCTCTTCCAACTCTGCTCTCGGCGGGAGTCCGGACCAGCCTTGGTCTTGACCAACCCAACGATGGCCATGACATGTTCCAACTGATGAAGATGACCATCCTGGCTCAAAGAGGTTCCAAGGGAGACATCTGGGGGTCGCCTGGGGAGATGATCGAACTTGCCACTCAGGGTGGAGCGGAGGCGCTGGGAACCCAGGCTGGTTCTCTCGCGCCCGGAAAATGGGCCGATGTAGTGGTGATGGACGGCTCTCATCCCACCTTGCATCCCCGGCCGGCCGCCCTTTCCAACCTGGTACTTGCCTCAGGTCCCCAGGCCATTCGCTCCGTGTACGTCCAGGGAAAGCAGGCCGTGGAGGCGGGCCGCCACTTGATCTGGGACACTGACGAGGTAACCGAAGCTGTGGATGCATCCTTCAATCGCTGCCTTCGCCGTTCGGGACTGGCCAGCGGGAGACCAGACACCCACGGCTAGAGTTCTTTCGTCCGGCTTACCCGCCACTCCAGGTGCTATGCCGGCTGGGTCTGGGTGACGTGGAGAGGTGGACCGTCTGGAGAGATGAACTTTCCACCCGAGGTTCCAATGACCTTGCCGTTGTCGAACACGATCCGGCCTCCACAGATAGTGGTGAGCACTCGGCCAGCCAGTTCCATTCCGTCATAGGCCTTGCCGCTGCCGCCCGACCTGCTCAGGAATCGGGCCGAGTCCACAGTCAACCCGCCCTGGGGATTGATCAGTACCAGGTCGGCGTCCGATCCGGGGGAGACCGTGCCCTTGCGGGGATAGATACCGAACAGCTTGGCCGGGTTGGCAGTCATCACTTCCACGGCTCGTTCCAAGGGGAACCGCTCGGTCAAACCGGCATCCAACATAGTCGGGACCAGCATCTCCAAGGATGGAATCCCCTGCCCGGAGGAAGCGAAGTCGGCGGCCGCCTTCTCTTCGGGTGTGAAAGGGGCGTGATCGGAGGCCACCACCGACAGTGACCCGTCGGACAGGGCGTCCCACAGATAGGCGACGTCCTCGGCGGGACGTATTGGCGGCCCCACCTTTACGAAGTTGCCGAATCGGGGAATGTAGGAATCATCAAGAAGCAGGTAGTGAGGACATGACTCGCCAGACAGGTCGACACCCACGCTCTGAGCGGCCTTAACCTCTTCGGTGGCCAGCCGGGAGGTGATATGGACGATATGAGCAGGTATGCGTAGTTCTCGGGCAATGGTGGCGACCAGGCCCACCGCTGCAGCTTCCACCATGGGAGGCCGGGACGGGTTACCGAAGCGATCCGTGTCGTTCCGGAAACGATCCATCATCTGCTGGCTCTCGGAGTGCACCGCGCACCGCAGGCCGGTGGCGCTCACCGTGCGCAGGCAGTCATAGATGTGCCCCGGTTCCGACGCAACCAGGCCCTCGAACTCGTTGACCCGTTCGGGCGGAGGATTGTGGGTGAACAGCTTGAATCCGATCGCCCCTGATTCAGCCATGGCCTCCGCCCGGGCGGGATCGGTGATCCCTGCACCAGAGTAGAGGGCAAAGTCCACCAGGCTCTCTGCTTCTCCCAACTCCCGCCGGGCCGCAAATGCCTCAGGCGTGCTGCAAGGCGGGTTGGAGATCGGCATCTCGAACAGGGTGGTCACCCCGGAGGAGGCCGCGGCTCGCGACTCGGAGGCAAATGTGGCGCGCTCGGGATGGCTGGGTGCCCGGCAGTGGAAATGGGCGTCCACCGCTCCGGGGATCACCAGCAACCCCGAAGCATCAATCTCCCGGCGGGCCGGACCCAGACTTCCGGGCACGGAGACTTCGGTGATGAGCGCGCCTTCCACCCCGACATCAGCGGGATAGGAGCGGCCGTCGCTCACCACCGTTGCTCCGACGATTTTCAAATCAAGCATGGATTGCTTCTAGACCGTCTTGTCTATCCGAACAGTTTCCTAGGCCCGCCGATAGCCGATGTCGGGACCGGGACCCCAGCGGGTACCGATGCCTTCCAGGTCGCGACCGGTTTGGGTATAGCCGCCTTCGGAGGAGAAGGCCAGATGGCCTCTCACAAACACCCGCTTGACGTCCTTCATGTGGTCAAGAGAGGCTAAAGGGTCTCCGCCGACAGCTACCACATCGGCAGTCTTTCCGACTTCCAGGCTCCCCAGTTGGTCCTCCAGGCCGAGGAGTTTGATACCCCGGCGGCAGATGGAGTTGAGAGCGTCAAGGTTGTCGGGGCACACTCCGATTTTCACCATGAACTTGAGTTCCTCGGCGATGGCGTAGTGGGGGACCACCGGACTGCCGGCATCGGTGCCGAACACGATCGGGATACCCGCCCGGGCGGCGGCCACATTGCCTTCGAACCGGGAGGTTTCGGCCATCTGGTCCTTGCGGCGTTCCACGTCCGAAACGGTCATCCCGAAGTCCAATCCGAATTTGACCTGCTGTACCAGCGGAGAGAAGGTGGTGACGATCGGAATGCCCTTCTCCACCATCTTTTCGATGGTGGCGGGAGTCATCGACCCCCCGTGCTCCACGCAATCCACGCCGGCGTCGACCACCCGTGAAATGGCTTCGTCAAAGGTGGCGTGGGCAGTGACCTTCATCCCGTTCTGGTGGGCTTCTTCGCACATGGCCCGCAGTTCGTCCATGGTGAACTGCACTTCCTCGTGCGATCCCATGATCTTGATCCACTCGGCGCCGGCTTTGAACTGCTCCCGGATGGCCTTGCGCACTCCGTAGATCCCGTCGGCTTCACGACAGCACCACCAGGTGTGCCCACCGGTCGTGCAGATGGCTCGCCCGTTGGGGAACAGGCGAATCCAGGGCGCCCAGCCGTTGTCGATGGCGAACTTGGCGTCGATGTTGGCGTTGTTCATGCCCAAGTCACGGATGGTGGTGACCCCGGCCGACAGGGTCCGGTGGATGTTCATCACCGCCTTCATGGCGTTGACGGCCGGCGATTCGTTGGCCTGGTCCTCCAGGTCGTGGGTGCCGTCCCACCCCAGGTGGACGTGACAGTTCGACAGACCTGGCAACAGGTGCATGCCGGAGACATCTACGACGTTGTCCCCTGGTTGGGCTTCGGCGGCGCCCACCGAGGAGATCTGCTCGCCTTCGATAGTCAGGTCTTGTTGCTCCGAGGGTCCGCCGTCCAGGTTTACGACGACTCCGCCTTTGAGAATTGTGCGCACAGTTGGGTTCCTTTCTTAGTTGCGGATCAGATTTTGCCGAGGCGGCGCAGGGCAGTGCCCACCGCGGCCAGGTTGGGGAGGGTCAACTCCGAGTAGTTGCGGGAGATCATCACGCCCTCGGCGCCGCCTTCGAAGGAGGCTTCAACCATCGCCTCGCAGTCGGCGGGGCTGATGTCGCGGGCCACCGTTTCAACTCCCAGCCCGATTCCGGGATAGACAGCCACCTGCGGACCGCACGCCTCCACATAACGACGCGTGAAGTCCGCCACGTACTGCGGGCTGAATCCGGCGGGTGGCAGGTCTTCGAACGGCGCTTCGTCCAGGCCGAGAATCTTGTAGAGGATCGGAGTCCACTCGGCAGGACTGGCGTCTCCCAGGATGGTCTGGCACAGGTTGGTCACGAACTTGGCGAACCGCGCTCCGCCCGGGGCGTTGTAGAACACCGGCTTCAGCCAGTCGGCGTACAGCTTGTACTCGGCTGGGTCATGGGCCGCCCGCAACAGCGGGTTGAAGGTGTTGATCATCTGCCAGATGCCGAAGCCCACCTGGTAATCGTCGCCGAAATAGCGGACCAGCCCGGAGATCTCCCGGTAGAGATCCTTGTGACCGTCCCACCACAACTTCTGCCACTGGGAGACTTCGGGATATTCGAACAGATGCCGCAGGAAGGTGATCAACTTCCCGTCGCGAGGCTGGTAGCCGGCCCGTACCGACTTGAGATAGTCGCTGATCTTGCGATACCCCTCGGCGGCGCGCCCGGCGTCGATGTTGCGGCGGTGAGCCTCCGAGCGGCAGTGGACGCAGAAACAGGTGGGGACCTCGTCGCTGACGATCATCGACGACAGAGGGTCTTCCCGTTCGATTCCCCAAAGCATCCCGTTCAGGTCGTACTCGTTGAGCCAGTTGTCGATCACCCCGAACCACCAGTTCCGGTAGTCGGGGTTGTAAAGACAGGGCCGGCTGGCCTTGCGTCCCCACGGGTCGATCTCCAGCACCTGGGCGAATCCGGGCTGCCACAGCGGCTTGGGATTGATGTGGGCCGTCTCGCAGTAGTAGGGGAAGACTTCCATGCCCCGTGCCCGGGCGGCAGGTATCACGTCTCCCAGGATGTCCCAGCCCTCGTAGAGAGGATCAGGAGCGGTGAAGTCCTTTATGGAGGTGCCGTGGTAGTACTGGGGGTTGGGGGGGAAGAAGGCGCCGCCCTGCAGGTTGTCGGGCTCCTGCCCGCCGTGGTCGGGGTAGTCGCCGCTGCCCGACCGTCCGGCGTTGCCCCGCGCCCAGGAGAGGGCGGAGATGAAGATGGCGTTAACCCCGGCCAGTTCAACGAAGATGTCGAGGGTTTCCTCGATGCCCTCGTCGATGAAGCTGATCCCTCCCACCTGCATGCCGACAAAGGTGCTCTCGCTCATCTCACCACTCCGTGCCGTCGGCGGATCACCCGCCCGGCGGAGCCCAGTTCCAGGGCCACGTTGTCGCCCGCCGGAGTCCCGGCGGTGTGGGGCGTCATCAGCAGGTTGGGGGCGCTCCGCAAGGGGCTGTCCGGAAGGATCGGCTCCCACCAGAAGACATCCAGGGCGGCCCCGGCCAGATGCCCGCTGTGCAGGGCGGCCATGAGGGCGTCCTCGTCCACCAAGCGCCCGCGGGCGGTGTTGACGAAGAACGAACCTTGGGGCATCAGGGCGAACTCGCGGGCGCCCATCATCTTTTCGGTCTCCGGGGTGAACTTGTTGTGGAGAGAGACGCAGTGGGACTCTGCCAGCAGTTCGTCGAAGGGAAGGTAGCGGATGCCCAACTCCTGCTCCTCTTCAGGAGAGAAACGGTTGCGCTTGTAGTAGACCACGTCACAGCCGAACGCCACCAGGAGTTTGGCAGCCACCAGTCCGATCTGGCCGACCCCGACCAACCCGACCGTCTTGCCCAACACAGCTTCGAATAGATCCAGCCCCACCCAGTTGTAGGAGTAATTCAACTGGTCGGTGACGAACGGCGCCATGCCTTCCACTATCACCCCGTCCATCAGGCGTTGGTTGGCAGTCGGCAAGCGCTTGAAGAGCGCCAGGATCATCATCACCGTGTGTTCGGCCACACTGGTCGGCCCGGGGGACACGACACCTTCGGTCCACACTCCCAGGGAGTCGCAGATCTCCGATGAGACGGTGGCGCCTCCCGAGTCGATGGTGACCACCCCCTGTAGCGAGGAGAGGGCGCCGAGTTGGTCGTCGTCGAGGCTCTCTTGCATGAGCACCAGGTAGTCGGCCTGCCCGATGGTCCCCGAGCCGAGGGCGTCTTGCAGGACGGTGGCGCCGGTGGGGAGAGCGCGCTGGAGGGCCGCCACCTGGGCGGACGTGAACTCTTCCACCAGGGCTACCGTGGGGCCGCTCACTTGCCGCTCCGGCAGTCGTTCCATAGCCGAGTGAAGCGATCCATGGCTTCGTGCAGTTGATCCCGGGGCGCCAGGTAGGAGATGCGGATGTACTTGACGGCGCCTTCGGCGAAGATGTTGCCGGGCGAGAAGAGGATTCCGTAGTCAACCGCCTTGTCGGCAAAGGAGACGGCATCCATCCCCGAGGCGGAGACGTTGGCGAAGAAGTAGAACCCGCCCTTGGGCTCGCCGTAGGTAACGCCCAGCTTGTCGAAGGTTTCCCGCATGACCTGCCGGCGTTGGTGATACTCCTCCATCATCTCGTCCAGGAACTCCTGCGGTCCTTCCAGGGCGGCCAGTGCGCCGTGCTGGGATGGGAGCGACGTGGAGATGCTGAGCGAGTGACGTGGCTCGGTGGCCGCCAGGATGTAGTCGGCAGGCCCGGCCATGTATCCCACGCGAAACCCGGTCATGCTGTAAGCCTTGGAGAACCCGTTGATGGTGATCGTGCGGTCCCACATATCCGGCAGGGTGGCGAAGCTGATGTGCTGGAAACCGTCGTACACCACCTTCTCGTACAACTCATCGGAGATCACCACCAGGCCCGGATGGGCCCGCACCACGTCGGCGATGGCATTGAGGGTCTCTTCGGTGATCACCCCGGCGGTGGGATTGTTGGGCGTGACCAGCACCAAGAGCTTGGTCTTGTCGGTGATCGCCGCTTCGATTGCCTCGGGCTTCAACTCGAAGTCCTCTTCCTCCACGGTGGGCACGTACACGATGTGCCCGCCCGCCATGGTGATGTTGGCGGGATAAGCCATGTAGTGGGGAGTGGCCAGCAGGACCTCGTCGCCGGGATCCAGCAGAGTCTGCAGGCTGACCGCCATCGACTCCTGAGCCCCGGCGGTTACCAGAATCTCGGACTCGGCGTCGTATTCGAGGTTGTTGTCCTTCTTGAACTTGCGGGCGATGGCTTCCCGCAACTCGATCATCCCTCCCGGAGGGGTGTAGCCGATGTGACCGGTGTCCAGACAGCGCTTGGCGGCTTCGACGATGTGGGAGGGCGTCGGTATGTCCGGCTCGCCTCTCACCAGGCGGATTATGTCGTCACGGTCTTGGACCTTCCGCATTATCTGGAAGTAAGGGGACTCGTGACCGCCGCGAATACGCAGGGTACGCTCGGCCAGCGCGGATCTCAGTGTGCTTTGGCTCATTGGGACTCCATATCTGAGGCTTGGGGGTTGGTTTTGTCTGGATTGGGTTGCAAGTCGGTTGTTGAAACTCAGCCGCCCAGATCGGCGTAGCGCTGCATTCCTTCGGCTATGCCAACCGGGTCCCAGCCAAGTTCGGCTCGCGCCTTGTCACAGGAGATAGTGGTGGCCCGGTCGGGGGTGGCGTCTATGAGCATTTCGGCGTCGGGATCCACCATCAGGCCGAACGACGCCACTGCCGCGTCCAGTACATCCTGGAACGGGATCGGGTCACCCGAGGAGAAGGCGAAGGAACGACTTGCCATCTCGCCGGAGAAGAATCGATGGGCGCCTTCGGCGACATCGTCCACGAAAACCCAGTCGCAGCGGTCCTCAAGACCGATCACCCGTACCGGTACCCCGTCCATAGCGGCATCGGCGAGTTGCTTGGCCTGGGTGACGAACGGGCGGGTGTTACGGAACTCCTCGGCCGGACCGTACATGGAGGTGGGGCGAATGGCGCCGGCGTCGAATCCGAACATGTCGGCGTAGCGATACAGCATGATCTCGGCTGCCAGTTTGGCGGATCCGTACAGAGAGAAACCACCATCGGCGTCTTCTTCGGTGAGCACTTCTTCTTCGAATTGGTTATAGACACCGGCGGAGGAGATGAACAGGAACTTGCTTACCTCTTCTTTCCTGGCGAACTCCAGGGCGTTGAGGGTTCCGATCAGGTTGACGTTTACCAGGTTTGACGGATCCTCCCGAGCCTCCTGGATGCTGGGTGTCAACGCCGCGGCGTGAACGATGCCATCCACGGCTCCCGTGATATCGGTCGACCAGGCGTCGGAGTCAGCCACATCCAGCACCACGTATTCGACGCTGCCGCCGGGGGCGCCTGAACGGGGAGCGAAGTCATCGGGCGGAAGAATGTCGGCCGCCACCACCTGCTCTCCTCCCCGGGCGAAGGCCCGGACCAGCGCTCTTCCGAAAAATCCCCCCGCTCCTGTCACCAGTACTCTCATATCGCCTTCTCGTTCCCTTCTCCTGCGCGGTTGCCCAGGTTCGTCAAGTTCTCATCGAAATCGGCGGCTCCGTGAGGCCACGGTTGGCCAAATCCCTGCTAAATATACTTAGTACGAACCAGAGGTGGTTCTGTGGTGCAGGCCACCTCCTTTGTACGTACCGCCTGAATCCCAGGAAAGGCTTGAAGACATTGAACTTGCACGACCCCTTTTACGACCTGTTTCCCCGCCGGTCCTTCCCTGCTGTCGAGCCGGGGAAAACCGCCCTCTTGACCATTGACCTGCAATACCTGGACGCTCACGTCGACGGGTGGATAGGAAGAATCGCCGCGGATGCCGGTCGGCCCGAACTCATGCAGGAACGCTGGGACAACATCAACGGCATCCTGCCCAACGTGAGAAGGTGCCAGGACGCCTTCCGGGCGGCGGGAGAAGAAGTTATCCATGTGCGGGTGGGCTATCGCACTTCCGACGGGCGGGACGCTGGGAAAGCTTTCATGCCGACCGCCGATCTGGAGCCGGTGGCCCGGGAACCCTTCGACGACGACCTTCTGCCCGAAGTTGCGGCCCAGGACGACGAGATGATCTTCACCAAGTCCTCCGCCAGCGTCTTCAGCACGACCGCCATTGACAACGTGCTCAGGCGAATGGGCATCACCAACCTGGTCCTGACCGGCATTGTCACCGAGGGTTGCGTGGAACTCTCCGCCCGCGACGCCGCCGACCAGGGGTACACGGTGACCCTGGTGAATGACGCCTGCACCTCTTCGACCAAGGACCTTCACGAGAACGCTCTGGTCAGGATGACCGACGGCGGGTTTATAGGCTCCAGGACCACTGACGAGATTTGCGAAGAACTCCAAAACCCCCAACCATCCGCACCCTACCGGCCGGCCTCGGTGCCGACGCCGAACAGCTAAAGGAGTCGAGAAACTATGGCTGAAGGCAAACTGACCCACATTTCCTCCCCCGCCGAGCGGGCAAGACGTCATCGCGTGCTGCGCGAGGCCATGGCCGAATCGGGTATCGACGCCCTGATCATCTGCAGCCGCGGCGACGAGTTCGTGCGGGGTCGCGTGCAGTACGTGAGCGACATCTTCCAATGGGCCGGATGGGGGATGGTGGTGCTTCCCCGCAACGGCGAACCGACTTTCATCGGCGACCCGCTTTGGGGCCTCTCCCGGGTGGCGCTGGTCAACTGGATTCAGGACTTCCGGGCTACGCAGACTCCAGCGACCGAAATCGCCGGGATCCTCTCGGACCACGGCATCTCGAAGGGGACCATCGGAATTGTGGGACTGGCCGACATAACCTCTGCTGCTCACTACATGCAGTTCCAAGACGCTTTCGGGAAGACCGCCACCCTCATCGACGCCACCGACTTCTTCGATGACATCCGTTCGATCAAAAGCGCCGAGGAGATGGAGAATCTGCGGGAAACCTCTCGGATCATCGCCCAGGTGTTCACGAGCCTCGAGGGTCACATCAGGCCCGGAGCCATCGAGAGGGACGTGCTGGCCGAAGCTCATCGCCTCTGCCGCCAGTACGGTTGCCTTGACGGGATTGCC
This sequence comes from bacterium OM1 bin76, assembly GCA_002238785.1. Lineage (GTDB taxonomy): Bacteria > Actinomycetota > Acidimicrobiia > Spongiisociales > ZC4RG35 > Bin76. The sequence goes on along the minus strand of MPNA01000005.1, from coordinate 127,770 downwards.
CAGATGAGCCGTCCGCCCTACCGCGCATACACCTTCGGGATGGATGCCGAGATCGACAAGGACGACGTCCTGTGCATAGACCTGGAGTGGGGAGGCCCCTCCGGTTACTGGGTGGAGGTCCGCAGGACCTACAGCTTCGGGCGTCCCTCAGATCAGATCCTGCGGTACTGGGACACCCGGATCGAGACCCTGGACGCCTGCGTCGATGCCATGAAGACCGGCGCCTCCTCCGACGAGGTGCTGGCCGCACGCGACCGGGTGCACCGCAAGTACGGTCAGGGTGGGTTCGATTCGGTGGCCTACACCGCCCACGGCATCGGGCTCGACTCCCATGAGCCACCCTGGGTACCGGGCAAGGAGCGGATCATGCAGACCGACATGGTGATCAACCTTCATCCCCAGATCACCTTCGATGACCCGGCCGAAGCCCTAGCCGTGGGCGGCATCTGCGTCTCCGACAACGTGCGGGTCACCCCCGACGGCGGAGAGAGGCTCACTTACGAAAGAGACATCCTGGTGGACCTGGATGCATAGCAGAGCAGCCCTGGTGGTTGAGCCGGGGCGGGTCGAGATCGCCGAGATCGAAGTCGGCCCTCCCCGGGAGAGGGAAGTGATCCTGCGGATGGAAGCAGCCGGAGTCTGCCGCACCGACTACAAAGTCTCCAAAGGTATGCAATCGGGCCGGGCGCCCCGTTACCCGATGCTCCTGGGCCATGAAGGCGCAGGGGTGGTGGAGAAGGTGGGACCGGGCGTGAGCCGGTTGAAGGAAGGCGACCGGGTGGCAGTGGGCTGCAGGGTTCCGTGCGGATCATGCCCGATGTGTCGGCGCAACGATCCCCGGCGGTGCAACAATTCCTCGCCCCGCGCTCCGATGGTCTCGCGGGCGTCCGACGGCTCCAAGGTGGAGGTACCCATGGGCCTGGGGATGTACTCCGAGCGGATCGCGGTGGACGAAGGCGCCACCTTCACGGTCAGCGACGGCATGCCGTTGACTTCGGCCTCGTTGCTCGGATGCGCGGTGATGACCGGAACCGGCGCTGTCTTCCACACCGCCAAGGTGTGGCCGGGCGCCACCACGGCGGTGATCGGCTGCGGCGGTATCGGCCTTGCCACGGTGCAGGGCGCCAAGATGGCTAACGCCTCCAAGGTGATCGCGGTGGACATCTCCGACCTCAAGCTCGATTGGGCGTTGTCGATGGGCGCAACCCATGCGGTCAACTCGTCCAAAGAAGACGCGGTGGAGGCTGTGCGGGCTCTCACAGGCGGTGGGGGAGTGAATTTCTCCTTCGAGGCGGTGGGGATGGCCGCCACCCTGGAGCAGGCTTTGGGGATGCTGTCTTACGGAGGAGTCGCCACAATGATCGGTGTTCCCCCGGTGGGTTCGGAGGCCGATCTCAATCCGTCGGCATTCTTCCGCAATACGTCCACACTGATGACCACTCACGGTGGGGAAGGGATACCGGCCCAGGACTTCCCGGTGCTGGACTCCCTCTACCAACTTGGCAGCCTCGACCTCGACGCCATGGTTACTCACACCATCCCGCTCGCCGACATGGAGAAGGGCTTTGAGAACCTGGAGTCAAACTCGGCGATTCGCACCGTGGTGGTCCCCGGCTGACCTGGGGGGATGGCTGATCTGCCCTTACAACCCAACAACCTAAAAGAGAATGACAGTGGTGTAGTTATGACTCAAACCACGGTGCATGCATTGGAATCGGCGCATTGTGAGCAACACTTGACAGCTCGCCAGAAACTCTTGGAGATTCTGCGTGATAAGGCTCTTCGGGAACTTCCCGAGCCGATACAGCTTGCGTCAGGCGCTTTCTCATCCCACTTCATTGATTGCAAAGAAGCACTCGCCGCTTGGAGAGATCTACGAGTGGCATGCGAAGCCTTTGTTGAAACCGTCACAGCTGAGGGCCATTGGTTTAACGCAGTGGGTGGTCTGACCATGGGTGCTGACGCCTTGGCGGTCGGAGTCGCTGCTGTCTGTGACAGGTCATGGTTCTCTGTGCGTAAGGAACCAAAGAATCGGGGCACAAGACGCCTGATCGAAGGAGCACAGATCGGCCCGGGAGACCGGGTGCTTCTGGTCGATGATGTGGTGACAACAGGCGGGTCGATATTTCAGGCTTTCGATGTCATTGAGAAAGAAGGCGCCGAGATCGTGGCGGTGGTGACCCTTGTTGACAGAGGAGACTCAGTTAAGTTGCAGTTTGAGGAGATGGATGTCGATTACTTTCCGATGGCGACCTACAAGGATCTAAAGATCCCGCCAGTTTGTCTTGGGTAGGTCGTCGTTGCGACGCCGTGCCGAGGGAGGACTCCGGGACTTTCCTCCCGCCAAGGACGAAACGGCTCGTGTTCTAGCGTTGACACTGCGAGAAGAAATCTTGCTTATCCTTTCCTCTTAGGATTCGACGACACCACAAAGCCGTTTTGGTAATGAAGGGGGATCCGCAATGAGCATCGAGACGATCAATCCTGAAGGAATGTCCGAACCGCCCGAGCCGTATTCCCACGCGGTTCGGGCGGGGGACACTGTCTATCTGGCCGGGCAGGTGGCGTTCGACGCGGCAGGTGAGGTCGTGGGTGAGACCACCGGTGAGCAGGCCGAACAGATCTGGAAGAACATCGCCGAGATTTTGGAGGCCTGCGGAGGATCTGTGGCCAATGTGGTGAAGATCACCTACTTCTGCCAGGACATCCGTGAACTCCCCGAGGAGATGGTGGTGCGCCGGAGGGTGTTCGGCGGCGGCCCCTACCCGGCGGTAACCGCCTGCCAGGCGGCGGCTCTGGGTCTGCCGGGACTCAAATTGGAGGTGGATGTGATAGCGGTGATTCCGCAATGACCGGCTTCCATTCCGAGCAGGTTGCCGCCATGCTCTCCGCAGCCGATTTGAATCCTGAAGATTGGGACCTCGCAGAGTTAGCCGAGTTCCTGGCGGGACAGCGGGCCGGGAAGGATTTCTTAAGGGAGCATTTGGTCCAGACCGACGAGCCCGCATTGCGGTTCGACCCCCGATGGGCTTGAATGCTTCCGGAGTCATCGCCGACCTTGGGCGGCGACTTCGCTCTGGCGAGACCTCTGCCAGGGAACTGGCCGACCGGTCTCTGGCGGCTGCCGAAACTCTCAATCCACAGTTGCAAGCCTTTGTGATCATCGATCACCAGGGCGCCCGGGAAGCAGCCGACCGGGTTGACCGCCAACTGTCCCAAGGCATAGACCCGGGTCCCCTGGCAGGAATCCCGGTGGGCGTGAAGGACATCATTGACATGGCCGGTCATCCCACCCGGTGCGGTTCCCCCGCCTATGCCGAGGCGCCTGCATCCGAACATGACGCGGCGGTGGTGGAACGCCTGAAAGCGGCGGGAGCGGTGATCGTGGGGAAGACCGTCACCCACGAACTGGCCTGCGGAGTCATGTCGCCACCGGCTTCCAACCCCTGGGACACCGACCGCGTTCCCGGCGGTTCCAGCGGAGGGTCGGGAGCGGCCGTTGCGGCCGGCATTGTTGCCGCTGCCTTGGGAAGCGACACCGGCGGCTCGATCCGTATCCCGGCCTCTCTGTGCGGCACGGCCGGGCTGAAGGGGACCTACGGACGGGTTCCCAAGAGTGGGGTGGCGGCGCTCAGTTGGTCGCTTGACCACATCGGACCTCTGGCGCCGACTCCCGCCGATTGCATGCTGGTGCAATCGGTGATCTCCGGTTTCCACCCCTCAGATCCCACCACTTTGAGGGAATATCCGCCCGACGGGTATCCCGCTGCCGATGGGGACCTGGAAGGGGTGAGGCTAGGAGTGATCGATCGCTTCCGAGGTCCCTTGATCCAAAAGTCGGTGGCCGAAGCCTTCGAAGCTGCAGTGAAGGCATTGGCTGACTTGGGCGCCGAGGTGATGCCGGTGGAGATAGAAGAACTCGACATGGTGATGGAAATAGAGTTTTCCCTGGTCAGTGCAGAGGGTGCCGCCTATCACAAACAGTTGATGGTGGAAGCGCCCCACCTGATCGACCCCTCCATCCGAACGCTCTTCGCCGCCGGGCTGATGATGCCCACCGAGTATTACCTCACAGCAATCCGAGGTAGAGAACGCATCCGCAGCGCCGTGCGGGAATGCTTCAACACCAACCGCCTCACCGCCATGCTCACGCCGACCCTGGCTGCCACCGCGGCCCTCAAGGACCAGGAGTCCTTCGACTACGGAGGGCCCAGCGAGGATGTGATCTCGGCCTATGTGAGGACGACTGCACCGGCCGACCTCACCGGCCAGCCCGCTCTATCCGTTCCGTGCGGTTTCGATTCCTCGGGACTTCCGATCGGACTGCAGATCATGGGCCGACCTCTGGAAGAGACCGAGATCGCCCGGATCGGCCAGATTTACCACGATGCAACCGCATGGGATCTGATCCCACCCATCTCCGCCTAGGACGGGCCTGCACGCTTTCCCGGCGGTCTGGGATCTGAACATAAACCCTGGAATTGCCTTACCAGAGAGAGGAGGGATGCGCCTACGGACGCGGACTGGCGACCTGTGGTTGAGCTGGTTGGTTCGGTGACCCTTGCCCGAGGATTCTTTCAGCACGTCCTCGGTCGGGGTGTGGCGCCGACCATGCTGAAGAAGCTAGCCTTCAAACCCGGGAGCTACTTTCACTAGCCCTTCGTTTCCGACCAAGAGAAAGGTGTCAGGTTTGCGCCCTTTGGAAGTTGGAGAGGTCGTCCGGTTCTCTTGGGTGGTTTACAAAGACCGTTTCGGGACGCTGCTAGCCATCAGCCTGGCCTTGGTTGGCGTCCCCTCCCTCATGCAGTGGCTTCCCGGCCAGTGGCTTCCCGGCGTTGGTTTGTTGATGAGCATTGTGCTGCTATTCGCGGAATTGCTGGCGACTGGGGCTTTCATCCGAGTGGCCGCCTCTCATTGCGTTGATCTTCATCCCTCGTCTGGCGATGCCATTAAAGAGGCAGGGGCACGGTATCGAAAGATGCTGGGTATGGGGGTGTGTTACAGCCTGGGAGTGGCAGCGGTGGCGATAGTGATGATCATGATCGGCACCATCATTCTGGCGTTTTTGGCCTTTGGAATGCTCGAGGAGGTCAGTTCCTATGCGGAAGACCCCTTCTCCATGCCCTCGGGAACCCTGTTTCGTTTCCTGGCGTGGACCTTCGTGATGGTCCTCCCCGCCATCGGACTGGCGATAATGTGGTGGGTGGCCCCCATGGCCGTCATGGTGGAAGGAACGGGAGGCATCGCCAGCCTGATCCGGTCATGGCGACTGGTAATGCCCCATCTGTGGAGAACCACCAAGGTCCTCCTGCTGTCCTTGGCTGTTGTGGTGCTCCCCTTTGTGGTTCTCTACTGGCTGTTCCCCTACTACCTGGCGGCTTCGATCATCAGTGTGTTGGTTCTGCCCTTCACTTCTGTTATCGGGACGGTGCTATACCTGGATCTTCGGTCGAGATCAGAGAATCTTGACCCCGAGACATTGGCCTATGAACTCACGTAGCCTGGCAGTACGGGGCCTGACCGACAAGATCTACCCAGTCAGTAACGCTCGACCCGACGCATCTCCTCCAGTTCTGCGCTGCTGCCAGGCGAATCGCACGGAGTGCAGGTAAGCCCACTCAGGCCACGCCGGGACTGCTCGAATTGATCAGCGGGAGTCCAAGAACTCCAGAAGACTTGTGGCGGCTTCTTCCACTTGTGATTCGGTGATCTGGGGGAAGCATGGCAGGCCGATCATGCGCGACGCGGTCTTCTCCGCAGCCGGCAGGGATCCCGGCCCAAGACCCATCCACCGGTAGGCGGGATGCAGATGCAAGGGCGGGTTGTAGTACAGCCGGCTGGCGACTCCTCGGTCTGCCAGGTACTCCCGCGCCTGGTCCCGGACATCTTCAGCGATCATCGCGTTGTAGGCGAAATAGACGTGCCGCGCCCAGGGCGCCTCGAAGACCGGGGTCACCGCAGTTCCCGCAAAGATCTCCCGGTACAAGCCGGCAGCCTTCCGGCGGCCTGCTATGCGGTTTTCCAGGGTTGGCAGCTTCGCATTGAGGATCGCCGCCTGGATAGTATCCAGCCGCTGGTTGAACCCCTCTTCCAATACTTTCCAACCGCTTCCGCCGGTGAGGTCCTTCCCGGACAGCCTCATGCCGGGGGCATGGCCGTAGTTGCGGAGCACCCGGATCCGGTGGGCCAGGTCCGGGTCGTTGGTGACCACCATTCCGCCGTCGCCATACCCCCCAAGGATCTTCCCCGGCGCCACGCTGAAGCAACCCAGGGGGCCGAAGGTCCCGGTGCGCCGTCCCTTGTATTCGCCGCCGACTGCCAAAGCCGAGTCTTCCAGAACTGTTATCCCGTGCCGGTCGGCAATCTCACAGATCGGGTCCATGTCGGCGGGATGTCCGAACAGATGCACCGGGATGATCACCTTGGTGCGGGGAGTTATTTGCTCTTCGAGCCTCTCCGGATCCATGGTGAAGGTGTCTTCGGTGGTGTCTGACAGGAAGACCTTGGCGCCGGCGTGAGTAACCGCCGACGCGGTGGGATTGTCGGTGTTGGGGACCGTGATCACCTCGTCGTCGGGTCCCAGGTTCAAGGCAGCCAAGGCCAGATGAAGGGAGGCGGTTCCCGAACCTACGCCCACTGCGTAGCGGGCGCCCACATAGTCGGCGAAGGCCTCTTCGAAGGCTTCGAGTTCGTCGCCGAGGACGTAGTGGCCACTGGCCAGCACCCGTCCAACAGCCTCGTCGATTTCGGTTTTCAGTGACCGGTACTCCGCAGCCAGGTCGCTCATCGGCACTACCAAGGCAGACTCCTCCGTTGGGTTGCTACGAAGGAGAATGGTAACCCTGCCCGTGTCGACCGCGAGAGTCCTCCGAACTATGGATTGTCAGCGCGATGCTCGCGGCCGGTCGCCGAGGCGTTTCACTGGTGGATTTGGATTCCGTTATAACTGATGCGAAGACGTTCCTTGGGACTGGCTCTGGAGTTTGACGGGCCCCGTCGTTGACAATCGCTCCCAATCCGGTGCCGCGGGGACGAGTTCACGAGGGGGACCAAGGAGGTTCTGCGGCCCGACCGGACTAGGGATGACATGCGGCGCTGCCGGGGGTGGGATCCAAATACCGCCGTCGCAGCCTTCCGAGGGGTTGTCCCGGCCACCGGCCGAGTCAACAGTGCTCGGCACGAGGCGTCGTGACGCAGCCAACGCTGGCAGAATAGAGTAGGAGCACACATGGGAACCGGCCTTCATCCATCGGACTTCGTTTCATTGACGGAGGAGAAGTTGCGCAGAGCTCAGTCAGACCGGCTGGTGACGCTCGTCGACCGTCTCCGGGTAGTGGGCAATCCCTACTGGCGCGGCAAACTCGGAGATGCCGGCGCGGTGGGTTCTCTTGATGACCTGGACCAATTGCCCATGACCACCAAGGCGGAGTTCCGGGAGTCCTATCCCTTCGGGATGCTCGCCGTGCCGTTGGAGGATGTGGTGCGGGTGCACGCTTCTTCGGGGACCTCGGGTAAGCCCACCATCGGCGCCTATACCGCGTCCGATGTGGGCATGTTCGCGGAGGTCAACGCCCGGTCGCTGGCCCTGGCGGGCGCTGATTCGAGTTCGGTGGTCCACGTGGCTTACGGGTATGGACTCTTCACCGGGGGACTCGGTCTCCATTTCGGAGTCGAGGCCTTGGGGGCCACAGCCATTCCTGCATCGGGAGGAAACTCGGGGTTTCAGGTTCGGATGCTGGGCGACCTCGGCGCCACCGGACTGGCATGCACGCCCTCCTATTCACTCCTGCTTGCCGAGCGGGCCGCCGAGGAGGGATTGCTCGACGCAATCTCGTTGCGCTGGGGTATCCACGGGGCGGAACCATGGTCGGAAGGGATGCGGCACAAGATCGAGGAGGCGTGGGGTGGGGGATTCGACGCATGCGACATTTACGGATTGTCGGAGATCATCGGTCCCGGAGTGGCGTCGGAATGGGTTGCACACAGGGGGCGGTTGGTCATTGCTGAAGATCACTTCTATCCAGAGATCATCGATCCTGCTACCGGTAAAGGGCTTGCTGACGGTGAAGTCGGGGAGTTGGTGCTCACCACCCTCACCAAGGAGGCGCAACCGGTGATCCGATACCGGACCGGCGACATAACCCGGCTCCTGCCTCCGGTAGGGGGACTTCCGTTCCGGTGCATGGACCGGTTGTGGGGACGGGTCGATGACATGCTGATCGTCCGCGGAATCAATGTGTATCCCCGTGAAATTGAGACCGTGCTGCTGTCGGATCCCGACCTGGGAGGCCAGTTTCTCATCTATGTGGACAAGCGCGGCGTGCTCACCGAGATTGAGGCCAAAGTGGAGTTGAGAAGTCCCGACCTGCTGTCCAGGCGGGATGTCGTCGCTGAAAGGTTGCAGAGGCGACTGCTCGAAACCCTGAGACTGCGGGTGAAGGTAGCGGTGGCTGATCCGGGAGAGCTTCCCCGCCAGGAAATAGGCAAGGCGAAAAGGGTGCACATCCTGGAGTAGTTGCACAACAGTTGCGCGGGGATGGTCAATCCTGGGCGCGCTCGAGTAATCTGATCACTTCGTGGTCCTCGGTGGGTTGGAAGTCGGCGTAGAACAGGCCGATGGCGCGGAGCCGTCGGGGGGTGGCCACCGCTACGAACTCGTCCACCGTGCTCTCAAACATGGCCGGGGCCTGGCGTGGGGCTACGGGCGTGGCGACCACTATCCGACCGGCTCCCAGTTGGCGGGTGATAGAGCAGGCGGCCAAGGCGGTGAACCCGGTGGCTATGCCGTCGTCGACGATTACGGCTGTCTTTCCCTGGAGATCGGCCGCGGGGCGGCCGTGTCGGAACAACTCGGCCTGCCGGGCCAGCTCCCGTCTCTCGCGGCGTTCAACGTGGGCAATTTGCTGTGCTGTTATGCCCAGTCGCATGACTCGGTTCTCATCAACGATCCGTATCCCTTCCTCACCCAACGCCCCTATGGCGAGTTCGGGGTACAAGGGTGCTCCGAGTTTGCGCACCAGCAACGCTTCGAGCGGCGCCGACAGTCGCCGTGCCACCTCGAAACCCACCGGTATTCCGCCTCGTGGCAGGCCGAGCACCACGGTGGGTTGGTAGCGCAGGTGGTCGAGGCGGCGCGCCAGCCGGCGGCCGGCATGGGATCGGTTTTTGAACCTCAAGGCGCCTTTCTGTGGCAACTCCACCACTTCTGCCATTTGAACGCTACAAGGCGCTCGAAAATGCGCCAATCCAATTTGGCAGATTAAACTGTCGTCAGGACCCATTTAGGAGACGGGGATGCCTTTCTTAGTGCTAGCACAGACTGTTAATGACGCTTGTGGGGTCAACCCTGGTGTGATCTGCAACCTGGTTTTCGACCTTAGCGGCAGCACGGATGCAGCTCGCATCGCTGATTTTGCAGCGCGTCCGGTCAAGGCTGTGCTGATTCTCCTGGTGGCCTGGCTGGGTAACCGGATGGTGCGGCGGTGGTTGGACGGGGCGGTGGAGGGTTGGCTGGACCGGAGTGCGGCGGCGGCCGCCAAAGCCCGTGAGGAGTCGGCCGAGGACTCCGGCCCGGTGGACGGGTTGCGTGAGGCAGCGATTCGCCGGGCCCGAAAGGTGGTCGAGCAGAGTGAACGAAGCAGCCAGCGGACCAGAACGCTGGGCGCCGTGCTGCGATCCTTATCTTCCATCGTCATCTACGGCTTGGCCGTGATGATGTCGCTGGGTGAGTTCGATGTGAACCTGGGCCCTCTGATTGCGGGCGCCGGCATCGTGGGTGTGGCGGTTGGGTTCGGTGCTCAGAGTCTTGTCAAGGACTTTTTGTCGGGGGTGTTCATGCTGCTGGAGGACCAGTATGGGGTAGGCGATGTCATTGATGCCGGAGACACGATCGGCGTGGTGGAGGAAGTGAAGCTTCGTACCACCCAGGTCCGGGACATCAACGGGACGCTGTGGCACATACCCAACGGTGAGATTCGGCGGGTGGCCAACATGTCGCAGGACTGGGGACAGGCCGTCTTGGATATCGAGGTCGCATATGACACCGACATCGGCCAGGCGATGGGGGTTATCAAGGAGGTGGCTGACGGGATGTGGCGGGAGCAACTACCGAACGCCACCATCATCGCCGAGCCCACCATCGCCGGCGTCCAGAGCTTCGGAGAAAGCTCTATGGCGATCAGAATGATGGCCAAGACCGAGCCGGGAGAGCACTTCGCCGCTGCCCGGGAGTTGCGCGGTCGCCTCAAAGAAGCCCTCGACCAGGCCGGAATAGAGATACCCTTCCCTCAACGAACCGTGTGGATGAAGTCGGATCAGCCCCCCGGCGAGTAAGGGAAGCCGGGCCTAGACGGCCGCTACCTCGTTGTAGACCTCGGGTCGGCGATCGCGGTAGAAAGCCCAGTAGCGCCGTACCTCCTCCACCAGGCCCAGATCGAGCTGGCGGACCACCACTTCATCATCGGTGTCCGATCCTGTCTCGCCCACTATCTCTCCCCGGGGGTTGGCGAAGTAGGAGGACCCGTAGTAGTCGGTGTCGGTCAGCCCTTCGGCGCCCACCCGGTTGATGGCGCCTACGAAATACTCATTGGCAACTGCCGCGGCCGTCTGCTCCAGTTTCCACAAGTGCATGGAGTGCCCTCGGGTCGTCGCGGACGGATTGAACACGATCCGGGCGCCCTTGAGGCCCAGCACCCTCCACCCTTCGGGAAAGTGCCGGTCGTAGCAGATGTACACCCCGATCCTCCCGACCGCGGTGTCGAACACCGGATACCCCAGGTTGCCCGGACGGAAGTAGAACTTTTCCCAAAACCCCTTCACCTGCGGGATGTGGGTCTTGCGGTATCTGCCCAAGAAGGTTCCGTCGGAGTCGATCACCGCCGCGGTGTTGAAGAAGGTCCCTTCGTCCACCACCTCGTAGATGGGAACCACCAGCACCATCCCGGTCTCCTTGGCCAGGTCGATCATGCGTTGAATGGTCGGCCCGTCGGGAACAGGTTCTGCGTAGGAGTAGTTGTCGCTGTCCTGAACATTGCAGAAGTAGGGGCTGTTGAAGATCTCCTGGAAGCAGAGCACCTGTGCTCCCTGTTCGGCCGCCTCTTTGGCGTAGCCGACGTTCTTGTCGACCATCGACTCCTTGTCGCCGGTCCACTCCGACTGGACCAGGGCAGCGGTTACTAGCTTGGACATTGAATTCCTCCTGTGGTGCTGGTAGTCATGCTCTGACCGTGGGCGTCAGTCGCCCGTGTCGGAGACTCCGGCCATCATCAAACCGATCTTCTGGCGGTCGGCGTGCTCGGCGTCCACCTCGCCGACGATGCGACCCTCGTAGATAACTGCGATCCGGTCGGCCAAACCCAGGACCTCGTCCAAGTCTTCGGAGATGAGCAGGATGGCGACCGACTTGGAACCCCGCTGTTCGATCAGTCGATCATGAATGTACTCGGCCGCCCCGATGTCCACTCCCCGGGTGGGCTGGGAGGCCACCAGCACGGATGGCGATCCGGACAGTTCGCGAGCCAGGATCAGCTTCTGAAGGTTGCCTCCCGACAGGTTGGACGCCGGAACGTCGAGTCCTGGGGTGACCACCGAGAATTCATCTACCAATTGCCGACTTCTCTGACGGATTTCGCCGTTACGCAGAAAGCCTTTGCGACTCATGGGGGCTTGGTTGTGATTCACCAGGATGAGGTTCTCCGAGACGGAGAAGGCACCTATGGCGCCATCCCGCTGGCGTTCCTCGGGGACATATGCCAGTCCCGCGTCCCTGACCACCGAGGGTTTGCTGCCGGTGATGTCGGTGCCGTCCACCTCGACTTCCCCGGAAGTGGGCTTCCGCAATCCAGCGATGCTCTCGGCCAGTTCCCGCTGGCCGTTGCCGGACACCCCGGCGATCCCCAGGATCTCCCCTTCCCGTACCGAGAGGTTCAGGTCCTCCAAGGCGGGAAGACCACGGTCACCCATGACATTGAGATTGCGAATGGTCAGCCGGGCGCGTCCCGGCTCCAATGGCGGTTTGTCCGGAGCCAGGCGCACCGGGCGCCCGACCATCATCGAGGCCAGTGTCTCCCGGGTGGCCTCCTGTGCGGTCACCTCGCCCATGACCCGCCCATGCCGAAGCACCGTGATCCGGTCGCTGAGGGCCAGGACCTCGTGGAGTTTGTGGGAAATGAACACCAGGCCTCGTCCTGCTTCGGCCATCTGTCGGAGGATCTTGAACAGGTGGTCCACCTCGCCGGGGGTGAGCACCGCGGTGGGTTCGTCGAGCACCAGGAGTTTGACGTCCCGGTACAGGGCCCTGATGATTTCCACTCTCTGACGTTCCCCCACCGACAATTGCCAGATGTAGGCGTCGGGATCGACGGCCAGCCCGTGAGATTCCGACAACTCTCGAATGCGGTCGGCAACCACCCGAAGGTTCATCCGTCCTCTCTTCGAGGTGACGGCGCCCATGGCCACATTCTCTGTCACGGTCAGGGTGGGCACCAGCATGAAGTGTTGGTGGACCATCCCTATACCGTGGTTGATGGCCTCGATCGGGCTGGTGATCGGAGTGGGGGATCCCTCGATCAGAACGTCGCCCTCGTCGGGCTGGTAGAGCCCGTAAAGGATGTTCATGAGGGTGCTCTTTCCGGCCCCGTTTTCTCCCAACAGGGTGTGCACCTCCCCGGCGCGCAGATCGAAGTCGACTCGATCATTGGCGACCACGCCGGGGAAGCGCTTGACGATTCCTCGCATCTCCAAGAGTTGCGTCATCGTTCTATCACCCTGTTGGTTCCTTTCTTATCGGGCTAGTTGGCGCCGGTGTCGATAGTGCCTTCGACGATTCCCTGAATCACGGTGCCCATCTGCTCCATCATCGCTGCGGGTATGTCGAATGCCGGGTTGGGCTCCAAGACCAGTCCGCCGTTGCCGAGGTTGATCTCATACGCGTTGCCGCCCAGTGAACCGGCGGAAATGTCGGCGATGATCTGTCGCAGCACGACTTCCCACTTGTACACCTGAGAGGCAACCACCAGGTCGGGCGCCAAGGCGGTCTGGTTGGCCTGGGTGCCGAACCAGAAGACGCCGTTTGCCTGGGCGACTCCCACCGCGCCGACCACCATCTGGGCCGATCCGGTCAAGACGTCGGCGCCGGAGGCGACGTGCGCCTGGGCTGCTTCAGAAGCCAGAGCCACGTCGCTGAAAGAGCCGATGTAGTTGATGTTCACGGTCACGTCGCCACGGGTGGCAACGGCTCCGTTGTGGAATCCGTCCACGTACAGCTTGGCGTCGCCCACCTCGATGGGACCGACCACGCCGATCACTCCCGACTGGGACATCAACGCGGCGGCCACGCCCATCACGTAACCACCCTCATCGGAGGCGGCGGTGTAGGCGGAGACATTGGGCAGGCCGAAGGTATCGGCAGCGGTCCCCCAGGCGAAGGCGATGTCGGGGTAGTCCGCGGCGATCTCCTGCAGGGATCCACCGTACTGGGAGCCGTGGGCGATGACCAGGTCATAGCCTTCCTCGGCGTAGCCGCGGATCGCCGCGGCGGCGTCCTCGACTATGAAGGTGCCGTCGGTGATGGCCACCTCGGTGCCCGGATGCTCGGCGACGATCACGTTCACCGCGTCCACGATGCTCTGCGTGAAGGCCAGGTCATTGGAGGCGCTCGGGGCGACCACCGCAATGCGCAGCGGCTCCATCGGCGTCATCATGGCTTCCATGGTGTTGATGCTGCCGGCGATGATTCCGGCGACGGTGTTGTCGGCGGCGGCACGTACGTCGGCAGGCAGGTCGAAGCCGTCGTTGTACTCGATCACCAGTCCCCCGTTGGCCAGGTCGATCTCGTAGGCCTCTCCGCCCATCTGGCCGGACGCCAGGTCGGAGATGATCTCCCGCAGGACGACTTCCCACTTGTACACCTGTGACGCCACCACCAGGTCGGGCGCCAGGGCGGTCTGGTTGGCCTGGGTGCCGAACCACAGAGCGCCGGCGCCCTGGGCGACTCCCACCGCGCCGACCACCATCTGGGCCGATCCGGTCAGGACATCGGCGCCGGAGGCGATATGAGCCTGGGCTGCTTCAGAGGCCAGGGCAACGTCACTGAACGACCCGATGTAGTTGATGTTGACGGTGCCGGCGCCGTTGGCGATGGCCCCGTTGTGGAATCCGTCCACGTACAGCTTGGCGTCGCCCACCTCGATGGGACCGACCACGCCGATCACACTGGAGTCGGTCAGAGCGGCAGCCATAACGCCCATCACGTAACCGCCCTCATCGGAGGCGGCGGTGTAGGCGGAGACATTGGGCAGGCCGAAGGTATCGGCAGCGGTCCCCCAGGCAAAGGCGATGTCGGGGTAGTCCGCGGCGATCTCCTGCAGGGATCCACCGTACTGGGAGCCGTGGGCGATGACTAGGTCATAGCCTTCCTCGGCGTAGCCGCGGATCGCCGCGGCGGCGTCCTCGACTATGAAGGTGCCGTCGGTGATGGCCACGTCGGTGCCCGGATGCTCGGCGGCGATCACGTTCACCGCGTCCACGATGCTCTGCGTGAAGGCCAGGTCATTGGAGGCGCTCGGGGCGACCACCGCAATCCGCAGCGGCTCCATCGGCATCTCTTCTTCCATCTCCTCTTCCGGCATCTCCTCATCGGTGGTGGCCTCTGGGGCAGCGGTGGTTTCGGGAGCGGGCGCGGCGGTGGTCGGCGTCTCCTCAGCGTCTTCTCCGCATGCGGTGGCTACCAGAGCCAGGACCGCCAAGACAGCCAAAAGCCGGGCAAAGCCCGGTTTCCTGTAAATATGCATTGGTGTTGCTCCTTGATTTGATTGGGTTCGTACGTTGTCTCGGTTGTGAAAGTCCATCTATCCCCCCCGGATGAAAGGCTTGGTGAGGGCGGTGGGGGCTCGGAACCGGCGGGCAGCTACCACCAAGGCCAGAACCGTGATCACCGCTGGAATCATGGCGGCCAGATCGGAGGCGCCGAGCGGGATTATCCCCCGGGTCTTGAGCAGCAGCACCACTGCCGAGACCATTCCATAGACCAACGACCCGGCCATCACTCCGATCGGTCTCCATGCCCCGAAGTAGACCAGGGCGATGGCGATGAAGCCTTGCGCATTGGTGAGGTTTTGCTGGAAGATGCCCAGCCCGATGGCCAGCACCGCTCCCGCCGCTCCGGCGAGAACCCCGCCAATGGTCACCGCCGCGTAGCGGACCCTGGTGACGCTGATGCCCTGGGAATCGGCGGCTTCGGGGTTCTCTCCCACTGCCCGGATGTTCATCCCGAAGCGGGTGCGGTTGATGATGTAGGTGCATACCGGAATGGCCAGGAAAGCCAGGTAGATAGGGATGCTGTGATTGAAGATCAGGTCCCCCACCACCGGGATGTCCGAAAGCAGGGGAATCGGGGCCTTCTGGAAGGACGGAACCGGCAGGGGAGTCCCCACCAGTCTTTGGAACAGCAGGTCACTCATGCCCAGCCCGAACAGGTAGACGCCGATGCCGCTGATGCCCTGCTCGGCCAGCAGCGAGACGCTGACCACCGAGGAGAGGAGTCCCAGGAACAGCCCGATCGCCAACCCCACCGCCAACCCCACCCAGGGACTCTGAGTCTTCAGGGTGGTGTAGTAGCCGCCGAACGCTCCCAACAGCATGATGCCGTCCACTCCCAGGTTGAGCACTCCGCTGCGCTGTCCGAACGCCTCTCCCAGGGATGCCAGCAAGAGTGGGACCGCCAAACGGATACCCGAAGACAGGGTGGCGACGATCACCACGCCGGAAAATATGTCAGCCATCGTCGTCATCCTCCCGGGAAAGGGGCTTTGGGGATTCGTCATCTTCGGTCGAGGAGGTGGCTATCGCCGAGATACGCCGGTCCTCACGCTCTCTCACCTGGCGGCGGTATCGATCAAGGCTGACCACGAACAGCACCACCAGTCCGTTGAGCGCCAGTACCAGTGCAGTCGGGACCTGGGCAGCCCGCTGCAGCGCGATGGCGCCCACCAGCAAGCCTCCGAACAGGAAGGAGGAGGGAATCGTCCACAGTGGATGGAGTCCTCCGAACAGGGCAGTCACTATTCCATTGAAACCGGCGCTGCCGGTGAATCCGATGGTGCTGCCGTCCGTCACCATCCGGTGTCCTTCGGAACCCAACACCAGGATCGAACCCGCCAGTCCGGACATGGCGCCACTCAGGGTCAGGGCCCAGACCACGTTCCGCTCCACCGACATCCCCGCATACCGGGCGGCGTCGCCGGACAGGCCGACGGCTCGCAGGCGATATCCGGAAGTGGTTCGCCACAACAGCACATACACCAGCACCGCCACCAAAACCGCGATGACCGGTCCTATGTGGAGACGCCCGCCTTCCACAAAGAGCGGCAGATCGGTGCTTTCGGGCAATCTGGCGGTTTGAGGAATCCGGGTACCGCGTTCGATTTCCATGGGATCGATGAGCGGAGCCCTCAGCAGCCAGTTCATCGCTTGAACAGCCACCACATTGAGCATGATGGTGCTGAGGATCTCGTTCACTCCGAAGTACGCCTTCAGGGCTCCGGGGATGGCGCCCCAGATCGCTCCTCCCACCACTCCTGCTCCGAGCGCCAGGGGTAGCGCAATCGCGGCGGGGACATCGGTCATCCCCAGTGCGACGATGGTGGAGGCCAAAGCACCGGACACCATCTGGCCCTCCCCCCCGATGTTGATCACACTGGCGCGGAACGCGATGGTGATGCCCACACCCACCAGCAGGAGGGGAGTGGACTTGAGAGCGGTCTCCACCAGGGCGCCTCCACTTCCGAAAGCACCCTTGGCCATCGCCCAGAACCCGGTGAACGGGTTGGCCCCCAGCATTGCCAGCATCACCGCACCGATTGCGAAAGCGCCCAGCACCGCCAGGGCCGGCACGCTGTAGGAGAGCAGTTGGGTGCGGAGTCGGGGACCTGCTTCCGAAGGACCTCTGGAGGTCATGCCGGGTCACTCTCCGACATCAGAGATTCGCCTTCTGGGAACACCGGCAACAAAGCAATTGTCTCCATATCAGACCTAGTCGCCGCGGATTGCATTGAGATAGTTGTAGATGGTAATTCTGCTCACTCCCATTGCCTCGGCAACCGTTTCAACCGACTTCCTGATCAGGAAAACACCCTGCTCGTCCAGGATTCTCACTGCTGCCTGTTTCTTCTCTCTGGGCAACTCCCCCAGGGCTCCACCCATCTGGCTTTCCACCGCGTTGATAATCCTGTCCACGGCGCCGTGTAGGTCCTCCCGACGGGTCGGATCGATGAACGCATCCGTCCAAGTCATCGGGTGGTCCACCCCCGAGACCAGACCCGGGGCCTCGTCATGGTCTGCGGGTGCTGTCTCCTGCCGACGGCCGGGGGCAACCGATTGGTCGGCGCCCGTCAGCGTGAGGTTGAGCAGGATGCGGGTGGCGCCGTTCTCGAAAGCGGACTGCATGATCTTGGGCAGCACCGACCTGAGAGTCTCCGGACTGCCTTCCACTATGTTTCCGAAGGGTCCCAACACAAATTCCAGCCCGGCGCGGCGCAGCACATCCAGGGAACTGAGTACATGCGGTCCGGGACTTCCCTCAGTGAACGGTTCAATCAAGAATTCCAGCCGGCAAGTTTCTTCCGAAAGCGGGCTACCAATAGTCATAAGAGGTGCTGTTGTTTTTCCCTTTTGGCCATTTGACAAATTGTAAAAAGCAATGGTACATTAACTATTCATGAGTCGCAACTTAGACGTGGGTATGGCCCAGATGGGTCCGACGGCGCGCCATGCCACCCGGGGAGAGGTTGTGAAGCGGATGATGGAACTCCTCCACGAGGCCGCTGAACGGAAAGTGGAGTTGCTGGTCTATCCGGAGTTGGCGCTCACCACCTTCTTCCCTCGCTGGCACATCGAAGACGAAGAGGAAATGCTCTCCTTCTTCGAAGAGGAGATGCCATCGGAGGCCACTCAGCCCCTGTTTGACGAGGCGGCCCGTTTGGGAATCGGATTCTGCTTGGGCTATGCGGAGGTGCTGACCGACGACGAGGGTGTGACTCACCGGTACAACACCCAGATTCTGGTGGAGAGGGACGGTTCGCAGGTTGCCAGATTCCGCAAGATCCACATCCCCGGGCATGCAGACAACCAGGAGTGGCGACCCTTCCAGCATCTTGAGAGGTATTACTTCGAGTCTGGTCCTGGCGGGTTCGGGGTGTGGAGGGCGTTCGGGGGCATCGTGGGCATGGCTATCTGCAATGATCGCCGGTGGTCGGAGACCTACCGGGTGATGGGGTTGCAGGGCGCCGAATTGATCCTCATCGGATACAACACCCCCTATTTCTACGCTGCCGATCCCCAGCAGAACGCGCTGCAGAACTTCCACAATCATGTGGTCATGCAGGCCGGGGCCTACCAGAACGGATGCTGGGTGGTGGGCGTCGCCAAGGCCGGGACAGAGGAAGGGGTGGAGAACATAGCCCAAAGCGTCATAGTCGCCCCCTCCGGTCAGATCGTTTGCCAAACCATCACCGACGGCGACGAATTGGCGGTAGCCCGGATCGACTTGGACTTCTGCCGCTTCTACAAAGAAAACGTCTTCAATTTCGACCTGTACCGAGTGCCGGAGCATTACCGGATTATCAGCGAGACCAGGGGCGCTATCCTCCCGCCCGAACCAGAGTAGACCATGACCTTGATGGAAACCCGCCCCACCGTTTCTTTCCGTGTGAACGGAGAGGAGGTGTCGGTGAGGGCCGACCACCCCCATCTGCTGGCTGCGCTGCGAGAGGAGTTGGGGATCATCTCACCCAAGGATGGGTGCGCTCCCTCCGGGCAATGCGGATGTTGCACGGTGCTGATCAACGGAAAAGCGGTGGTCAGTTGCCAGGTGCCCCTGGCGCGGGCGAAAAGTAGTGAAGTTGTCACAGTGGAGGGACTGGACCCTGTGGAAAGGGACCGTATGGCCCGGGGGTTCGCGGCCACCGGCGCCCTGCAGTGCGGTTTCTGCACTCCCGGGATCGTGATCCGCGCCAAGGCGCTCATCGATCAGAAGGGCCCGGCTTTGAACCGGAAGACCATCAACGGTCGGCTGGGCGCTCATCTTTGCCGGTGCACCGGTTACACCAAGATCGTGGAGGCCATCGAGTTGTTGGCGTCGGGAGAGCCGATTCCCACGGTGGCCCGCCCGGGCGGGGTGGGCAAGAACGGCGCCAAGTACGAGGCGCAGGAGTTGGCGCTGGGCGACCGTCCCTACATCGACGATCTGGTTTCGCCCATGATGCTGCATGCCGCGCTGCGGCTCACCGATCACTCCCGAGCCGATGTGTTGGCCATCAACACCGATGCCGCTGCAGCCTATCCGGGAGTGGTGAAGGTGATCACCGCCGCCGATGTCCCCGGGGAGCTTCGGGTGGGTCTGATCCACAAGGATTGGCCGGTTTTCATCCCGGTGGGCGGCCGTACTTCGTATTCGGGAGATGTCCTGGCGATGGTGGTGGCGTCCGATGTCCAGACCGCCCGCGAGGCGGCCGATCTCATCCACGTTGAGTACCGGGTCCTCACTCCGATCAGCGATCCCGAGCAGGCCTTGGCCTCCGAGGACGCGGTTTGGGGGCTTGACGGGAACTTGCTGTCTGTCTCGACCTACCAACGTGGAGATGTGGAGAAGTCCCTGGCCGAATCGGCCTACACCGTTCACCAGGTTTTCCACACCCAGCGGGTGGAGCACGCATTCTTGGAGCCGGAGTCGACCGTGGCGGTTCCCTTCCCCAACGGTGACCTCCATGTCTATTCGGGTGGCCAGGGAGTGTGGGACGATCGCAACCAGATCGCCTCGGTTCTGGGGATGGATCCGTCCCGCGTCACGGTGGAGTTGGTGTCCAACGGCGGCGCCTTCGGGGGCAAGGAGGATATGGCCAACCAGGCTCAGACCGCTTTGGCCGCTCATCTGCTGGGAAGGTCTGTGAAGTGCACGCTCACCCGGGAGCAGTCTTTGCACATCCATCCCAAACGGCATCCCATTCGCATCGAGTTGTGGGCAGGCTGCGACGCCGAGGGCAGGCTCACCGCTTTGAAGGCGCGGATGCTGGGAGACTCTGGGCCGTACGCCTCGGTGGGGATGAAGGTCTTGGAACGGGCGGCCGGCCATGCCAGCGGTCCGTACGTTATGGGCGCCATCGACGTGCAGGCCGCCGCGGTGCGCACCAACAACTCGGTGTGTGGCGCCTTCCGGGGGTTCGGGGCCAACCAGGCCCAGTTTGCCATGGAGGGGATCATGGACCGCTTGGCAGAGAAGGTGGGGATCAGCGGTTGGGAGGTGCGGGCTCGCAATGTGGTGGAGCCCGGTTCGGTGTGGGGCCCGGGACAGATTATGGACGAGGGATCGCGAGGAGCCCGTCGGTGCCTGGAGGCGGTAAAGCCTCATTACGAACGCGCCATCGAGGAAGGAAAGGCCGTTGGGGTGGGGCTGGGGTTGAAGAACTCCGGTTTGGGCAACGGTTTCCGGGAGGTTTCCCGGTCGGTGGTGCGTTTCCGGCACGACGGGACGGTGGAGGTACGGCACTGCTGGACGGAGATGGGCCAGGGTGTGCACACCGTGGCCCTGCAGGTGGCGGTGGAGGAACTGGGTATCGACCCGGACCGGATAGAGGTGATAGTGGACACATCCCGCGAACTGGGGGCGGGTCAAACCACCGGATCAAGAGGCACCCTGATGGTGGCGGGTTCTGTCGCCGACGCCTGCCGGAAGGCGCTGGAGGGTGGCTGTGAGCCGGGGGTGGACTATCACGGCGTGTGGCTGGTGGACTGGACCAACAGCCTGAAGGAGGGATTGGAGAATCCGGTCATCCACTCTGCTTTCGGCTACGCCAGCCAGTTGGTGATCGCCGATCCGAAGACCGGGAGAGTGGAGAGAGTGGTGGCCGCTCACGACGTGGGCAAGGCCGTCAATCCGGTGCTGTGCGAGGGGCAGATCGAGGGTTCGGTTCACATGGGATTGGGATATGCCCTGACCGAGGACTTCCCTTGTGACTCCGAGAGCAGGCCCACCAACATGACGCTGCGAAGCCTGGGGATCATCCGCCCCAAGGACATGCCGGAAGTGGAGGTCATCCTGGTGGAGGTCCCCCAGCCCGACTCGCCGTACGGGATCAAAGGGGTGGGGGAGATCGGTTTGGTGCCGACCGCCGGAGCAGTTGCGGCGGCTCTCCACCAAGTCGATGGGGTCTGGCGTACCCGGTTGCCTTTCAACAAACACCACCCTCTGGGACGAAGGCGCTGACATGGGCCGGGAAACTCCCGGGCTGGTGTGCGCTCATCATCACCTTTACTCGGCTCTGGCGCGGGGTATGCCCGCTCCTCCCCGCGTTGCACACAGCTTCGGGGAGATTCTGGAGCAGGTGTGGTGGCGGTTGGATGTCGCCCTCGACGACGACATGGTCTATTGGTCGGCCAAGTTGGGCGCCCTGGAGGCCCTGGAGCGGGGAACCACTGCCATTGTGGACCATCATGCCTCCCCTTCGGCGATAGAGGGGTCTCTCAGCCTGATTGCCGATGCCTGTGCCGAGGTGGGGGTTAGGGTGGCCTGTGCCTATGAGGTCACCGACAGACACGGACCCGATGGCGCCCGCCGGGGCTTGGAGGAGAACCGTCGGTTTCTATCGGAGGGCGGCAGAGGATGGGTGGGCGCTCACGCCTGCTTCACCCTGTCCGATGACACCCTGGAGGCGGTGTGTGGCCTCGCCGAGGACTTGGGAGTGGGGGTGCACATCCATGTGGCGGAGGGAGTCGAGGATCTCGACGCGGGGCGACGTCTGGAGGCAAGGTCACGGGATGACTGGCTGCTGGCCCACTGTGTCCACCTCGACCGGGAGTTGGCAGGGACCATTCTGCACAATCCTGAGTCCAATCTGAACAACGGGGTGGGGTATGCGCGGCCGGTCAGGTTCCCCAACCGGGTGGCCCTTGGGACCGACGGGATCGGAGGCGACATGCTGGGGGCGTTCCGAGCCGCCTACCTGCGGATGCGAGAAGATGATGTGACGGCCTCTCCCGAGACAGCTTGGTCCTGGCTGGAGACAGGGTGGGAGTTGTTCCCCGAAGCCAGGGAGGACCGAGTGATCTGGTCGTACGCCCCCATGGGTCCCTGGCATCTGGCGTTCACTCCGGGGGTCCGGCCCCTTCGCGTGGAGGTCGGGGGTGAGGTGGTCTTGGAGGAGGGTCGGGCCACCCGGGTCGATCCCGATGAGGTGCGGGCCAAGGCCGCCGAGCAGGCCGCCCGTCTTCATGCCCGTCTGTAAGACATAAAAGGAAGGAAGTTGTAAACATGTCCGGCGCCGATCCATTAACTCCATATCCATTGGATCTGCTGTTGGGGAGGGTGGCTTCCGAGTGGCAGTCCCGGCAGCGGATCTTTGATCTTCTCAAGGCCAGGATCTGGAAGAGGCCACCCGATCTTGACTTGAGCTTTTCATTTCTGGGACGTCCCTGCGCCTCTCCGATCGGCCCTGCGGCGGGGCCGCACAGCCAGATGGCCCAGAACATTGTGCTGTCGTGGCTGGGCGGTTCGCGGCTGTTCGAATTGAAGACGGTCCAGGTGCTCGACCGGTTGGAGATCGGCCGGCCCTGCATCGATATGCAGACTATCGGCTACAACATCGAGTGGAGCCAGGAACTGCGGGTGGAGGAGTCCTTGATCGAGTACGTGAAGGCCTGGATGATGATCCAGATTCTCGCCAACTGGGAACCGGTGGCCGAGATTGTGGGTCCCGACCCGGGGTCTTACGTCTTCGACATGTCCGTGGGGTATGACCTTGAAGGGATCTCCACCAAGAAGGTGTCTGACTTCATCGTGGAGATGAAGAACGCCAAGGCCCGGATCGACTCCTTCCGACCCCAGATACCCGAGCCGTTTGCCCATCTTCGAGATCTTGACTTCCCTTCCCGGATTGCTGACACGGTTACGCTCTCGACATTCCATGGGTGCCCTCCCCATGAGATCGACGCCATCACCAAACACCTGATGACCCGGCACGAGTGCGATGTGATCGTGAAACTCAATCCGACCCTGCTGGGCATCGCCCGGGTGCAGGAGATCCTCCACGAAAGGCTCGGGTACGACCATATCCCGCTGCTGCCGCAGGCCTTCGTTGACGACCTGCAGTTCGACCAGGGCCTGGAGTTGATCGGGGGCCTGCGGGAGTTCGCCCGTCGGCACGGCAGGAAGTTCGGGATCAAGCTGAGCAACACCCTGGTGGTGGGCAACGACAAGGGCTGGATGCCCGACGATCCCATGTATCTGTCCGGACCGCCGCTGCATGTGATCACCTCGACCTTGCTGGACGAGTTGATCTGTGCCCTACCGGGGGTCTTCAATCTTGCAGGCCATGGCGGCGATGTTCAAGTGAGCTTCTCGGCCGGGGTCAGCAAGGACAACCTCACTGACACCCTGGGGATGGGAGTGGCGCCGGTCACCGTCTGTTCGGACCTGCTCAAACCGGGCGGCTACGGTCGCCTGGCGCCGATGCTCAACCGCCTGGCGATAGATATGCGAAGAGTCGGGGCAACCGACCTGGGGTCCTGGCACCGTCACAAGTGGCAGGAGGCACAGGCTGCCGGGTACCGAGGTCCGGTGGAGGCGCACGTCATGGCTATGACCGAGGGCAGTGACACCGGCAACTACCACCTGTCGGGCAATGAGAAGCTACCTCGAGCCTTGGACAAGGAGTTGCAGATGTGGGGGTGCGTGGCCTGCAATTTCTGTGTCACCGTCTGTCCCAACGATGCGGTGATCCGGTTGGCGACCGTGCCGGAACTCAAGGACGAGATGACCGACCGGTGGCAATACTTCATACTGGCCGAGTTGTGCAACGAGTGTGGGAACTGCCTGACCTTCTGCCCGGAGGTAGGCGATCCTGCGGTGATCAAACCGAGGCTGTTCGTGGATCGAGACCGATTCGAAGCCGACCAGGAGCAGGGCTTCTTCCTCACTCCGACCGCCGACCGTTTGGGAATCCTGGCCAGTCCCGGCTGGGAGACGGAGGTGGCCCCGCTCACCGCCATGCTCAACGGCGCGGAGGGCCTACCGCTTCGCCCCGAGGAACTGTCGACCTAGCCGATAGGGTTCTTAACCAGCCGAGTCCGCAACGGGCCGACAGGCGTCGTCCCCGGTGTGGGCCAAGGAGCCCTACCCATAAAAAAGACCAGCCACGTGGCAGCCCAGGCCGCAGGGTCCATCCGACCCACCGAGTCTTATGTCCGTCCCCACGCGGGGAAGGGGATGGCCATGGCGGCCCTCTCCACGGTCCTGTTCGCTGTGGTCTCGGTGGCCGTGTTCGACCTCTTCTCGCACCACACCACTTTGGAGTTGACCTTCCGGATGAACCTGGCGGGATTTGTGATCTTCATGGTCATCGGGTGGTGGAGGAAGGCTCTGCACCCGCGTGGTCGCCTGGGAACACTGCTGCTTCTGGGGTCGTGCGTCGTAGCGGCGACGGTGCTGTATTACGTGAGCCTCGCCCGTCTCGGTCCGGGTCCTTCGGCCACGTTCGCGTTCATCATGGTTCCTACTGTGCTCATCTGGACGCGGGTGAAACAGAGCGTTCCCGTGCCGTTGCGGGCGTGGGCCGCGGCGGCCATCGTCTGCCTGGGCGTTTCCCTGGCGACCGAGACCTGGACTTGGGAACGGGCCGACCCGATCGGCATCGTCGCCGGTGTCGGCTCGGCAGTGTTCATGGGGGGCTATCTGCTCTTGGTGGATCGCCTGGGTGGCCTCCCGCCGGTGACCATCGGGGTGTGGATGAGGGTCTCCGCCGCGATGCTGATACTGCCGATCTCCGGGATAGGGCCCATCGACCTGCCGATTTCGAAGTGGTTGGTGCTGGGCTTGGCCGCGGCGGCCAGCGCTGCCGGCATTCTGCTGGAAATCGCCGCGGTGGCCCGCGCCGGTCCGGGCACGGTGGGGACAGTCCTCACCGCTCAACCGGTCGTATCCTCCGGAGTGGCGTGGCTGGTGCTGGGAGAGAGTCTGACTTGGATGCAAACCGCTGGCATCGCGGTGGTGGTCTTAGGAGGCTTGACGCTCCACGGCCGCCCGAAGCTGAGATCGCGGTCGCAAAGCAACTCCAGACGTCCCTCTTCTGAGGGCCGGGGATCCGGCAATAAAATGCGGGTTGGGAAGGAGGCGGTTGACGACCTCCACCGGGGGTCTTCCCAAAAAGGAGTGGTTTGAAGGAGTGGTTTGATGGACGGAACGGTTTCTTTCACCAAGATGTCGGACGGTACGGCCGAGGATTATGCGCTCCTGTCCGAGTATGAGCAGGAGGAGTTGGACGAATTCCCCGATCGGGTACTGCAGTGGCTCCGCTCGATGGATGAGCACACCGGTTACCAGATCACCCGTCTGGGTCACTCGTTGCAGGCGGCCACCCGCGCCTATCGGGCCGGAGAGGATGAGGAGATGGTAGTGGTGACGCTGTTGCATGACATCGGCGATGTGCTGAGTCCCGCCAATCACTCCGAGGTTGCGGCTGCTCTGTTGCGTCCCTACGTCTCGGAGGAGAACTACTGGATCGTCAAGTACCACGGGATCTTTCAGGAGAAGTACTACGCCCATCACTACGACCGTGATCCCGACGCCCGGGACCGGTACCGCGACCACCCTCTTTACGAACGGACCGTGCAGTTCTGCGCCGATTACGACCAGGTCTCATTCGACCCCGACTATCCCACCGAGCCACTGGAGTTCTTCGAGCCGATGGTCCGCAGGGTCCTGTCCAAACCCCGCCATCCCTCCACCTGACCCGACAGTCCCCGATGCTGCCACGAATCTATCCTTTGGATACCTGCCGGGTGGCCGAGCATAGGGACGTCGAATGCTGCGGATGAAGATCAAAGGACACCGTGAACGTCACGCCGCGGTGTGCAGGAAGACCAGGAGGTAATCAACCCGAGTGTTCCCCGCCCAATCCCAGACTCTCGGGCTCGATGACGGCGCCGGTCTGCGGGTGGTGCGAGCGCGGTTCGTGGACGAGGAGAAGTTCGACTGGTCGCTGTTCGAAGGATACGAGAGTCTTCGGGTCCTTACCTACTCGGCCAGCAGTTCGGCCGTGGTCAGGATGCTCGACGACTTTACTTTCGAGAGCTTCGAGTGCGTGTTCGGAAGCGAGGGGGTGCTCGGGAACTTCCTGGATGTGCTCGCCTTCCAAAAGGTGGTGACCGGACAGACCCGGGCGGCCATCATGGGCCTACGGGATGAACGACACCGGCGCATCCTGGAGAAAGTCGCCGAGGGACAGGCCAGGTTCTGGGTGCTGCGCCAGTACGTGGCCCACGCCAAGCTGTATCTGTTGTCGGGCGGGCGCGGCACACGGGTCATAGTGGGCTCGGCCAACCTGTCGGAGCGAGCCTTCTCCGGTATCCAGCCCGAGACCCTGGTGGTGTTCGACAACGACGACGCGGCGTGGAGTCATTACAGCCGCATGTTCGACGCCATCCGTGATACAGGCGCCGATGAGATTCCGCTTCCGAAGGAGCGAATAGTCCAAGCCGAGATCGAGGTGACGGATGCCCCGGTGCTGTCGGACGACCAAGCCACCGTGATCATCGAGGCGCCCGATCCGGCCGACGTCGAGGTGTCGGCGCCGGTGCAGATGGAGCGGATCGAAAAGGTGGCTGCGGTGTTGAAGCCGCGCCTGGCTGCGGCCATCCCGACCTTCCGGGCCGGAAAGCAGAGGGTCACCCCGATCGTCAAAAGGGAGTTGAGCCGCATTCGGCTGGTCAAATCGAGCGACGAGGCGGACAGTCGCCATTTCTCCCTGGACAGAGCCGGCAGTAGGGCGGTGCTGTCGGGAGAGGACTTCCCCCTGAGTTGGGACGACGCCTCGGTCCGCGCCGACGCCCGGCTCATCCTTGACTTCTTCGGCAACTACGAGGGGGCGTTCGAGGGTGACGTGCCCACTCTCCAGCGTGACTATTTCACTCTGATGGCCTGGCTGTACTTCTCGCCCTTCATCTGTGATCTACGTTCGCTGGCGCATCTGCGGGACAGTGACGTGGTTCGCTATCCCAGCTTCGCCATCATCTTCGGCAAGTCCAATTGCGGCAAGACCAGCCTGGTGGACACCTTGACGACCTCCATGTTCGGTCGCCCCCACACGGTCGACAAGAGGGGATTCACGACCGCTCAGTTGCGCGGCCTGCAGCACGCCTACCGGCGTCACCCGGTGGTCTTCGACGATGTGGGCCGGAGAGCCTTCAACCAGCACGGCAAGGACATGATCAAAGACGAGTTGCCGCCCTCGGTGGCCGAGTATCCGGGGTTCGTCCTGTCGATGAACGCCGAGCCGCACTCCTTTCCGGATGAGATCGCAAAACGCAGCATGATGATCTACACCACCACCGCCCTCCCCGCTCACAAGGAGGGTCTCCGGCAAACCCTCCAAGGTGATGTCCAGCAAATCCGAAGAGGGCTGACCGGGCATCTGTACAGGCGCTATCTGACCGATGTCATGGCCCGCCTGGAAGAGGACCGTCTTCCCGAGGACTGGTTGTCGGTATCGTCGTCAGTGCTCGGGACCATCCTGGCAGAGGCGGCCGAGGGTTCCCTGCCGCACTGGTGCCGGGAAGCCACCTGGCTTGATTACGCCGACCAGCGCTACGACCGGGTGAGAGACCGGGTCCTCGCCCTGCTGAGGACATCGGCCTACGCCAAGAGGGAGGGCGACAATCCGACCGGTTGGACCATCGACGGGAACAACGTGATCGTCTGGGAACAGAGGGATGCCTTCGGCAGGCGCGCCTTCGCCTGGGACGACCTGCCATCCACCCTCATCGACGAAGCCGCCAGCGGCGGCGACCGAACGGTTCTGCACAGAAAGAGCCTGGAGAGTTTCCTCGGCCGATCCCTGCGGTCGAAGCAACGCTGGTGGAGGCGCGGAAAGTAGGCGCAGGACCCAAGGGATATCTGCAGAATTCCCCCGTGGTCCTGCGGACTGTTTGTTGGTGGTTGTGAACGCCGATTCCAACGGGTCTCGCTTATCCTCGCAGAGGGGAATCGCCTCGTTTGTGGGATTCGAATCGCGGGTCGCGTACCGGCTGGCACATGGGCCGGATAGGGAGGCGTTTTGTTATTGCCCCCAGTTGCCGGTGCGGGGTATGGTGGCAGACATGGACGCTAAGGATGTGCCTGCATTGACTGCTGATGCGCTCAACAGCTTGGAGAGACGCGTCGGGGACGATATAGCCGAGTTGAAGCACGACGTGGCCGGGTTGAAGCACGATGTTCACCTGCTCAACGTTAAAGTGGAGGTGAACCAGCAGACGACGGAGGAGAAGCTTGATCGGGGCTTCCGACAGGTGTTGGAGCATCTCGAGAAGAGATAGCGGCAAAGCGAACCCGCCGGGCGGCTGGTCGACACCTCTCGGTCCGTTTCATATATCAGACCTTCCCCACTTTCCAGCTGCGTTCGGTTGGGGAACCAGACGAGTTCTGCCCAGTTTTTCAGGCCCGCGTTGTGAATCCGAGCGGGTCTTCCGGGTGATTGGCGGACAGTTGCCGCTGAAACCTGCAGGACGAGTTTAGGTTTCTTCTCACTCTCCTGACCCGAGTTTGGCGGGTCAGGGGGTTTGGTGGGAGGCGATTGGTGTGTTGACCTGGGGTTTTGTGTTGTGAGGTGCTGTTCCGGTACGATTTTGTAGGGGCGACAGATTGTTGGTGGTTTGGGGAGCGGGGTGCTATTATTGTGGGGCATGTTCGTTAAGACGACCCGCCGCAGGAGGGGCGACAAGGTTTACGAGTATTTGTCGTTGGTGGAAACGGTTCGCAAGGGGTCGAAGATCGGCCATCGGACCCTGCTGCGCTTGGGAGAAGTCACTGCTCTGCGCGAGACCGGGCAGTTGGGACGGATCATTTCGGCGTTGGAACGGCACCTGCACAAACAACGCGTCGACGTTGACGGGATAGTCGCCGAGGGAGCACCCGCGGTGGGAGCGGTAGCAGCCGCAGCCGCGGTGTGGAAGCAACTGGGTCTTGGGGGGTTCTTCGCCGATGTGGGCAAGAGGCGCGGCGCCGACGTTTTGGAACATGCGGTGTTCGCGATGGTGGCCAACCGGCTGGTAGCGCCCTGTTCGAAACGTCGGTTGCCCGAATGGACAGAATATGACGTGGTCATGCCCCAAGGGTGGTCAGCGCCGTCGTTGGACCAGTACTACCGGGCCCTGGACGCCGTGGCCGACGTCAAAGAAGAGACCGAGGAGCACCTGTACAGGCAGTTATGCAACCTGACCAACCTAAACCTGCGGCTGGTGTGCTACGACCTGACATCCACCTATTTCGAAGGTTCCACCCAAAAGTCCGAAGCGTTCCCCTCCAGGGTGTTCGGGTACTCGCGGGATCATCGCTCGGACAGGCCCCAGATCGTGATCGGTCTGTTGTGCACCACAGACGGGATCCCCATAGCCCATCACATGTTCGCGGGGAACACCAACGACGCCTCCACCCTACCGGGTGTGTTGGACGACCTGGCCAAGCGGTTCGCGGTGGGCAGGATCTGTGTGGTTTCCGACCGGGGTCTCATATCAGCATCCAACCTGGAAACGGTCACCCAAGCAGGGTTTGATCACCTGATGGCAACCAGACTCCACCGCGATCGGATCACCGCCCAAACCCTTTCGGCTATCGACCAAAACACCGTATGGGTTGAAATCCCCGAACACGGTTGCAGAGCCGCGGATGTCACCCTCTCCGACGGGACCCGCACGGTGGTGGTCGAGTCCGACGCTCGTGCCCGTCGGGACACCCAACGCACCACCGAGCTAATCGCCGCTGCCGAAACCAAGCTGTTGGCGTTGGAACATCGCGTCCGTTCGGGGAGGTTGAAAGACCCGGCCAAGATCGGGAGAGCCGCGCAACGCATCCTCGGTGTCGGGCGGGTGGGGCGATTGTTCGACCTCGAGATCGGACCAGGCCGTTTTCTCTATCACTACAACGAAGAAGCCCAGGAATATGAGAAGGTGTTGGCGGGTCGTTATGTGCTGACCACCAGCCTCACCCCCGCACAAGCCGACACCGCCGAAGTCGTGGCCTGCTATCGGCAGTTGCAAACCGTCGAAAACAAGTTCCGGGTGCTCAAAGACTTCCTACGACTACGGCCGGTGAGACACTGGACCGAGAAACGAGTCCGCGGTCACGTAGCAGTCTGTGTGTACGCCGCTTTGATGGAGACGCTCATCACCCAGGCTCTCACCGCAGCAGACATTCGAGATCCCGACCTCGAACACCAACACCTCACCGCCGCCCGGGCCCTCCAACAACTCCACCGTGTCCGCCGTGTGGAGTTGACCACCAACAACCACCAGATAACGCTCACCACCCGACGCACCCCCCTACAAACCCGGATACTCGCCGCTGTCGGAGTCGACACCCGCACCTGGGACAAAGCCACCATCACCTAACCCCACCATCGGCCTCAAACACCGAATGTAGTGGAAACACCTTCTTCGCGTATGCCCCCTGACCAGGTAAAACACCAAACCACCCGCCAAACTCGGGCCTGAGAGCGGCCACCAGACTCCGCCGAGACTCTGTCACTGCCCAAGCCCTGGCGGCTATTGACCAAGACACTGTGTGGGTTGAAATACCCGAACACGGCTGCAGAGCCGCTGATATCACCCTCGAAGACGGGACCCGCACAGTGGTGGTCGAGTCCGACGCTCGTGTCCGTCGGGACACACAACGCACTACCGAGATGATCGCCGCTGCCGAAACGCAGTTGTTGGCGTTGGAACACCGCGTCCGCTCGGGAAGGCTCAAAGACCCGGCCAAGATCGGGATAGCCTCCCAACGAATCCTCGGCACCGGGCGGGTCGGGCGACTGTTCGACCTCGAGATCGGACCAGGTCGTTTTCTCTACCACTACAACGAAGAAGCCCAGGCCTATGAGAAGCTTTTGGCGGGTCGTTATGTGCTGACCACCAGCCTCACACCAGCACAAGCCGACACCGCCGAAATCGTGGGCGCCTATCGGCAGTTGCAAACTGTCGAAAACACTAAAGTCGTCGAGCATCCTGACCACGGCCGAACTGCTGGCCGAGTAGGTAAGTTCCGGGTGCTCAAAGACTTCCTACGACTACGACCGTTGAGACACTGGACCGAGAAACGAGTCCGCGGTCACGTCGCGGTCTGTGTGTACGCCGCTTTGATGGAGACGCTCATCACCCAGGCTTTCACCGCAGCAGACATTCGCGATCCCGACCTCGAACACCAACACCTCACCGCCGCAGGGGCCCTCCAACAACTTAACCGCGTCCGCCGCGTGGAACTGACCACCAACAACCACCAGATCACGCTCACCACCCGACGCACCCCCCCTACAAACACGGGCACTTGCCGCTATCGGAGTCGACACCCGCACCTGGGACAAAGCCACCATCACCCAACCCTGAAGGGGTTCAAACACCGGAATGTAGTGGAAACACCTTCCTCGCGTATGCCCCTGACCAGGTAAAACACCAAACCACCCGCCAAACTCGGGTCTGGGAACAGCGGGATGCCTTCGGCAGGCGCGCCTTCGCCTGGGACGACCTCCCCTCCACCCTCATAGACGAAGCCGCCAGCAGCGGCGACTGAACCGTCCTGCACCGAAAAAGTCTGGAGAGTTTCCTCAACCAGCCCCTGCGACCGGAGGGTCCGTGGTGGAGGCGCAGACGTTAGAGACGGGGAATACTCTCAGATCACAAATAGCGGGCATGGAACACTATGCACCGCTCGCCCTCGGACCGGCCATCCGGGCGCAGGACGACTTCCAGCAGGTGATTACCTGTCGTCAGTCCTACGACTCTGGTGCTTCTGCTCCGATAGAAGCGGTCCCACCCCAGATGAGTCTTGGCGAACTCCAAGACATCAAGTTGTAGAGGATGGAGAGACAGCAGATACTGGATGTCCTCCAATGAGGCACGTTTCAACGCCGAGTCATAGATGACAATCTGGGCGTGATGAGGTGGCCAGTAGGGCACAGATGGTGATCAACCCACTGTAGAGGGCTCGGTTTCCTCCAGTAGGGGAACAGACCCACCGCGAGGGCCCTGATACTCTGCCAAGAACTCCTCCGCCAAGCGACGATGCAGCACGGCCAGCCGTTCCCGTTCGCTCTCCGGGTAACCGCACCGGTTGATGATGTCGTCGATGGTCACCGTGAGCCTGTTGAACTGCACCATCCTTGCCTCGTGCTGATGAGGGATCCAGAAGATGGCGTCCTTCGGGTCTTTGTAGTCGTCGTAATGCTCGTAGTCGTAATCGCCTGTCCGGCTCATTAGCTCGCATTCCTGCTCATCAAGCACAAACGGAGGACACCGATGACCGCCGACAAGGTGTTCGCCACTTCCCACGGGCAGAATTCTAATCTACTCCCGGGGTTTGCGCCATGGTGACTCCTTCTTGCACGCTGATCTTCCTGTCTGCGACCGACCTTGTGATTTCCGGCCAATAGCCCCTTTGTCCGGTCATTCGCATCGTTTTGAGGTTAGGGCTCCTCTTTCAATATGCTCTGGTTGAACGTGCACGGTTGATGGATTATTGATAGTGGAGTTACATTGAGAATGGCCTTACCTGGAGAGATCCCACTCTGTGATGGGAGTACTTGCCGCGACAGAGGAGCCCTGTAGCGAGTAATGGATGTCTTTGCTAGGATGGTTTCGGGATTCTCTCCCGGCACCAACTCGTGGAAGGGAACATGATAAACACCGAGATCCCGTCGCAGGGGAGCATGATCAAATGCGTGGGCCTCCTAAAGCTCGAGAAGCAGTTCGATGCTCACTCGAGTTCTCCGGTGTTGAGACTGGTGGCATAGAGCTTCCGCGGGCGACCCACACCTGCCTTTTCAGGGAAAGCGTGAACAAGTCCGGCCTCCTCCAGGCGGCGAAAAACCTGGGTGGCTCGTGCCCTTGTAAGTAACCACTCCTTGAGCAGTTGAGAGTCTGAGGCACTCGTCGGCCCGTTTGCCAAGAGATACTCAATGGCCAGCTTCTCCGTCGCTCCGAGTTTGGCTGCGGAGGCCACGAGCTTGTTAGCGGCAGCGAACTCCTCAGAGGTTCGCAGGACAGTGCGCCTGGCTCCCTCGAGAAGCCGGCGAGGGTTACCTTGGCATTGGTCGATAATGCTCTCGCGTTCAAGAGTGATTCGCATTGCAGCTTCCCTGTCATTCTGGCTTGCTTGGTCGAGTCGGGTTTTCAGAAGCTCGGCGCAGGCTGAGGTGTCCAGAGGCCCCAGACGAAGCACGGAATCAAAAAAGGCGTCGGCCGGAGCTTCCAGATAATTAGATGATCTCGTTGCCAGCCCGCAGACCAGCCACCTGAAAGGCAATTCCCAAACCTCGTCGCGATAGCGTCCGAACAGTTCATGGGCCAACTCGGGCTTGTGCATCTCGTCGAGAATGATGGTTGACGGCGGACCGTTGGACTCGTTAGCTGCCGTGGCTAGGCGCCGGAGGCCTCGGAGAGGGTCAGAGTCGCCACCGGACCAGAGAACATGGAATGAGTTCTCTGGTCCCAGAAAGGATGGTCCGCGTCCCTCCACCGACATCCGTATCAAGTTAGCAAGGTCAACGAACTTCTCCGACTTCGAAGCTCTTGCATAGTGGCATGCTCGGCCCCTGTCCTGCAGGCGTCGCTGGTGTTGGAACATGAGAGAGGTCATCCCGATGCCCCGTTCTCCCAGTATGAGAACATTGAACCCAAGCTCTGCAGCACGCTCCAAGCGAGTGAGTTCAGCCGAACGGTCTACAAAGAGGTGGCGATCGGCATCTGAGCCGGTGAGGGGCCGCTGACTGATCTGAAGCATGGTTTATATATATTACTGTAACTTTCGTTAGCCTCCAAACCTCTTTTTCTCCTATTCATATACATTCTTCTCAAAGCAAAAGAAGCCGGATCAGGGAAGTTACTGGCAATTGCCTACTCTCCCTGCAGTAGTTGGTGTAGAAGTAGTGTCCCCACAGGCCGGGCATTTGCTTGGCCCCCGTAGACGCTGCTGCCGGTTATCGAGCAGGTTCCGCCGTCATTTGTGGGCGATTTCCAGCACCGACAGGGTCAGGCCATTTGTGGCGCAACTTGGGCAGGGCTCGTAGCAGTGAAACAGGTTTGAACCTCGGATGCCATCACCGAAGGCCGTCAAGTCCGCCTCACCTTGTTCGCCGTACTCGACCCAAAACCGAGAATCCCTCCAGCGGTTTGCCTTGATGATTGTTGGTATGTCCCTGAGTTCCTCTCGGCGAGTGGAGTCGTACACGTAACGCCGACCGTTCCACTCGTAGACGGGCTGTCCAGAATCCTCGTACATCCCCGACCCTCGACTAAATCGGGTGGGGAGATCGGGGTGAGGGTTTTGCTGGCGCGGCTGTCTCCCCAGGCTTTCTCCAACTCAGCCAGATCCTCCTCCACCCACATGTCTCGTCCGTACCCAACTCGGGCAGCCAGCCATCAATGACGCGGCGGCTCTCCAATCCGTACTTGGCTGACAGTTCCGGTCCACTCCAGTCCCAGTAGAGCACCGACATGTGCGGCTCCACATTTCTCGTAAGTGACTCGGAAGGTCGTGCCAAGGAACTCCGACACAACACTCATCTTCTGGCATGGTAACCGGTGGCACGGGGCTGTGATAATGAAAACGAGCGGCTCAGGAGCCAGGCTCGATGCGGTAAACAGCATCGGTGGTCAGGACGTACAACTCTCCCGATCCGTCGGTGCCGAAGGAGACTACGTTGCCCAGGTCGGGCGTCCATTCTCGCAAGTCGGTTGCCAGGGCGCCGTTCCATTGGAAGCTGCGGAGGTATCCGCCGCAGTAGTCGGAGTAGAAGTAGTGGCCCCACAGGCCGGGCATGCTTGGGCCTCGATAGACCATGCCGCCGGTTATCGAACAGGTTCCGCCGTCGTCGTGGGAGATCTCCAGCGCCGGGAGGGTTAGACCCGCCGGATCGCAGCCTTGGCGGGGTTCGTAGCAGTGCAAACCCTCGGTGATGGGCCATCCGAAGTTCAGATCGGGCTCGGACAGGGGGGCGATGCTGACCTCCTCATAGGCGTCCTGGCCGACGTCGGCGATGTAGACCAGACCGGTGGGATCGTCAATCCAGAACCGCCAGGGGTTGCGGAGGCCGTACCACCACACCTGCGAGGTGACCTGATCGGGGTGAATGCGCACCAGGGCCGCCAGCGGAGTGTCGGGGCGTTGGCCGTGGCCGTAGTAGTCACCCGACCGGCCGCCGTCCCCGAGTCCCAGGTACAGAAAGCCGTCGGGCCCGAACTGGATCATGCCGCCGTTGTGGTTGGTGGCCGGCTGTTGAGCAAAGAAGATGAGCCTCTCCGAGTCCGGGTCGGCGGTTCGGCCGTCATCGGAGAGTGAGTATTCGGAGAGCGCGGTGTGCCCGCTTCGGTTGCTGTAGTGCACGAACAGACGGTCTGGCTGGGTCGGGTGGAGTGCTATTCCCAGCAGTCCCTGCTCGCCGCGGAACGTGACCTGGTCGGTTATGTCCAGCACCGGCTGATCGGCGATCTCATCATTGGCTATATACAGGATCCGACCTCCCTGTTCGGCCAGGTAGGAGTGTTCTGCGCCCGGAGAGGCGGTGAGGAAGATCGGGTTCCGTGCTCCCCTGGCCACCTCCACGAACCGAAGACTGTCAGGAGGCCCGGGCGGAGGGAGAGTCGTGGACGAAGACGATTCCCGGTCATCGGTAAGGGTGGTGGAGGAAGTCGTAGAGGGTGCTGTAGCCGCGGTGTCGGGTGCTGTGGTGGGCGAGGATTCCTCGGGCTGTTGGGAAGGCGCTTGTTGGGTGGTGGCAGAGGTGGTCGAGGCGGAGGAGACGGTCGGCGACGTTGTCGCCTGAGTGTCTGCGGCTACGGTGGTCTGGGAGACCGGGACAGGGTCGGCCTCAGCAGCGCAGGCCGCCAATAGCAGCGCAGGAACCAACCACATTGCTGTCCTCCTGATCGAACCCGAAGTGTTCAAGCGCGCTCCTTTATTCGAGACTCTTTCGAAACCTAGTGATCCACGGGTGCTTTGCAAGATAGTTGACGGCGAGATGTGCCGTGGGCGAGGTTCCCTCAACTGGGGAGGGTGCGCTCTTATGCTTCACGCGATGGTTGAACGCGCGTCCCGGCCTCCACGCCGCCCTACCAGTACCTCCGTTTTCGGGTCGGGTCGCAGAGAGAGTCACGACTCTTCGTCCTTCTATGCGCGTTTCCAGCCACCGATCATCAACGACGACGACCGGATCGGACCCCGACCTCAAACTGAGGGTCCGATCCTGGGAGATGCCAGGAGAATGCATCAGATTCCCGACCGGTCCGTTGCGCTGGTGGTGACCTCGCCTCCCTACTTCGTGGGCAAGGCTTATGAGAACGAGGTGATCCACAGCGTTCATCCCGATGCTCATGGGGTGGTAATTCCGAGGACCTATCGGGAATACCTCCAGTTGCTGTATGACGCTTTCTACGAGTGCATCCGGGTGCTGGAACCGGGAGGTCGGATCGCCGTCAATGTGGCGAATCTGGGTCGCAAGCCTTATCGCAGCCTCTCGGCGGATGTCATCAAGATATTCGAGAATCTTGGTCTGTTGATGCGGGGGGAGATCATCTGGAGAAAGTCCAAGGCCATGGGAGGGGCGGTGGCCTGGGGGTCTTTCCGGCAACCGTCCAATCCGGTGCTTCGGGACACCACCGAGAGGATCATCGTGGCGAGCAAGGGCCGGTTCGATCGGGCCAAGAAACGGGCGGTCCGCAAGAAGGCGGGGCTCCCCAATATCGCCACCCTCCCCAATGACGAGTTCGTGGAAGCCACGCTTGACGTCTGGGAGATCCCTGCTGAGAGCGCTCGCCGGGTCTCCCATCCCGCTCCTTTCCCGGTGGAACTGCCACTGAGACTCATTGACCTCTATACATACCAGGATGATCTGGTGCTGGATCCCTTCATGGGGTCGGGGACCACACTGGTGGCTGCCTACAAGGCATGGCGGAGGGCAGTTGGATACGACATCAATTCCGACTACGTGGACATAGCTCACAGCAGGCTGGAACGGGCAAGGCGGCGGCCGTCGCTGTTGGACCAGGATCCCGAACCGGAGCCTGCCGTCAACGGAACCCGGCAACTTGCCGGCATTTCAGGGGCCCGTCCGTCCATCGAGCACTTTCAGGCTCGGGCGGTCAGAGAAGGTAAGAAGGTGCAGGATCTGGCTCGGATTGCTCTTGAAGAAGCCGGGTTTACGATCGTCAAGACCAAACCCAAGATTCCGGCGGTTGGCATCCAGTACAACTTCCTGGTTGAGAATCAGCAAGGAAGAAGGTGGTATGTGGATGTCTCAGGGGCGTTCACCACCGTCAGGCCGGGCCTGCAGCGAACCGACACCCTGTGGAAGGCCCTGGGCAGGGCTCATGTCCTTCGGATGGCCCGGTTGGATACTCCGCTGCTGATCTTGACCTCCAACCTCCCCAAGCCGAGAAGTGAAGGATGGAAGGCTTTGAAGGCGGTCAGCCCTGAGAGCGTGTTCGACGCCATCGAGATCTTCAATGAATGGGACAATGTGCGGCTCGCGCACTACGGGAGACAAGAGGGGATGCGTCCCGTAGAGGGATACTGGACCCAGGAAGAGATAGACCTGGCTTTCCCCCGGTAGGTTGCCGGGCTCTGGGTATCCAAACGAACCTGGATGACCTGTTCTGCTGTTCTGTTAGATATTTATAGCAGATAATGCGAGATATGACACTAGTTGTTGTCACACCCCTGGGGTATAGTGGAGAGTATGAATGAGGGAGGATCTCAAGGGGGATCGGTTCATCGGGTGCGGGTGGTGTTGCCGCCTGCTCCGGTGAAGGGTGCTTCCGTGGAGGACTTGAAGGAGCGGATCCGTACGGCCAGTGAAGCGAAGGCCAAGGTCGAGGCATTCCGGGCAGAGGCGGCGGCCGAACTTGCCCGCCGGGCAGGGAATGGTTTTGCGGAGAAGACCCTGCGGGACAAGTCCGGTCAATCCACCCGGGGCACCCGGCAAGAGTTGGAGACCGGCAAGGGGCTGAACGAGTTGCCGGTCACCTCTGATGCCTTTGGCAGGGGGAAGATCTCGTACGGTCACGCCAAGATCATTGTCAAGACCGCCCAAGACGGCGACATTGATGAGCAAGAGTTGGTGGACAAGGCCCAGAAACAACCCGTGGATGTGTTTGCTCACACCGCCCGCCGGCACGTCCAGCAGCGTAACGAGGACGACGGAATGTCGATCCTGCGGCGGCAGCGCTCTAATCGCAAGGCGTGGATTCGAGTGGACCGGGGCAGCGGGATGACGGTCTTGCATGCCCTGTTGGATCCGATCAACGGCGCCAAGACCAAAGGCGCCCTGTCGAGGATGACCAACCAGATGTGGCGGGAGGAAGACTCGCGGCATCGCCCGACCACCGGGCAGCGCATGGCGGACGCGTTGGTGGAGTTGTTGTGCGGGGACCGCCAGGAAGAGGACGGCAAGAAGAAAAAGAAGAAGCAGGGTGGTCAGGGTCCGGTGCTGGTGTTAGTCGCCCAATACGACCCGATCACCCAAATGATTCGTGATGCCCGGCTGGGTGACGGTACCCCGTTGCCGGTGGAAGTAGTCAAGGACCTGGCCTGCCAGGGCCGGATTCTTCCTGCCATATTCGACAGTAGAGGCCAAGTGTTATGGGCGGGGACGTCCAGACGGGTTGCTTCTCCCACCCAAAAGATGCTGTTGATCGCCCGCGACCACAACTGTGTGGGATGCGGCGCCGATCCCGCCTGGTGTCAGGCGCATCACCTTGTCTACTGGCAGGACGGAGGCCCCACCGACATCGACAACATGGCCCTGTTGTGCAGTCGGTGCCACCACCGAGTCCACGACCAAGACTGGGAGGTTGTTCAAACCCCCAGCGGCAAGTATGTGCTGCGACCACCGTCTTCCGGTGGCCGAAGATCACGGCCGGTCAAGACATCAACCGCACGACGCGGTCGAAGCAGACCCCCACCGGGTTGAGGACTGGTGAGTACCGGGGTGAGATTGGGAAACAAACCCCCGCCCGGGTGTTGACTTTTCCCTGGACATTGGTTCATATTGACTATCAGCTACCAGTAGACCCAACCGGCCGGAAACTCAAGAGCTCACCCCGGCCGGAACAATCCAAGAGGCGAAACCTCCAACCGCTTCCCAGCGTGGAGATCTCGCGAATAACCACGGAATGGAGGTGGCGGGGGAGGGACCCAACAGGGAACCAGTCCCACCCGCATTTCGCGAGGTACTGATTGTTTTCGCGATAAACGGCTTGGACCGGTTGTGAGGAGATCGGAGGGTTCCTTGGCTTGCGACAACTGTCACACCCCCCTGCTTTGAATAGGAGTCAAAAGGTTGTTTGGCCAGGAAGGATTGGAATGATGAACCAGCTGAGAGAACACCACCGGAACGAGGAGACCAAGGAAGGATCAGCGGTGGTGACACTCGAAGATGACCGTCTGGTGTTTCGGATGCCTCAAGTGCATGAGCAGGCAGAGTTCACTCTTGAGTTCCAGCGCACTCTGCGAATTCCCGACGACGGTCGAAGACACTTTCTTCCGCCGGGGCTCGGGAGGTTCCCCTTGGAACTGGTGGACGATTTCTCGGACAAGACTCCCCAGGCTTGGAGCCAACACGGCGGCGTCTTCTTCCCGATGTATCAAGCAGAGGCGATGTGGATCAACTTCAGCGGCGACTATCCCATGGCCGTGAAGGTGACCGCCGGCAAGATCAACGCGCTCACCGGCGAGGAGTGGACCGACGGCCTCATTGAGGAACCGCAGGACTACCTCGTAGTTCCGGACCAGCCCTGGCTGGACGGGTTCTGTGTCAAGAGGGGCCTGATTCGCCAGTTCGTGGCCATGCCCCTGGGAGCGGGCTACACGGCCGAGGAGCAGTTGACCGAAGAAGCCCGGCATGGTGGCGTCCAGATCACCGTATACCCGATGAAGGCCTCGGAGTATGAGGCGCGACAGGGGCGCGTAGGTTCACATGCGTTTGAAGATGTCATGTATTGCATGGCGCCGGCTTCCATGGACATGGGGTTGGCGCCCGGCGGCCTCATGACACAGGAGATCTACGAGGACGACTACGGGATTGAAGTCTGGGACACCGAGGCGAGTGCCCGTTGCTTCGTGCACATCGTCAACAGCGTTCAGTATTTCACGGTCTGCGGCGTCTCCCCCCCGGACAAGCCGCCCACTGCTCGCCAATACACCGACGCCGGATTACCGTGGTTTGACTACTACGGCGGCGACCTGACGGCCCTGGAAGGCGCCAAGAAACTGGCGAACCTGGACAGTGTTACCGCCCGGCGGATCAGGGAAGGGCGGGTGGTCCGCCAGGAAGGACCCCTGGGGCCGGTTCTCGTCAATCCGCTCTCCTTAGGGGACCGCTAGGTTGTCTTGTGCCATAAAGGGGTAGCTGCTTCAGCCACCCGCGGGTGGAGTGATGAGCGAAGGCAATCCATCCGTGGCGGACCGGTACGATCATACCCTTTTGGATAAGGCGACGCCGGTACACCCCTGCGTATCCAACATTTCTCTCTATTCGGCTAGCGATTTCAGCCAATTGGGACTCTTCGCTGTCTTGGGTCATCGCGAGTAGGAATCGGCGGTCCATGTCCGACAGGGTCTTCCAGATGGGTTCCAGCACCAGTCTTGCCATTTGCATCTTCGCCTCCGCGATACCGGCGGCGGCTTCTCGGGAAGTGATCCCGGCAAACGGGTCGGCGGCCGCCTTCCACATGTGAAAACCCACCAGTTGTGTCATGAAGGCATAGCCTGAGACAGCCCGGACCGCAGCGTCAAGGGCATCGGAAGTGA
Source organism: bacterium OM1 bin76 (assembly GCA_002238785.1). Lineage (GTDB taxonomy): Bacteria > Actinomycetota > Acidimicrobiia > Spongiisociales > ZC4RG35 > Bin76. The sequence goes on along the minus strand of MPNA01000005.1, from coordinate 86,939 downwards.
TGGAGGCGTTGAGGTCCCGGATCGGAAGCGCCAGGGCGGTAGCGGTGGCTTGATCATCAAGTGGTCCGATGTCCCGGCGGGCGCAACGTTGCAGGAAGGTGACCGCATCACCTGACAGGAATCTGTCTTCGATCTCGGGGAGTCCGGCGCCCACGAAAGCGACAGGTCTTTCTTCTCTGCGGGTCACATGTTGGATGATGCTTGCGAACCGGCGAATCTCGTCGACGTCGGCCCCCTGCATCTCATCAATGGTGATTAGCAATCCGGCGCCGGTTGGTTGCAAGAGATCGGCCAACTGGGTGAGCACGGCTCGGAGGTCCTGGGAAGGTTCCGGTATGGGTCGGCGCTCGAAGTCGATTCCCAAGCTGGCCACTCTCATGCCGGTGACCTGGCCGCGGATCCTGGCAGGATCGAAATCGGTCAGAAGAGAGATCGCTGCTTTGGTGACCCGAGACAGGAATCCGGGGTGGGTGGAGTCTTCGGAGATGGTCACCCATCCGCGTAATCTGGCACGGTCTTCCACCGCGTTGAGCATGGCGGTCTTTCCGGCGCCTCGCATTCCCAGGAAGAGGAGGGTGTAGTCGGGGTGTCGTGGTCCTGCTTCGAGGGCGCTGTCCCAGTCGGCCAGAATGCTGTCGCGACCCGCCAACACGGGCGGTGAGGTGCCGAACGCAGGGGTAAAGGGGTTGCCGTTGTTTGCCATATCCGAGACAGGTTTAGCCTTTTGTGACTTTTATTGTTTGCCTGACTCTAGAGGCGAATAGCCTTTTGTAGCTTTTATTGTTTTTGTGGCTTTTATTGTTGGAACCAGGGCTACGTCACGTTGCGCCTCGGTGACCATGCTGGCGCCAGGCTTCATATACCGCGACGGAGACCGAGTTGGCGAGATTGAGGCTTCGGACGTCGGGGAGCATGGGGATCCGGACCGTGTCGTCTACCCAGGGTGCTGACAGCACTGCAGCGGGCAACCCCACCGACTCGGGGCCGAACAGCAAAGCGTCGCCAGGCAGGTATTCGAGTTCGGAGTGCCACAGTTGGGAGTGGGGTGAGAAGGCGATGACCCGGCGAGGACGGCATTCCTCCTGCCACGCTCGCAGACTCGCATGTACCTCGGTCACCGCCTTGTCGCGGTAGTCCATTCCCGCCCGGCGCAGTCGGGTATGGGACATCTGGAAGCCCAGCGGTTCGATCAGGTGCAATCTGCACCCGGTGTTGGCAGCCAGTCGCATCACTGCGCCGGTGTTGGGAGGAATCTCCGGTTGGTAGAGAACTATGGAGAACACAGGCCGTCTCTTCGGCCGGGATTCAATCTGCGGGGCCGAACACCAGCACCGTATTGTGGCCGCCGAACCCGAAGGAGTTGGAGACCGCCAGCCCGGGATCCCAATCCTCTCGCTCCACTGCTATCCGGTGCAGGGGAATCTGGGGATCCTGTTCCCGCAGGCCGACGTTGGGGGGAACCTGTCCACGGCTGATGGCCAGAACCGACGCCACCGCTTCGATCCCGCCGCTGGCGCCCAACGCATGGCCGGTGGTTCCTTTGATAGAGGACACCAGCGGTTGATTGTCGCCCCATATTGAGGCGATCACCTGTCCCTCTCCGGCGTCGTTGAGCGGAGTGGCGGTTCCGTGGGCGTTGATGTAGCCCACCTGTTCGGGGGTGGCGCCTGCGTCTTCCAGCGCCCATTCCAAGGCGCGGCGGGCGCCATCGCCGTCGGGGTGTGGAGCGGTGATGTGATGGGCGTCGGAACTGGTGCCGGCTCCCAGCACTTCCGCCAGGATGTCTGCACCGCGGCTGTGGGCCTGATCCCACTCTTCCAAGACCATCATGGCGGCGCCCTCGCCCACCACAAACCCGTTGCGGTCCACGTCGAAGGGCCGCGACTCGTCGGTGGGAGACAACGCCCGGGCGACCCGGAACCCGGCGATGGAGGCCGGTCTTACCGCTGCTTCGGATCCGCCCGCCACCATCAGGTCGGCGTATCCCCACTGAATCTGGCGAAGCGCGTCGCAGATCGCCTGGGCGCCGGCCGCACAGGCCAAGGTCTGGGTGGTCGCCGGCCCCAGGAATCCAAAGGTGATGGAGATGTCCGCTGCCGCGGCGTTTCCCATCATCATGGGGATGGCCAGCGGGGAGGGACGAGGCCTGGGACTGTGGTACACGGCGTTCACCAGGTTCTCAAATGACTGCATCCCACCGATTCCGGTTCCCACACAGGCTCCCGAGCGGTCGGCGGCCGTGCCGTGATCTCCGGCCATTTCCAGCGCTTCGTGAGCGGCTACCCGGGCGTATTGGGAAAACACGTCCAGACGGCGGGCCTCCCTGCGGGGGATCAATGCCGAGGGATCCCAGTCGTCGATCGTGAAAGGCCCCTTGCCGGGATCCTTGGTCAGCCCCTCCCAGAAGTCTTCAATGCCTTGGCCGGGTCCGGTGACCACGCCCATCCCTGTTACAGCCACGCGTCGCCTCTTCATGAAAGTCTCCTTGTTCCCGAACGCACCATGGGGTCCCTCAGGAGCCCTCGGACGGGTCGGCCGGCAGTCCTTGGAAAAGGCCGAACAGAAGACCTTGGGGATCACGGCAGTAGGCCGACTGCCCCACCCCGGGAATGTCTTGGACGGGCATCACCATCTCCCCGCCCGCGGAGGTGACCCCCTCCAGTGCCTGAACGATGTCCGGCACTTCCATGACCATCACCGTGCGAGGCTGACTGTCGGGAGCAGGCATCACCGCCCCGTTGATGCCTGGCTGTTCCTCGGGACCGGTGGTGGCCAGCCAGTACGGGAAGTCATGCCAGCCCTCGAATTCCCATCCCAGGGCTTTCGAGAAGAACTCCATGGTGGAGGCCGGATCGGGACTCTGGCATTCAAAGTGAATGGGTCTCATAGTTTGTCCTTTTGGTAAGCCGCTTAGTTAGCCGCCATCTCCGGTGTCAGATCCAACTCGTAGAGTAGATCGGCGCCGCCCGATGCCGGGCCTTCCAAAGAGTTGGCCTGGGGGAGGAGATGCTCGCAGTAGAAACGGGCGGTGGTGACCTTTTGTCGAAGCCAGTCGTCATCGGCGGAGTTGGCGCCGATGCGACTCAGGGCAGCCTGTGCCGATCGGACCATCAACCATCCTCCTACGACCGTTCCGAACATCGTCATGTACGGGTAGGCACCGGCCAGCGCATCCTTGTAGGCGCCTTTGGCCAGGCTGGCGCTCAGCGCCATGCTGGCCCGACCCAGACTCTGAACGGATTGCTGCAACTGCTCGCCGGCCGTTCGCAACTGGTCGACCGAGGAGGCCTCCGTGGCTGTGGCCAACACCTCTGCCAGGAAATCCTTGACCACCCCACCCGACCGCATGGGGAGCTTTCTGATCACCAGGTCGATGGCCTGGATGCCGTTGGTGCCCTCGTAGATGGGACTGATACGTGAGTCACGGAAGAACTGCGCGGCGCCGGTCTCCTCAACGAACCCCATTCCACCATGGACCTGGATCCCCTGCGAGGCGATCTCCACTCCCAGGTCGCTGCACCAAGCCTTGGCGACGGGGGTGAGGAGCGCCACCAGTTCCTGTTTGGCGGTCCGCTCCTCTTCGCTCTCGGCGTAATAGGCGCGGTCGACCGAGGCCACGCAATAGAACAGCAAGGCTCTCATCGCCTCGACCTGGGCCTTCATGGTCGCCAGCATCCGGCGGATGTCGGGGTGCTCGACGATGAGCGACTGCTCACCCGCAGGGGCTCCCACAGCCCTTCCCTGGCGCCGCTGCCAGGAGAATTCCAGCGCCTTCTGGTAGGCGCGTTCCGCCACCGCCAGCCCACCCTGTCCCACCGCGATGCGAGCGGTGTTCATCATGGTGAACATGCGCGCCATGCCCCCGTGTTCGGGACCCACCAGGTATCCCACCGCCCCGTCGTTCTCGCCGTAGGAGAGCATGCAGGTGGGGCTTCCGTGGATGCCCAGTTTGTGCTCCAGCGACACGGTGCGGATGTCGTTCAATTCTCCGGGCTTGCCATCGGGGCCCACCAGCCGTTTGGGCACTATGAAAAGGGAAATGCCCTTGGTCCCCGGTGGCCCCCCGGGGATCCGCGCCAAGACGGTGTGAATGATGTTGTCCGCCATGTCGTGGTCGCCCCAGGTGATGAAGATCTTGGTGCCTGTTATCAGATAGGACCCGTCCGGCTGGGGGACCGCCTTGGTGTTGAGGGCGCCGACGTCGGAACCCGCATGGGGCTCGGTCAGGTTCATGGTGCCCGACCACTCGCCAGAGATCAGCTTCTCCAAAAAGATGTGCTTCTGTTCGGGTGATCCGTGCATGCTGAGCATGTGGACGCTCCCGGCGGTGAGCGTGGCGCAAAGCGAGAACGCCAGGCTCGAGGAGATCATCATCTCGTCTACGGCAAAACCCACCACCTGCGGCATGCCCCCTCCTCCCCATTCGCCGGGGAGGGATATCCCCTGCCATCCCGCCTCCACCAAACGCTGGTAGGCCGCCTTGAATCCGGTGGGCGTCCTCACCGTTCCCTCCGAGGTGAGCACCGATCCCTCGGCATCCCCCACCGGGTTCAGGGGTGCTACCACCTCGGCGAAGAACCGCCCAGCCTCCTCCAAGAGGTAATTGACCGTGGCAGGATCTGCCTGTTGGTATCCATTGAGCTTGGACAGAGACTCCAAATCCACGATGTGCTCCAAGACGAAATCAATGTCACGAAGCGGTGGTTGATAAACACTCATGGCCATACAAAGAATATCAAGAACATGTCATTAGGGGGAAAAGCTTCCGGGCGGCGGACAAAACCCGATGATGACCGGGGGGCAGGCCGGGTAACCTCTGTTGCCCTAAAATTAAAGTGACGTGCTGATGCCCCCGCTAGAGACCTCGCCCCGGGTTCTGAACCGGGAACTGTCATGGCTGGACTTCAACAGCAGGGTCCTCGCCCTATCCGAACAGGAAGAAGTTCCCCTGCTGGAGAAGGTTCGGTTTCTCTCCATCTGGGCGTCCAACCTGGATGAATTCTTCCAGGTGAGGGTGGCAGGACTCAAGGAGCAGGTTGCCCACGGTGTGGTGGGAACCACCCCCGATGGTCGCACCGCCAGGCAGACCCTGGCGGCTATCAGCGCCGAGACCACTGAACAGTATCTGCGCGCCTCCAAGACCTATCGGGATCTCTTGCAACCGGCCCTGGCCGAGGCCGGGATTGGGCTGAAGACCTATGCGGACCTCGACGATGAAGAGGTCTCCCGTCTCCAGGAATACTTCCACGACACTGTCTTTCCGGTCTTGACGCCTTTGGCGGTGGATCCCGCCCATCCCTTTCCCCACATCTCCAGTCTCTCGCTGAACCTGGCGATACAGGTGCAGGAGAAGAGGAGCAAGGTACTGCGATTTGCCCGCGTCAAGATTCCGCCGATCCTCCCTGCTTTCGCTCCCCTGTCCCAGCCTGGATGGTTCGTTCCCCTGGATGAGGTGATCGCAACCCACCTCGACCAGTTGTTCCCGGGAATGCGCATCCTGGACTATTACCCGTTCCGCGTCACCCGCAACGCCGACTTCGAGTTGGAGGAGGACGAGGGCGGGGACCTTCTGGCCGCCGTTGAGTCGGAGTTGACGCGGAGGCGGTTCGGCCGGGCCGTCCGCCTGGAGGTGACCGGATCCATGACCGCCGAGGTATTGGACCTGCTCACCCGGGAATTGCAGATCACCGAGTCTGATGTGTTTGTGATGGACGGGGTGTTGAACCTGGCCGACCTGGGCTTTTTGGCCACCCTTCCCCGCCCGGAGTTGCTGTATCCCCCCTGGACATGGGTGACCCATCCCCGCCTGGCCGGAAGGATCAGCGAGCAGTTGGACTTCTTCGAGGCGATCCGGGAGGGTGACATCCTGGTGCATCACCCCTACGAGTCCTTCGCCACCTCCGTGGAGGAGTTCATTGCCCAGGCCGCTGCCGACCCTGATGTTCTGGCCATCAAGCAGACCCTGTATCGGACTTCTTCCGACTCGGTGATCATGAATGCCCTGATGGAGGCAGCAGAGCGCGGTAAGCAGGTGGTGGCGCTGGTGGAGTTGAAGGCCCGCTTCGACGAGGACCGCAACATCACTTGGGCTCAGCGGTTGGAGGAAACCGGCGTGCACGTGGTCTACGGGGTGGTCGGCCTGAAGACCCACACCAAGATCACTCTGGTGGTGAGGCAGGAGGAGGGGATGATTCGCCGCTATTCCCACGTCGGCACCGGCAATTACAACGAGCAGACCGCCCGCATCTACGAGGATCTGGGGCTGTTCACCTGTGACCAGGAAGTCGGCGCCGATTTGAGCTTCCTCTTCAACTTTCTCACCGGGTACAGTCGCCACCCCAACTACCGGAAGTTGCTGGTCTCGCCCGTGTTCACCCGGCCGCGGTTTCTCCAACTCATCGCCTCTCAGGCCCGTCCGGGGGGCCAGATCACCATGAAGATGAATTCACTGTTGGACAAGGCGATGATCGAGGCGCTGTATGAGGCCTCGAACGCGGGAGCGAGGATCGACTTGGTGGTGCGCGGCATCTGTTGCCTGGTGCCGGGCGTGCCCGGAATGTCGGAGAACATCCGGGTGCGGTCCCTGGTGGGGCGATACCTGGAGCACTCGCGGGTCTACCGGTTCGGAAACCGGGAGGACCGTGTCGTCTATTACATGGGTTCGGCTGACATGATGCCCCGAAACCTCGACTCGAGGGTGGAGGTGATGGTGCCCGTCGAGGACCCCGACCTGCGGTTCCGCATCGACGAGATGTTCGAGGTGTTGCTGGCTGACGACACCCTCGCCTGGATTTTGGGACCGGATGCCAAGTGGACCAAGGTGGAGGGGTCCCGCGGCCGCGTCGCCCACCTGGAATTGCAGACCCTGGCGGAGGCCAGAGCCTACGCTCGCCTCTGACTTTTGTGAAGTAACCCCAAGAATTCACATTCCGTTCACATAGCGCAGGGATGGGTGTTCACTTTCCTCCCGTAGCTTGGAAGTTGTGGGCTTGACCCGCACCCACCACCAAAGATGGTCCAGTGGGTCGTGAACATGTACTCGAGTAAGGAGTCGGAAGTCCGATGAAGTTAGCCAAAAGTTCCCTGCGTCCGGGAGCTGTTCTTGCCGCCCTGCTACTGGTTGCGGCAGCCTGTGGAGGGGACGCCGAAGAATCCTCCGCCACTACCGCTGCAACTGTCGAGCCCGCCGAAGAATCCTCCGCCACTGCCGAGCCCGCCGAAGAAGCGACGGATGGACTTTCGGGTTCGATTGAGGTGTCGGGCTCTTCGACGGTGGAGCCGATCACGGCTTTGGTGGCGGAGCGGTTCAATGCCGCTAATCCTGGTGTGGGTATCTCGGTTGAGGGTCCTGGCACGGGTGATGGTTTCCAGCGTTTCTGTGCTGGTGAGACCGACATCTCGGATGCTTCCCGGGCTATCAAGGATTCTGAGGCGCAGGCTTGCGCTGAGGCTGGTGTCGAGTGGGTGGAGTTGAAGGTCGCCTTTGACGGTATCAGCGTTTTGACGTCGCCGGAGAATGATGCTGTTAGTTGTTTGGACCTTGGTGACTTGTATGCGTTGGTTGGCGCGGAGTCCGAGGGTTTCCAGTCGTGGTCGGATGCCAACGGGTTGGCTTCGGAGTTGGCTGCGGCCGGTTTGGGCGGTTCGCATGCTCCGTATCCGGATGCTCCGTTGGTGATTACCGCTCCTGGTGAGGAGTCGGGAACGTTCGATGCTTTCGTTGAGTTGGCGTTGGAGGACATCACCGAGGAGCGTGGTCACGATGAGCCGACTCGTGTCGATTATCAGGCTTCGGCGAATGACAATGTGATCGTGGACAACATCAGTTCCAATCCGACTTCGTTCGGTTGGGTCGGTTTTGCTTTCTTTGTTGAGAACAGTTCGGTGGTGAAGGCGATCGAGGTTGATGGTGGTGACGGTTGTGTGGCGCCTTCGATCGGGTCGATCGCTGATGGTTCGTATCCGTTGTCGCGTCCGCTGTTCATCTATGTTTCGTTGAGCCGTATGGCTGATAACCCGGCGTTGGGTCCGTTCGTGGACTTCTACCTGGGTGACGGGTTCTCCTCGGTCGCCGAAGCAGGCTATGTAACCCTGCCCGACGACGAAATAGCCGCAACAATGTCCGCCTGGGCCTCTGGTGGGTAGGATGTATCAATCGGAATAGACAGGTAGGGAATAAACGTGCTGGAAACCCAGGGTTCACTGGACCTGTCCGGTGATCCTCGGCGCCTGCGCCATGAGCGCACCGTGCGCAGGGTGTTCCTGTCGGCCGCCGTCTTCACAATCCTGGTCAGCGTCGCAATCGTGCTGAGCCTGGTTGGGGAGGCGGTGGCCTTCCTGCAGAGCATCGCCTCCGAGGTGGAGGAGGGACTGGGGTCGCTGTTCGCCGACGGGTGGTTCCCCCGCCGGGATCGCTTCGACCTGCGCACCATTGTGTGGCACACCCTGGCGGTGTCCGGCATCGCTATGACGGTCGCCACCCCCCTGGGTCTGGGCGCCGCCATATATCTGAGCGAATACGCCAAACCGGGGGTAAGACGGGTGCTGAAACCGGTGTTGGAGATCCTGGCCGGGATACCGAGCGTGGTGCTCGGCTACTTCGCCCTCCGGTTCATCACACCCGACATCCTCCGCAACATCTGGGACACGACCCAACAGTCCAACCTGATGGCGGCGGGAATCGGGGTGGGGATCCTGATCATTCCCCTGGTTTCGTCGGTTTCCGAGGATGCCATGCAGGCCGTGCCCCGGTCCCTTCGGGAAGCCTCGTACGGACTGGGCGCCAAGAAATGGCACACATCCTTGCGGGTGGTGTTCCCCGCTGCTCTGTCGGGGATCGTCGCCGCGCTCATTCTCGGTCTGTCCCGCTCGATCGGCGAGACCATGGTGGTGGCTATTGCAGCCGGGGCGACCGGCGGGTCGCTTCTCCAGTTGAGTCCCCTGAACGGCGGTCAGACCATGACCGGCGCCATGGCTTCGCTGGCCATCGGTTCCGATCAGGTTGCCGGCGGCGTGGCGGCTTTCCAGAGCCTCTTCTTTGTGGGGCTCTTGTTGTTTTTGATGACCTTGGTCCTGAACATCGGAAGCGAGCGTCTGGTGCGGCGTTTCCGGCAGAAGTATTAGAAGTGGGGGAGGAATAACAGTGGCTACCCGCACCATAGGATCCGGTTCCACCGCCGTGACCCAGGACATGCTGCGAAGGGCGCTGGAAGGCCGAAAGGTCAATGTCATCAATCCCCTGGTGGCGCTGACGCTGTTGATTTCCCTGCTGGCTTCCCTGGCGATCCTGGTTGTGTTGCTCTGGGATGTCGTGGCCAAGTCGATGCCGGTCTGGCAGGAGCGCGGTTGGTCGGTGATCACCAACGACCTCTCCCCCCGCCCCGAGGAAACCGGCATGGTCCAAGGCATATTCGGATCGGTGATGCTCACCGTGGTGGTGGTGATACTCTCCTTCCCGCTGGGAGTAGCCGCCGCCATATACCTGGAGGAATATGCCCGAGACACCCGGCTCACCAGGATTCTGGTGGCCAACATCCGCAACCTGGCGGGTGTGCCCTCCATCGTCTACGGATTGCTGGGTTTGACCGTGTTCGTGAAATTGATTCTGGAAGGGATGGTGGGACAGCTCAGCGGCCGCACCCTGATTGCAGGAGGGATGACCCTTTCGATGCTGGTGCTGGCGATCATGGTGATCACCACCCAGGAGGCGTTACGAGCCGTGCCCATGGCGCTTCGCGAGGCGTCCTACGGAGTGGGCGCCACGCCGTGGCAAACCATCCGCCATCATGTTCTCCCGGTGGCCAGCCCCGCCATTTTCACCGGATCTGTGCTAACCCTGGCCCGGGCTTTCGGAGAGTCCGCGCCATTGCTGCTCGCAGGTGCGGTCCTCTCCACCTTCTTCGCCGCACCGGAGGGGACTCCGATCACCTCACTGGTGATGTCGGAGAAGTACACCGCCCTGCCGATCATCATCTACAACTGGTCACGCCAGCCGCAAACGGAGTACATCGCCCTGACGGCGGCTGCCATCGTGGCGCTGCTGGTAATTTTGTTGGTGGTCAACGCAGGTACGATCTTGGCCCGCGATGCATTGGAACGGCGCAGGATTAGGTGAAAAGCAAACAAGCTCAACAAACTACGAGACAAGCATTGATCAAGGAGAACAAATGTCAACCCGCATGGAATTGGCTTCCACCGTGGTAGAGGACGCGGTCTCGCCCGGCCCTTCCGCTGGCCTTGCCGGCTCGGCCGGTTCATCAGCGATCTTCGAGATCCAGGATCTGAACGTCTACTACCGGGATTTTCATGCAGTTACCGACACTTCTCTGAACATCTATCAGAATGAGATAACCGCCCTAATCGGTCCGTCCGGGTGCGGCAAGTCCACAGTGCTGCGGTGTCTGAATCGCATGAACGACCTGATTGACGGCGCCCGGGTGGAAGGCAGAGTCACCTATCACGGGATCGATCTGTACGGATCATCGGTTGACCCGGTGGAAGTCAGGCGCCGCGTCGGAATGGTGTTTCAAAAGCCCAACCCGTTCCCGAAGTCGATATATGAGAACATCGTGTTCGGCCCCAGGGTGGCTGGCTGGAAGGGGAACTTCGATGACCTGGTGGAGGAGACACTGGTCAGGGCGGCTCTCTGGGACGAGGTCAAGGACAAGTTGGAGAACTCGGCCTTCGATCTCAGTGGGGGCCAGCAGCAGAGGCTGTGCATCGCCCGCGCCATTGCCACCAGCCCCGATGTGGTGCTCATGGACGAGCCCTGCTCGGCGCTCGACCCGATCGCCACCTACCGGATCGAGACGCTGATGCGGGAGTTGAAGAAGCAGTACACCATTGTGGTGGTCACCCACAACATGCAGCAGGCTGCCCGGGTTAGCGACCGCACCGCCTTCTTCTCGGTGGACGTGGGAGAAGAAGGCCAGCGAACCGGGCGACTGGTGGAATACGATATGACCGATCGGGTCTTCACCGCTCCCTCCATGAAGGAAACCGAGGACTACATCACCGGACGGTTCGGCTGATGAGTGATCAGCGCCCCGACTTCCACGCTGCGCTGAAAAGCCTCGAAGAGACCACCTTGAGCATGGCTGACAAGGTGGAAGGCATGGTCGCGATGGCAATCAGGTCGCTGGTCAACTCTGATAAGACACTGGTCTCCCAGGTCATCGCCGACGACGACGTCGTGGACGAGATATACATGGAGATCCGATCCAGATGGATGAACATCATGGCTCGCCAACAGCCCATGGGAAGAGATCTGAGGATGATGGCGGCCATCTTGGAGATGAACAACACTTTGGAGCGCATGGGTGACCAATCGGTGAACATCGCTCGCATTGCCGGTCTCACCGCCGGTTTGCCCCGCGAGGAGACCATTCTGGCAAAGCTGCAGGAGATGGGGGATTTGCTGAAACCGATGATCCGCACCGCCATCGACGCCTTCGGGCGCCGGGATGCTGACGAGTGTCTCCTGCTGCCCGCCATGGATGTGCCGGTGGACGTTCTGAACCGCAGCATGTGGAAACATGTGGTGGCATGCGGGAACGACCCTCAGTTGCTGGAGTGGGCCACCCGTATGATTCTGGTCTCCCGGGCGTTGGAGAGAGTGGGTGACCAAGCGGTGGACATCGGTGAACAGGTGGCTTTCCTACTGACGGGGGACCATCAGGAGTTCCTCCGATTCCACGACTATGACGCAGATTGATCCGCTCCACCGCGTTTTGGTGGTGGAGGACGAGCCCGCCATCTCCGAGTCGGTTTCCTATGCCCTGGAGACCGAAGGCATGTCGGTGGAGGTGGCCTACAACGCACCCGAGGCGTTGTCCAGGGTTCGCAGGCGACCGCCGTCGCTGGTGCTGTTGGACGTGATGCTCCCGGGGGGATCGGGCTTGGATGTCTGCCGTGAGATCCGGGCCTTTTCCGATGTGCCGATCATCGTGCTCAGCGCCCGGGATGCGGAGGCGGACAAGGTCGCCGGTTTGGAACTGGGCGCCGACGACTACGTGACCAAGCCTTTCTCAATGAGGGAGTTGATCGCCAGGGTTCGTTCGCACATCCGGCGGGCGGCCCGGTCGGGTTTGATGTCCGAGACCAACGAGGTGCTGCGAGGCGGGCCGGTGGAGATGGACGTGGACGCCCACGAGGTAAGGGTCAAGGGCGGGGTGGTTCCGATGCGACCCAAGGAATTTGATCTCTTGGAGACCTTGATGCGCCGCAAGGACCGTCTGGTCACCCGGGAGACGCTTCTCAGCGAGGTTTGGGGATCGGCGTACTACGGCGACACCAGGACGCTTGACGTCCACATCAGGCGTCTTCGCCACAAGATCGAACAGGACTACTCCAATCCTCAACACCTGGTGACCGTCCGGGGCCTGGGTTACAAGTTCGTAGATGCCCCCTAGCGGGCGTCGGCAGCACCGTCTCTTTGGCCATCTCTTAGTCCGGCTGGCGCTGGCTCTGGGGAGTTCGGCGCTCTTCTCGGTGCTCTTGAGCGGGGGCTTCGGAGTGGCTCCATGGTTATCGGGGTTGGTGGGCGTCGGCTTGTTCCTGGCAATCTACGGAGGGTCGTTGCTTGCGGTACGCAATGCGCTGGTGAGTCTGGATGCGACCGCTGCCGGCCTGCCGACGGATGAGCCGGGCGCCGCCCCGCATCCGGTGGGTATCGGGGAAGTCGACAGCCTGGCTGACTCCCTTCACCACGCCAGCCTGCATTTTCACAACACCCAGGAGGCGCTGCGGAGAGAGCAGGACTTGTTGGAAGTGGTATTGGAGGCCCTGCCAGGAGGGGTCCTGCTGGTGAACCACGACGACCGGGTGGCGTATTCGAACTCGGCATGCCGGGAGATGCTGGGCATGGTGGGGGACCCCTCGGGCCGTGTGGGACTGCGGCCCATCCAGAGGCTGGTGAGGAGGGTCCGCCACAGCGACGAGGCCTATGAGGAGACTATGACCCGGGGATACCCGGAACGCACCCTCGGGGTGAGGGCGTTTTCCATGGACGAAGAGGGACGGGTGCTGGTGATCGTGCTGGACCTCACCGAGACGATGCGAATACAGACCATGCGCCGGGACTTCGTTACCGACGCGTCTCACGAGTTGAAGACTCCGGTGGCCTCCATCCTGGCCTCGGTCGAGGCCCTGGGGATGGCACTGGACAGAGATCGGGAGTCTGCCCGACTGTTCGCCGGTCAGATCTCCGGGGCGGCGCTGAGATTGTCCCGGCTGATCACAGATCTCTTGGACCTGTCGCGGCTGGAAGCCCAGCAACCCACTGCGGAGCAGTTCGATCTTGAGGAAGTGGTCCTGGTCGAGGTGGAGCCCTTTGTGAAGAGTGCTCGCCTAAAGGGCATCGACTTCACCGTAGGAACCCACCCGGTGGACGTCAGTGGGTCCGCGGCCGAATTGGGATTGGCTATTAGGAACCTATGCGACAACGCGCTGCGCTACACCGAAGAGGGCGGACGGATCCGGGTGACCCTGGAGAGGTTGGACGGCGATGGGGTTGTGGTCGTTACCGACACGGGCATGGGGATTCCCGGGAGGGATCTGGGAAGGATATTCGAAAGGTTCTATCGAGTGGACGTGGCCCGTTCGCGGCAGACGGGCGGCACCGGACTGGGGCTGGCGATTGTCAAGCATGTTGCCGAGCGCCACAGCGGGAAGGTGACGGTGAAGAGCCTGTTGGGGGAGGGGTCCACCTTCACCCTGCGGGTCCCTTCGCTAGGGGGTGACGCTCCCTCCTTCTGAGGTCGGGGCCGGCTCAGGGGTGGGCTTGGTTACCGTAGGTGGAGGTTATGGCATACGACGCGGTGGTGATCGGGGCGGGGCCGAACGGACTGGCGGCGGCGATCGTCCTGGCCCAGGCCGGGTGTTCCACTCTATTGTTGGAGGCCGCTGAAACGATCGGTGGTGGATGCCGCACCGCGGAGATCACTCTTGCGGGCTTCCGACACGATGTGTGTTCAACCGCCCATCCCCTGGGGCGGGGCTCCCCGTTCTTCAGGCGGCTGCCGTTGGCCAGATACGGATTGAGATGGATTCATCCACCGGCGGCGCTGGCTCACCCGCTCGACGACGGTGAGGTGGTGTTGCTTCGGCGTGGCGTGGAGGAGACCGCTTCGGGGCTGGGGGTGGATGCCAGAACCTACCGCAAACAAGTGGATGCGTTCAACCGGCTGTGGCCCCGGCTGGAGAGCCGACTCCTGGGGCACCCGTTTCGCTGGAGACTCGATCCCGGGGCGGACCTGAAGTTGGCTTCCTTGGCCCGGCCCGCCTCCTGGGAAGCCCGACGGTTCCGAAGCCAGGCGGCTCGTTCTCTTCTGGCCGGCGCAGCCGCTCACACCGTGATGCCCCTGGACAAGCCCTTCACCGGCGGGGTTGGTTGGCTGTTGTTGGTGGCCGCCCACCGGTACGGGTGGCCTTTTGTGGAGGGAGGCTCCCAGGCGTTGGCGGATGCCCTGGCCGCCTGTTTTTTGGAGGCGGGTGGCGAGATCGAGACCCGACGTCGGGTGACAGACCTGGCGGATCTTCCCCCGGCGCGGGTGGTGCTGGCCGATGTGGTTCCCTCGGCATTGGAGGCCATCTTGGGAAGGGAGGAGAGGCATGGTCGGAAGACCCGGGGACGGCGAGGTTTTCGGCACGGGCCGGGGGTGTTCAAGCTTGACTGGGCCCTCTCGGAACCGGTGCCCTGGAAAGATGCCCGGATGGCGACGGCGGGTGTGTTGCATCTGGGTGGAGACTTCGATCAGATCGCCGCCACCGAACGGATGGTGTGGGCGGGAGAGATCCCGGAACGGCCCTTCATCGTTGCTGCCCAGCCTTCCTTGTTCGACAGATCACGGTCCCCGGCCGGTATGCATACCCTGTGGGCCTACACCCATGTTCCTTCCGCAAGTGCTGTCGACATGCGGGCGATGGTGGAACAAGAGATCGAACGGCATGCTCCCGGCTTCGGCGACACCGTTGTGGCCTGCCATACCATTTCGGCTTCCCAGTGGGAGGATTACAACCCCAATTACGTGGGAGGGGACATAGGCGGGGGAGTGTTGGGAGTGAGGCGGCTACTGCGCGGCCCTTACCCGGGTTGGTCACCGTACGCCACCGATACCGACGGGGTCTACCTGTGTTCTTCTTCAACTCCCCCCGGAGGCGGCGTTCACGGCATGTGCGGATATCACGCCGCTCAAGTGGCGCTCAGAAAGATCAACGCCGGTTGAGCAAGGGCGCCCCGGCTTCGCAGGTGGCTGACCTTCGGTGGCTCCTTCGCCTGTCACTGCGGTGGGATCCCGCAGGTGCGTCGACGCTGGGGAATCCCTGCGGCGGCAGGACACCCTGGCCGTCTGCGAACTCGACGCCGGGCTCGAGGCGGCGTTCACACTGCCATTTGTCGCGAATACCTTAACTAATTCGCGAATTGAACTCCAAGAATGCCCTTCCCGTCGGGCCCATCCCCCACCACCACCTAACCGATCAAGGTCTGGGCGACCGCGGCTCTACGCGGAGTGCGGTCTCATGACCTCTGGATTTGTCCCGGCATGGGCGAGCTCCGGCCCGGCCGGGAGGTATTTGTGCAGCAATGAGACAGTGTGGCTCCGAATGCCCGGAATAGTCAACTGCTTGGGCGGTGATTTTTTCACAGTGTCGCAGTCCTGCGCATCCGCTGAACCGATGGCAGGCGTGATGCTGCTTTGGGTGGGGGCCCTACATGTTGGGTTCGAAGATGGTGAAGGTGCCCTTCTGGTCGTCGTTGACCACCGCGAACCGACCGACCGCGATCTCGGTGACGGGTACGCAGACATCCCCTCCGAGGCTCGTCACCTTCGCTGCGGCCGCGTCGGCGTCCTCCACTTGGATGTAGACCATCCAGTGGGGAGGGATTTCTCCCCAATTGTCGTCCATGACCAGTAACCCCGCCACTTGGAAGTCACCCAGGTTGGCCAGGTGGTAGTCGCCGCCTTGAGGTATGGGCACACTGCTCCACTCCCATCCGAACAGGCTGCTGTAGAAGCTCTTGGTGGCCTCCAGACTCCGGGTGTAGAGCTCGTTCCAGACCATGGAGCCGGGGGAGCGGACCAACTCTGCTCCTCCGAAGTCGAGAGCTTGCCACACAAAGAACGCCGCTCCGCCCGGCTCTTGCAGGAGTGCAACTCGACCGTTGCCCACCTCGGCAGGTCCCATCAGGAAGTTGGCGCCCAAGGTCCGGGCCATTCCGGCGGTGGCGTCCAGGTCGTCGGTGGCGATGTAGGAAAACCATGTCGGCGGCACTCCTTCTGGGAATATCCCCGGCATGGCCGGACCCATGGCTCCCACACTCTTGCCGTCCAGGTCGAACATGGTGTAGGACATCCCGGTGTCGCCCATGGGGACGTCGGTCCAGTCCCAGCCGAACATCCCCTTATAGAAGGCCTTGCCCTTCTCAGGGTCGGGAAGGTAGATGTCCATCCAACAGAAAGTGCCGTGGGGGTGCCCCATTTGTCGCCTCCTTGAGTTCACAAAGCACCGGCCTGTCCCGGCGCTGTGGTCGGCACGCCCGGAGGGACTCGAACCCCCAACCTTCTGATCCGTAGTCAGACGCTCTGTCCAAATTGAGCTACGGGCGCAGGGCCATACGGCAAAGAATAAGCCTAACCGAACCTCATCAAGCCGTCCAGAGGGTTGCCAAGACTGTGAGCAGTTTGCCCAAGACGCTGCCGTTCCGCGGAATCCGGAGCCACCGATAGTGCCTCAGCGATCCACTGCATGGCGCCCGCCCATTGGGCGCCCACATCCCGGCGCCGGGCAACGCCAGATCAAGAAAGGAATGGTCGATAAGCCGTGAAGCTTGATGATGGCCCGTTATCCTACCCATCGCTTCACCGAAGGGAGACTCCGATGACAGGGCCACGGAGATGACCTCCGAAGGCATCTTGGTGCTGGCGATCCTGGTCGGCACCGTAGCTCTGTTCGTTTCCGAGAAGTACCCTCTGGATCTGGTTGCCATGATCGGATTGGGCACGCTGTTGGTCTTCGGCCTGGTGACTCCTCAAGAAGGCTTCTCCGGCTTCAGCAATCCGGCCACCCTCACCGTGGCCGCCATGTTCGTCCTCAGCGCCGGATTGCAGAAGACCGGCGCCACCGCGGCGGTGGGCCGCTTTATGGTGCGGCTCGGCCGAGACCATTACTCCTCTTTGGTGGTCATCATGGGAACGGTCACCATCATGTCGGCCTTTGTGAACAACACCGCCGCGGTGGCGGTCTTCATCCCTTTGGTGACGATCCTCGCCAATCGGCGCAAGATTTCGGCGTCGAAGCTCTTGATTCCCCTGTCCTACGCCTCTCAGTTCGGCGGTGTGTGCACCCTGATCGGCACGTCAACCAACCTGCTGGTCAGCTCGATCTCAGAGCAGGCCGGCTACGGCGCCTTCAGCATGTTCGAGTTCAGCCGAATGGGTCTCATCCTGTTCGTGGCAGGAGTGGTTTTTTTCCTGGTGCTGGGAAAGTGGCTCTTGCCTGACCGTCAGATGAGAGAGTACGCCGCCATCTACCACCTGGGCGACTACGTGGCGGAGATGAGGGTCCGTCACAACTCTCCGCTGGTCGGCAAGTCGGTTCTCGACAGCAGGCTGGGAGAGGAGCACGACGTAACGGTCTTGCGGGTCATGCAACTGGGTGGCACCGGGTGGGCGCCCTTGCGCCAGGTGCTCCAGCCGGACCACGTGCTGTTGGTGCATGGATCCGTGACTGCGATAATGCGCCTCCGAGGCGCCTTGCGTCTTGAAATGAACGCCGACTTCAAGCTCCGGGACGAGGCGCTGCAACTGGAGGACATCCGGGTAGTCCAAGCGCTGGTGGCCCCCGGGTCCGGCCTCGTAGGCCACACCCTCAAGGAAGTGGACTTCCGGAACCGCTACAAGGCGCTGGTACTGGCCATTCAGCGGAAGAACGAGGTCATCAACGACAAGCTCAGTTCTGTGGTGCTGAGCCTGGGGGACGCACTGCTGGTCCAGGCTCACGAAGAAGAAATCAGGGATCTGCGTCGCAGCAATGACTTCATAGTCCTCAACGAAGTGCCGGGGGCGGCGCTCCGAAGGAAGGCTCCGCTCGTCATCGGCATCTTGATTGCGGTGGTGGGACTGGCGGCGTTCAACGTCTTCCCGATTCTCGTTACCGCTCTGCTCGGTTGCGTCGCCCTGCTGGTAACCCGGGTAATCCAGTTGGAGGAGGCATACCATGCCATCAACTGGCAGGTCATCTTCCTCTTGGCCGGGATCCTCCCGCTCGGGATCGCCATGCAGAAGACCGGCGCGGCCGGTTTCATAGCAGAGCGGGCAGTGGGGCTGGTGGGTGACATGGGACCGGTCGCCGTGTTGGCGGTCATCTACCTGATGACCTCCATCATGACCGACACCATGAGCAACGCGGCCGCGGCGGTGCTGCTGGCGCCCATCGCCATCTCCACCGCCGAGCAGATCGGGGTGGACCCTCGGCCGTTCCTGATGGCTATCACATTTGCCGCTTCGACGGGTTTCTCAACGCCGGTCGGCTACCAGACCAACACCATGATCTACAACGCGGGCGGGTACAAATACACCGACTTTCTGCGCACGGGGGTGCCGCTCAGCATCCTGTTCTGGATCCTGTCGATCATCTTCATTCCCCGCCTGTGGGCCTTTTGATCGAGAACGGGCCCGGCGGGCCGTCCCTCGGCATGGGCGCCGCCAGGCTTGCCGGCCGCCCTGAACCTTGCCGGTTGGTTGTGACCGAGGCTGGAACTGTCCGATGACCTGGCAGATCGCCTTTCTGATCCTGCTGCTGGTGGTGATGGCCTACCTGTTCCTGACCGCCAAGCTGCCGGTTGACCTGACAGCCTTCCTGGGGCTGTCGGTGCTGATCGTGGGGGGGTACGTGGGACCCACCGAGGCTTTCACGGGATTCGCCTCCCCGGCGGTGATCACCATGCTGGCCATCTTCATCATCAGCGCCGCACTGCTGTACACGGGCATAGCCGACCTGGTGGCCTCGTGGATCTACCGGCTGGTCGGCAACAAGGAGATCCCGCTGATCATCATCCTGATGCTGGTGTCGGGAGTGCTGTCGGCCTTCATGAACAACATAGCCGCCACCGCGGTCCTGATGCCGGCGGTGGCGGGCATTGCCCGCCGAGCCGGGCTGTCGGCGTCCCGGCTGATGATGCCGCTTGCCTTCGGGTCGATCCTGGGTGGGACCACCACCATGGTGGGAACCCCTCCCAATATCGTGGCTGCCTCCATTCTCGCCGAGCGGGACCTGCAGCCCTTCGGTCTCTTCGACTTCACTCCGATCGGTGCGCTGCTGCTGGTCGGGGGAGTCCTGTTCATGATCACGCTGGGAAGAAAGCTCCTGCGTGACAGAGTGGCAGGTCCCGGGGTGACTGACACCGCCGACCTCACTCACATCTACCACTTGGAGGATCGGCTCTTCACGATAAGGATCCCCAAGAACTCTCCGCTGGACGACAGCACCCTGGCCGAGGCCAACCTGTCGGGCGCCCTGGGTGTTCAGGTGATCTCTATCCACAGGCGCGGCGCCAAGAACTTTGTGCCTCAAGCCGACACGTTGCTGAAGGGCGGGGATGTCCTGCTGGTGGAGGGACGATTGCCGGATCTGGAGGACATCATGCGGGTGGGCCAGGTGGAACTTCGCCCCACCACGACTCGCCAGATCCCGCGGGTAAGGGGGTTCACCGCCATCAGGGCCGAGATTCCCGAGGAGTCGGGACTGGTGGGCAAGAGCCTGCGAGAAGCCCAATTCCGGCAGCATCACCGCGTCGTGATTGTCGGGATAGAGCGAACCGGCGAGACATTGAGAGGCGAATTGGCGTCGCAGACGCTGGAGGCGGGCGACCGGATAATCGGGTTGGGTCCCCGGTCCGAATTGCACAGGATGCAGTCCGACCGGGACTTTCGGGTCAGGAACCTGGGATTGTCCGCTCTGAAGTCCATTGAGTCGCATCTCTCCGTGATTAGGGTTCCCGCCGGGTCTTCGCTGGTGGGCTCCACGGTGAAAAACACCCGCCTGGGCGAATTGATGGGTGTGACCATCGGCGCCATCGTCCGAGGTGACGTCACCCGCATGGTCGTGTCTCCCGATGAGGTGATAGAGGCGGGTGACGGCCTGCTGGTTGCCTGTGACCTGGCCCGCGTCCAGGATCTGGTGGGAATCGGTGACATCCAGGTGGACACGCAGGTGGACGCCACAGAACTGGAGTCGGAGGAGTTTGGCATAGTGGAGGTTGCTTTGGCGCCGCGGTCCGCCGCAGTGAGAAAGACCGTCGCGGACCTGGAGTTTCGAAACCGGTACGGCCTGCAGTTGCTGGCGGTGTGGCGAGACGGGCGATCGATTTGCACCGGTTTGACCGAACTTCGGTTCCAACTGGGAGATGCCCTCCTGGTACAGGGCCCTTGGGAACGGATCCGCCTGCTCGGTTCCAATCCAGACTTTGTCGTTTTGTCTCCAGAGGGTTTCCGGCCACGAAGACACAATAAGGCGCCGTTGGCCCTTGGCGCTCTGCTTCTCATGGTCGGCCTGGTGGTTTTCGGCGTCCAGCCCATCCATGTGGCGGCCTTCATCTCCGCCAGCCTGGTGCTCCTCTTCCGCACCGTCACCATGGAAGAGGCGTACCGCGCCATAGAATGGCGGACCATCTTCTTGGTTGCGGCAGTGTTGCCGGTGGGCGTCGCCATGGAGAGCACCGGCGCTGCCAAGCTGATAGTGGACCAGGTAATACACCTCCTCGGACCGCTGGGGAACTACGCCATTCTCATTGCTCTGGTCCTGCTGGCCAGCCTCCTCAGCCAGGCGTTGGACGGCGCTCCATCGGTGGTGCTGTTGGCGCCGGTGGCCCTGGAAACCGCCGCGCAACTGGGCATGAACCCTTACGCGGCGATGATGGGTGTCAGCCTGGCCGCATCGGCGGCGTTCATGACTCCCTTCAGCCACAAGGCCAACCTCCTGGTGATGGGCGCCGGTGGCTACCGGGCCGTCGACTACGCTCGGGTGGGCACCCCCCTGACCGTCGTAGTGCTCGGCATCGTGATAGCGCTGGTTCCGGTCATCTTCCCCCTGTGAGACAGGCAGGCGACACTTCTCATGGGACAGGCGTGGTACAGCAGTTGAGGGTTGGACCGGCCGAGATGAGGTCAGCCCGCGTCGGCCACGGCGACTCCGGCTCTTGAGCCTGCCGGTCGATCCCCTTCTGGTCCCTGCGAGAGCGGGCCATCAGGGTGTGCTGGTATGGAGGTGGGAGAATCCGGTGTCGGCTCTGTCCTCGGCGCCAAGTGCCGGTGGGCCTCGATCCAGGAGCAGCGGCGAACGCAGGTGGTGACAGCCACGGAGGCCAAAACACAGGCATAGGCAGTCCGCGGGGTGCAAGGAACAGGAACCGCCACCGACGCCATTGCGATCCTGTGGCCGGTTCATACCGTTGCGGAACGTTTCGCCGGTCCCAGGTCGCAGCGGGGTTCGAGAATAGCCCAGGCCGTGTACCGAGCGGTGTGGGCAGGAGCCGGACCTCAAGATTGACCTGGTAGACACGGTTGTGCGGACTGCAGCCTATTGAATCCGCGGCGTGGTCTCGGCGGATGGGTCCGTTTCAGCTCCCTGTGAGCACCTGGAACTGTCCCATCATGCCCTCCTCCTCGTGGTCGAGGATGTGGCAGTGGAACATGTACGGGATGTCGGGGTTGGTGTAACTGTCGAATCTTGCAACGATGACGACCTCGTCGCCCTCGCGTAGCAGCACTGTGTCCTCCCATCCCGAGTCCTCAGGCCCCGGAGGCTCGCCGTTCCACTCTACGATCTGGAACTGCGTCTGATGAACGTGGAAGGCGTGGATACCTTCAAGCGAACTAATGGTCCACTTTTCGGTGTCGCCGAACCGGATCGTTTCGTTCACCACCCCCATGTCCATCTGGGACCCGTTGATGGCCCAGCCTCCGGGGACTTCGTCGAGAACGATGGTTCGCTCGTTGTCGATGGGGGAATCGGCGAGAGCTTCGATCTCGGCCAGCGATTCGGGCAGACTCCCGATGGCCGGTAAGGACGCGTCGGGACGCAACTCGACTACCCGGCCGAAGTCAGCGTCGAGGAGTGCCGTGGTTCCTTGACTGGTGTCGACGATGAGTTCGGCGCGGTCACCCGGAGCGAGTTCGACGCTGTCGACTTCGACCGGCGCCTCAAGCAGACCGCCGTCGCCCGCGATCTTGATCAGGGGCCCGACGTCGACTGACAATTCGTAGACGCGTGCCTGGCTTCCGTTCAGCAATCGCAATCGGACCAGGCCTTCGGGCACGGTCACGAACGGGTTAAAGGTTGCGTTGACGGTCAATTCGTCGTTGAGGTCGCCCACCTGCGAATCGTCGATCTCAAACACGAGTTGGCCGTCATCATCGAACTCCTTGTCCTGCAACACCAAAGGAATGTCGTCGACCCCGTAGGTGCGTGGCAGCATCGCAGCTGTGGGGTTGTCGTCTTGTACGATGATCATTCCGGCAGCGCCGTTGTACACCTGCTCGGCAGTAGTTCCGTTGCGATGCGGGTGATACCACAGGGTCCCGGCCGGTTGGATCACCTCGAACTCGGCCAGCCAGGACTCATCGGGGCCGATGGTGCTCCAGGGTCCACCATCGGCGACGGCCGGGACATCGGCGCCGTGCCAATGTGTGGTGGTGATCTCTTCAAGGTCGTTGGTGACCTCGATCGAAACGAACTCGCCACTCCGCCACAGCAACGTCGGCCCGAAGATCGACTGCCCGTTATACGCAAGAGTCGTCGCCGTTCGCCCCTCGCCGAATACATGCCGGCTATCGGCAATCCTCAACTCGAACCGCATCACGTCGCCGTCCGCCGTCGGCGCCAGCAATGGCGGGATCATCAACTCATTGACGGCGGCACTGTCCACATCAATCGTTGCCAGATCACCTCCCCCACCCCCCCCACCTCCCCCCCCCCCCCCCCCCCCCCCCAAAAAGCCACGAGCGACAGGAGTGCCACAAGTCCGAAGGTGCAAACAATGAGGCGAATCACCAGCCTGCCTTTGTGATCATTGTCGGGGATCATGTTGCTCATACCTTAACTATGGGACATAGCGGACGGTCATTAAATGGGGTATCACCCTGCTCCATCCCTGAGTGCCGAAGGGATATTAGGGGTTGTCACCGATTGCCTCCATGCGCTCTGGCGATGTCGGCATCGAATAGTAACCGGTCAACCGCACGGACGGTCGGGGCACGTTTAGTGGACGCTGGCGACGAGTTGTTGTCTAAAAGAGAACTCTCAGACCGGGGCTCTTCGTTTGAATGAGACAACCAGTACGAAAACTCCGCTGGCCACCAGGGTCATGGCGGGACCGGCCGGCAGATTGAAGTAGTAGGAGAGGTAGAGGCCGGTGACGGCGGCCGCGGTCCCCAACGCCGCGGCCGTCATCATGATCGAGACAAAACGCCTCACCAACAGGTACGCCGTGGCGGCGGGTATTACCAGCATTGCCATGACCAGAACAATTCCCGCCGCCTGAATCCCTGTCACGATGACCAGGGCAAGCATGACCAGGAAGGCGTAATCTGCGACACTGGCGCGTTTGCCGACGACCTGGGCTCCCAGAGGGTCAAAGCTCGTAAAGACCAGCCAATGGTGGAAGGCGAATAGCCCCAAGACGACCATCACGGTTATCCCCAGGGACACATAGATTCCGGTGGGTGTTATTGCCAGGATCTGTCCCAGAAGCAGATCCTCTATATCGACCGTAATCGTCTTTGAGGTTGACAGCATCACCAGGCCCAGGGCAAACATGGTCGCAAACAGAATGCCTATGGCAGTGTCCGAGCTGAGACCCGCACGCCGACTCACAGTCCTGACCAGCACGGCAACGCAGACCCCGGTGGGGACTGCGACTATCGCCGGGTTGATGCCGACTATGAACCCGAGCACCATTCCCGGAAGCACGGCGTGGGCGAGAGCGTCCCCAATGAAGGCGAGGTTCCTGGTGACGGCGTAGGCGCCGACCAGCGGACACATCACCCCCACCAGGATCGCGCCGATGAGGGCTCTCACCATGAACTCGTGCTCTAGTGGTGTGACAATGAAATCTATCACGTCGAGCTGTTAGCGATCCCCGTCCATGGTGAGGCGCACACCGTGGCCGCCGTACAGTTGCTCCATTACCTCGGACGTGAACACCTGGTTGGGAGGGCCGCAGGCGCACACATGGCGGTTCAGACACAGTACCTGGTCGAAGCGACCGGTCAGGTTGGTCAGGTCGTGGGTCGCCAGAAGGACAATTCGCCCTTCATCCCGTAGGGTCTGCAGGACCCCGACCAGGACTTCCTGAGCGGCGACGTCAACCCCGCTGAAAGCCTCATCCAACAGGAGCACGCTTGCCTCTTGGGCCAACGCTCTGCCGACGAATACCCTCTGGCGCTGTCCTCCCGAGAGTTCCGTCATCAGAGCGGAGCGATAGTCCCACAGACCCACACGGCCCAGGCAGGCGTTGACGATCTCTCGATCTCTCTTCCCGGGCCGCCGATACCACCCCCGCCTGCAGCAGCGGCCCATCAAAACAACGTCCATCACGGTCACAGGAAGCCGCCAGTTGACGCTCTCTCTTTGAGGCACATATGCCAACGCTCCGGTTCCCTGTCCCGCGCCGTGAAGGGTTACCTTCCCCTGGCGAACCGGGAGGAGGCCGGCAATCGCATTGAAAAGGGTGCTCTTGCCGGCTCCATTCGGTCCTACGACGCCCATCAGGGTTCCCGGTTCCACGTCGAAGGTGACGTTGCTCAGGGCCATGTGCCCACCGACCTCGACAGTCACGTCCCGAAGAGACATGCTCGCCCTGTGCGGGGTCGGTTCGGTGATCACTTCAAAGCCGCAACAATGCGTTCAACGTTGGTTCGCACCATGCCAAGGTACGTGTCAGCGCCGCTGCCTTCCTGCCCAAGGGAGCCCGAGTAAAGCTGGACGAGGTTCGCGCCAGTCTCCCTTGCTACGGCTTGCGCCAACTTGTCGCTGACCGTGGTCTCGCCGAACAATGCCGGCACGTTGTGTTCCCGCACCACGTCGACCAGACCCGCAATGTGCTCGGCAGAAGGCTCCACATGAGTCGCCAATGACGGTATCACCAGCCCAACTATCTCAAATCCATAAGCCGCTGCGAAGTAGGAGAGGCTGTCATGCGACGTAACCAGCAGCCTGCGCTCCGGCTCAACCGTACCGACCTGCTCCAGGGTCCAGGCGTGAAGCTCGTCAAGTTGCTGCCCATACTCTGAGGCGTTCTCAAGGTAGAAATTCGCGTTCTCGGGGTCTATGGCCGAGAGTCGCTCTGCTATTTCGTTGACCGCGATCTTCACCCGGATCGGATCGAACCAGAAGTGGGGATCCAAAGAGCCGTGATCGTGGGCGTGGCCGTGCTCGTCTTCTTCGTCGTCGCTGTGGTCGTCGTGCATGTCGGTTTCTTCGTCGTCGCCGTGTTCGTCGCCATGGTCGTCGTGCATGTCGGCGGTGCCGAATTCCATGGGATCGACAAGTTCACCAAGCGCGACTATCCGGGACTCATCTGCACTGGCGCTGCGTAACAGATCCTCCAGCCAAACGGCCTCCAGGCTGAGACCGACGTTGAACACGGCATCTGCATCCGCAACCCTGGCAACGTCGCGCGCTCCCGGCTGGAATGAGTGGGGATCTCCACCCGGTGGCAGCAGTCCGAAGACCTCTACCTTTTCTCCACCTACCTCTCGAACCCAGTCAGCCACAAAGTTCGTGGTTGCCACCACCTGGATCGGTGGTCCGGTGGGTGTGGCACTCTCCGTGCCAGCAGTTGATTGCGCTGCTTCCGTTGCCTGCGTGTCCTGGTCATCTGCGCATGCAACCAGGAAGGTCACACCAAAAACCACAAGGACCATAGTTAAAACCCGGGCCAGACGCCCAAAGCTCATATTGCGATCTAGCTTCCTCAACACTCCAAATCTCCTTTCCGTTGCTGGAGGTGCAAAGTGAGAATGATAATCATTATCACTTTGACACTGAAACCGGCCCGTCTCAAGGGGGTTCGAACGGACGTAGCTACGAGGGTCTGATCTTCTCACCGCTAACCGCGGCTGCAGGTCCTTGGCTCATGTCGCCTCGTGGTCGCCAGGGCCTCTCGGTGGAGACACAGAGGGCCGCCACGGTCTTTGCGGCGACCAACCGGCCCTAGGCACGGCCACATCACTGGGCGGTTCAGTCGACCAGTTTGACTGGGTCTGTTCTTCCTCTAGCGGTCTCTGCCCCAGCTGTCTACGTTGCCGTTGAGTCGGAGGCCACATCGATCGTGTCCGGGAGGCCACGCAGGCCGTCACAGCAAACGATCAGCACGTCCTCGAGGTCTCGGTGTCGTATCTCGGTCAATACCGACAGCCAGCAGTTTGGCGCGCTAAGGCGCCGTCGCCCAGCCACACACCCAGCATGTGTTCTGCGTCCGACCACATCAACACCGACCACCACATACGCTGGGCAGTTGACCACAGTGCCGTCGGTGCGGACTTGACCACCATGGCATCTATGTACAAAAGGGGATACACACCGTCCAACGGGCGGTTCTGCCACTCGGTCAGCTCGTCGACGATCCCGTCGGTGACCTTCGACAACCAACGCCGGCGAGATGTCCACGCCGTACATGCGAGCCAACTCGGTACGGATGTCACGGGTGGACAAACCCTGGGCGTACAACGCAACGATATTGGCGTTGAAACGCTCCAACCGGCGGGCGCCCTTGGGAACAATCTTGGGTTCGAACGTGGCGTTACGATCCCGGGGAACGTCCAAATCCACGGTGCCGATCTCGGTCAGTACCTGTTTGGGGAGTGGACCCGTTACGGTTGTTGCCCGCATCAGACACCACCCCGCCAGCCACACCAGCCGGCTCCGGCACGTCATGCTCAGTCATACACATCATCTCCTCTCAGGGCCGGCTCACACCAGCGACGTATCGAGAACCCACCTCACACAGACATGTATACAGGCTCGCGGATGATCGCACCGAAGTAGCTTTTCGTCTTTCGCCCGGCCAACCCCACGACACCCCGCAGGGACGCCGACTGCTCCAAAGCCTGGGATCACAGCCACAGAAACGCCATTTGGTGATGGACCGCGACCGGACCCGCTGAGCCGCCAGATTCGCTCTCCGCTCTACTCAACAAAGCGAATACCACTGTTTGTGTCCTCTGGGACAACCGAACTGACGCGCCCACCGCAACAAGTGCCGGTAACCGGCCAAGGGTGGCATCGACCTGCAACGAACCCATCGCCGGGTTTGTAACCGCGTCCACTGCCGTAGCGGTGTGGCTTCTCTTGTGTGCATTCAACTCCGATAATCACTTTTAGTTACTTGCTCTCCGAGAAACAGGGACACCGCGGTCGGCATGCCGACTTCGAGACCCACTAGGGGAAATCACGCCTCTGTTGAGCCAGACCGCAGCCAGCCGTCAACTGGGTGGCATACGCCGGCAGAGCCAACCCAAAGAAGTGGCAGACGGTTCACGAGCCAACCCAGCCAACGACCTACCGGACGCTACGACCCCACAGTCACAGCGACCAGTAACCCACATGCAAGTCGGCGGTTCACCTCCTCGATAAGAGTTGCTAGTCATGATGGAATATCTCGGTCATGGTTATCCAGGGCGTCGGCCCTGAGTAAACGCCGACGGGTTCCTGGCAGGGATTGGTCAGCGCCCACCATCTTTGTGTCACCGGGTCCGATTGCATCTTCGCCATGTCTGCTTTCCAGTCGCTACCCGTGTATTCAAAATAGGAGAGAAGAAGCCCATTGAATTCAAAAATCGAATAGTTGGTGATGTTGCAGGCACTGATCATGGCCAAGACCTCGGGCCATACCTTCCTGTGCAACTCGATGTAGTCGTCTCTTCGCTCGGCCCTTAGCCGCACGATCTGCCCGACGCGAAAGGGAGAACATTGATTCTCTGAACCCTTGGGAGGCCGTTTGTGACGGTCCCGGGCGTGATTGGTTCTCTTCATAGTATTCATCTCCTCTATCAAGTCGGACGTAAGAGAGGCATTTCAAGGCGCCCCGCACGCAAACCTCCGCCTGCGCCAGGCAAAGGAGGTAGGCTGACCATGTGACCCGGAAAACATCAGATGTTCGATCTGCTCCCCTAAGTAAGGACAACCGCTCGGCGACGGATAGGACGATCGACGGGATAGTCAGCATGATCGGCTCAGGCGAGTTGAAACCTACGACACGGTTGCCGCCCGAGAGCGAGTTGGGAACCCTGATGGGGGTGTCACGGGGCTCTCTGCGGGAAGCGGTGCGGGTTCTTACCCACCTTGGCATACTCGATGTTCGCGTAGGAGACGGGACGTATGTGACGGACCTCAGCGGCGCCAACTTGTTGCGCGGGTTTGCTTTGTTGGGGCGGGTGGCCAATGAGAAAACGGTATTGGAGATTTTCGAGATACGGCGTGTCCTGGAATCGGCCGCAGCTGCTATGGCGGCCTCCCGAATAACCAGTGACGCGCTCGCTGAACTGGAGGAGCATCTCAAGGCGCTACGGTCGGAAACCGATAACGACAACTTTGTCAAAATGGACATACGGTTTCATGATCTGATCGCCGCTGCCACGGGAAACGTTTCGCTCCGCATGCTCTGTGGGTCGTTCTCTGCACAGACACATCGGGCTCGGCTGATGAGAGGCCATGACGTAGAGGGCATTCTGGCCCGATCGACCATGGAACACGATGATATATTTCGCCACATCAAGGAACGGGAGCCTGTGCTCGCCGCAGCGGCTGTGACATCGCACATCGCCAGCGTTGAGCGGTGGCTGCGGGAGGAATACGCCGAGGTTGCAAACGAGGAGGTCCCGACCCCCCCAAGAGGTGGGGGAGAGTAGAGGTGCAAAGCCGGAATTATCGGATCCCCGAGGGCCAGGGCTCCCCGCCGAACCGGCCGCGAAGAGTAACCAGCGTAGCCATTGTCCTGTCCTCCACCGGCTGGCGCGCCGCGGATACGCATTCGGAAAGCTCCCGCGCGTTACCGATACCGATCAAGACCGACGCTGGCCCGTCGAGCCCGAGGGCATAGCTAAGCGCGGCGGCCGGGAGGGAGACGCCCTTCTTCTTGCAATAATCTATCAAAGCACGCGCCGCCCTCCTTAGCTCCGGCCCGGCGGGGTGCCAACTCGGAGGACCAGAAGGACTCAGCAATCCCATGTGTAGGGGCGAAGCGGTGATAACGCCGCATTGGTTATCTCTGGCAACCGGCACCAGGCAGTCTGTAACGGAGCTGTTGAGTAGGTCGCCGTGACAGTAACTGAGCACCACATCAATGGATCCGGTCTCCACGATCTCGATGAGTACATCGAGTGGATAGCCGGAGACCCCCAGGAATCTCACCTTGCCTGCTTCCCTAGCGTCCACCAACGCCGGCAGTCCCTCATCTAGGATCATCGAAGCGGGACTGAACTCGATGTCGTGAAGGAACACTATGTCCACATGATCGGTGCGGAGACGGCGGAGGCTCTGGTCGATCGACCGGACAATCCGCCGGTAGGAAAAGTCGAATCCTTCCGGGTAATGCCGGTCGTACCGACCTGCCTTGGTACTGATGATGGCTTGATCCCGAAAACCGGAGAGGGCCAGGCCCAGCCGGGACTCCGAAAGCGTCCGTCCGTAATAGGGCGAGGTGTCAAAATAGTTGATTCCCTCATCGAGGGCGGCACGGACTACATCGGTGGATTCCCTCTCGTCCACCGGACCGTACTCCTCCCCCAGCGGCGCCGCTCCGAAGCCGACCACCGACAGATCGAGGTCGGTACCGGATAGCCTTCGGTAGAGCATGGCTTCTATCCCTGGTCGAGCCGGTAGAAGGCCGTAGCGTTGTGGGCAAAGACCCTATCCTGGTGGCTGGTCACGAGCGAGGCCACGGTCTCGAGCCAGCCGCGGTAGGACCCCGCGGCGGCGCAGACAGGCCAGTCGCTCCCGAACATGACCCGATGGATCCCAAACTCCTCCACTGCATGCCTGATGTAGGGCGCCACGTCTGCGAGGGTCCAGTTCGGAGGCGCTTCGGTCCCAAGCCCCGATAGCTTGCAATGAACGTTCGGGCGGCTGGCAAGGTCGGTTATCGTTCCGGCCCAGTCCGCCCAGTGAGGCGATCCGACCGAGGGCTTCCCGAGATGATCGAGAACAAACCGCGTATCCGGAGCAGCATCGACCAATTCGATTGCTTCGGATAATTGGTGTTCCCGCACACATAGGTCGAAGCTGAGCCCGTAGTCGGCCAGAGACCTCACTCCCGGAGTCAACCGGCGCCAGAATCCGGGCGCCTCATCCTGGATGTTGCGACGGATCCCCTTGACGATCCCGAGGCCGGCGTAGCGGTCCAGGACATCTGTGGCTCCCGCATCCTCGAGGGGGGCAAATGCAACGACGCCGGCGATGGGAGCACCAAGGGCGCGTTGGGTCAGGATCCAGAACACCTCCGAGTCCGCTTGGTCCGGATCGCATTCGGCCTGAACCACCACCAAACCACCCACCATCACGTCCCCCGGCAAACGGTTCGTCGCCTGGTCGAATAGCATCGCGTCGGCCCGCGCCGGGAGGGAGGGGGCATCCGACAGCCAGGGATAACTCAGCCGCGCCATGTCCCAAAAGTGAATGTGAGCGTCAACGATCGGGAGTGCCGGAAGCTCGGGGCGACAGCCCTCAGCCGTCATCGTCGCCTCGCCTGAGCCGCTGCCCGGGCGCGCCACACCGTGCCGGTCGGGTAGGCGTAGGCCGCGATGGCCTCGGGTGACATCTCCGAACTGAATCCCGGCGCCTCAGGTAGCAGGTAGGACCCATTCTTGATACGGACCGGATCCACGAACATCTCGTGGAGATGCTCGACGTACTCGATCCAGCGGTTCTCCAGGCTGCCACTGACGGCGATGTAATCGAACATCGAGAGATGTTGCACCAACTCACACAAACCGACGCCACCCGCATGCGGGCAAACCGGAACATCGAACTTTTCCGCCATCAGGAGAACCGAAATGTTCTCGTTCACACTGGCCATCCGACAGATGTCGATCTGGCAGACGCCAATCGCTCCACTGGAGAGGAACTGCTTGAACATCACCCGATTGTGAGCATGTTCCCCGGTAGCCACCAGCACCGGTGCCACCGCGCGAGCGATGACCGCATGTCCGAGGATGTCATCGGGGCAGGTGGGCTCCTCAATCCAATGAAGGCCGATCTCACTGAGAGCATTGACCCACTCGATGGCCTGGGGGACTTCCCACACCTGGTTGGCGTCTACCATGAGGTGACGTTCTTCGCCAATGAGTCGGCGCACGATCCGGGCGCGGCGCAGATCATCATCGAGGTCGCGGCCTACCTTTATTTTGAAGGCGCTCCACCCCTCATCAATCGCCTTCTCTACCAGGTGCTGGACCTGTGCATCGCTGTACCCCAACCACCCCGCAGAGGTCGTGTAGCCCGGATACCCGTTCTCGGCAAGATGTCGGATTCTTTCCTCGTGTCCGCGGCGGCGCCGCTGAAGCATCGCCACCGCCTCTTCGGGGGTAAGCACATCCTCCAGGTACCGCAGCGCCAGGCACTTCACCAGGTCCTCGGGATCCAACTCGACGAGAAGACGCCATAAGGGAAGACCGCGCGCCCTGGCCCACAAGTCCCAGGTTGCGTTCAGAACGGCCGCCGCAGCCAGATGGGTAACCCCCTTCTCAGGCCCCAGCCAGCGGAGGAAGCTGTCCTGAGTGACCTCTTGGAGCAATTCGGCCATAAACCGGACCATGTCGTCTATTCGTCGGCCAACCAGGTCACGCGCGAGTTGTTCCACCATCCGGGTCACGATCTCTGTGCCCCGTCCGATGGTGAACGTGAAGCCACACCCGAACAAGCCTTCTCGATCGGTGCTGAGTTGTACATAGGAAGCGGAGTAATCAGGCGCGGTGTTCATGGCGTCGGATCCGCCAAGGTAGTCGGAGGTGGGGAAACGGATATCGTGGATCGACACATCGACGATCGTCAACCCGTTCATCTCCCAGGGATCTGTGGACGGCTTCATCGCATCACTCTTTGATCCCACCGGCCGCCAGACCCCTGGTTATAAAGCGCAGTCCCCAGATCACAACCACCAGCGCCGGCACGGCTAGCAGCACGAGGCTGGCGTTGTATCTGCCGATGTCATCGGGCGTGGCGCCCAAATACTCTTTGAATCTGAGGACCGCCTGAGCTGCGGTTGTCTTCTCCCGCTCCGTGAACAGCAATGAAGGAAAGAGGAAGTCCTGTAAGGACCACATGACAGAAAGGGTGCCGAGACTCAGCAGCGCAGGCCTGCTCATCGGCAGGAACACGTCCTTGTAGATCCTGAAGTGGCTTGCTCGATCGATTGAGGCGGCCTCGATAAAAGCATTGGGAATTGTCTCGGCGAAGTTTCGCATCAACAACACTCCGAACGGAAGGGTCAGCGCCGCTTCGGGAAGGGCAACCCCCAGGAAAGTGTCCCTGAGTCCCAGTTCCCGGGTGATGTAGAAGAGCGGAACCAGGATCGATGTGGCAGGCACCGCCAGGAACACCAGCGTCACGTAGTACATCACCTCCTTCCCCCGGAAGTCGAACTTGGCGAATCCGTAACCGGCCAGACTCGACACCCCTACTACCAGGCCTGCATGCATGAAGGCGATGACAAAGGAATTCCAATAGGTCCGCCAAATGGTGATTCCACCGATGTCGCCGAATATGACATCCTGGAAGTTTCTCCAACCGTTGAAGACCAATGCCCGATCCACCGCAGCCAGGATTGGGACGATCCAGAACAAACTCATGATGATCAGTAGGGCCGCCATTATCCATCGATCGGTCCTCGACCTGTAGAGATAATCGGTAAAATGTCCACTTTTCGACCCGATCATGGGCTTGTTCCGCAACCTCATTGGTCTGCCCCGGCTTGTCGATAGATACGGAGCTGGACAGCAGAGACGACCAGTGAAATCAGCAACACGACTACAGCCGCTGCTGAGGCGAAACCGACATTGGTCCCGCTGGTCGTGAAGTTGTAAACATAGGTACCGGTTATCTGGGTTGCACCGGCAGGGCCCCCTCCGGTAGAGAAGAACACGATGTCGAACGCCCGGAAGGAGATCAGCACCGTGGACAGGGTCACTGTCTTGTGGGTGTTCTTCATGAGGGGGTAAAGCATCCCGTACATGATCCGAACCGGTCCTGCCCCGTCCAGAACCGCCGACTCCAGCACCGAAGTGTTGATCAGCGCCAGGTTCGACGTGTAATAAAGAAGAGGAAGACCGATCAGGTATACGAACATGATGATTATCACCCCGTAGGCCAGGTCCGGATCCACCAGCCACCGCTGGGCGAGGGCCTCCAGGCCCACGTTCCGCAGAAACTCGTTCACCGCTCCGAACCTCGCCTCGAGCATCGTTCGGAATACGGATGCAACCAGGGCGATCGGCATCAACGACGGCAACAGGAAGGCGGCATAGAAGAAGGCTCTCCCCCTAACTCCCGCCCAAAGGCCCACCGCCATGAAGAAGCCGATCGTCATGGCCGCCAGGATGGATGCGCCGGCAAAAACGAAGTTGTTCTTGAGCGCATCGAGGAAGCGAGGGTCCTCGATGAGCAACCTGTAATTCGTCCAACCTATATCTATGGCGTTTCGCAGTGAGAGGGAGACATCCTGAAAGCTGGTCCGGATCAGGAACAAGAAACTGAAGAAGTAGAAAACCGCATAGAAGGCGAAGAGCGGCCCGAAGAAAATGGCGAAGCCTCGGAGACCCGGCCGGCGGGTCAGGGGCCGATCACGCCTTCCGGAGCGCCTCTTGGGCGCTCGTTCGGATTGCATGTCATTTTCGGCTCGTCTGTCCCGCGGCCGGACCTTCTTGGGCCTAAACCGGTGGCTCTGGTGACGCTCTTGTGCCATCCGTCCAATGTCTCTTGATTCCTCGTCTCTTGATTCCTCCATCGGCTCGATGCCGCAGAATAGGCTCACACCGTATTCCCGCTCGACAACCCTTAGCCGACGTTCGAGTACCTCCCGCTTTCCCACTCGGACTGGAGGAATTCGACCTGCTCGGCAACGGGCGTACCTGAGATGATGGTGTCGATAACGGCATCCCCGGCCACGGCCGAGAAGTCAGAAACGTTGTTCCGGTCACTACCGGGATCGGACAGCACCGCTAGGAGTTCGGCGAATCCAGAGGCGGCCAGTTCGGTGGTGAAAACATCCTGGGGGACCGAATATCCAACCCGCGCTGGCGCTGCGAACAAGTCGGTAACCCAAGCATCCACACCGTCCCCACTGGTCATGTACTCGATGAACCGAACGGCTTCCGCTTTGTGCTCCGAGTGGCTGGGTACTGCGAGACCAACTTCGATAAAGGCCCGGATCGAGGGTGATCCGTTCTCAACCAGAAGAGGGAGCGGGGAGGCGGTCACATTATCCATCTCGATACCGTTGGCTGCCCGGAAGGGCGCGGAGAGTATCCCAGATTCCCAGGTGCCCTGCAGGAACATCACCGCTCCGCCCTGCTGGAATATCTCTATTGGGCGACCGTAATCCAGATCCAGGACATCCAGGCTGAAGATGCCATCTTCGAACGCAGAGGTGACGGCCTCGAATGCGGCGGCGAAAGTTGGGCTGTTCCACGAACCGCCGGCGTCGTAGCGAACGCTGTTGAAGAAGCCCGGTGATATTTGCTCGGTGACCGTGAGGACTATTTCATCCAGGAACCAGTTCGCACCGGTAAACGAGATCGGTAGCAGATCAGGACGCTGCGATTCGACAGCTTCGACCATCGCCATCAGGTCGGAGCGGGTGCGTGGCACATCAATGCCTAGTTCGTCGAGTAGATCGACGTTGTAATAGGCGGCGGCCGAGCCCAAGAATCCGAGAGGCGCAATGTATATCTCGCTGTCCTCGGCCAGCAAACGCGCTTGGGAGAGGGCGGCCGGCGCTATGCCGTCTGCAAGAGCCGCCGATGCATGCTGATCGAACAGGGGCGGCAGGGGATCCAGATAGCTTCGCACGACGTTGACCATGGTCGATGTTTGCACAGCGGCCACATCAATGGAGTCGCCCGAACTTAGCGCCAACGGAAGGCGATCCTGGTAGGCGGTCGACTCGAACAGAGTCAATTCGATCCGAATGTCAGGGTTCTTGGCCTCGAAGTCAGCAATCACCCGTTCCATCGTCGCCTCGGGCGGGAACCAGGTCCAGAATTGCAGAGTAACAGGTTCCGCAGGCTCTTCCTCTGGGGCAGAGGTGGTAGGGGGCTCCTCGGCCGCCACTGTGGTGGCAACAGGCTCCTCCGCCGCCTCAGTGGTGGCTACAGCCGCCTCTGTGGTGGCGGGCTGCTCGGCCGAGTCGCCGTCGCCACATGCCGCGGCGAACAGGGTCAGCGCCAAGAGCGCCATCAACAATTGTCTGAGTTTCATTTCGAGTTTCCTTTCTCTTGTGGTTGCCTGCCGGTGGGACGCCCATCGAGGCTCGCCCCATCCCGGTCGTCGTTAACTTGTTTGAAACGCCGAAGCCCCAACCCACCCTTCATATCGGGTCCGAATTGGTCCTCGCTGTCCAGATGCATGGCCCGGCCGGATTCTGCGTCAAAGAAGCGGACCGCGTTCCGATCGGCCCGCAGCCGCACCGGTTTATCCTGCAGGTCGACGCGATAGCCCGGCATCCGAACCACCAGCATGTTGCGCCCGGGCGCGGCGGGTATCACTTCACCGGCCTCGACGGTCAACACGGTCACATCGGTTGCGATGTGACATAAAGTCTCGGCACCCAGCGTTTCCACCGCGGCAACGGTTCCGTGTAAAGAGAGTTCATCGGGGTCGGCTTGACCGAGATGAATGTCCTCGGGACGGATGCCGACCACTACGTGACGGGAATCCGGATGACCTGGGGCCGCTGTCTTCCGCCCGTTCATCCGGACACCTCTGGACGATTGCTCAGGTTGGAGGAAATTCATGGGAGGAGAACCCATGA
This sequence comes from bacterium OM1 bin76, assembly GCA_002238785.1. Lineage (GTDB taxonomy): Bacteria > Actinomycetota > Acidimicrobiia > Spongiisociales > ZC4RG35 > Bin76. The sequence goes on along the minus strand of MPNA01000005.1, from coordinate 50,917 downwards.
ATCCGGCCACAAACAGGTTGGCGGGCCAGCCGTAGATCTCGGTCGGGGGCCCGATCTGCTGCACCCGGCCTTTGTTAATCACGACTATGCGATCCGCCATGGTCATTGCCTCGACCTGGTCGTGAGTGACGTACACCGTGGTGATGCCCAGCTTGCGCTGCAGCACCACGATCTCGGTGCGCATCTGTATGCGCAGGCGAGCATCAAGGTTTGACAGCGGCTCGTCCATGAGGAACACCGCGGGTTCGCGCACCAGGGCGCGACCCATAGCGACGCGCTGTCGCTGGCCACCAGAGAGAGAATCGGGCTTACGGTCGAGTTCCTCCCTTATCTCGAGCAGGGAAGCCACTTCCTCCACTTTTAGATTCCGGCTCTTCTTTTCCACCTTCTGGAGTTTCAGGGGATATTCCATGTTTTCGCGAATCGTCATGTGGGGATAGAGGGCATAGTTCTGAAACACCATGGCGATATTGCGGTCGCGGGGGTGCACTCCGCTGACCGGCCGATCATTGATTATCAGTTCTCCCGAGGTGACGGTCTCGAGCCCCGCAATCATCCGCAGGAGCGTCGATTTGCCGCACCCTGAGGGGCCCAGCAGAGCCAGGAATTCCCCATTTCCGATCGTGAGGCTCACATTGGCAACCGACGGGGTGTCACCGGTGTAGATCTTCGTCACGTTGTCGAGCGCCACCGTGGCCATTCTTTCTACTCCATTGTTACTGGTTATGCCGTGTAACCGGATAATAATATGATGTTAAGTGGATAAATGACGATAATATGGCTCTATTAGGGCGATTTATTTATGAAAGATCAGATTATTGTACCCGTTCGATGGGATTTTGGTCTTTCGGTGGGTGGCGCGGTGCATGTCGGGGGAGTCCTCGGGAGGCCTAATGGTCGGGGTCGCCGCAACCGTATCCGGTCCTGCGAGAGAGTCCGGATTAGGTGGTTTGTGGCTTAGAGGCGTCTGTTGGAGCGTCGCCCTGCCGGAATTGCGCGCCATGACCCGATTGGCGGGTAGTCGCGGCCAGCGCTTGAGCCGTAGGTGGCCTGGGTGACCGCCAAGCCGGACGGATTGACAGGCCGGAGCGGTTCGTGTTCAGACTCTAAGGTATGGCGCAGTGCTTCAAGATAACACCACCCCCCGGCGCCCGGGCAATACGCAGGTGCACTTGGACTTTCACACCTCCGAGCATGTTGGGGAAGTGGGGCGGAGCTTTGACGGCGCGAAGTTCGCCCGAAGGCTGCGTGAGTCCCACGTCGACCATGTGAACCTCTTCTCCAAATGCCACCATGGCTGGTCCTATTACCCGACCGATGTCGGAGCGACTCACCCCCGTCTGGACTTTGACCTGTTCGGAGACGAGATCAAGGCATGCCGAGAATTGGGACTGGTCACCGGCGCCTATTACACGGTGGGGTGGTCGGCGAGAGACCTCGATGAACATCCGGAGTGGGCGGCAACTGACCGTGGCGGCGTTCTCCAGGCCATCAATGTGGACCATGACGCGCAGCCCACCGACCGCCGGCCTCCGAACTCCTGGGTCTACCTTTGTCCGACCGGCGCCTATCTGAGCCTGATGGCCGCTCAAGTTCGGGAGATCGCCGAGCGGTACTCTCCCGATGGGTTCTTCTTTGACATTTGCGGCGGAGTGCCCTGTTACTGTGCCCGATGCCGCGTCGGGATGGCGGCCGACGGCATTCACCTTGACGACATAGGGGCGGTTGAGGAATACAACCTGCGCCGATGGGAACGCGCCTTGCAACAGTTGGGGCATGCCGCGCAGGTCGGTTCCGGCGCCAGATGGATCTTCTTCAACGGCACCACGGTGTTGCACGGCGACGCAGGACATGTGCCGGCAAGCACATCCGGGCTCTGGTCGGCCAACACCCACCAGGAACTGGAGCATCTCCCCACTACCTGGGGTGGTTACGACAAGTTGGCTCTACGCTCCCGATACTTTCATGGCCTGGGCTGGGATCTGGTGGCGATGAGCGGAAAGTTCCACACCAGTTGGGGTGAGTTCGGCGGATACAAGTCCCCGCGGGCCCTCGAATATGAAGCGCGGTTGATGATCGCCAACGGCGCCCGCTGCAGTTTCGGGGACCAGCTTCATCCGAACGGGCGGCTTGATGATCAGACCTACGGGTTGCTGGGCAGCGTCTATCGGTCGGTCCGCGGTTTAACCGAGTTCATTGATGGGGCTCGCCCCGATTCGCGCTTGGCCTTGTGCCTCAGCGAAAGCGAAGATGATGACCAAGGTGCGTCACGGGCTCTCCTGGAGGCTCACCGCGAGTTCGTAGTTGCCGCTCCGAGGATGCTGGACACACAACTCCACACGGCGGTTGTCGTTGCCGGGCCGCTGCCGTCCGGCGCGAGGGACGAACTGGTGCGCTACAGCGCGGAAGGGGGGCGTATCCTTGCATTGGGCGATGCCGTCGGCGGCTGGCCGGAGGATGTGGCGGCTGAAGTCTTCGGGATCAGAGACATCCGGGTCGTCCCGGCCGATGGGGACTACAGTTCCTTTGTCGGCGGTGAGTTCAACGAGTTGGGATCGGGACTTGTGTACAACTACGAACCGGGCCTGCGTTACGAGTTGGTCCCCGGCGCCACGGCCTTGGCGCGGATTCACGATGCCCTATTCGATCGGACATACGGGCAGTACTGCTCCCACCGGAATGCGCCGCCGCGGGACGAGGAAAGTGGTTTTGCGGCCGTTCATCGATTCGGTCGGCACTTCGTCACAGCCCATGGGCTCGGACGTCTCTATCTGCGACACGGCGCCGAAATACACAGAAGCCTCCTCTGTAAGCTGTTCTCGTCGATCGAGCCGCGCCCTGTAATCGAAGTCTCTCACCTCCCGCCCGGTGGTCGCGTCACCGTCATGTATCAGCCTCAACGCCAGCGGACTCTGCTCCATGCACTGTATGCTCCACCAGCTTCGAGGGGGTCCGCAGTAATCATCGATGATGTCGTTCCGATTACGGGCGTCACCGCCCGCTTGCGTTTGGATCGCCAGGTGAAAGCCGCCTCCGATGGCCGGAACGGGCAGCCCATCCCCCTGGTCCATCATGGTGGCCACTCGGTCTCGGTGGCGATGGGAGTTATAGACATGCACACGGTGGTGGTGCTGCACCACTGAGCCAAATCCGATCTGGAGGGGAACCGCCTGACGCAGACTCACAAGGTGAACCGCCCTGGTCTTCCCGGAGGGGTTAGGTGTGGCCCCTAACCTAAGATCACCAACCCCAGAATGGGGGACAATGTCGATGATCGCCAACACGAGTCAACGTCCGTAGCAAAAAGATACCCAAAGTAGTAACTACAACCCTTAATGTGCTGTGACCTGGGCGTTTGCGCGGAGAGGGAGGGATTTGAACCCTCGAGGGAGCTACAAACCCCCTACTCGCTTAGCAGGCGAGCGCCTTCGACCGCTCGGCCACCTCTCCTTTCGGTTAGCGTCTTGGGGCAAACCTCTTCGACGCTGGCGGAGGGAGTGGGATTTGAACCCACGAGGGGGTGGTCACCCCCAACGGCATTTCCAGTGCCGCGCACTAGACCAGACTATGCGATCCCTCCGGTATCCATAATTAGATAGTCGTAGAACGCTCAGTTCGTCCTCAAACATTAGCAATACACCCAACGGGAGAAATCAGAGAATATGTCGTACCAGCCAGACCATCGCCGCTTCATGGAACTGGCTCTGTTGGAGGCATCTCGTGCTCCGGCGCACGGTGACGTGCCGGTGGGCGCGGTGGTTGTGGACTCCGACGGCCAGGTGGTGGCATCGGACCACAATCGGCGGGAGGAGCGCCAGGATCCCACGGCCCACGCCGAGGTGCTGGTCCTTTCCGAAGCGGCCCGCCATGTGGGCTCCTGGAGGTTGCTGGGACACACCCTGTACGTAACCCTGGAACCTTGCTCGATGTGTGCCGGAGCGGCTGTCTCGGGTCGGATCGAGCGGATCGTGTATGGGGCCGCCGATCCCAAGGCCGGCGCAGTGCTGAGCCTCTATAACATCGCCGGCGACAAGCGTCTCAACCATCAATGCGAGATAGTGGCAGGGGTGGAGGCCGTCCGCAGCGCCGATCTGCTGAGATCGTTCTTCAGCACCAAGCGAGGTGGCAATGGATAGGCCAGTCCCCGATCATGGTAAGGTCGGGACAGCGTGCTAAGCGGGGCGCTAGGGGTTCCCTGAACCCGAAATCCTCTACATGCGGGGCCGAACCCCCCGCTGGAGGGTGACGAGCCCCGGTTTGGAGGCAAAAGCGCGGCGATGACGACCGGGTCCCGTGAGTCAGGGTGGTCGTGAACCGGGTCAGGTCCGGGAGGAAGCAGCCCTAAGCGGGTTGCCCGGACGCCACGGGGTCGCCTGGTCCGAGCAAGCGGTTTGCCGTCCGACCGGAGGTGTCGAACCCGAAGGCGGGGTGCACGCTATCTGGCATTGGCCAAGGCCTCGTTCTTTCCAGGGTTCCCCATTTTGGACCGGTTGAACGGTTTCAATCCCCCGACTTCACAAGGGACACTCCGTAGACACCACCCCACAGTCCCATTCTCCACAGTTTGCGGACTTGAAGCGGCCTATCGCCGAACATCTCCTCGGGATGGGGGAGTTTGTCCAACGACCGGTGGAAGTACCAGTACTCTCGGACAGCTCCGGCCAGAAGGCCCACCAGGGGGGTGACCACCGCGGTCCCGGTCCGGTGTATCCGCCTGGCGGTCCGACCCAGGGGCCGTCCCGCGTCCACCACCACCATCACCCCGCCAGGACGCAGCACCCGAGCGGCTTCGTCTAGGGTCCCACGGACCGACTCGAGGTTGCGGAACACGAACGCCGACCAGATGCCGTCAAAAGTGTTGTCAGCGAAGGGCAGGTGTTCTCCTTTCCCCACCACCTTGCGAGGAGCGGGATTCACAGACAGCATCGGCCACGCCGGATCCAAGGCCACCACCTCTTGGTCTGGGCGAAACAAGGACATAGCCACCCCGGTGCCGGCGCCCAGGTCCAGAATCACCCCGTGGGGGAGATGGTCGATACCCCTTTTTCTCCAGGCTTGGTCCCGGCCGAAGGAGAGGACCCGGTTGAGCCGGTCGTAACGCCGGTGGATACGCGAGAAGATCTGGTCGGGAGAGAGCCCGGTCACGCCTCCGGGCTCCTAGGGGGGATCGATCCGGTCAAAGCCCAGATAGGGGAGCAGAGCCTTTGGCATGACCACCGAACCATCGCTTTGCTGGTGGTTCTCCAACAGGGCGATGATCACCCTTCCGATGGCTACCGCGGTCCCGTTGAGGGTGTGGACCAACCGGTTGCCTCCCGGGGCCTTCATGCGGATCCGCAGCCGCCTGGCCTGGTAATCGGTGGTGTTGGAGCAGGAAGTTATCTCCCGGTAGGTGTTCCAGGAGGGAAACCAAGCCTCGATGTCGTACTTCTTGGCGGCGGAGGCGCCCAGGTCCCCCGCAGCGACGTTCACCACCCGGTAAGGCAGTTCCAGTTCCTGCACCAGCTTCTCCTCCAGCCCCAGGATGCGTTCATGCTCGGTGGCCGAATCCTCGGCACGGGTGAACGAGAACATCTCCACCTTGTCGAATTGATGCACCCGAAAGATCCCTCGGGTGTCCTTGCCGTGCGTGCCGGCTTCACGCCGGAAGCAACTGGAGAACCCCGCATAGCGGAGGGGGAGGTCATCTGGGTTCAGGATCTCATCGGCGTGGTAGGCGGCCAGGCTTATCTCGGAAGTTGCGGCCAGGAACAGATCGTCGGCGGGGACTTCGTAGACCTGCTGCCGGTCTCCGGGAAAGAAACCGGTGCCGAACAATGCCATCTCTCGGACCAGCACGGGAGTGACCATGGGAACCAGTCCGGCCTCCACCAAGTGATCCATGGACCATTGGATGAGCGCGAACTCCAGCAACGCCGCCTTGCCCTTGAGGTACCCGAAACGTGACCCCGCCATCTTGGCGGCTCTCTTAGTGTCGATTACGTCCAGGGTTTCGCCCAGAGAGTCGTGATCGGCGGGTTGGAAATCGAACCGGGGGATCTCCCCCACCCGCTTGATCTCTTCGGAGTCTTCCTCGGTTAGTCCTTCGGCGGCGGTGGGATCAACCAGGTTGGGAAGGGTGTGCCACTGCTGATAGAACTCCTCGGAATCGGCGTTGGTCTGCGAGTTCATTTCCTTGATCCGGTTGGACATGGAGCGTGCCCGTTGGATGGCCTGCTGCTTTTGGTCTCCCGTCAGGGTGGCGATCTCTTTTCCCAGGGACCGTTGGGAAGCCCGGAGTTGATCGGCCTGGTGGCGCAGCTTTCTGATCCTGGCCTCCATCCCCACCAGGTCACCAAGGGGTATGTCCAGGCCGCGTCGCTCCATAGACCGGCTGATCACCTCCGGAGAGGTTCGGAGCAAGGCAATGTCAAGCACTGCGAGAAAATGCTACCGGCCAACCGCTCTCAGTTGTCACTGGTTCTCAGCCGCTCACCTGCAGGGTGAACCCGTAGCTGTTGTCATCGAGGGTTTGATCTCCCTCGATGTAGCTCAGACGGACTTCGACCTGATAGGAGGTGTCGGAAGTCACCGCCAACTCGTAGAAGGTGATGGTGGTCTTCTCTCCGGGCTGCAGGGCTGGTACGTCCAGCACCCGGGTCTGGATGGCCTCGCCAGGTGGCCAGATGCTCAACTCCAGAAAAGTCTCTGCGGTTATCTCCACGTTGCCCCGGTTGGCTACCACCACCAGCAGGTCGAAACTGTCGGTGGGAATGATCACCGGGCGGCCCTCCAGGTCCGATATCCACTCTGGGAATGAGGTGATCTGTTCTATGGCGAGATCGGTGGCGAATTCCAGCGATGGCCGGGACAGGCGAGCAAAGGTGGTCAGGAATTCGGCGGTGTCCACCACCGGATACTGGGCCGGCAAGAAGACCACCGCTCTGAAATCAGAGAAGGATTGAATGTCGGGGTCCGCAGCCATGTCCTCCAAGAAGGATTGATATACGCGGTCACCGCTTCGGATGTTCACCAACGCGGCAATGAGTTGTTCCTCCACCACATAGTTGAACGGATCGTCGACCGCCGACAGGAAAGCTGCCTCAAAGCCTTCAAGGCCCTCGTCCCACAGGTCGAGGGCGGTCCCCAATAGAGAAGTCAGGTTGCTGGCGGAGTCGGTGTCCTGGTCCAGTGATGCCTCCACCGCGCCCAGAGAGTCTCTGGATTGGGTGATGATCGAAGCCAGATCCGAGCGATCCAGGGTGTCGATCTGTTCGATCAACCTCACGAACGCCCGCGCCGCCCGATCCAATGTGATGGTGTGACTGCGAAGTTCCTCAGCCAGAGTGGTCTCTGTTCGGGTGGTGCTGAGCAGGGCGTTGAACGTCCAACCCAGAGCCAGCACCACCACGAGAGCCACCAGCCACCACTTGCCGCGGGATCGGTTCGGTAGGGTGCGGTAGGAGGTCACTTCTTGGTAGGTTATGGCAATTCGCGAACCATCGCACCTTCGTTCGTCCTGGGAGCCGCCTATGGAAAGCGGCAACATGGAGCCCGGGCGGCAGTGTCCGCAAACGGGACCATGTGGCCAACCGGTGATAGAGTTTGATGGTCGATGGGGACGAAGGTGGCCAAAGACCCAAACGCCGCCGCCCAATCAAGCAGAGAGCGATGACCTTGAAAACACATTTCACGCCAGAACTCTTCCAGTTTCTGCTGGACTTGCGGGCCAACAACAATCGCCAGTGGTTCAATGCCAACAAAGACTGCTACAACAAGCATGTCAAGGAGCCGTTGCTCAGGTTCATTGAGGATTTCGAGCAACCGCTGCATGCCATCAGTGAGCACTTTGTGGCCGACCCGCGGGTTAACGGGGGATCAATGTTCCGCATCTATCGGGATGTGCGGTTCAGCAAGGACAAGAGTCCCTACAAGACTCAGGCTGCCGCCCAGTTCCGGCATGAGGCCGGCAAGACAGCCCATGCTCCGGGTTTCTACCTGCACCTGGCGCCCGGAGAGGTGGGAGCTGGGGTGGGCCTGTGGCGACCCGACATGCCGACCTTGACCAAGATCCGAAACACGATCGTTGATGATCCTGATAGATGGACAGAGGTGTCGAAGGATGCTGGGTTCCGCAGCGTGTTCTCCCTTGTGGGCGAATCGTTGAAGCGCGCTCCTAAGGGCTTCGACCCCGACCATCCCCAAATCGAGGACCTGAGACGCAAGGACCATATCGCTTGGGTCGATTTCGATGAGGAAGAAGCGACTTCACCAGGATTCCTGGAGGAATTCGCTGATGTCTGCCGCCAATCCGTCCCCTACATGGGTTTCCTGACAACCGCGGTCGGCCTTCCCTTCTGAAACTCGGACCGAACCGCAGGATCCAGCACGGCGGGTTCCGCATTTCAAGGGGGTAGTACTCCACATTTGGCACCTCGGCACAAACCCGTCCTAGATGGCGTTCTACTGGAGGCAACTCCGGGCCAAGTCGATTATCACTTCCATGGCCCGGATTGATCGTTTCGTATCTGTCATGTTCGGGTCATCTCTGTGATACTGGGCTTTGTCTTTGATGGTGAGCAGCACTCGGAGGCGGAATTCTGCCTCCTTGCCTATATCGGGAACCGATCTCAATAGCCGCAAAGCATCTCGGTGATCCCAACTCGCGGATCTCTTCCCCAAGACACGACAGCAAATTACATCGGAAGCAGCTATCCCAGCAAGCACAGCGTTGCTGACTGCTGTGGAGCGGCTAGGGCCATGCTTCGAGTAAGGATCTAACGTCGCATGCTCAGCAAAGGAGAACGCCTGCTCTAACCGAGCGGCAGCAAACGCCCTGTCGCACTCCTTCGTCCGCGTCTGCCGCATGCCTGTCAATAGGTCAGCAGATCAATGCCATCCCGAGAAAGGCTCTCCGCTAGATGGGGATACCGTTGGGGCATCCGGCGATAATCAACCTCTGTGTACACCAAGGGAAGGCAATGCCTATCGGTGAGCCTATCAACAAGAGAGGCCGTTTCCATGGACGCTTCCCACTGGTAGTCCGCATCGCCGTCGGCGGGCCACACGAGCAAAAGGTCGACGTCGCTATCTTGGCTGGCCTCCCTACGAGCTAGCGATCCGAACAACAATGCCCTGATCACGCCTTTGGCGTTGGACCTGACAACCTCAGCAACCTTAGAGAACAACGAGTCGTAATCCACCACAACGGGGAGGGTCTGGCTCATATTCCCATCATACCTAACGAGTGCGACGAACGGACGAGGTCGCCGAAATCGGAGGAGGGTTCTCCGGCCTCGCCGCTCAACCATCGGCTCCCTAACCAACCTCGCAGTAGCCAACCGCTACCTCAAAACCCGACCAAAACACGAAATGACCATCCCCGAAACCGAACCATTGACACCCCCCAGCGAGGCGCCCTTCACCCCGACCGAGTCACCCCGGGGGCCACCTTAACAAACCACGCCGCCGGGCGTTGGCGCATCTCGGACCTGAGTAACAGGTTCCGGTCAGATCACCAGTCCCGATGGGCCGCAGCACATTTGCCTCGCGGCATCGGTTCAAGGTCAGCAGATGGCCAAGTCATCCTGACCAACCGGTACTGGTTGTCTTCAGTGTCCCGGGGTGGGATCTTTACGCTTGCCGGTTCGTGGCCGGTTGCGTTGCAGAGCATCCAAGGTTGGGTAGGATAAACCACACCTTTGGCATTGACCACCGACCCCCCTTGTTAGGATCACCTCGGCCCATGGACACCACTAGTCACCACGGCGAGCGCCTTATGGCTACCTTGGAGGGATGCTACGAAGCCAGGCGAGCCTCAGCCCTCTCGGGAGTGCCGGTCTCTACTGTTTACGACTGGGCGCGGAAAGACATCGTTATACCCACGATATCTTCTACAAAGACCATGTTCTGGTCCTATGCGGACCTAATGGCCTTGAGGATCGTTTATTGGCTTCGCCATCCCAAGGAGAAGCTGCCCAACGTTCCGACCAGCTCCATGAATGAGGTCAAACGGGCCCTGGGGGAACTGGAACGCTTGCGCTTGGACATCTGGGATGACGGACAGCCTGCGGACAGCCCTTTGCGAGTGGATCGTTCAGGGACGATCTATATTGTTTCAGAAGACTTCATTCAGGCTTCTGGTGGACAGTTGGCCTTGGAAAGCGCCTTGGATCTGCTTGGCCCCTTCAGCGTAGGGGAAGGCAGGGGGCCGCACTTAATACGCCCGCGGCCCACCTTGCGAATAGTTCCTGGGAAAGTCTCCGGCGAGCCGCACTTATTGGATACTCGCATTACCACCAAGACATTGTACGCGTTGTACAAACGGTTTGGAGATGTAAGAGCAGTGTCCAAGCTTTATCCCGACCAGCCGGAGCAGGCGGTGGCCGAAGGCATCAGCCTTGAAGAGGAACTCAACCTGGCCGCCTGATGCGGGTCCCGCTCGATCACAACTTCCCCGAGCCTGTTCTGAGTTGCCTTGAGGAGTTCATACCTGACGCGCGGCTACTTCCCATCCGCCACATTCACCCAGACCTGCCTCGACTGGGGGACCGTGGACTCCTGATTGCCCTTCACCAGATGGGCTTTAGGGCACTCGTGACCAATGACTACAAGATGCTCAGAAACCCGTTGCCCCTTGCAGCCCTATGCAAGACAAGGCTGACTGTATTCGCCATTGAGGGTTTAGGTGACGATCCGATTCGCGCTGCGGGCGCACTGCTTTTGAATATGCCTCCCTTCGTGAAAGCGATCACAAACGGCCAGGCCGGTGCCTTCTGGTTAAAACCCCGAAATCCCCGATTGACAGACCCTTGGGCGTTGTTCAAGAAAGCAGCCGAGCGCAGACAAGAAGAAGCTTCGTCTCTCTACGAGCAACTCAAGGTCACAGATGAGGACTTGCAATCCCCCATCGTCCGCATTTGATCCCAAACTCAGGCCCGCCACCCTCCCCAACTAGCCCAACCACACCCCACGGGAAAGCCTGAACCGCACTCGCCACATAGGGCTCCAGAAACTCGAACTGCAATTCAAATCGCGGGAGCCTCATCTAAGCACGGGTAACTCCACCGGTGGTTGCTCGCAGCGGCCAGAATTGCTGGCTGCCAAAAAGCAAGCGACAATCATCCGGTGGAGGTGTTCTCAATTATGGCAGCCAGGCTTGTGTTCGAGGAGCGGTGTGCGATAGAAGCGATGATCGAGGTGAAGGTCTCCACGCAGCAGACCGCGGACGCGTTGGACCGTCACCCGTCGACGGTGAGGCGGGAGATCAACCGAGGATGTGGTAGGGATGCCTACCGCGCCGAGGATGCCCAAGCGGAGGCCGAGGTCCGGGGGAGACGTCCCAAGATCCCGAAACTGGTAACCGATCCGCAGCTGGCGGACGCGGTAAGCGAAGGGTTGAAGATGGGATGGTCTCCCCATGCCATCGCAGCCGATCTCCGTAACGAGTGTCTCGACTCGGACCGAAGAGTCTGCGCAGAGACCATCTACCAGGCGTGCTATGAGCCGTGGGGTCGGCGGGGCCTGACTGCCGGGCCTCCCTAACCGAACCACGCCGCCGCCTCTTCTCCGACAGTAACCCCTACTGTCGGTTTCACCGCGCCCGAGAAACCCAATCCTGACAGCGGGGCACCGTCAAAGCGACGCGATCCAGCAAATGCCACGTTCTGAAACGGGGAAGAACCCCCGAAACCACCGAAATACGGGAAAACCAGCGCGTTCAGCGGCTAAGTCCCTAACGCGAGGGGCCATAAGTCGCTAATAGACCTTGGTGGGCGAGGGGGGACTTGAACCCCCACGGGTTTTAAAGCCCACAGGATCCTGAATCCTGCGCGTCTGCCAATTTCGCCACTCGCCCTGGAGGTTTCTTGATTGTACCCAGTCTCGGCCGGGTGTGAAGAAAGATAGTGATCAAGTGAGGTGTTTCACGCCGGCAAATGACATACAATCATGGTGTTATGTACGGCGGAGCTTGGTGAGATAGGCGCTATCCGTGACCGAGTTTCTGCTTACCGCGCTTCGATTCATTTTCCTGGCGCTGATCTACCTCTTCGTCTGGTACCTGGCCCGGGCTCTCGTCGATTACCTGGGCCTGCGCTTGCCGACCGGAGTCTCCCGGCGCAGCTCCAGGCTGGTGTTCGTTCGTTCTGAATCTCAGGCGGGCATGCATTTCGCGGTGGCCGACTCGGTGGTCCTGGGCAAGAGCCCCGACGCCGACGTTCCCATTGATGATCCCTACGCATCGGAATTCCACCTGCGGATCACCCGTCGACGGGGTAAATTGTCGGCCAGTGATCTAGGAAGCGCCAACGGGACCTATCTCAACGGGCGCAAACTGCGTAACCCGGTTGAGTTGGCCCGGGGAGACGCCATCCAAGTCGGAAGGACGGTTCTGGAGGTCAGATGAACTGCACTTGGGCTACGGCCAGCCACATCGGGTTCGGCCCCCAAATCAATCAGGACCGGATGTTCCCGCTCGGCTCGGGCAGTTCCGAAGAGCCGGTGGTGGTCATGGTGGCGGACGGTTTGGGAGGGGAGAAGTTCGGCCAAGTAGCCGCCGACCTGGCGGTCCAAACCGCCCAGGCTGCCGATGGCTCTCCCGCCGACCGGGCGAGAGCAGCAAACCGGGCCATTTTGGACCTGGTGAGAAGGGAGCCTCAATGGTCGGGTACCTACACCACGCTCACTTTGATGGAATTCGGCGATGGGATGGCTCGGATAGCCCACATCGGAGACACCCGCGCCTATCTGTTCCGGGATAACCGCATCACCGTGATGACCAACGACCACACCGCAGCCTGGCAACGGATACGGCAGGGCGTTGATCCCAAGGTGGCGCACAGCATGCCCAAAGCAGCAAGTCTGGTCAGAGTGCTTGGATTTGATGAGTGGCTCGAGGTGGAGAAAACGGACCTGGTCTCACAGGATGGTGATCGGTGGTTGGTCTGTTCTGACGGGCTCTACCGGATGCTGTCGGATCGCCAATTGAAGAGGTTTCTGGGTTCCGGAGATCCCGAGGAGTGTGTGTGGAATCTGGTGGAGTCGGCTTTGGGCAGAGGCGCCTCCGACAATGTCACCGCAGTTGTTATTGACATAGACCTATGAGAAGGATCACCGAGGCGGCCTTACTGGCCGGTTCGGCCGCGGTGGCCGGTTTGGGGGCGGCGCTGGTCGACTTCGGGGTCTCCGGACAAATAGGATGGACACCCGTGGTGTTTGTGGTGGTCTACGGATGCTGCCTGGGGGGTCTGGCATGGGCGGTGCGCCGTTGGGCGCCTGACGCCTCTCCGCTTCTGCTACCGCCCATCGCCCTGCTGGTGGCCCTGGGCCTGGTGGAGATCTATCGCATCGACCCGGCGCAGGGCTCGCTGCACCTGTGGTGGGTGGTGGGTGGTGCGGTCGTGGCCATAGGTGTCCTGCTGATGTTCCGTTGGGGTGTGGGAAGGTTGATGGCGGCCGGCTATCCCCTGGCCATCAGCGGGCTGTCCCTGATCGTCGTCCCTTTCGTGTCCCGTCTGTGGCGCGGTTTGCCGGAAGGGGAGGGGGGCCTGTGGATATCGATGGGCTGGGGAGAGGGCAGGTTGCTGATTCAACCCTTCGGACTCGGTTTGGCCCTCCTGGCGATCGGCCTGGCAGCCCTTCACTCCCGGTGGGCGCTGGATCTGCTGGTGTCGGTCCGGACGGGGACCTGGCTGCCGTGGGGGCGACATCTTCTCGCCATGGCCGTTGTGTGGCTGGTGACCCTTCCTCTGCTATGGGCCACCGGGGATATCACCGCCTGGGTGACGGTGGCTCTGCTCTCTGGATGTATCGCCTATCTGGCGACGGGAGAGCATCGGGTGGTCTGGACCACCTTGGGCCTGGTGGGGGTCGGGGTGCTGACGGGCCTCACTTCTTCTCGGGTGAGGGAGACGGTCGGGGTGTGGTTGGATCCTCTCTCCGGAGATGAGGCGGCCGAGGGGTTGGGAGAGAGCCTGCTGGCCTGGGGCAGCGGCAACCTTTCCGGCTCCGGATTGGGTATGGGCGATCCCGACTTGATCCCCCAGGCGACAAGCGACTGGATACTGGCCTCCTTGGGTGAGGAACTGGGCCTGGCTGGAACCGTGGCGGTGATAGCTCTCCATGCCCTGGTGGTGGCGGTGGGCATGGGGGTGGCCCTGGGGTCTCGGGACCTCTTTCACAAAGTCATGGCTGCTTCTGTCTCGGCCCTGCTGGGACTGATGTTCCTAGCTGGACTCGGGGGTCTGGAGCGTCTGCTTCCTCCCACCAGGATGGGGCTGCCATTTCTGGCCTACGGAGTTTTTTCCATGCTTACAGGGTGGCTGATGATCGGCCTGCTGTTGAGGATCAGTGACCAGGAGCGGGGTCGCCTATGAATCGACCGATACGGCGGGTGGCCGCTTTCCTGCTGGCGGGGATGGCTCTCCTGGTGGTGGGCGCCACCTGGCACCAGGCAGTGGTGGCCGACCGCTACCGGGCCCATCCCGACAACCGTAGGTTGGCACTGTTCGTGGCAGGTAAGGAACGCGGTCTGATCAGCACCGTGTCGGGAACCGTCCTGGCCTACTCGGAGCAGGATCCCGACAGTCCCCGTTTCTACATCCGTAAATACCCGGCGGGAGAGGCCTTCGCATCGGTCGTCGGCACAGCACCCTCCACGGGAGGGTTGGAAGAGGTGTACTCCGAGGAACTTCGGTCCCGACGTGATCTGAGCGTCTCCGACCTCATGGCGGCGTTGTTTGGTGAGGACCTTCGCCCCCGGGGTCTGCAAATCACGCTTGATGCCGATCTTCAGCAAAGGGCCCATGAGATTCTGGCCGGGCGCCGGGGCGCCTTGGCGGCCGTTGACCCGTATACCGGGGAAGTGCTGGCACTGGTCTCCTCGCCGGAGGCGGCGTCGGCGGAGAGAGCCGCGGGTGGCCGCTATCCGCTGGGGTCCGCTTTCAAGATTGTCACCGCCGCGGCCGCCCTGGACACAGAGACTGCCGATGCACAGAGTTCATTCGCAGACGGAGCGTCGTGGCAAATTCCCGAAGGCTCCTTTGCCATCGTCAATCCCGGGAACGTTCCGTGTGGTGATGCCCCCCAAGTCAGCCTGCTCACCTCGTTTGTCCTCTCCTGCAACGTGGTGTTCGCGGAATTGGCCCTGGAGATGGGACCAAGGGTGTTGGAGACTTATGCCACCGCCTTCGGCTTCGGCGCGGAACCTCAGTTCCCCCTCTATTCACCGGTTCCCCTGTTCGGAGGAGAGCAGTCGTCGGACTCTGCATTGGTGGCTTCCGCGGCAACCGGCAGATTGGCCATGTCCTCCCCTCTTCATATGGCGGCGGTCGCTGCCGCGGTGGCCAACGGAGGAGAGATGATCTCTCCGCGCCTGACCGCGGTATGGACCGACGCCGACGGTGAGACTCTGGAAGTCGGGGGCAGTGCCCCCAGGGTGCGGGCAATCTCTGAGGAAACAGCCTCGGAAATGGCCAGGATGATGGAAAGGGTGGTCACCGAAGGAACCGGCATGGCGGCAACCGTGGCCGGGCACCGGGTGGCTGGCAAGACCGGGACCGGGCGAGACGCCCAGGGGCGCAACCACGCCTGGTTCGTGGGGTTCGCACCGGTGGAAGACCCCTCCATAGCCTTGGCAGTGATGATCGAACCGGGAGGCGAGTTCGGTGAATCCGTCACCGGTGGCACGGCCGCCTCGCCGGTCGCCTCCGAAGTGCTCTCCTATTGGTTGCAGCGAAGCCAATCGGATGGGTAAGAAGGGTTTCTAGCGAAGTTGGCCTTCCTATCATCGCCTATGGAGATGGAACTCCCCTTTACCCTGGCTGATCGCTACCGATTGGTAAGTCATTTGGCTAGAGGAGGCATGTCTGACGTTTACCTTGCCGTGGACCTGGCCCTGGGACGACGGGTAGCTGTCAAGCTTCTTCCCAGGTCTCACAGCGAGGATGACTCCTTCGTGAGACGATTTCGCCGGGAAGCGCAATCGGCCGCCAACCTCAACCACCCGAACATTGTGGGCATCTACGACTGGGGAGAGGCAGAGGGCGCCTACTTCATGGTCATGGAACTGGTGGAGGGGGACTGCCTGAGAGATGTGATCAGGGAGGGGATGCCCATGCCGCCCAGGAGAGCCGTGGAGATCGCCCGTCAGGTTGTTCTGGCTCTGGCGATCGCCCACCGCCTGGGGGTCATCCACCGCGATGTGAAGCCGGGGAACATCATGCTTACCCCTGACGGAACTGTCAAAGTGGCCGATTTCGGAATCGCGCGAGCCTGGAACCAAGCCACCGAGTTGACACAAACCGGCTCAGTGATCGGAACCGCCACCTACTTCAGTCCCGAGCAGGCCCAGGGCCAACCGGCTGATCTGCGCTCCGACATCTATTCACTGGGGGTGGTGCTGTATGAGATGCTGGTGGGCCTCCCGCCCTTCCAGGGGGAAACTCCCATGTCCGTTGCCTACCAGCATGTTTCCTCAGAGGTGTCACCTCCCTCATCCCGCAACCCGGAGGTGCCCGCCGAGTTGGACGGCATCGTGTTGCGGGCGCTCAGCAAAGATCCCGAAAGCCGGTACCAGGACACCGAGCCTTTCCTCCAGGACCTGGAGGCATGGCTGAGGGGGGAGACGGTGCCCGCCACCCCCCCGGAACAGCCGCCGGCGTCATCGCAGCCTCTTCCGCAATCTCAGGTGATGGTCAGAAAGCCGGTTCCGGTATCGCGGGTGCCAACCCGGTCCTCCACCAGGGGAAGGCTGCTCTCTCAGAACTACTACTCCCGAATGGAGGAGCGTCGGACCGTGCCCCTTCCCTTCGTGATGGGGGTACTGGTGTTACTGGCGGCTCTCGCCGGTTTGAGTTGGGTGGTCTGGAATCTCCTCCAGGCTCCCGCGCCCCAACCGGGCGCGGTGATGGTCGCCATACCCGATGTGGTGGGCCGGTGGGAGACAGACGCCTTCGCCTCTATCCAGGAATCGGAATTGATAGTGCGTGTGGTCCGTCAGAGCAGCGACGAGATGCCGGAGGGTCGAGTGATCGCCACCAACCCTCCTGCCGGGGTTCGGGTGGAATCCCGGACCGAAGTGGAGGTCGTGGTCTCCAGCGGACTGGAGAGATTCGACATTCCCCTGGTCATCGGCCAGACGCAAGGCACCGCTGAGAACTTGATACTCGCCCAGGGTTTCCTGGTCGGCAAGGTCGAGTTCATCGAAAACAGCGGTCGGCAAGTGGGGACCGTGGTGGATCAGGATCCTCTGCCTGGTCCTCTTCTGCAAGCGGGAACTCCCATCGACCTCAAGGTTGCCACCGGCCCCGGGCTGATGGTTGTACCCGACCTGGTGGGACTGCCGGGCAGTGAGGCTCTCTCCGTTCTGGCGCAGTCAGGGATGAGATGGGTGGAGACCGTGGAGAACTCCGAGACAGCCCCGGCGGGTCAGGTCATTCGGACCGAGCCGGGCGCCGGAGGGGGAATCTCCCCCACCGACCAGGTTGTGGTCGTCATTTCCGCAGGTCCCGAACCTGGTCCCGACGACGGGTTGCTGGCGGTCCCCGACGTGGTGGGGTTACCCAGCAGCGAGGCGCTGGTCATTCTGGCGCAATCCGGATTGCGCTGGGTGGAGGTGACCGAGGTCTCCGAAACGGTTGCCGCCGGAGGGGTGATCCGGACCGCACCTGGGCCGGGTCAGAGCCTTGGGGCCGGAGGCGAGGTGACAGTGGTGATCTCTGAAGGTCTGGGTTTCCTGGTCGTTCCTGATGTGGTGGGGTTGGCCGGCGCCGATGCCTTCGTGGCTCTGTCAGATGCGGGCCTGGGTTGGGTTGAGGCCACCGAGGTTTCAGAGGTGATTGTGGTTGGGGCCGTGATCCGGACCGAACCGGCCGCCGGGAACAGCATCGAGGCCGGCAGTCCGGTGGTGGTGGTGATCTCACAAGCGCCGAGCGCCGACGACACCACTACCACGACCGTGGAGGGGTCCGACGACACTACTACCACCACGACGGGGGCGGAGGGGACCGAAGACACCACTACCACCACGACGGGGGCGGAGGGGACCGAAGACACCACTACCACCACCGGCAGTTGACGCCGGTCCAAACGCCGCGGCTGAGCAAGACTCCCGAAGCGATGTCCGCCCGGGGTGGCGCGCTCTAGTAGCCCTCGTACTCCTCCGGCGGGGCGCCGGCGGCGTAATTTCGGAAGAGCGTGTACTCCTTGGCAAAGGTGGTATATACCTTGCCGGTTGGCCCGGAGCGGTGTTTGGCGATGATCACTTCAGCCCGGTTTTCGATGTCTCGGCGGTCCTTTTTCTTGTCCTTTTCGTAATAATCCTCCCTGAACAGGAACAACACCACGTCGGCGTCCTGCTCTATGGCGCCCGATTCCCGTAGGTCCGAAAGCAGGGGGCGTTTGTCTCCCCTTAGCTCCACGGCTCTGTTCAACTGGGAGATGCCGATCACGGGGACCTCCAACTCCCTGGCCAAGCCCTTCAAGGAACGAGAGACCTCTGCTATCTCCTGTTGGCGGTTCTCGGGGTTCCGCGAAGAGGACCTTCCCGCCGACGGCATCAGCTGCAGATAGTCCACTATCACCAGGTCCAGTCCCTCGTTGTGGCGTAGTCTGCGGCACTTGGCCCGGATCTCGGTCACGGTCGGTTCCGGGGAATCATCCAGGTACAGATTCCAGTCATGGATCCTGCCTCCCGCATCCACCAGGCGGTCCCACAGGTCACGCCGGTTTGCGACTCCCGACCGCAAGGCTGCGGAATTCACCTCACCGACCATGGAGAGCAGGCGCGTCAACACCTCCTCCTTCGACATCTCCAAGGAGAACAGTGCCACAACCTTGCCTTCCTCGGCAATGTTGGAGGCGATGGTCTGGGCGAATGCAGACTTACCCATTGCCGGCCGACCGGCGACCACCACCAGTGTTCCCGGTTTGAGGCCCATGAGCTTGTCATCAAGGTCTTTGAGGCCGGTGGACAAGCCGGGAAGCTTGTCACCGAGTTCCTCTATGTCCTCAAAGACGGCACCCATGAGGTCCTTGACGGGTTGGAGTCCCTCGGCGACCGACTCATCGTTGACATCCAGCATCATCCGCTCGGCCTGATCTATCACCGTCTCGGTGGTCCTGTCCAGATTCATGGCAAGATCGGTGACCCGTTGGCTCACGTCGATCAGGCGTCTTCGCTGGGCATGCTCAGCCACGATGGCGGCGTACCGGTCGGCATGGGAGATGTTCGGGACACTCTGGCTCAAATCCGCCAGCCTCTCATGCCCCCCGATCTTCTCCAGGGAGTCGGTGCGGCGCAGTTCCTCGGCGAGGGTCAGGACATCTATGGCCCGGCTGTCGTCGAAGAGTTTCCGGGCGGCGTCGAACACCAATCCATGGATCGGCTCGTAGAAATCGTCGGCTTCCAGCCGTTCCATCACCTGGTTGGTTGCCGCCCTGCTCAGCAGAATGGCGCCCAGCACCGATTGCTCGGCTTCACGGGAGTGTGGAGGTACCCGCCCCACCCTTCCGCGTGGTGGGGCCTCGTCCAGGTATTCATCTTCGGGATATCTGTCGTATGCCATATGGATGGATTCTCTTCAAGTACCGGTTACAGAGTTCTGTTCGTACAAAAAGTAAACAACCAACATTCCCGCCTTAGCATCGCTTTTCACGGCTTTAGGCAGCAAACCCAGATCTAGCAGGTTGTTTGGGCTTTTCACTATTTAGCCAGGTTTTTTATTGACTTCGAGAGGTTTTTTTCACAGTTCACAACCTAGGGCAGGGGTGTGACACTCTGAGAGTCGCCGGGAGCCGGGGACTGACTACTGGGGATCGTCGGAGGGTGAAGAAGCGGTGCGGGGGTGGTCCAACCGGAAGCGCTGGTTGGTCCCGTGCTTGTTCAGGGCGAATCCCGCCACGAACTCTCCCACCACCGGGCCATGCTTGTACAGGTGCCCGGACCCCCCGGTGACCAGCACCAGGTTCTCGTGGTCGGGGTGGCGATCGATTATGAAGTGCCGGTCTGGGGTGTTAACGATCTGGCACACCTTCTGATCGGTTATCACCGAGTCGGCCAACTCCGGGAAGCGGGTGGCCAGGTAGCGGCGACACCGCGCCACGGTGGAGGGATCGGTGACCCGATCCGAGCGGTCGATGTCCATGGTGGCGTGATGCCAGGCGAAGGCCGCCTTGAATCCGTGACCTTCGACAGCAGGAACGCCGTAGGCAGGGTAGCCATGGTCGATCCATCCTGGCATGTTCCTCCAGTCGTAGCGGGTATCTCCCGCCGACGGTGAGACCAGGATCACATCCTGACGGACAATGGTGAGGAGCCTTCCCAGCGTGCGCGGAAACAACTTGCGCATCCAGGCTCCACAAGCCATCACCACCAAATCAGCCTGAATGGGTTTTCCGTTCAGCGTGGGGCGCTCGCTCTCGTCGGTCTCCACCTCGCCCAATTCGAATTCCCCGCCTTCGGACCGGAACAGCCCCACGGTCGCCACCAACGCCTTCCTGGACATGATGAATCCTGACTCCGGTTCCCAAAGTCCGTAGGCGATGCCCCGGGGGTTGACCACCGGCAACCGGATGGGTAGTTCGTGAGGGGGGACGATGAAGAACGGTATGCCAAGGTTCGAAAAGGTGACCTGGGTGGCGTCCTCCCACTCCGAGTGTCCTTCTGCAGCCAGGACCACCACTCCCGACTCGTAGTACAAACGCCGGCCCAGACGTTGGGACAATTCCATCCAGCGCAGCCTGGCCTCCCTGCTCCACAAGGTGTAGAGTTCATCGGTCCCGTGGGTGGACCGGATCAGTCGATGAGTTCCTGCGGAAGCGGCCCTGGCGTGGCCAGGGTCCCAGGCATCCACCAATTTGACCGAGAGCCCGGCCCGACGCAGGTAAAGGGCGGTCATTGCCCCCGCAATGCCTGCCCCCACTACTACTGCTTCCACATGTCTGCGCAAACTACTTGCCACCATCTAGGTTTCAACCGCTTCCACTAAGATGGTAGACCACCGCTCCTGCTCGGAATCGGGCAGCGCAAGCGTCGGGAAAGAGATCGCAGAGAGAAGACCGAAGAGAGGAGAATTTCGTGGCGAAATCGCTGCCGAGAGGCACTCACACGGTAATAGTGGCTCTGGGGGACTTGAACGGAATCGCCCGGGGCAAACGGATGCACGCCGGGGTCTGGGAGGACTTCAAGCACGGGATAGGCATGTGCAACGCCATTTTTCAGATGGACGTGACCAACGACATCTGGGACACCCCCTATGCGAATTTCGACAATGGCTACCCCGACTTTCACATCGTTCCCATCGTCGAGACCATGAGACCGGTTCCCTGGGAGGAAGGGGTGGTCCTGGTGGTGGGCAGAGCCGAGGAGATGGACGGGAGTCCGGTGGTTTGCGATCCCCGCAACGTGCTGGTGGAGCAACTCGCCGAGGCCGCCGACCAGGGTTACGAGGTGATGACCGGTGTGGAGTTCGAGTTCTACCTGCTCGACTTGGAGACCAAGGAACTGGTGGATTCGGGCATCTCCGTGTACGGACTGGCCCGGGGGGCTATGTTCGAGCATGTGGTGGGGCCCATTAGGAATCTCTGCAGCGACATGGGCATCCAGGTGGAGATGTCCAATCCCGAATACGCCCCCGGGCAGATCGAGATCAATCTTCGCTACCAGGAGGCGTTGGTTTCCGCCGACAACGCCATGCTGTTTCGCAACGCGGTCAAGGAGATCGCCTACAACCATGGATACCTGGCCACCTTCATGGCCAAGCCGTTCTTCACGGAGTCGGGCAACAGTTTCCATATGCACCAGTCGCTGTGGAAGGACGGCAGGAACGTCTTCTCCGACGGAGGCCGGCTGTCGGCCCTGGGACGTTCCTATCTGGGCGGGCTCCAGCAGCACATGGCGGAGACCGCCCTCATTTCCGCGCCTACTCCCAACGCCATGAAGCGTCGGCAGGACTACACCTTCTGCCCCACCAGCAACGCCTGGGGCGGGGACAATCGCACTGTGGGACTGAGGGTTATAGAGGGCACCGAGAGCTCCACCCGCATCGAGCAACGGGACGGGTCCTCCGATGCCAATCCCTACCTGTTGACCGCAGTCCAACTTGCGGCCGGTTTGAAGGGCATCGCTTCAGGGGCAGAGCCCACTGCAAAGGAAGTGAGCGATGGCTACTCGGCAACCCGGCACCAGGGCCTTCCGAGGGACATCCCCACCGCTTTGGAATTGTTCAACAACTCGGAATTCATTGCAGAAGTGATTCCCGAACCGCTCCGGGTCACATTGGCGCAACAAGCCGAACGTGAGCACAATTTCATGGTGGAGTCGGACCCCGAGGGTTGGCAGGACGACGTAACCCAACTTGAGCGCGACCGCTATCTGGAAGCCTTCTGAGATATGCGCCTTTGCAGGGTCAAGGGCAAGGTAACCGGGACCATCAAGGATCCCGGGCTTCAAGGAGTGACCCTGCTGTTGGTGACGCCGGTTGACGACGGGGACGGCCCGGAGACAATAGTCGCCGACGCGGTGGGAGCGGGAGTCGGTGAACTTATCCTGGTCGCCGAGGGATCGGCGGCCCCGCACGGCCTGGCGGCTCGGGGGGGGAGTGGGTCACCTTAGCCGGGCCGCGGGGGGATCGGGGGCCCGCCAAGCCGTGGCGCTTCGGGGTCTTCCCACCGATGCGGCGGCGGTGATGATCGTAGATGAGGTGCAGAAAGCCAAGTGAGTAACAGACCGAAACCGGGACCCGCAGTGGCCCCGTCAATAGCCGAACACTAAGGAGAGAAACCTTGGACAAAACAGCTTTAGGCATGCTTGAGACCCGGGGCATGGTCGCTTCGGTGGAAGGCGCTGACGCCATGTTGAAGTCCGCCAATGTCGAGTTGGTGGCGCTGGAAAAGATCGGAGGCGGCTTGGTGTCGGTCTTCGTGCGAGGAGAAGTGGGAGCTGTGAAAGCTGCCACCGACGCGGGTGCAGTCGCTGCCAACAAGGTTGGCGAAGTTATGGCCGTTCACGTTATCGCCCGTCCCGATGCAGGGATCGAGATGCTGCCGCAACTGGGCGGAAGGTCCTGAATCCGCCCCTCGGAACTGAGTGTTGTCTGATTTTGAGGCAGTCGTTGCCGCTCTGAGCACCGCTACATCCGAACATCCGGCGCCCGCCCCCACCTGGGGCGAGATAGCGGTGTTGGGATCGGGAGCCCAAGCGTGGGCATACGCGGCCGGATTCCACGGCGGCGGCGCCCGGGTCCGCTGGTGGGTGTCAAGGGGCGAGGAAGCCGCCCGGATCGGGGCTTCGGGAATCTCGGTGCGCGGTGGGGGTCCGGTGGGCAACTACCGGGTGGATCCGGATGCCGATCACGCCATCCGCCCCATCCCATGGATAGATCAAGCCGTGGCCGGGGCAGACCTGGTGGTGGTGGTGGGGTCCCTCACCCACCAGCGAGCGGTGGGGATGCGTCTGGCTGGCCTGTTGAGCGAAGGGCAGACCGTGGCGATATCACCCGGCCGTACCTTTGGCGCCTTGGAGATGGCTTGGTGGCTCCGGACGGGGGGGTCACACCAAGGAGTGACCCTGATCGAGTTGCAGAGTTGCCCGTTTTCGGTTAGTGCGGTGGGGACCGGCCAGTTGAGATGGTCGGAGTCGGCTCCCGCCGCGGCCCTGGCGGCCTACCCGGCTGACCGGGGTGAACCAGCGCGCCGGTCGCTGGCCGCCTTCTTTCCACCGATGGATCTGTTACCCACCGTCCTTCACACCAGCCTCACCGAGAGTTCCTGGTCGGTGGTTCCCGCCGGCATACTGGACGGTCCCATGACCCGGGAGACTCCCGAGGAACTTCTGCCGGGCGCCGCTCCGCTTCCTCGCCCGCCGGTCCCCTCGCCGGAGATGGAGTCCCTCCTGGAAGCGCTCCGGGAGGAACGGGCCGCGGTGGCCGCTCGCTGGGGAGTGCGCGCCCCCCAGGCGCCGATCGGCGCCACGGCATCTGGGTCCGAAGGGGAGGTGCTTCGCGCAGCGGTGCTGGACGGAACGGCGGGTTCCCTGGTGGCACTGTGCTCGGCTGCCGCGCTTGCTGCGGTCCCGGTGCCGGTCACCGGGTCGGTGGTGACGCTGGTTTCAGCCATGTGTGGGCGTGATCTGCGCTCTGAGGGTCGCCGACTGGAGTCCCTGGGATGGGCGGACGCCGACCTTGACGCGGTGCGGCGGGCGGTAGGAAGGGCAGGAAGGTAGATGGACGCCGACCTACGAAGCATCGCCCAAGCTCGGCAGGCAGTGACCGCTGCCAGTGCGGCCTTCGAGAAATTCCGAGGCGCATCCCAGGAGACCATCGACCGGATCGTGGAGGCGATGGTGGTGGCCATCGAGCCCGAATGCGGCCGATTGGGGGAGATGGCGGCCATCGAGACCCGATACGGCAACGCCCACGACAAGCTTTACAAGAACCTCTTCAACGCGGTGGGGGTATGGGAGTGGTTACGCCAGGTCCGGTGCGTGGGAGTGCTTTGGCACGACGAGACCACCAAGGTGATGGCAGTTGGTGAGCCGATGGGAGTGGTCGCGGCGCTCATCCCGGTGACCAACCCAACCTCCACGGTCATCTTCAAGGTGCTCTCCGCCGTCAAAGCCGGCAATGCCATAGTGTGCGCTCCCCATCCACGCGCGGTGCGGTGCTGCGCGGAGACCGCCCGCATCATGGCCGAGGCGGCCGAGGCGGCCGGGGCGCCCAAGGGTCTGATCAGTTGTCTCACCGAGGTCACCCTGGAGGGAAGCGGTGAGTTGATGCGGCATCGTCGCACTTCGGTTGTGATGGCCACCGGGGGGACCGCCATGGTGAGGGCCGCCTACTCCTCGGGGAAGCCCACCCTGGCGGTGGGACCTGGCAATGTCCCCGTGTATGTGGGTCCCTCCATGGTCAACGAACTGGATGAGGTGGCCGAGCAGATCATCAACTCCAAGTCCTTTGACTACGGCACCGCCTGCGTAGCCGAGCAGGCTATTGTGGCCCACCGGCGCATTGCACCCGCCCTGCGGAACGAGATGCGCCTGGCGGGAGGGTATTTCTGCACCTCCCGGGAGGCGGATCGGTTGGGACGGGTGATATTCGGACAGCGGGGGAGCATCATTCCTTCCACGGTCGGGCAGTCGGCGGTCCGTCTCGCTGAGTTGGCCGGCTTCGACACCCCACCTCGCACGCGGGTACTGATCGCGGCACTGGACGAGGTGGGTCGCCAGCATCCGCTGTCGCACGAGAAGCTCAATCCGGTGCTGGCCTTCTATGAAGCCGCCGATCGGGATGCGGGGTATCGGCGTTGCGAAGAGGTGCTGAATTTCGGGGGCATCGGCCACACCCTGGCGGTGCACACCCACGATCCCGATGAAGTGGCGCTGTTCGGGAAGCTTCCGGCCGGACGGATCCTGGTCAACACCCCCTGCCTTTATGGCGGCATGGGCTACTCGGTGGACCTGGAGCCCAGTTTCATGCTGGGAACCGGCACCTGGTCGGGTTCGATATCCTCCGACAACATCACCGCCTTGCATCTGATCAACATCAAACGGATTGCCTACCAGAACCGCCCTTGGAGGGATCTGTGGGATGAGTTCGGCAGGGTCGGATGAAGGACAACTCGCTGACCATCCGGGCGTTCTTCCAATTGGACGGCCTGCAGCCCAAGTTCGCCGCCTACAACGGCGCCACCGTTCAGGGGTCGATTCCCCTGGCCGGGGATTCGGTGCTGGTGGGAGAGATGGCGCCGGGCAACGAGGTGTTCCGTTTGGTTGACATTGCCCTCAAAGCTGCCAATGTGGAGGCCACCAGCCAGATCGTGGAGAGGGAGTTCGGGTTTTTCATCCTGCGCGCCCGGGTTCCGTCGGAGATCACCGTGGCCAAAGAGGCCATCCTTGCCCATCTGGGCATGTCGATGTATGACCGGCTCAAGCCCCAGATCGAAAGCGTCCAACGCATCAACTCGGTGGAGCCCTACCAGGCGCAGCTTCTCAACAAGTGGCGGCGGGGCAGCATGGTGGTTCCGGGGGAGACATTGGGCATTGTGGAGTGTGCTCCCGCCGGGTATATCGCCATCGGCGCCAACGCCGCCGAGAAAGCGGCGCTGATCAGCATCGTGCAGGTGCGGGCGGTGGGCCGCTACGGGCGGTTGTTCATCAGCGGATCCGAGGAGAATATCTCCACCGCTTTGGATGCCGCAGTGGTCGCGGTGGAGGCAGTGGAAGGCCGGTAGGGCCGAACATGACTGTCATCGGCGAGTCCCAGGTGCGGGAGGAAGTCAAGAAGGGACGCCGCCAGATCGTCTACCTGCAGGGAGACATCATCACCCCGCAGGCCAGGGAGGCAATAGCCACATTCGGGTTGGAACTGGTGCAGGGCCCCCTGCCTGCCCCGGAACCGCGAGTGGTCGATCCGGCCACCGCAGTCCGGCGTGTGCTGTATCGAAGCGCTCCACGCTGGATGGCGCCCGACCCACCGGTGGGCCTGCGACCGCGGCGGCTGAGCCGGCTGGCGGTGGTTGGCGCCGGGAACGTGGGCACCACGGTGGCTCACCTGGCCGCCGCATCGGACATGGCCGCCGAGATCACCCTGGTGGACGTGGTGGCCGGGCTGGCGGCGTCGGTGGCGCTGGATGTGGAGCACAGTTCCGGCGTTACCGGGGCTTCGGTCAAGGTGAGCGGTGGGTCCGAATCGGGCCTGCTGGCCGACGCCGAGGTGGTGGTGATCACTGCCGGGCGTCCCCGCTCGCCGGGGATGGATCGGGCAGGGCTGATCGCCATCAACGGCAGGGTGGTCCGCTCGGTGGCCGAGGAGGTGGCGGCCCACGCCCCGGAAGCGGTGATGGTGGTGGTCACCAACCCGCTGGATGAGATGACCGTCGAGGCGCTGTCGGCATCGGGATTCGGACGCAAGCAGGTGCTGGGGATGGCTGGCACGCTTGATTCCAGCCGCCTGAGATACCTGCTTGCTCGAGAAGCCGGGGTGTCCCCTCGCGACGTCCAAGCAGTCTGCCTGGGTCGCCACGGTCCCCAGATGGTGCCGGTGCTGTCCCGGGCCACCATAAAGGGAAGGCCGGTGGGTCGGGTGCTTTCCTCCGAGCAGATTCAACGGTGTGTGGAGGGCACCATCGGAGGGGGTGGGGCAGTTGTTTCGCTTCGCCGGACCGGATCGGCCTTCCTGGCGCCCGGGCACGCCATCTGCGAGGTGCTGGATGCGCTGCGAGGCCAGAGAGCCGGCATGATCCCGGTGTCGGTGATGTTGGAGGGAGAGTACGGCATGGAAGGGGTGGTGCTGGGTGTTCCCGCCCTGTTTGGTAAGGGCGGCTTGATCGAGGTGGGGGAGATGGGCCTCTCCGAGGAGGAACACCGGGCGCTTCGGGAGGCAGGTGAGGGAGTCCGGGCTTCCTTGGAGGCGGCCCGAGCCTTGTCGGTCTGAGTGACTGCGGGATAGATGAGAAGCGCCGAGGTGGCGGGTGTGGACACTGCCATTGATCATTGGATCGGAGGTCGGAGGGTAGGGTCTCCCCGGACCTTTTCCGATTTGTCCCCCATTGACGAGTCCCATCTGGCTTCGGTGGCACGGGGTGGGGCGGAAGAGGCCTCGGCGGCGGTTTCGGCCGCGGGTGATGCATTCTCGTCTTGGGGACGGACCTCCCGAGAGGAACGCGCTGAGGTTCTATATCGGATAGCCGAGGGGATCGAGGGGCGGATTGATGAGTTGGCCGCGGTGGAGACGAGGGACAACGGTTCGTTGCTCCGGTCCAACCTTCGGGGACTCATGCCCCGATCGGCTTACAATTTCCGGTTTTTTGCCGATTTTCTCTTGGAACTTGGCTACCTCAAGTTCGATACGCGGGGTCATCGCAACCGGGTGTCGCACCAACCGTCGGGGGTGACGGTCCTGATCACGCCTTGGAACGCCCCATTGATGCTGGCCACCTGGAAAGTGGCGCCGGCCCTGGCGGCGGGAAACACTGTGGTGCTGAAGCCGGCGGAATGGTCACCCCTGACCGCTTCGCTTCTGGCCGACATCACCGAAGAAGCGGGCCTGCCTCCAGGAGTCCTCAATGTGGTGCAGGGGTACGGGGAGGAGGCCGGAGCGGCGTTGGTCTCCGATCCTCGGGTGTCCAGGATCAGCTTTACCGGTTCGGTGGAGACTGCCCGGTTGATCGGCGCCGCGGCAGGCGCCAACTTGGTCCCGCTCAGCTTGGAACTGGGAGGCAAGTCGCCGCTGGTGGTCCTGGAGGACGCCGATCTGGAGATGGCGGTGGAGATGGCCGTGGAGCAGTATGACAACGCCGGACAGGTCTGTCTGGCCGCCACCCGACTGTTGGTTCACCAGAGCCTGTTCGACGATTTCTTGGACCGGTTTCTCGCCAAGGCGGGTGACCTGGTGCAGGGCGATCCCCGGTCCGCCGACACCGATCTGGGGCCGCTGATATCCCGAGCCCATCTGGAGCGGGTCGATGGTTTTGTCCGGCGAGCGGTGGCCGACGGGGCCCACCCGGTGCTTGGGGGAGGCCCCAACCGGGAGTTGGGCGGCCTCTACTATCGCCCCACCCTGTTCTTGGGAGCCCCACAGGGTTCGGAAATCCTGACCGAGGAGGTGTTCGGTCCGGTGCTGACCCTGCAGTCGTTCACTTCGGACACCGAGGTGGTGGAACAGGCCAACTCCACGCGGTACGGCCTGGCAGCGGGGTTGGTGACCGGCGATCCAGAACGGGCGCAACGATTGTCCGACCAGATCGTGTCGGGCACCACCTGGGTGAATTGCTTTTACGTGCGTGACCTTCGGGCGCCCTTCGGCGGCAGCCGCCACTCGGGAATCGGGCGGGAGGGAGGCGCCTACAGCTTTGACTTCTATTGTGACTTGAACAACACGGTTCTCGGCCCCGGAGGCTGGAGAGAGGAGACCGATTATGGGTGAGATTGTGGGAGTGGGACTCATTTCCCACGCTCCGACGGTGATGCTTCCCCGGGAAGTGAGATACGAGTTGAACGAGGGCAAGGAGATAAGCCTGGTGCCCGGTTTGAGGAGGCTGCGTTCCGAAGTGCTGGATGCTCTCAACCCGGATACCATCGTGATCCTCGACACCCACTGGCACACCACCGTGGAGCACGTCTTCGCATCGCACGAGCGACGGAGCGGAAAGTATACCTCCGAAGAACTTCCCCGCGGCATCTCCCAGTTGCCCTATGACTACCGGGGGGACCCCGATTTGGCTGAGGCCGCCGCCGAGGAGGTCACCGGGAACGGGGTGAAAGGCACGCCCATCTCCGACCCCTACCTGCCGGTCCACTACGGGACGATCAACCTGGTTCACTATCTGTGCCGCAGTGAGAGGGTGGTGTCGGTGAGCATGGTTCAGACCGGGGAGACCGAAGACTTCCTTCACCTGGGGGAAGCCCTGGGCCGGGCAGTGGCGACCTTGGACCGGCGGGTGGTGGTGCTGGCTTCCGGGGGAATGACTCATCGGTTCTGGCCGCTGCGGCAACTGGTGGATCATGAAGCATCCGACCCCGTCCACATTTTCACCCCAGAGGCTCGGGCGGCCGACGAGGAGCGTTTGGGCTGGATGGCGGCCGGGGATCATGCCCGGATCATCAGGACCATGCCCGATTACCTGCCCCATGAGCCCGAGGCGGGATTCGGCCATTATCTGGCCATGGTCGCCGCGGTCGGTGGTGAAAGATGCACGGCGCCGGGCCGGCAGTTCTCCGACTACGAGAACGCCACCGGCACCGGCCAGGTGCATGTGTGGTTCGACCGTCCCTCCAGAGGTTGGACCGCAACGTAGCTCGCATGCGGCGCCGAGCCGGGATGGCAGGCAGGGTTTGGCAACTCTGATTGAGTCGCACCGCAGGTTCTTGCTAGGAAGGATCCAAGGATGGCGGCAGGGACTTGACGATCCGAGCGGTCTCCACTGAGAGGTAGACGAGACGCCGCAGGTGGCTGATCAGGTTGAACGGTTCCTCGGCCCAGGCATGCCAGCCGTTGGGATCGTCGGTTATGCCCGACGCCTTGTTATGTTTCCAGCGCAGGCTGTCGATGGCCCATTCCAGCGGCGAACGTCCCGACACCGTGTATTCGTGGGCTTCGGGAGGTATGCCGACCAGGCGGCACCGGCCGTTGATGATGAACACGCTGCGGTCAACGGTTTTCCGGACGTCGTCTCTGCCCCATCTCATTTTCTTCCGGGTGATGCGGTAGGCGTTGGGGTCGGCGTCGCCCTCGTCGGGTTGATCGTCCACCAGGCAGGTCAGAGGCCATTCGGGGACGGTCTCGTAGTTGATGTGCAGGCCCATGAGTCGACGGCCCGCCGCTCGGAATGCTTCGAAGTCGGGCGCAAACGGCACCCGCGGCAGGTTGCGCTGCAGGTCGTGGCGGTATCGCTCCCGCCAGTCGGGGGCGTGCATCACCCCGTACAGATACTCCCAGATGTCGTCCTTGGTGATGGAGTTGTCTCCATATTGGTCCCGGAATTGGTCGAGGCACCAGTCGGTGATGTTGTCGCCGTCGCTCTGCTCGGGAGGCAGGTCAACGAGAGTTGGATGAGAGTAGTCGGTCATAGGGGCGAAATGTCACAGGGGCAACAGAACGCTGAGGAGTCTACTTGGCGGAAGAATGGAGGATGAAGCATGCCGAACATCCAGCCTTTGCATTATGGTAACTATGGCGTTACCATATGACGGAGGTCAGGGAATACGTCGATTACTGGGGCCGCAGTCCATTCGGTCGTTGGTTCGACAGTCTCGACGCCAATGCAGCAGGCAGGGTGAGGACGGTCCTTGCCCACCTGGAGGCGGGAAACCTGTCCAACGTGAAAGGTGTTGGGAGCGGTGTGCTGGAGCGCCGCATACAAGTCGGTCCAGGCTACCGGGTCTATTTCGGCAAAGACGGAGGCGCATTGATAATCCTGCTCGGCGGTGGGCCAAAGCGCGTCAGCAAAGGGATATCGAGAACGTCCGTGAGCTTTGGCAGGAATACAAGTGTCGCAAGCAGCAGGAGGAATGAAGCATGCCACTAACCCGTGACTTCAAGGAGACCGTGCAGGCCCGCGCGCGACGCGATCCGGCCTTTCGAGAAGGGTTGCTGAAAGAAGGCATCGAGTGCCTGCTGGCAGGGGATGTCGATGCGGGCAAGATCGTGCTGCGCGACTATATAAATGCCACCATCGGGTTCGAGAAGCTCGGCTCTCTCACGAACAAGCAGCCCAAAAGTCTCATGCGCATGTTCGGACCGCACGGCAATCCCCACGCCCGCAACCTGTTCGAGGTAATCAGTCGTATCCAGCAGCACGAGGGTGTCCAACTCGAGGTGACCGCCGTTCGATAGCGATCGGTCAGGGGTCGGCGAAGTGTCACAGGTACTGCAGAACACTGTAGAGTCTGGTCTGGGCCGGAGAATGGAGAGATATGCCGCATCTTGCTGAGGCGCTCGATCGTCTGCGAGCCGACCACACCGGCAGGTATCAGCGTGGGCGGGCGTTCGAGAAACTTATCCGAAACGCCCTCCTGGTCAATCCGCAGTATCGGGATCGTTTCGAGAATCTGTGGTTGTGGTCGGAGTGGCCCCAGCGGGGCGGCGTCGACATCGGCATCGACTTGGTGGGTGAACTGAAGCAGGGCGGGCTGTGCGCTATTCAATGTAAGTTCTACAAGTCGGGTTCGGTCAGCATCAGCGAGGTGAACAAGTTCCTGTCCAACACGGTGGCAGATGTGTGGAAGGAGCGGATCTTCGTCGCCACCGGCAATTACTCCGCCAATGCTCGCCGCAAGCTGAATGAGGCTTCATCACATGTCATAACCGTCGGCGATCTGGATGCCTGGCCGGTCGGTGATTGGCGTGACCTTATCGAGCGCCCCGACCGGTCTCTCCTTTGGGGTGAGGAACGTCACATTCCCCGTCCGCATCAGGAAGAAGCGCTGGAGGCGATTCGCAAGGGACTGTTCGCCGCAACCGCTTCCAGCCGGGGACGGGTGCTGATGCCGTGTGGGTCGGGGAAGTCGGAGGTGGGATTGTGGGCTGCGGAGCGGAACGTGGGGTTGGGAGGGCGGGTGCTTTACCTGGTGCCGTCCATCGCATTGATGGGCCAGACGATGCGTACCTGGGCCTATCAGCGCGACCCCGAACTCCCACACCGTTACCTAGCGGTCTGTTCGGACACCAGAGCGGGCCGAGACTCCGAGGACGCGGACTTTAGCGAGCTTGCCATTCCGGTCACCACCAACGCCGAGAAGATCGCTTCGGAACTCAAACGGGAAGCCCCGGAGGCGATGACTGTGGTATTCAGCACCTACCAATCGCTTCCCGTGGTTTCCGAGGCGCAGTATCTCGGGGTACCCGAGTTCGATCTGGTGATCTGCGACGAAGCGCATCGCACGACCGGCGTGGAACGATCCAAAGGCGGGGAGGAGAGCCCCTTCCAACTGGTGCACAATCCTGCCCGCCTTGAATCACAACGACGCTTGTTCATGACCGCCACTCAGCGCATCTACACCAGTACCGGGAGGTCCAAGGGCGGTGAGGTGTACTCCATGGACGACCAGTTTCTCTATGGGCCGATCCTCTACCAGCAGAGTTTCCGTGACGCCATCGACGCCGGTCTGTTGTCGGACTACGAGGTGGTGGTCATCGCCTATCGCGACCGTCACTCCATCGACAGTTACGACAAGTACTGGAAGGAGTACCAAGAGAAGGCTGGCGATGTCCCCCGCACGCAGATCCTCAACGCCGAGGACTGGGTGCAGATGGTGGGTGTATGGGATGCTCTGGCCGATCCCACCACGCTGGGAGTGGAAAGGGATCACGCCGCTGGAGTGCTCAACCCGAGTGTCCATTGTCAGCGAGCGATTGCATTCACCAACAGGATCGCCAATTCGAAGCTGGTCGAGAAGCATTGGCGGGCGGTGTGTGACAACTATCAGGATGAGAGACGCCGCGAGTACCGGGGCAAGCAGGTGCTGGCCTTGGACGTGGAGCACATCGACGGGAAGCAGAATGCCTACGAACGAGCCGAACGGGTGCGATGGCTGCGGGGGGCCGACCAGCCTGAGGGGACGGCTCGGGTCTTGACCAACGCCCGCTGCCTCTCCGAGGGGGTGGACATACCCGCTCTGGACGCGGTTATGTTCCTGGCACCTCGCCAGTCGGAAGTGGACATAGTCCAAGCTGTGGGGCGGGTGATGAGACGGGCCGAAGGAAAGCAGCGGGGCTACATCGTGATCCCGGTGCTGGTGCCCGACGGCGAAACGCTTCAGTCCGAAAAGTTCCTGCGAGGCTCGGCCTTCCGACAGGTGTGGAGGGTGTGCCGGGCGCTCCGGGCCCACGACGAACGTTTCGACGCCCAGGTGAACACTCCCGGACTGGCCGAGAATCTGCCGGTGCGAGTGATCGATAAGACCCCGAAGGAGAAACCGGATGATTCCGATGTGGTTCAGCCGACTCTGCTCGACCAACTGCCCCAGATCGCCTCGGTCCTGGTGGAGCAGGTGGGAGATCGCCACTACTGGCCATCATGGGGTAAGAAAGCGGCGGGCGTTTATAAAAGGGTCTTGTCGGAAATTCGAGAGAGGACCCGCCAAGGGGAGGCAGCGGCCGCTTTGGCCACCTTCACCAAACGGATACGGAAAACCGTGATTCCCACATTCACCGAAACCGACGCCACGGAGATGATCGCTCAGCACGCAGTCACTATTCCCGTTTTCAATGCGTTCTTCGCCGATCACAGTTTCGCTGAGCAGAATCCGGTGTCGCGGTTTCTCGACTCGGTGATGACAGAGTTGGAGGAAACCGGCATCGACTTTGAGAATCTGATCGAGCCGCTGCGGCGTTCCTACGACCGGATAGCCAGTGTGTTCGAGGACGTCTCCGAGGACACCGACCCAACCGCCGCCAAACTGCAGGTACTTCAGGACGTGTACGAGGGATTCTTCAAATCGGCGGTTCCCGAGGTGGTGGCGCGTCTCGGCATCGTCTACACCCCCATTCCTCTGGTGGACTTCATGCTCCGAAGCGCCCAGGCGGCCTGCCGGAAGCATTTTGGCTATTCCCTGAGCGATCCGGCCGTGGAGATCCTCGATCCCTTCACCGGTACCGGCACCTTCATCTCGAGATTGCTGACCCTGGCGGACGCTGAGGGGAAACCGCTCATATCAGATCGTGATGCGGCCCGCAAGTACGAACAGGAACTGCATGCCAACGACCTGGTTCTGCTGGCCTACTACATCGCCGCTCTCAAGATCGAACAGGCTGCCGCCTCTCGCGGGGTGTTCGAGGATGGGTATCGTCCGTTCGGAGGCATAGTTCTGCGCGATACGCTGGCGGGAACCATGTCCGGTAGGCTCGATCTGGATCAGAACCCTCTACGGGCGGCCTCGCAGGACGAGCGGGACATCCGTGTGATAATGGCGAATCCTCCCTGGTCAGCGGGCCAGAAATCCGCCGGTGACGACAACCCGAACATCATCCATGAGGACGTCGAACAACGAGTGAGAGGCACCTATGGGAGACGTCACAAGGAGGTCACCGGACGGGCGCCGGGCGGCAACGCGGCGGGCAATATGTATGTGAAGGCCTTCCGGTGGGCCTCGGACCGACTGGGCGATCAGGCCGCCGGGGGGGGGGGTGTTGGCGTTTATCCATCCCAACTCACTCGCTACGGGTACCGCCCTTGCGGGGATGCGGGCCGCGCTGCGCGACGAGTTCACCGACATATATGTGGTCAACCTTCGGGGAGACGCCTACAAGAGCGGCGAGGAGTTTCGCCGGGAGGGCGACAAGTTGTTTGGAGGGGGATCGCGCAACGGTGTGCAGATCACCGTCTTGGTCCGCAATCCCGAAGAGGACCTGACCCTTCCCGCTGCCCTACATTACGCCGCGGTGCCCGAATACTCCAGCCTTGAACACAAGTTCGCCTGGCTTGGCGAACTGGGGGACGTCACCAGTGAGCAGTTCGAAGTTGTACCCGTGAACGACCGGCACGACTGGGTGAATCTGACGGATGGCACCTTTGAGAATCTGATGCCGGTGTGCTCCACGAAGAAGACTCCAGATGCAGCCGTCATCGCACATGCCAGAGGTGTGGGGACAAGTTGTGACGTTTATGTATATTCCTTCTCCCGTCAGGCCTTGGTCGACAAGATCAAGGCGCTTATCGACGAGTACGAGGATGCTCGCTTCTTTGTTGAGGAGGGACTGATCACATCCGATGAAGCCACCAGGAACACAGAACTTGGAGTCATCAAATGGACTGGCACCTTGAAACAATCCCTCAAGGCGAACAAGGAAATTGTGTTCGACGAGTCACGCATCAGGGAGGTGCTCTACCGTCCGTTCACCAAGCTGTGGCTGTACGAGGACGACCGCATCCTGGGCTCGGTGAAGACTGTTTCCAAGATGTTCCCGCGTGGTGACCGCGGTGGTGATGAAGACGAAGGCGTGGCGGTGAGCGGTGGAGCGACCCGCGGCTCGGATGATACGATGCTCGCCTCCGGCACCCTGGCGGATCTCAATCTGCTCTCCGGGGGGGGGGCTCGAGGATCATCGCGCGCCGGAGGCGATCCTGATCTCGGGAACGTCGAACATGACCTTCCAAGCGTTGGCGGCGGTCACCCTGCCGGACCTGGCCGCGATCAAGGGGTCCCGGCAGACCAGGGCGCTGCCGCGGCGTCTCAGGCGATAGACACGGGGGGGGGGTCGGCGATCCTGGTCAGCCTCACCCGCCAACTTCCGTTCGGAATCATCGTCACCGACCGACTCTTCGACCTGTGCGCCACCGGACGGCAGACCCGATGCGCACCCAGACGACGATAGGGGCCTTTCTGGTACCAAGCCAGAACAACCGGGATATCTGCACGGTGCTGGCGACGGCGACGCTGGGGGACCTCAACTGTCTCGGTCCAAACCAGGGTGGAGCACGACATCTGCCCAGACGGCGATCCTGATTTCTAGTCCCTCCAACCGCACCCGCTTCGCCGCTCTGGCCGTGGGGACTCTGCCCGACCTCCACGCGGTCGATCCCGCCGACCGTGCAGTGGTGAGATATCGCTGAAGACGCGGGCATCAAGATCCCGGTCCGGTCAGAACAATGACGGGGGTGGCGAGGCGCCCGGCTAAGGGTTTGCGGTGGCCTCGACCGCCTGGGGCTGGTCTCCGAACGCCCGGGCGCCAGCGGCGCCCGCCGCGGCTCCTGCGGGTACGCCGATGCCCAGGAACCCCTCGATACGGGCCAGTCGTTGCCCGTTCGCCACGACCCCAGCCCGCAGCTCACCGTGGGCTTGGTTGAGGTCGTCGCGTAGTGCTTTGTTGGTTTGGTTGGAGTCGTTGCGTAGGTGGTTGAGGTCGTCGCGTAGTGCTTTGTTGGTTTGGTTGAGGTCGTTGCGTAGGTGGTTGAGGTCGTCCCGTAGTTCTCTGCTGGCTTGGTTGAGGTCGTCTCGTAGTCTTTCGGTGGTCCGCTGCTGGTGCCAGATGATGCCCAGTCCCGCCATGAGTATCGTTATCAGTTGCGCGATTGTGTCTACTCCCACTATCCAAACTCTAATAACAGCTCTGCACTCATGACTCAGTATGACAAGAGCAAAACATCGCGAGGTAGTGGGGTGGTGAGCCAGCGAGGGAAAGGCGCCGTGGGAAAACGGCTTCGCGAAATGCTGAGGGGCGGTCGGTTTCAGGCGTCCGACCAGGGGCTGATCACCTCGACGCCGCATCCGTCGAATCCGCCCGTATCCCGCGTCGCTATCGTCGCTCCCACCGAGTAGGCGATGGCCGCGATCTGGCAGTCGGCATGGCTGTCGAAGGGAAGGATGCGTCCCGCAAAATGTCGTCTCAGCGTTCTTTCGATCCTGCCGAGGACTGTTTCGCGGCGTCTGCTCGGTGGCAGGACGAGAATCCCGTAGCGCAACTCGGCCTCCGCTATCGCGGTGATGTGTAAATCGGAAGGGGCCGCGGCAGTAATCCAGCCTACGACGCCCATGTCGGGGTTGGGACCGCTGAACTCGGAAACGACATTGGTGTCGAGGATGATCATCGGACCGGCGCTTCAGTCAAATGTCGGCGGTTCGCGTGTTGGATCGCGGGGCGGCAACTCCAATTCGACACCCCCTAGGGGCTCGAAACTCCAGCTAATGGAACTCACTAGTCCTTCGCCTGTCAGGGGTTGTTGGTAGAGGGCAGCCTTCAGGATTTCCCTGGCTTCCTGTTCCATGGATCGGTCGTTTTCAGCCGCTCGGATGCGAAGGCGGCGCTTCAGATCTTCATCAAGATTGCGTACTGTGATGCTGGCCATGGGTTCCTAGTTACGCGGTCCTGTCCATCATGCAATGATGGCAATGCAATCAATGCAGACATCGCCCTCGGGGTGAGCTTTCGGCGCCAAGGCAGTCCGCCAAAACCATCATCCGGCGGACTCTTGTCCTTTGTCCGGTATCCGTCCCAGCACCTTATAGAGCCTCCTCTCGGACGCTCGCATTTGGTGGGCCATGTTCAGCTCCCTTACCCGGTTGAACTCGGGAAACCCAGCCTGTTGTTCCTCAGTCCACTCTCGGGCGAAGGAGCCATCTTGGATGTGGGAGATGATGGCTCTCAGCCTCACCCGCTCGGCTTCCTCCTCCTCTGCAGAGAGCCGACTGGTCACTTCCTGGCCGTACTGGCTGGTGCGGGAATGAAGCGTGATCTGGTCCCAGAGGCCGATGTCACGATACGCCTTGGCGGTCTCGATGCCCTCGCCCGAGGCATAGAATTCCAGCATGGCCGCTTCCGGGCTGCAGCCGGCCTCCACCAGGACTTCGCAGTAGCGGCGCACCGCGTAGAGAAAACCCACCTGCTCGGCGAATAGATCCACTGTTGCCTCCTCCAGGAAACTGGATTCGATCACTCCCATCCTGGTCGACCCTATCCCTTCGCAGAGGCCCAGCATTCGCTCGAAGGCCGTCTCGGTGGCAGACTGGTGAACGGCGACCAGACTGGGAAAACCCTCCCCGCTCAGGAAGGTGTCCCTGACGCCGGCTCCGATCATGCGAGGAGCGATCAGAACCACGTCGATGTCGGAGGGAGGCTCGATCAGGTCGAAGGCGATGTTGTAGCCACTGGCGAAGACCAGCATGTTGTCCGAAGCCAGGTTCGGGGCGATGTCCTGCTGGAAGATCTGGGGCATGACCTCGTCGGGGACCAGGAAGAAGATGACGTCGGAACGGGCTACGGCTTTACCAACCGGTAATACCTCGAAGCCGTCCTGGATGGCCGTCTGGTAAGAAGCATCCCGGCGGCTCCCCACAATGACTCCGAGTCCGCTGTCTCGCATGTTGAGGGCCTGAGAGCGACCTTGGTTGCCATATCCAACGATGCAGATGGTCTGACCGGCCAGATACGTCAGGTCGGAGTCTTCCTCAAAGTACATGCGGGCCATCAGTTGCTCCTTCTGCTGGTAGCGGGGATATCGACCATGACCTTAACATTTTGGATGGACGTGGCGGTTGGGGGAAAGACTGTGGCTAAACGAAGTCCCATTACAGCCCCACAAGTGCCCTCAGTGAGGTATCTTTGCCAAAGTAAAGGAAATTGAACAGGGACTAAGAAAGGAGACTGCGATGAGACTGCGACGATTGCTTAGTTTGTTGGCCGTGTTGGCCTTGGTGGCCGCGGCATGCGGGGACGACGAGGAGGCACCGGAAACCACTTCCGCCCCGGCGCCGGAGACAACCGCGGCACCCGCCCCTGAGACGACGGCTGCGCCGGACGCCATGGAGGATGAGGAAGAGGAGCCTGCCATGGAGGAGGAAGAGCCCGCCATGGAGGAAGAGGAAGAAGAGCCTGCCATGGAGGAGGAAGAGCCCGCCATGGAGGAAGAGGAGATGCCGATGGGCGCCACCTACCGCCTGGGTATTTTTTCGGCTCCCACCACCGACAACCCGTGGGCGGCGCTCGACACTGAGGCGGAGATCTGGAACACCTATGTGATCCCCGGCCAGATTTCTCTCTACACGTATCAGGGTCCCACCTACACGGTGGTCCCGGCGCTGGCCTCCGATCCCAGTCCTCCCCAGGTCGAGGCTGACGGAGACGGTTACTCCGTAACTGTGAACCTGCTGTCGGATGTCACCTGGTCGGACGGATCGCCCATAACGGCCCACGACGCGGCGTTCACCTTCAACACCATCAAGAAGTACGACGGTCTGGGCGGCAACTTCACCAGCATCTGGCCTTTGGCCCGGGACGATGATCCCGCTACCGAGGACGACGAGTCCTCCCAGGGTGTGTCGTCTGTTGAGGCTTTGGACGACCATACCGTCAAGATCACCTTCAACTTCGAGCCGGGACTGGCCATCTGGCCGCTGTCGGTGGGTCTGGCTTCCATCTTCCAAGAGGCATTCTGGGGACCGATCGTCGATGAATCCGACGACTTCGAGACTCTCTACGCCGCTTCCGGACTGGGAGCACCCAATGCTTCCGCCTTCGATTCCGCCGAGTGGGAGCCGGGTGCTTTCTGGCGCAACGTGGCAATCGATTCCTACTGGGACTCCGGTAGCCAGTACACCGTTTACAGTTCGGGAGCTGTGGAGTACACCAGAGACGGCGCCACCGAAACCTGGGGAGGTGACCCCGGTGGAGACGTTCTGACCGACTACACCGAAGGCCCGTTCGTCGGCGAAAGTCTCTATTCGATTTACACCGATCAGAACGCCGCAGTGCTGGCGCTAACCGAGGGGGAAGTGGACTTCCTGCTGAACCCGCTCGGTCTGCAGTCCGGTCTGCGAAATGAGATCCTGGCGGCGCCCAATCTCGAGGTGGCGGTCAACGATCAGAACGGCATGAGGTATCTCGCCTACAACACCCGCAAGTTCCCGATGAACGACGCCTCCTTCCGGCGGGCGCTGGCATGCATGATCGACAAGGACTTCGTGGCCAACACGGTGCTGGGTGGCACGGCCTACTCGATCAACTCGCTGGTCCCACCCGGCAACGCCTACTGGTACAACCCCGACATCACCGCGCCGTGCGGCGGCCAGAGCTCACAGGAGAGGGTTGCATCGGCGGTGCAGATCCTCAAGGACGGCGGCTGGACCTGGGACGTGGAGCCGGTCTGGGACGAAGGCAACCGTGACGTGATACCCAAGGGCGAAGGCCTGCGGGGTCCCGGCGGAGAGACCATCGATCCCCTGACCCTGCTCGCTCCCGGACCCGGTTACGACCCGATGAGGGCCACCTATTCGCTCTTCATCGAGGAGTGGGCCAGTGACCTGGGTATACCGCTGGAGGCAGAACCCACCGGGTTCTCGGTGATCGTGGACAAGGTCTTCGTGGGTGATCCGTTGCTCTGGGACATCTACATCCTGGGGTGGGGACTCACTCCGTTCCCGGATCATGTCTTCGACTTCTTCCGCTCTTCGAGAGATTCCGCTCTGGGTGGATTCAACACCCCGGGATACTCCAATCCCGCTTTCGATGAGTTGGCCGATCAGTTCGATCGGGCCAAGACCCTGGCAGAGGCACGTGATCTGATCCATCAGGCCGACGCCATTATTGCTGAGGACCTGCCTTATGTGACGCTGTTCAACACACCGTTGATCGAGGCGTACTCGAACCAGATCACCTTCCCGTACACGACGATCCTTGACGGTTTGCAAGCCGTTGGAGCGTTGACGGGAGTGGTCACCATCGGCTGATCATCAAAAACCTGACCATGGGGCGCCGTCACCTTAATGACGGTGCCCCATGGTCCCAGCAGAAGAAGGGGACCAAGAAGTTGAAGGAATAGGAAAGTGCTCCGATATGTGATTCGGCGGCTTATCCAGATGGTGTTTCTGTTTCTGGCCTTCCTGACTGTTACCTGGTTTCTGCTTTACATCCTGCCCGGCGATGCGGTGGCGCTGAAATACGCGGGAAACCCCAACATCCCACCCGAGGCCAGGGAAGTGGCGCTGCAACGGCTGGGTCTGGACAAGCCGGTGCTCATCCAGTTCCGCGACTACATGGTCAACTTCTTCCAGGGCGACCTGGGAGTCTCCTTCAATCAATATCCCCGGCCGGTCACCGAGATCATCGGCGAGCGTCTGCCTCGCACCCTGGTTCTGTTTCTGGCCGCCCTGGTCACCTACTACTGGGCCGGATTCCTGGCCGGCAAATACCTGGCCTGGCGCCGGGGGAGTCGCGGTGAGATGTTGATTACGGTGTCCGGGGTGGGGCTCTATTCACTGTTCTTACCGTTTTTCGCCCTGATGATGATCTGGTTGTTCAGTGTCCAATTGGACCTGCTGCCCATCTCGAAATTCCTGGATCCGGAGAAGTGGCGAGATGCTCCCTTCATGGCCAATGAGGTGTTCATGCGGCTCTTCTGGGTGACGCTGACCGCGGCCATCGCGATGTTCGCGGCAAGTTTCGCAGCGCTTCGAACCAATAACCGGCGGCTGGAGCGCACCCTGCGGTGGGGAGGGATTGCCCTGGCGGCGTTGTGGTTCCTCTTCTACTGGTTCGGGACCCCGTCGGGCCAGGACATGCGAGTGTATGCCGGAGACATAGGCTATCACATGGTCCTTCCGGTGCTGGTGCTGACCCTCATCAACTTCGGAGGGGTGATGCTCTTGACTCGCAGTTCCATGCTGGAGACACTGCGGGAGGACTACATCCTCACCGCCCGGGCCAAGGGTCTGCCGGAGGGAGTGGTCCGGGATCGCCACGCGGCGCGGACCGCCCTGTTGCCAGTGGTCACCTCCCTGGTCCTGGCGGTGGCCACAGTGATTGATGGGGGAGTCATCACCGAAGCGGTTTTCTCCTGGCCGGGCATGGGTGAGATCCTGATCTCCTCGGTGATCAGTGAGGACATTCCGCTGGCAGTGGGGGCGTTCTCCTTTATAGGAATAATGGCCTTGATCGGGCACTTCGTGGTGGATGTGCTCTATGGGGTCCTCGATCCTCGGATTCGGGTGACCGAGCATGGCTGAGATGATGAACGCCGTGGAGACTCGCACCGAGGATCCCGACATCCCCGATGTTCTTGGTGCGGAGGTGGACTCCTGGTGGAAGATCCGACTGGCGCTGACGCGGCGGTCCTTCCGGGAAAACTGGAAGATCTTTCGCCGTAACAAAGTCGGGTTGTTGGGACTGGTCATCATCGCCTTCTGGGCGATCATGGCTGCAATGCCCACCGTCTTCTTTGCCACCGGATTCTGGAATCCGGCGACTTATGATCCGGTCACCGGCCTGGAACTCGATCCGCCCACCCGCACGATGGTCATGGTGGAGCGCATAACCGACCCCAATACCGAGATAGACCGTCGCGCCGCGCTTCTGGACGGGCGCATCCCGGACACCCTGCAAATCGGCGACACTTTCGACCTTCCCCTGCAACCGGCCCCTCCCGACGCTCGGCATTGGCTGGGGACCGACCCCCTGGGCCGGGATATCATGTCCCAGTTGATGCACGGGGCGCGCGCCTCGTTCTTCCTGGGGATCCTGGCGGCGGTGGTCACGGTGGTGATCGGCACGACGATCGGGTCGATGGCCGCCTATTTCGGAGGGATTGTGGACGCGTCCCTGATGAGATTGGCCGACCTGCTGATAATGATTCCCGGCGTGGCGCTACTGATCGTGATCGGAGGACTGTTCACCTTCCAACTGTGGCACCTGGCGGTGGTTATCGGGATACTGTCGGGGTTTGGCGGCACGGCCATCGTCCTCAAATCCCAGGCCTTGGCGGTCAAGGTCAAACCGTTCATCGACGCCGCCCGGGTGGCCGGGGGCTCCGCCAGTCACATCATCTTCTATCACCTGATTCCCAATGTGATGCCACTCAGCGTTCTCTACATGATGTTCACCGTCACCGGCGCCATCCAATCCGAGGCGGTCCTGTCCTTTCTGGGAATCCTCAACACCGACACTTCTTGGGGCCTGATGATGAATCTGGCCCGGACCCAGGGTTACTTGCTGCAGGTGACCGACTACTGGTGGCTGACAGTCCCCGCCGGCCTGTCAGTGACCCTTCTGTCCGCGGCGTTCTTCCTGGTGGGGAGGGGGATGGACGAGATCGTCAACCCGAGGCTGCGAAGACGATGACCGCCCCCAAGCTCCCCTTGGAAGAATCCGGCGGCCGTGCTCCGCTTCTGGAGGTCGACGGTCTGGTTATGCGCTATGACACCGAGGCCGGTGAGGTCTCCGCAGTGGAGAATGTCAGTTTTGCGCTGGCTCGCGGTGAGGCCATGGGATTGGTGGGAGAGTCGGGTTGCGGAAAGACTTCCGTGGCTCTCTCCCTGCTGCGCCTGGCGCCCGAGAACGCCCGGTACCAATCGGGGTCGGTGCGCTGGGAGGGTGTGAATCTGCTGGATCTCTCCGACCAACAGATGCGGGAATACCGGTGGGCAGAGATCTCCATGGTCTTCCAAGGAGCAATGAACGCTTGGAATCCCGTGTACAGGGTGGGAGCGCAGATCAGGGAGGCGATGGACCAGCACTTCGATCCCCCGCTCGGTTCTTCGGAGACAGAGCAGCGGATCGACCAATTGTTCCAAC
This sequence comes from bacterium OM1 bin76, assembly GCA_002238785.1. Classification (GTDB taxonomy): domain Bacteria; phylum Actinomycetota; class Acidimicrobiia; order Spongiisociales; family ZC4RG35; genus Bin76. The sequence continues at coordinate 7,445 of MPNA01000005.1, read as the reverse complement.
TGGTGGGGCTTGACCCGGCGGTGCAACGCCGCTATCCCCACGAACTGTCGGGCGGGATGCGGCAACGGGCGGTGATCGCCATGGCGTTGTCGTGCGATCCCAAGTTGATCATCGCCGATGAACCCACTACTGCCTTGGATGTGATCGTTCAGGCACAGATTCTGGAGGAGTTGAAGGAGATCCAGCAGGACCTGGGACTTTCGATTCTGTACATCAGCCATGACATGGCGGTGATCGCCCAGGTCACCGACACTATCGGAGTCATGTATGCCGGCAAGATGGTGGAATTCGGGTCCACCCAGGAAGTCTTCCACCGACCTAGCCATCCCTATTCGTTTCTGCTTCTGTCCTCCATTCCGTCGGTGACCGGTCCCCGGCGCAGGCCCATGTCACTGGAAGGGACGCCACCCAACTTGCTGGCCCCTCCGTCCGGTTGCCGATTCCATCCCCGCTGTCCCTGGGCGACGGAGCAGTGTCGCCAGGAGGAGCCGCCGATGATGCCGATCGGGCCTTCCCAATGGGCGGCGTGCTGGAATGCCGAGCAGGTTCCCCAGATGGGAGAGCCGGCCCCATGAGCCTGGTGAAGGTGGAAGGGCTCCGTAGGTTGTTCCCCGTCTCGCCGGGCCTGTTTCGTCGCAAAACGGGATTCGTGCACGCGGTGGACGATCTCGACTTCGAGATCGGCATCGGGGAGAGCCTCGGGCTGGTGGGGGAGTCGGGGTGCGGCAAGACCACGACCGGCCGCATGCTGGTCGGCTTGGAGACCCCCGATCAAGGAAGCATCGTCCTCGGCCAGGCCGACGGGACCCAGATGGATGTGGTCAATCTCAGGGCTGATCAGCGGGTCAAGTTTCGCCGCCAGGTCCAGATGATCTTCCAAGACCCCTACGAATCCATCAATCCGAGGCGCACCGTCTTCGAGACGGTCGGCGAGCCGCTTCTCATTCATGGGATCGGCGACCTGGGCACTCGGGAGGAACAGATCAGGGAGATGCTGCGCAAGGTAGGACTGGCCCCACCGGAGTCATTCATGTTCCGTTATCCGCACGAACTGTCTGGGGGTCAGCGCCAGCGGGTCGCAATCGCCCGCGCCCTGATCCTGCAGCCCCGCCTGGTGGTGGCTGACGAACCCACCTCGATGCTGGATGTCAGTATCCGCATCTCGATCATGGAGTTGATGTCCCGACTGGCGAAACAGATGGGTGTGTCCTACCTGTACATAACCCATGACCTGGCGGTGGCCCGTTACATGTGTGACCGCATCGCGGTGATGTATCTGGGGAAGGTGGTCGAGATAGGGGAGACCGAGCAACTGCTGGCCAACCCGTTGCATCCCTACACGCAGGCGCTCCTTTCTGCTGTCCCGGTTCCCGACCCGTCGTTACCTCCGCCCCAGGTTCAAATCAAAGGAGGCATCGGCAAGGCTGTCGATCCGGCGCCTGAGTGCCGATTCGTCGACCGCTGTCCGCAGGCGGCTGACGTTTGCCGGAGCACACCCCATCCGCCCCTGGAAGACAAGGGCGGCGGCCGACTGGTTTCCTGTCACTTGGTGGACCGTTCTTCGATTTGACCATGTCCCGGCGTCCATCGACCGGCGTTGACCTTCAGACCTGAATGTGCCGTGCCTCGCCGGTTTGCGACAGGTAGCCAATGGATGGACAGATTGGTAGGATACGAAACCCATGGCGACCAGCGGGAGAGGGAAGAATCTCCGGCACATAGCCATCGTCGGGGGAGGGATTTCAGGACTCGCCGCCGCCTGGGGATTACATCACCATCCCGACCGATTTGACTTCCGGTTGTTCGAGGCCCAAGATCGGATTGGAGGAAATGCGGTCACCGCAGAAATGCTGCAAGAGGACGGAAGTTCGATCCCCTTCGACATTTCGGTCACCGCTTGCATTCCGTTGGTGTATCAACACATTGTTGCGTTGCTGGAGCAGTTCGGCATCGACCTGATCGATACCAGATTCAGCTACAGCGTCAAATACCGGGGCCAAGTCTACGCCCATGATTTCGACTCCGAGATCAGAGAGCAACTCCAATCCGAGATAACGCAGTTTCAAGGAGTCCTGAAACGCCTGCATCGGTTCGGTCGCCTGAGCCGGTCCCGGTCCAAGTTCGTGAATGCGCTCAATCCCTTTAACTACATCAGCATGAGGACGGTTCTGAATCTGGGCGGGTTCTCCGGGGACTTCCGGTACAAGATCCTCAAACCGATGTTCGTCAACTTCCTGATGGCGACCAATGTGTTCGACATGCCTGCGGCTCTGTTTTCGAGATATCTCGAATTCTTTGACATCGAAACCTCCACGCCGATGCAGACCTGGGACCAGGGGACGCAACACATATACGAGCACCTGTCGGCCGGTTTCGAGAACAAGATATACCTCAACCGACCGGTCCGGAAAGTGTACCGGCAGTCTTCCGGCGTGGTAATCGAGGACGAGGCCGGCGAGAAAGAAAGGTTTGATGAGGTCATATTGGCTTGTAATGCCAACCAGACGCTGATGATGCTCGACCACCCCACCATGCTGGAGCGCTACATTCTCTCGTCGATACGGTACGAGAGCGAGTTGCACAACCACACAGTGGTGCATTCGGACCCCTCCGTCCTTCCCGATAACGAGGTGAGTCCCTTGGAAACCAGGAGCAATCACATCGAACAATACGGAGCCAGACCGGACAATTATGAAATCACCTACATCATGCACAATCAGCAACCATGGGCTAACCGCTCTGACAAACCTTGCCTGGTGACATACAACCCGATCAGCCACATCGATGACCGGAAGATCGTGGGGAGGTGGTGGTTCCAACACATCGTCCATGACGTACGCCAGGTGGCATGGCTGGTTTATCTGTTCCGCTTCATTCAGGGCAAGAGGCGTACCTGGCACTGCGGGGCCCACACCTTGATCAACAGCCAGGAAACCTGCTTTGTGAGCGGACTCGCCGCCGCAACCCAGATCGGCGCCGACTATCCCTTCGAAGACCCGGAGGCAAGACGGACCTTCAACCACTATGGGAGCCTTATGCACGGGTTGCGATTCAAGAAGGCAAGGGGTTGAACGCAGCCCGGCCGTCCTGTGGCCCCCGCTACTGATGCCTCACTGTCCCATTCCATTCCGCCCGCAGGGTCGTCTCGCCTAATTTCAGGTCCTCTTTTCGCGGGATATAGGTATGCTTCTTGGACTACGGTGACCGCGTTTGAGCTAAAATAGGTTCGGAGAGGCCGCAGCGATGGTTCTTTCAAAGAGTGAGGTGGTCGCCAATTCGCTTAGCTTGGCGGATGAACTCGTCCTGATGCTCCTCAATGAGGAGAACGGCTATTTTCACCAGGTACCCGGTTGGGACTTGAACTGTGCCGTGATCGGAGCCGTGCTGGCGGAGCTATCCCTCGTGTCTCGCATCGACACCGACATGGAGTCTCTGTTCCTCCTAGACCCGACAAAAACGGGCAATCCTGCCCTGGATCCCATCCTGGAGGAGATTGCAAAGGAGCCGGTACAACGGAATGCTCAATACTGGATCGAGCGGCTCGCTCCCCGTGCGGAATCGATTATTGACTTGACTCTGGATCGCTTGGTTGACCTGAAAATCCTTGAACATCACAACGGTGACTTCTGGACGTTGGCCCGCGCCAAGGGGAACACGGAACACTTCAACGGCTCGATGGGAGGCGGCGGGATCCAGTTTGTCAAGGCCCGCATCAACCAGGCCATTTTCAACAACGAGATTCCTGACCCCAGGGACATCATCATCATCTGTCTCGTGAACACCTGCGATGTATTTCGCTTCATGTTCCAGCTTGATGAGGAAGCAGAGGAGCGCATCGAGTTCATCTGCAACATGGACCTGCTGGGCCGGTCCATTGCGGCGGCGGTCTCGCACAACCTTGCAGGGCCGTTGTTTCGACAGTCCGCCCTGAGGAAGAAGATCCCAGTAGTTCCTCTTCGCAAGATGCTCTTTAGCCCGCACCTGCGAAGCGGCAATATTCCAGCGCTCTTGGCAGATCTCACCAAGAAGTACGGTCCGGTCTTCCAATTGCGGCCTCCATTTGGGGAGCCGAAGCTCTTCCTGGCCGGACCAGAGATAAATCACTGGGTCAACCGCAACGGGCGCATGTACCTGAGGGCCAAGGACTACTTTGCCGACTTCGAGAAGGTCTATGGCGCCAATGGAGTCCTGCCTTCCCTGGATGGCGCAGATCACTTCCGACTCCGCAAGTCCATGGCTCCGGCGTTCTCCCGGAGGAGGCTGTCGGAACAGTTGGGACCACTCTATGACCAGATACGCGACCACATGGCGACTTGGAAGGTCGGGGAGTCCTACGCCGCTACCAGCATGTGCAGGCGACTGGTGAACGCCCAAATCTCGCCGCTCATGATCAGTATTCACTCCCAGGACATCATTGATGATCTGATGACCTACAAGGAACGAGCCCTCAATACCCACATCGTGAGGGCTCTTCCCAAATTCATGCTGAAGACCCCGGGCATGAGACGCCGGGCGAAGGCTGTCGACACGTTGATGGAGCGGGTCCAGAGTGGGCACACCCCCGCCCAGCGCCTTGGAAGGCAGCGGGACCTAGCTGATGACTTTCTGAGCCTGCATGCCAGCGATCCGCAGTTCGTACCCGAATCGAATCTGCGATTTGCTTTCTCGGCGGCGCTGATTGCCAGCGTTTACCTGGGTGATGCGGTTAGCTTCGCGTTGTACGCCATGGCGGCGCACCCGGACCTCCAAGACCAGGTCCAGAGTGAAGCCGATACCCTGTTTGCCGATGGCGATCCTGATGGGCGGGACTTCTCCCCGTCCACAATCGACGTCACTCACCGCATGATGATGGAGTCTCTCCGCATCTACCCGATCGTTCCATTGTCTTTGCGAAACGTCATGAATTCATGTGTGGTGGAGGGATACGAGTTGCCTGTGGGTTCCCGTGTCCACATTGTCCAGACCGCGTCACATTTCATGGAGGACATCTTCCCCGATCCCTTCAAATTCGATATCGACCGATATCTTCCCCCCCGCCTCGAGCACCGCGATCCCGGATATGCGCCGTACGGGTTGGGTACCCACAAGTGTTTGGGATCCCGGTGGATGGAGTTGCAACTGACCATCAATGTGCTCATGGTGGCGCATCATTTCACACTGGAGGTGGCGCCTTCCAATTTCAAGCTCCGCTTCAACCCATTGCCGTCGTTGAAGCCAAGCAAGAAGTTGAAGTTCCACATAGCCGAGCAAAGGCACGAGCTACCCGGCTGAGCCGGCATTCACCCTGGTCACTCCAGCCCAATCCTGGGGTGGCCGAGAGTCCGTCCAAGTGGCCAAACCAACCCCGACACCGGGCTGGTGACCTAAACCTAGATCCACCGGTGGTTGGGGGGTGTGTGGGGGTGAAATGCTGTGAAGTGCCTCTCTGACCTGGGAGAATAGCTGTTATCAAAGACCGCTAGGACCCAGACAGAGGAGGCACTTCTTGTGAAAAGGATACCAAGCGATATTGACCGGTTGAGGGTGGTGTTCGATGAGGGGTCGTTGGTGGCGGATGCGGGGTTGTTGGTGGCGGGTTCGTTGATGAAACGGCTGGGTATGGAACAGCTTTTGGATAAGACCGTGCGACTGGGCAAACGCGAGGGCGGTGCCCGTCCGGGTCGCAAGGTCCTGTCTTTGGTAGCGTCGATGCTGACCGGCGGCACCCATATCGATCATGCTGATCGGCTGCGGTCGGGTTCCACCCGCAGGGTGCTGCCGTTTCGGGTGATGGCCCCTTCCACGTTGGGAACGTTTCTGCGTTCCTTTACCTGGGGTCATGTCTGCCAGTTGAACAAGGCCCTGGGAGCCTTGTTGAAACGGGTGTGGTCCCTACCGGGCGCCGGTCCCGGCGACCAGCCGCTGGTCATCGATGTGGACTCCACCATCTGTGAGGTGTCGGGCAAGAGCAAGGAAGGCGCCGCCTATGGTCACACCCAAGTGTTGGGATACCATCCGCTGGTGGCCGCGAGGGCGGACACCGGGGAGATCGTTCATCATCGCCTGCGCAAAGGCTCCTCGCAGAAGGGAAACACCCGTTTTATGGTCGAGACGGTCAACCGGGTGAGACGGGCCGGAGCGACCGGTCCAATCACTGTACGGGCCGACAAAGGCTTTTGGTCCCGCGCAACAGTACGGAAGTTGGAAGAGATGGGAGTGGAGTGGTTCATCGCTATCCCACGATATCCCAACGTCAAACAGGCCATAGAGGACATAAACGACTCGGAATGGGTTGATATCGGCTACACCCCCGACGGGGAGGCGCAAGTGGCCGAAACCACCATCGTCACCAAGATCGACAAAACAGAACACACGGTGCGTCTGATAATCAGACGCACCCGCTTGGCCGATCCCGAACAGCAGCCGCTGTGGAAAGATTGGCGACATCACACGGTCGCCACCAACAGCGACCTGTCTGCGACAGAATCCGACCGGACGTACCGTAACCATGCCCGCGTGGAACTGGGCATCCGTGATTTGAAATATCACACCGGACTGGCTCACTGCCCCTCGGGCAGGTTCTTCGCCAACGCCGTGTGGATGGCCGCCGCGGTGATCGCTCACAACCTGTACCGGTGGATCAACCACCACAGCGGCGCACCCAGAGAACGGCTCACCAACGGCAACACCGTCCGCAACCGACTGTTCAAACTGCCCGGAAGAATCGTCAACCACAGCCACAAACTCATCCTGCGGCTGCCCACCAACTGGCCGTGGGCCTCCGCTTACCGGACCGCTCTCCAAAACATCCGCTCCCTGCCCCAACTCTGCTGACCCCCCACCAGACATCCGCCAAAACCGACCAAAACGACCCCTCCACAGAATTCAGCGCGTCCCCACCCACGCCCTGCCCGATCCGACACTCCCCAAACCGAGCGGACACCCAGCAAACCCTCACACACCCGGCACAAAACCATCCCTCACGCTCCCGAAGAACCAAAAAGCCCACATCACCCCACCCCCGGACGGTCAAATCGGTGGATTGAGGCTTAGAGGAGGAGCTGATGCCTGAGATACGAAGAAGATACGATCCGGAGTTCAAGTCCGGGGCGGTGCGCATTGTTTTGGAGACCGGGAAACCGATTGCCCAGGTCGCCCGGGATCTCGGTATCCATGCGGGCACTTTGGGCAACTGGGTTCAGAAGGAACGCCTCGACCGGGCTGACAATGGGCAGCTGGACGAGGACAGCATGGCCGAGTTGATCCGTCTACGGAAAGAGGTGGCGGAGTTGCGGATGGAGCGTGATGTGCTCAAACGATCCGTGGTCCTGTGGGTAAAGGAGGCGACGCGATGAGCGTGGTGTCGCACATCGCCGCCCAGAGGACCGACCATGGAGTTCCCCACGCCCTGTCCTGTCGGCTGCTGGGTGTCAGTGAGTCGTGGTTCTACAAGTGGCGCAACCGCC
>MPNA01000068.1 GCA_002238785.1 bacterium OM1 bin76 | reverse complement strand
CGTCACCCTCAACCGGTCACCCGCCAACTCCTCGACACCCACCAGATCCACCTCACCCAGCCCCACCAACAACTCGCACATACGCCTACCATCAGTCTCCACAAGGGTCCTCCTTTTCGGATGTGAATGTTTCAGCACCCGATTATGGAGGACCCTCCCTCACAATCGATGGATTCCCAACTCCCCGCTAATTTCCGAAGAACCATTTATCTGAGGTATGTGGGCCGTTCTCGGTTGAAGTGGTTTTGGTGAGGTAAAAACGGTGTTCGTTTCCTCATAGTTTGGCGTTTAGGGCGTTTTCCAGCCTGGCTGTTGGCGATAGTGCGAAGGTCCGGCCAAGAGGTGTACGCCACCAAGGTGGTGGAAAAGCTGGACCCGAGCCGACATTCGGAGATAGGAATGTCCTGGGATGGCATAGCGCACATTACCGCGATCATGGAAATGATTACCTACTCCCCCAGGGTGTGAAATGGTCCTGCCCGACACCTCGCAACCAGTGGGCGCTGTCTCACCCACAACGCCAATGCACCCGCCCGGCTGTGACCGTGTGCCCGTCTCCCACTGCCGCTGTATCTACTGACCTCAAGGCTGGTGTGCTCCCCCCTCTCTTCTCTCGCGCACGCGGGCGCGCATACCGAGGCCCGTCAACAAAACAACGCGTGGTAAGCCCACCGTAAAACTAAGCCCGGTTTCCGAACACCAGTACAACATGAGCACACAGGGAATCGACAGAGAAATCGAGATCGCTGGCATGTGTGATGACCCCAGGTGCCGCGTCTGGATGCACGCCAAGGAACTGGCCGAACTCCGCCGCTACGGGTCCACCACAATCCAACTCCTACGACTGCTCTACCGCAGCCCCTCCCACGACATCACGTCTGCCAAAGACCTGGGGTAGGTGCAAGCTGGTGATCCCCCGCTCGGCGCAGACTTGAGTTAGTGCCGATTGCCCAGACCTTTTAGCTGATGGCGCACTAGCGCCGCCGGGCAGGTGACTGAATCGGTGTCAAGGAGTACTTGCATGCCTATTCGTGCAGTCTCCAGAGTCACATGAGAAGTGGAAACCGGAACTTTGAGCATCGCAGCCCCTTTCCCGTTTAGTCGTCTGGTTGGTGCTTGTGTTCTCTCTTGGTCTCTGGCTTCGGGCTTTCGTCCTGGTCCGTCTCGCAGTCTCCAGGTCGGGTTTTTTCCGATTTGTTCCTGCATAATTGGTGTTCGGCGACCTCAAGATGTCCGTCGCGCCTGCATTGCTGTTTCTTGTGCATTCTGTCCCGGCCCGGACCCCATTTCAATAGATCAGCCCTGCTCCAGCCAGTCAGGCATCTCATGCACAACGCGTACCACTCGTTGTTGCCGGCCTGCCACTGACGAATCCCGCACACCTGGCAGAGTCCCCGCCACAGTGTTGGGAAAGAACCCAACACTTGCAACCGATAGGCCCAACGACGGTACCAACGGCGCCACGCCCGCATAACAATAGAGTCCAGCATGGCCCGACGACGGTACAGCCATCTGACCATGTCTCATAATCTGTTAGGTGCCGACCACTCCAGCTTTCTCCTTCTTGGGTGGTTGGTGGGGGAGCTGAACAGCTACAAGAGCACTCCCCCTTACCCACCGGGTGCCGGGCGGCGGCTAGATCGCGCCGTCCTGCCGACACGGCCCGGGACTATAACCTGGTCTGATCTGGGTAGGAGAGCATTAGGGTTCCCGTCTGCGGGCTTGGTCACCGGGAGTGCCGTGCGCTCATGGTAGAACATCTGGCAAAGCGTTGGGGCTTGTCCGGATTGGTCACGGGTGAGCATGGGCGATGCATGTCCCCCCTGGTTCCGTGGGTGGCCAGGGTCGGCGGGTTGCTATAACAACCGATCATCGGATACCAGGGGTGTGTTTCTGGTAGTGGGCCACCGGTCCATGGGGATGGCGGTTCTGTTGTGGAGTTTGGCGAGTTTGTCCCTGGGGGAGGGTTTGGATGGTCTGATTTGGGGGTGTGTTGTTCGGGTTAGGGAGGGGGTTGATACCGGAGCGGGGAGGGCGTTTTAGTGCGGTGTGCGCAGGCGGTGTTACAGGTGGCAGTGTTCTTTCGCGAGCGCGTGTAGGGTTTTGCGCCGGTGGCGGGAGTGGGTCTGTAACGGGTTACCTGTCACATCCCTGACGAGGGCTAGGAACCGGGGTGGACGCCGCGACTGGGTCTGTCAGCAATAGGGAGGGCGCTGGGCGAGTTGGTTGCCAGTGTCTCGAGGTTGTGTCCAAGTCCGCGCGCCGGGGTGTACCGATGCCCGGATCGGTCGCAAGGGGCGGCGCTGGTCGCCCTCTTCTCTTGGTACTTCGGTGTCGGTACGCGTTTTTGTGCCTTGCCCGGCTGTTGGCATCTGGGCTGCAACGCTGGGTAGATGGAACCGTTGCTCGGGGGATATTCCACTGCGGTGGTGAGAGCAGGGACCGCATGGTGAGCGGCGCCGCGGTTTTCCATATCTGTGTCCGGACCGAGACTCGGAGGCGGCGACTCCGCCAGTGCGGGCCTGTATTTATCTCTAAATGGACAGGTCGAGCTTTTTATGAATCTGAGGAGTTCCTATAGCAACCCGTTCGACGTCTTTTCAACGAGGGCAACTACGGGCTGCTGCCCCGCCTCAAGGAGGCGGTACCAACAGCCTGTTTGTCACCTCCGACAAGATGAACTCGCCAGGAGCGGCAGAGCCCCAGATATGGCCGGTGTACCCCTCTACACCATCGCTGGTGACCGACGGAGCAGGTTGCATATGGGAGTCGATGGATGTCCGTTCGGTATGGCGAGAGCTTCACATCTGGAACGCCGCAGACCGCCTGTGGATCGGACGGGTGGTCCCCTCGTTCGTGACCAGGTGGAACAACCTCTCCACTGTCCAGCAGGACATCCTGAGAAACGGACACTCTCACATCTCCGCCTCGCCGGGAGACTGCCCGATGAGCACCCTCAATCCAGAGGACGACTGCGCCTTCTACCTGCCGCACCCGGCCGTGTACGCGTGGCAGTTGCAGGTGCGGTTCGAGACCAACAGCGCAGGGACGACCCAGGACTCATGGGAGACCCTCTGGTCCGGTACCTCGTACCTGGTGAGACTGATCGACTACGCCGACTGGCAGTCCACGCTGAGCGGTAACTAGCGGACCGTCCCCTGGTGGGGGTCAGCTGTCGGGAGGTTTGTTGTGGTGACTGCCGGGTTGTCTTAGGAGCGGTACTGGGGTAGGGACGGTACTTTTTGGGAGCTGCGCTTTGGGCCAGTTGGATGAAGATAGCCTCTCTTGGGGCCGCCGGGTTTCGTTTGGCGGTTGCTAGCGGGTTAGCACCGTTCGGTAGTCTCTCGGCTTTTTCGGATATGAATGGTCCACAAAGCCGCGGTGGTAGTAGAAGTAGTGGGGAGGGTT
>MPNA01000067.1 GCA_002238785.1 bacterium OM1 bin76 | reverse complement strand
GGCAGGTGAAACGTCCACGGATCCTATCAGCCGCGTTCGTGCGTACCGTCACCCAACCCGGACGCTACGGCGACGGACGCGGCGGCTACGGTCTCAGCCTCCTGGTGAAACCAACCGCGAACGGGCGGCTATCCAAAACGTGGAGCCAACGGGTCCGCTTCCACGGACGGGTCACCAACATCGGTCTAGGCGCCTACCCCATCGTCACCCTGGCCGAAGCCCGAAAAAAAGCCGTCGCGAACCGGCGGACGATCGAAGCCGGACTCGACCCCCGCGGAAGCCGCGTACCCACCTTCTCCCGAGCCACCGAAAAAGTCATAGCCATACACACCGCCGGATGGAAACCAGGCGGCAAATCAGAAGCCCAGTGGCGGTCGTCGCTTAGCACCTACGCGTACCCGCGTCTGGGACGCCGACCGGTGGATCGGATCACCACCGCCGATGTGATGGCATGCCTGCTGCCCATCTGGCACACCCGCCCCGAGACAGCACGGCGGGTACGACAGCGCATCGGAGCGGTCATGCGCTGGGCCATCGCGCAGGGATACCGGGTAGACAACCCTGCCGGGGACGCCATCACCGCGGCGCTTCCCTCCAACATGGGACGACGCCGACACCACCGGGCGCTGCCCCACGGCGACGTAGCGGCCAGTATCGCGACCGTGCGGGCTTCCGCCGCGTATCCGACCACCGTCCTAGCGTTCGAGTTCCTAGTCCTCACAGCCTGCCGCTCCGGCGAGGTTCGGGGTGCCCGATGGGACGAGATCAACCTCGACGAAGCCACCTGGACGATCCCCGCCACCCGGATGAAAACCGCCCGCCCACACCGCGTACCCCTCCCTGTTCGCGCTGTCGAACTGCTCACAGAAGCCGCCCGGTTCCGGGACCGCAGCGCGCTGGTGTTCCCATCAGCCACCGGACGGGAACTATCCGACGCGACCCTGTCCAAACTAATGCGAGAACACAACATCCCCGCCGTGCCCCACGGATACCGATCCAGCTTCCGGGACTGGGCAGCGGAGCTGACCGACACACCCCGCCAAATCTGCGAACTCGCCCTCGCCCACGTCAACAACGACCGGGTCGAAGCCGCCTACCAACGAAGCGACCTCTTCGACCGGCGCCGCCAACTCATGCAACAATGGGCCGCCTACCTACACAACCAGACGCGAGGTTGACCTGGCTGGGGGTATGGCCTGCGGTCTCGGCTCGAGCGTGGGGGGCTCCCTCTCCTGGCTGCCGGGTCTTGCAGGCAGCAGCTTGGAGAGGGCCCTGCCCGGCGTCTTGTATTTGCTGTCCACTGGATGGGGCGTGAATTCCAGTGATCGAGACCGGGGAGTCTCAACGATTGGTCAACAACCGGAAACAGCCCCGCAACTGCCCTTAGGGTCGTTAACCAACCTAACATGTGAGTGTGGGAGTTGGGTTTAGGGGGCTCGGAGTACTAGGTCACGGCCCGGACACCGTACAAACGCCGACTTGTGGACGTACGGTTGCAGAAAAGGCGAGAACAGCAGATGTCAGAGGCTGACAGGGCCGAGGTATCGGCGGCGTGGCTGAGCGTGACGACTTCAACCTAGAACACGGCCGGGCCGGTCTCGGTTGGGCCCCGATCGGGGACCTCACGGACGTGTCGAGTCGTCGTGACTCCAAGCCATGGTTCGTCGAGCACTGCCAGCTGCCAGCAACATGACAGTTGGGACCCCACACCGGCCAGCTTTGGGCGCTGCGGAAACGTGTGCGTGTGGGCGATCTTGTGGTGCTGCCCCTCAAGACAGCTTCTCAGATCGCCTTGGGTACTGTGGTAGGGCCGTACTGGTACAACAAGGACGCGGGTCCCAGTTGGCGGCATGTCGTGTCGGTGGACTGGAAACGCACCGACGTGCCCCGCACGGCTGTCAAACAGGACCTTCTGTACTCGCTCGGTTCAGCTCTCAGCATCTGCACGATCACACGCAACGACGGAGCGTGGCGGCTGCACCAGCTCCTGTTGACAGGAAGGGATCCTGCCGCCCGTCGAGAGCGTCCAGTCGTCACCGACGGGCCGGACAGCGCTGAGGGTGTTGGCGATCGTTGAAACTACCCAGAGTCGATCATTGAAAATCCCCACCCCGGGTGTGTTGCTGAGTCTAGTTGGCGCCTCCTTTCGGTCGCTGTTTTCGTGCCTGTGCTTTGTAGGCGCGTAGCCGGTAGCTGTCACCTGTGATGGCGAAAACGACGCTTCGGTGCAGGAGCCGGTCCAGCATGGCCGCAGCGATTGTGGAGTCGGAGAAGATGTCTCCCCAGGAGGCGACGTTGCGGTTGGTGGTCAGGATTATTGACCCTTTCTGGTAGCGGCGGGAGATGACCTGGAACAGGGAAGCGGCGTCCTCTGCTGGCATGGGCAGATAGCCCAACTCGTCCACTATGAGAACCGCCGGGCCGGAGAAGAACCGCATTGTTGCGGCCCAGCGGCCTTCGAGGGCTGCTTTGCGGCAGCGGGCGGCTAGGTCAGCGGCGGTGGTGTAGTAAACCCTGTGCCCACCATCCACCGCGGCCCGGCCCAAGATGACGGCAAGCATGGTTTTTCCAACTCCGGGCGGGCCGATGAACAGCACGTTGGTCGCGTCAGCCAGATAGGCGCCTGCTGCGAGTTCCCGCACGAGGCTCTGGTCGATGCTGGGCTGGGCTGAGAAGTCGAAGTCGTCGAGCTGCCAGGCCGTTGGGAAGTTCGCGAACCGCATCCGGCTGTTCCACCGGCGCGTCTCTGTGGCTTCGACCTCGACCCGGAGCAGCTCTTCGAGGAACTGGGTGTGGCCAAGCTGGCTCTGGCGGGCTGCTTCGAGCTGGGCTGGTAGCGCCTCGGCAGCTGCCGCCAGCTTGAGGTAAGCGAGATGGCTCCGGAGTTGCTGGTAGATGGTGTCTCGGCTCATCGCCGGCCCTGGTGTTGTTGGTCGATGTGACGCTGGTAGACGGCGAGGTCGATCACCGGCTCGTCGTGTTCCACTCCGCCTGCGAGGTCGGCGGCGATCGCCCGGGCCGCTGCCGATGGTGGCCGGTTCGGTTTCGGTTTGGGGGGCCGGGCTGTGGTGAACGCCCCCAGCACGACCTTCTCCAAGGCTGCGGTATGTTCGGGAAGGCGAACCACCCTGCCCTGGCCTCGGGGGACTTTCCGATGCGACGCGACCAGCCGCCCAGAAGCCGAGATCACATCGAAGGTTGGGTCACCCAGCCGCCAACGAACACTGACTTCGGTTCCTATCACCAAAGGCGGCACCGAATAACGGTTTCCCCGCACCGATACCAGCCCGTTGGCAGCGACTTTACGGACCAGGGTTCCCTCCGCCGGATACGGCATCGCAGGAAGCGGAAGCAAAGGTTCTGCATCGGCGAGTTCCCCGACCGTGGCCCCAGCCCGCCGGCGGGCATCCCCGATTGTCTCCGAGAAGCGGTCGAGGCTGTCCTGCGCCTCGGACAGCGTCCCCACC
>MPNA01000066.1 GCA_002238785.1 bacterium OM1 bin76 | reverse complement strand
CGTTGCTGGGATGGCCGATCTCGGCGGACGCTATGAAGGCGGCCTGATCGGTGATCGGCAGGGCGTCCGGCGCTTTGATGTGGACCTCGGCCACTCTTTCAGCCAGGAGAAACCAGCCGATGGTCTCTTGCCGATGGTGCTGCTCGGATGAGCGGGGGGGGGTCGCTACATATCCCACTTAGCGGACGGCTGGCCACCCGCCAGTTCAGAACGGTTTCAGAATTCGCTGAAAGTGGTTTCAGAATTAGGCAAAAGTGGTTTCACCAGCTTCATACCGCGAAGCTGTGACCTGGGCCTTTAAGGTTTCGCGCCAGCGCCACAAGGGCGGGCGATGGCGCGATTTGTGGCGCGTAATCGTTCCTGTTTGGGATTCTATGGTAGTTGGGTGGGTGAGGTGGGTTTGTTCCGCCTAGGAGGGGGGTTCGGGGTGGTGCAGTTCGGTGCTGTCGGTTGGCGGGGCCGCGCCGGTCTAGGGGAGGCCGGGAGGTTGAGGGTTTAGGCGGCTTGTGCGGCTGGTCCGGCGCGGGTGTTGGGTTGGTGGTTGCCGTACCATTCTGTGATGTCTGCGCCGGTGCGTTGGCGGTGGGCTATCAAGGCCGTGTTGAGGGTGGCCATTTGGAAGGCGAGAAGGTTCAGTTGGAGCCGGTGTCGTCCTTTGGTGCGGGCTCGTCCGTGGGGCAGAGGTGCTTTGTATTGGCTGTTGGTTGATTCTGAGTCTTGGCGTGTCCCGTGGAGAGGCTTGAAGATGGGGTCGCTTTCTGGGATGGTTCGGAGGCCGCGGGTGCGGCGTCGGTGTGGTTTGCTGTGTCGTTCCTCGATGGTGCTGTTGTGACGGATGAGGGTGGTGGCGCCGACGAGGTGTGGTGGGACGATTGGCCGGTCGGGGATGGCCCAGGTGCCATAGATGGTTTTGCGGCCGCTGCGGTTGGTTTTGATTTGGCTTTTGATTCGTTGGAGAGGCTGGTAGGCGGTGTGGCCGTCGCCGTCTGGCAGTGTGATGGTGGGTGTGCCGTGTATGGCAGAGACGAGAAGGTCCTGGGTGGTTTTGGTGTTGGGGTTTTTGAATGTGTGGTTGCCCAGGTTCACGGCTGCGGTTTTCCCTTTGGCTGTGCGGGGTGTTTTGACTATGGCGTGGATGCCGTGGTCTTGGAGTTTGTCGATGTCTGTTGATCTCAGTGCCATGTCGTAAACGGCGGCGCGTAGGCCTCGGGTGAGGTCCGGGTGTTCTTCCAGCATTTTGAGGATGGTTTCGGTGAACAGGTTGGCGTCGCTTTTGCCTGGTGATTGGGGTAGGAGGTCGCTGGTGAGGATGATCCGTTCGTTCTTGTACGGGTTGCGGGCGATGTTGAACACTGCGATGTGTCCGTAGGCGTTGCCTCCTGGTATCTGTCGGGTACTGGTGTCGCAGGGCCTCTTGGGGTCGTGACCGGGTTGGCCTGGTGGCGGGTTCCTATTGATGGCGGTAATCCATGTGGCGTCGCCAAGGATGGCTTGGCTGGTATGAGGATTGGTCACTGATCCCATACTGGGATCGAACAGGCCAATGTCCAGGGCGCCCATTAGAGATAGCAGGTCGATGACCTGTTTGAACAGCTCAAACAGGACGGGGTTTCCATCCGGATGGGGGATTCTGAGGAGCTTGTTGCGGAACCGGTGATATTGGCTTCGGCTGATCGCTCGTCTGGAGAGCCTCCAGTGGGGCTGGTTGGGCCAGGCTTTGCGGACCGCTTTGCGGAGGCGTTTCCAGTGTTTCCGGTCGGCGAGGTTCCGGTCAGCAGCCCGGTATCCGCCCCACACCTGAGCGGCCAACTCGAACAGAACCCAGTCGGCAACCCTGAAACGTCGAGGGCGTCCTACCAGGGGTTGCCCCGCGGCTAGCTTTTCTAAGTAACGCTCTACTTTCTGGCTGGGTTCCCACACGATAAGCGAACAGGCCAACTCTTCCATTTCCTGCATAAAGGAACGCTTCAGAGGTTCACCGTGGATGTTGCGGCTGCTTCGGCTGCTAGGACGCTCATCAGCTGCTTTGGGTCCGTCCTTGCGCTCCTCGCAGGAAAGGTCGGCCAACGCGGTGTTGATCTCACTGGCTCGAACCGCGTCCAATTGAGGAGTGAACGGTGGGCGAGGGGTCTTGTCAGCCACCTGTGCCCCTCCTGTAGTGGTTCGCTATTTTGGTTTTTCCGACAGTTCGCCAGTCGTGTTCTAATGTGTCGGCCGCGGTGGTGAGTGTGTCCAGACCGAGGAACCAGGTTGCGCTTTCCAGTCCTAGGGTGCGGAGGATCCGACCGGCCCTGTAGAGGCGGACCGACCTTGCCGAGACACCTGGCCTTCCTCGCAGTCCTGCGTCTCCTATTGCTGTTCCGAGTTGCACCGTGATCGCATGCGGCCTACGTTGGGGGGCCAGATCCGGGCGGACTGCTAGCACTTGGTGTTTTTGGATTTCGGTACGGATCCGAAGGAATGCCTCGAGTTCCTGCCATCCCCATTGGCACAAGGGGTTTAGCCGCTGGCCGATCCGGACCATTCCGCGGTCTAGGTCGATGTCTTTCTTGCGTACCGATGCGATTTCGGTGGATGTGCCTCCGGCCAGAGCAAGAGCAACGATCACAGCCCTCCGTGAATGGACCTGTCCCCGGTCAGCGAAGGCCCGCACCCGCTCTGCTTCTTCCTCGGTCAGCGGCCTGGTGGACACATAGTCGGAAGGACGCGCAATTGGCTCACCAATCAGTCGCTTCCCAGCTGTCAAGAGTCCCAATGTCTCGGCTGCTTCAAACACAGCCAGCGCGGCCCACTGGCGGTTCCGGGCTGTTGACTGGACGGGACGGCGATAATCACCCCGTATGGTCTTCCGGGCAGTCCAGCACCATGCCACGACCATCTCCGGTGTGATTTCCTCCCAGTTAAAGGCTCCCACCGAGCGCAAATAGCGGAATAGGCGTTCGGCGTCCCCTTCCACTTTCTGCCAGGTACCCGGGTTGGAACCGTACCTGTCGCGCAATAGCTTCAACACTTCGTCTACCGTGTCGGCAATGGGCTGCGCTCCGGCCTTCACCACAACTCCCCGGTTTCAAGTCCGCTGGATCCCGCGGCCAACCCCAAGTACCAACTTCCGCAGGCGATCTCGTTCCGCGGTGACGCCGCCCCAACCTTCGCCTGCGGCTTCCGAAAACCCGGTGCCCGCGTGAACGGCCCGGGCCGCGTCACGCTCGGTTGCGGTCCCCGGCGGGATGTCGAAGCGGTGAACAAATCCATATCCTTAAGGGAAGTACAGATGCCCAATAACCGGAAAAACAGATTGATGTCTCTTTAGATACCTGGATGGCTTCTTATTTCTGTCCATTACGATCGACAGTAGTCAGGGGGTGGGACACTCTGGGAGGCTCAACTACGCTTTATCACATGCCCCAACCACGCCAACACCCAGCCGCCTACCTCGAAAAAGACGGGAACTTTCCCCGCGGCCCCTTCAGACCGGAAGCCCCACCGGAGGTCTACCTCGCCGCCGCCCTGGCCAACCGACTGAAAGCCGCCACCCGCGGAGAATCCATCCGATACATCGCCAAACTGTCCGACCTCAGTCCCCAAACGA
>MPNA01000065.1 GCA_002238785.1 bacterium OM1 bin76 | reverse complement strand
TGGTGTACCAGGCGTCACGTACTTCTCCGTAGGGGTCACCAGCTCGTAGGAGTCCTTGGATGCGTTTCTCACCACGATCATCGAGACGTTCAGAGGCCATGATCAACAGCCGTCTGATCCGATAGAGAGGATCTCGTTTCCGCCCCCGGTGCCCGAGTGTCTCGTTCTGGACCCGTCGGCGTACCAAGTCCACACAGCGGTTCGCCAACCTGACCACATGGAACGGGTCGGCCACCTGAAATGGGCGTGGGGCAGCACCCGGTCGTAGGCGACCTGGTAGGGGCCTGACATGCCCCGACACCGCCCACCGAATCGCCTCACACCATTCGGTGGGTTGGTTCCGGAACCAACTGGCGGCGCTTTCAGCTGTTCTACCAGGCACTATGTCCAAGAGCTGACGGCCGCCAACGTCCACCACCGAGGTGCACCACTGCTTCTTTTTCCACCGGCCCTTGCGCCACAAGCAGGGTCTCGTCCACCCCCACCGCTTCCACAGCGCCGAACCGATCGATGTCAGCTTCCAGCAGCGCGTCTCCCCACCGGACGATCTCGCGGTTCACCGTATGCCAATCACAGCCCAACTCTTCGGCCACCCTGCGACACCGTGCGACCAAACCGACCCACCTGAGCGGTGGCCCATCGCCCGGCGCGAGACGTCAACAGGGCCCGTTCCGGCGCCACCGACAGATCCTGTTCCGCAAGACGACCCCACACCACACATCACGTCTGGGCACATCCAGCGGCGTTTGTGCCACCCCAGGCCGCACCGGCCGACCGAACGCCGGCAAATCCACCAACCGCACCGACTGGTCGCCCTTGGACCACACTCTCCCACCACATTCCCCGCACACCGGGCGAGGACCACGAGACCGGATCGTCACCCTCAACCGGTCACCCGCCAACTCCTCGACACCCACCAGATCCACCTCACCCAGCCCCACCAACAACTCGCACATACGCCTACCATCAGTCTCCACAAGGGTCCTCCTTTTCGGATGTGAAATTGGTTCAACACCCGATTATGGAGGACCCTCCCTCACAATCGATGGATTCCCAACTCCCCGCTAATTTCCGAAGAACCTCTTTGGGTCCGGCACCGATCTGTCAGGGAGAGCTTGGTCAACTCGGCCAGCACCCCGTCAGGACCCAACAGCTCCACACCACCCTCCAAGGCATCAGCCACCAGATCATCAGACACAGCAGTAGCAGCCCGTTCCGTCACATCTTTCACAGTCATATCAAATTCATCTCCTTCACAGCCAGCCACCGCCGGCCACAGAGTTCAAAGAACCCACCTCACACAGACATTTATACAGGCTCCCCCACGGCCACCGAAAACTCAAATACCGGGGAACAAACCGAAACCGGCAACAACTACACACCCGCGTCGCCGCCATCAACCTACGCCGGCTCATCAACCTCGGCCTGCACCACACCCCCACCGGATGGGCCATCCACCCCACCTCACCCACCCCAAAACACCCCCACCTCACCCAACCACCACACCCCGACTGAGATTCACCAAACCCCACCCGCCCCACAACCCAAAATCACCACCCCCACCAAACACCAATACTCAGCAGCCTCCTAGACGTGTTGGCACAAGCGCAGCAATACAGGGACCGCAGCGGACTGGTGTTCCCATCCCCCACCGGACGGGAAATCTTCGACGCGACCCTGTCCAAACTGTTGCGAGAGAACGGCATCCCAGCAGTGCCCCACGGATACCGGTCAAGCTTCAGAGATTGGGCAGCCGAACTCACCGACACCCCCAAAGAAATCTGCGAACTCGCCCCAGCGCATGTCAACAACGACCGAGTCGAAGCCGCCTACCAGCGAAGCGACCTCTTCGACCGGCGCCGCGAACTCATGCAACACTGGGCCCAATACCTACAGACAGGCGCCTTCGTCTGTGCGACGACCAGACTGACCTGACAGGACGGAACCCTGCACACTTCCCCGGTCTGCGGGTTGGCCACCACTAGCCATCCGGCAACACCCACCTCGGATACTGATCCGAGTAGCGTGCCTGCGGCTCCGGCCCTGACCGGGTTGAGGTCGCCGATGTCCAGCGGGATTTAGACGCTGTGTTCAGGTCGCATGCGCTGGTGTGGTGAGCCGTGTCCGATTCGGACACAACGCGCCGGCGACACTGGCGGCGGCTTCACGTTCTTTGCCGGCTACCTGAGAGAGGTGCCGGTTGACCTCGTAGCCGGACCGGTCCGGGTGCTGGCTGGCTGGGGACCTGAGAGCCGGGAGTTGTGGGAACTGTCTCTTTGGTTCCTGCTTCTTCAGGTTGGACTTACGGTTGTCCCGTCCCCGCTGGCATCCGGTAGCCGACGCGGGGTTCGGCGAAAATGTAGGTGGGGTTTGTGGCGTCGTCGCCTAGTTTCCGGCGGAGGCCCATTAGCAGGGTGCGTAACGCTCGCACGTTCCCCGGCTTTCCCGGATTTCTCCATACCCGTCTCAGCAGCCGGTCGTGGGGCAGCACCCGCCCGGCCTCCATCGAGAGCGCTGCGAGTAGGTCGAACTCGGTGGGCGTCAGCGGCGTAGGCTGTCCCGAGACTGTCACTCTCCGTTCGGTGTAGTCGATGGTGAGGTCGCCCAGGACGAAGGGTTCCTCCGGCGCCGGGAGTGGGGGTTCCCCAAACCGGCGCAGGGCTGCCCGTACTCTGGCCACGAGTTCGGTGGGGGAGAAGGGTTTGACGATGTAGTCGGTGGCTCCCTTCTCGAGCACTCTGGCGACCGTTTCGTCCCTGCCGTAGGCCGACAGGAAGATGACCGGGATGCGGGAGACCGCCTGTATGTCCTCCATCAATTCCACCCCGTTGTGGTCGGGCAGTATCAGGTCCAGCAGGGCAAGTTGGGGGCTGTGCTCTCCGATCATCGCCAGCGCCTCTTCCGGCTCTGTGGTCGCCACTGTGCGAAAGCCCGCGTTGGAGAGGGCGTCCCTGACGGACCTCAGTATCATGGGCTCGTCGTCCACGACCAGGACCGTTCCGGTGGACTGCCCGCCGCTCTGGGATTGGGCGGGGCGGGGGGTCTGCTCGGCGTCCTGCGCTAATGGCAGGGTGAAGGAGAACCGCGCGCCCAGGCCCGGCCCGTCGCTTTCGGCTCGGATACGGCCCCCGTGGGCCTCGACGATGCCCTTGCAGATGGCCAGCCCAAGGCCGGTGTCGCCTTCGGTGTCGGTGTTCTGTGTCTGGGAGAACTTTCTGAACAGGCGGGGCAGGTCCCCGGCGGGTATCCCCCGCCCCTGGTCGGCCACCGACACCTCGACGTGGGTTCCTTTGCGCTCCGCGCTCACCCTGATGACCGAGTCCTCGGGCGAGTGGCGGGCTGCGTTGGACGCCAGGTTGCCGATGACCTGGACGACGCGCCGCCGGTCCGCCATCACTAGGGGCAGGTCGGGCGCGACGTCGATCTCCAGGGTGTCTCGGCCCCCGGCGCTGGTGAAAGCGTTCCTCGCCCGGTCCACCAGGACCGCGACCTCCGCCGGTTCCGGGTCCACCGGCAGCGTGCCCGTCTCGATGCGGGCCACGTCCAACAAGTCGCCGATGAGTTCCCGCATGTGCTCGGCCCGGTCCATGATGATCCGGACGAACTGGCGCGTCTCGGTCGGGTCCATGTCCGCTG
>MPNA01000064.1 GCA_002238785.1 bacterium OM1 bin76 | reverse complement strand
TGTATCTGTCACAGGCTCGTTGCACAATGGTAGATAGCCGCATACACCGGCGGTTCGTTTCCGACGTCGAGCGGACCGCGGCAGGGTTCATACTGTCCGGAACCGGCCCGCACAGGGGATAGAAGGTCGCGTCCGTGACCCTCGGGGGTGGGAAACCCAAGAGAAGAGGCACGTTCGGGCGGTTTTCGCGTTCTCGGGGTTCGGTGACGTGGAGGTGTAGCCCGCTCTTATGTGACGAACTTCCGACTCGGGACACTAGCCGGATAGCGCAATGGGATGGCATCTTGGTCCACAACTCTCTGTAGCTCGTCGTTCAAGGAGTCCAACGGGGCGAACTGGACCGTTCGGCGGCTGAGACACTGGTTGATAAACTGCGCGCTACGGACATGCGCCTACCGACCGATGGTAGGGGACTGTTCGCCTGGGCGTACGAGCAAGAACTGCTCCCGTAGCGGTGAGAACGGACCCCTCCTTGGGGCCTCGTGGACATTGTTGACCGTCTGGCGAGACGGGAAGCGCTGGGGGAGTCTCGGACGGTGGCTTCAACGATGCTTCGTGCACGCCTCGCCGAAATTGCAATAAACACCAGCCACCTAGTGTCCTGTGTTGGGAATACACTGTAGATAGTGGGTGAGGTTGTCGAAGATTTCGTCGGCGGTCTTGTGCCAGATAAAGGGTTTGGGGTCGTGGTTCCAGTGTTCGATCCATTGGTGGATGGAGTCGGTGAGTTCGTGTACTGATCGGTGGGTGTCTCGGCGTATGTGTTTGGTAGTGAGTTCGAAAGAACCAACGCTCGACGAGGTTCATCCAGGATGCGTAGGTGGGGGTGAAATGGAACGTGAAGCGGGGATGGCGCTGGAGCCAGCGCTCTATGGCCGGGGTTTTGTGGGTGGACGCGTTGTCCAGTACGACGTGTACTTGGAGTTCGGGGGGGACTTCGCGGTTGATGAGGTTGAGGAAGCGGCGGAACTCTTCTGCACGGTTGCGGGGGGTCACCGACGTGATGACATTGCCGGTGGCGGTGTCCAAAGCGGCGTGAAGGTTGGTCGTTCCGCCTGGGTTTGTAGTCGTGGGTGAACCGCTGGGGGGTGCCGGGAAGGATCGGCAGGATCGGTGCGGTGCGGTCCAGGGCCTGACTCCTGGGACTTGTGATCCACACATAGCACCACGGCTGCGTCCGGGGGGTTCAGATACAATGCCACCAGGTCGCGGACCTTTTCTACGAACAGCGGATCGGGCGATACCTTGAAGTCTTCGGTCCGGTGCGGCTTCAGACCGAACGCCCGCCAGATCTTGGAGACCGACGAAGCCGAGATACCCACCGCCTCCGCCATCTGCCGGG
Source organism: bacterium OM1 bin76 (assembly GCA_002238785.1). GTDB lineage: Bacteria > Actinomycetota > Acidimicrobiia > Spongiisociales > ZC4RG35 > Bin76. The sequence goes on along the minus strand of MPNA01000064.1, from coordinate 2,465 downwards.
TGGACCAATGCGTAGCATCAGGGGGGGTCTCCTCCAGGGTCTTGACCACTACCTCTTCCACCTTGGCGTCGTCGATGGTACGGGGCGGACCGGGCCGCGGTTCGTCGCAGAGACCATCAAGACGCCTCTGGGCGAACCGGTTCCGCCACTTGCCCACCGTCGCGAAATGACAACCCAGCTTCTCGGCAATATCCACATTGGCCATACCCTCAGCCGCTCCCAGAACGATCCGGCAACGCAACGCCAACGCCTGGCTGGTGGTATGCCGCCTCGCCCACCGCTGCAGAGTTTCCCGTTCCTCATCGCTCAACTCGATAACCACAGGCTTACGCCCCTTCCGAGCACCCATCACAGCACCTTCCCACACAACGCCGACAGTCCCCACAACCCTACCACAAACCGCGGCGAATTAACACGACAGGACACTAGGTCCATGCCGTTGGTGTGGGCGATGTCGCGGATGGGCGTCCGGTTGCGTTCTCCGTGTTCGGACCAGCCTCATCCAGCTTTTCGGTTGGTTCGGTTTCTTGGGGGGGGTTTAGCGCAGGTCGAGAGCGCGAACCAAAAACGTCGCCATCTGAGCTCGGGTCACCGGCTCGTCAGGGCAGAACCGCAACGGCTCGACAGCGCAGCCCACGGTGATACCCGCAGCAGCGACAGCATCAATGTTGGCGGCGTGGACACTGCCGGGGGGGTCCACATCAGCGAAACCGGCGGTGACTCCGGTCGGTAGGTCGAGAGCGCGAACCAAAAACGTCGCCATCTGAGCTCGGGTCACCGGCTCGTCAGGGCAGAACCGCAACGGCTCGACAGCGCAGCCCACGGTGATACCCGCAGCAGCGACAGCATCAATGTAGGCGGCGTGGACGCTGCGGAGATCGACGTCGGTGAACCGCCGGTCGGGTTCGTCGCTCGAATCGTCGTCGCTCGAGTTTCCGCCCCCGCCCGTCGGGCCTCCCCCGGTGGGGTTGCCAGTGGGGTTGCCAGTGGGGTTGCCGGTGGGGTTGCCGGTGGGGTTGCCGCTTTGCGTTCTCCGCGGCTGAGTCGTGGTTGTCGTGGTTGTCGTGGTTGTTGACGAGGGTGTGCCGCGGGGGGTGATGGTGATGTCGGCGAGCCGGCCCATCGGGTGGCGCGCAAAATGCTGGCCGAGGTCGTTGGTGCTGCTGTCGGTGATGCGCAGCTTGATCACCTTGTCGTCCATGTCGGCAGTGTTGGTGATCGCCACCGACAGGTTCTGGGTACTGGCGCCGCGGAGGTAGGTGACCGACTTGTCGGCGATACGGAAGTCGCCGGGATTCTGGGCATCTGAGTATTCGACGGCGGTGCTCGTCGAGAGCACCTCGACATGCACCGTGAAGTCAGAAGCCGCGAGGTGGTTCACCACGATCGGCACGTTGATGCTGCCGCCGGCCACGTTCCTTGCCACGCTGGCGGTGTAGGGCGTCTCACGGTCTGGGGTGCCGAAGCCGATCCGGGCGGTGGCGATGTCGTTGTCGGTGATCGTCACCATGGCGGTATCAACTAGCGGCTCCCAGCCCGGAGCGGTTGTCGAGACCGTCACCGGCAGCGTCTCGGTGCCCTCCACCATTCCGTCGGGCTGGAACGCCAGTGTCAGCGTCGCTGTGGTCTGATTCTCCTTGACGGTCACCGTTGCCGGCGGATACACGAGATCGCCGGCCGATGCTGACCCCGAATACCCGTAGGTCACGTCGAAGACCAGCCCGCCGGCGGGTGCGGGCACGCCCAGGGTCAACACCAAAGACGCGTCCTGTATCTCCGACACCGTCACCGCAGGAGTGATCCGATACACCTTGGCCGACGGCCCGCGCAGGTAGCGGGCGAGCGCGAACCCCGCTCCCCAACCCTTGCCGGCCACCACGATCTTGCCGTCGCTCTGCAGCGCTACCGACTCGGCGAGTTCGTCTGTGATGCCGTCGCCGGTGATGACCTTGCCGGCGGTGCCGAACGTCATGTCGAGCGCCCCCGCAGCGTTGTAACGGGCCAACGCGAAGTCCCAGTCGTCATCAGCAGTGTCAGCCGGGGTGCCGTTGTCGTTGGAGGAGGAAGGGCCCGCCGCCACGATCCTGCCGTCACGCTGCACTGCTACCGCACGCACCTCGTTGTAGAAGCCGCCGAAGTCGGTGGTCACCTTGCCGGCGCTGCCGAACGTCGTGTCCAACACTCCAGCAGTGGTGTAGCGCGCCAACGCGAAGTCGTCGTGATCATCGCCCTGGGTGTTGGCGGTGCCGGAATCGTTGACAGCGCGGCCTGCCACCACGATCCTGCCGTCGGCTTGCAGCGCCACCGCACGCGCCTCGTCACCGAGGCCGCTCAATGTGGTGCTCACCTTGCCGGCGGTGCCGAACGTCGTGTCCAACGCGCCGGCAGTGGTGTAGCGCGCCAGGCCGAAGGAAGCCGCGCCCTGCCCGACCGCGACGATCTTGCCGTCAGAGGCCAGCGCCAAC
>MPNA01000063.1 GCA_002238785.1 bacterium OM1 bin76 | reverse complement strand
GGTTCCGCCCCTAGGCCGGGAGCAGGCCGACAGATCGAGGCAAAGACACGAACAGTCAGGTTGAGTCCGGGTCAGACCCGACCCCGGCCAAGGGGCCCTATAAGTATGAGTGGTTGAGTCGATGGCGCACTACTCGCCCGCTGCTGGCCTCCAGGGGTGCGGTGCCGTTGGCCATGGCGAACTTGGCCTTGGTCGCATAGCGGTGGGGGTCACCGACTTCGGAGAGGATGGTGGCAGCGACCAGCACACCCACCCCGCGAATGTCAAGCATCCGGGTTCCGGATTGGTCGACCATGGTTTTGATCTGGGCGGTGAGTTGTTTGATCTCGGTGTCCAGTTGTCGCAGCCTTCGGATGCGTTGTTTGGCTACCCGCCCGTGGGGGGTGGTGTCCCGCCATAACAGTTTCATCGCCTTATCGAGGCTGTGGCGGGTGGTGAGGCGGGGAACGATCTGGTGATAGCCTGGTCGAAGTTTCCCCAGGATGGGCGTGGAGCCGGTTGGCCCCGGCGGTGCGGTGTTCTACCAGTTCACGGCGGTATGAGACCAGCACACGCAGGTCCTCGGTGTCCCCCCAAAACGTCGGCGGGGCGAGGGTGTTGTCTCGGACAGCGATCCGAGCGATCACCCAAGCGTCGACCTGGTCGGTTTTGGTCTGGGTACGGCCCCGGCGGCGAAGGCGGGCGGTCAACTGGGGTGGCACCTCCCGGATGTCCAGACCAGCAGTCATAGCGGCGACCGCGGCTGGGCGACCGAAAGTACCGGACCCCTCGACCGCTACCCTGGGCGCTTTGGTGGTTTGTGCCCAGTCAACCAACTGGTGGTGACCGGCCGGGGTGTTAGGGATGCTCCGGTACTCCAAAGCCGTGCCCAGGTGGTCCACCAAACAGGCCGAAAGGGTATCCTTGTGCGAGTCGATCCCGATAACGAACATAGTTCAATCCTCTAAAAGTCGGGGGTTTGCGGGAGCGGCAGAAGGCTCGGCGAAGCGCATCCATGCGTCGAAACAACACCCCCACAAGGGGGCAGATACAAGTCACGCTCCTATCAAGCGACAACACCGAGCGGGCAACCGGTGGGGAGACACTCACCAAAAAAGCCACCACCCCAAAAAGGGTGGGGCAGGTTCAGTTGGAGCCATCCCCGCCGGCACTGCCACACCCCCCATTCAAACACGCATGGTTCACTTTAAGAGATAGCCGCCGGTTGGTGATCCAAACTGAACCAGCGGGACCCGTCGGAAACGACTATCTCCACCTGGCGGCACCAGTCTGGTCCTTGGTCCCTAAAACCGGCTCTTCGGAATTTACGGGGGAGTGATGGTTGTGAGTAGGTTCCAGTCCGGTTTGTCGGCGTGTGGGAGTGCTCTGATTCTGTGGTGTGAGAAGTTCCGGAACCCGAATGCTGTCCGTTTGATCCTCTTGATCAGATTGTTCAGGCCCTTGATGCTCCTATATTGATGCTTCTATGTTCTCCAAACCGAGTCCGCGGGGTGGTTGGCGGTGTTCGGAGAGGGGTGGTTGTTAGGGGTTGGTTGGTGAGCTCCTATTGAACCGCCCTGGTTTTCCCGGAGGGTTGGGTCTGCGCCTATCGGCCGACAAGACAAGAGTCTGCCACATAGACGAGGGGTTCGACTTTCTGGGGTGGCGTATCCAACGCCGAGCCTGGCGGAACCGAACCAACAACAGAAAGGCCATTTACACCTACCCTTCGAAGAAGGCCCTGGCTTCTATCGTTGGAAAGGTGCGACGGCTGACACGCCGAGCCAAACATCGAACGCTCTCAGATCTGCTGCGCCGATTGAACCCGGTGCTGCGGGGCTGGTGCAACCTATTTCCGTCACGGAGTCTCCAAACGGACTTTCGGCTACCTTGACCACTACGCCTTCTGGCGAGTCGTCATGTGGTTGAAGAAACGACACCTCGCATCTGAACATGCACACCCTGGTCCGTCGCTACCTACCCGGATGGGAGATCAGCGCCGGGAGGATAGAAATGTTCCGACCAAACCGGTTCGCCGTCGTGCGATACCGATATCGGGGCACCAAAATCCCTACACCATGGGAGAGCACAACCACAGGACAAGCCGCAACCATGGCATGAACACATGGAGAGCCGAATCGCAGTGGAAGTTGCAGGTCCGGTTCGCAGGGGCGGGCCGGGGAAACCCACCAGCTGAAAAGGAGGCAGGGCACCCCGGTCCGACCCCTACACCGAACATCCCACCCGACAAGCGCAGGGTGTACTGTGCTGTGGTGCCGGGATGTGTTCAGCCGACGGGTCGTAGGCTGGTCAATCGATAACTCCGCAACCGCGGGACAGGTTACCTCCGCACTGGGTATGGCAATCAGCAACCGCCAGCCGCACTCAGGAACGGTTATACATTCGGATCAGGGCACCCAATTTGCCTCTTGGGGGTTCACCCAGAGAGCCCACGACTCCGGGCTTGTACCGTCGATCGGTGACCGTCGGGGACTGCTTCGATAACGCCCTGATGGAGGCGTTCTGGGCTCGTATGCGAGTCGAACTCCTGGACCGACGCCGCTGGCGGACCCGTATCGAACTCGCAAATGCTATCTTCGAGTACCTAGAAATCTTCCACAACCGCCAACAACGACGCCACACCGCACTAGGAATGCGAACCCCGATCGAATACGAAAACAACCACTACAACAACCGAAGCGTCACACCACTGATCCAAGTGAGCTGACTCCACGAAAACGGGGGACCATCACTAGTCCATTTGTTCTTTTCAACCAGGCCATTTGGGTCGTTTCTGTCCTACCATGCCTGTTTCAGGGGTTGCTGGTGTGTAACGGAGTGCGCTGAGACGTTCCGAATTGCTCTTTGAGGGCTGGGGGTGCCGGTTCAGGTCTCTTCCCGCCGGGCCAAGCCGACAGCAGGTGGTTACTATCGTTAATTAAGGGTTGCGGCAGGATGCCAAGTCGGGCGGTCCCCCACGGGCCATCTTGTTGTCGCTGATGCGGTTGGTGAATCAGATTAACTGGCCTCGTCCTCGGGCAATTCGAACCCCACAGGATTAGCGTCAATGATCTCAGTGGAATGGCGAATGCCCATCGCAACCACGAACCCTTGGTTCTCGGCGATGAACGCCCCATCACCTCCTGAGGTTCCAACCGGCTTGCCAGCACTGTTCACGACAGGGGTACGCAGCGGTGTCGGGGCATTTGAGACGATGCCCGCCACTTTGAACTTATTCGAGCCACCGTCCGGGTCCTTGAATACCACCGGGCCACCACTGAACCCCGGATTCCCGTGTGCATCAATATAGATGTGAACAGGATCAATAGACATTATCGCGCTGACAATCCCGCCTTTCACGAATGGCATGGGAAAGTTGAGGTTGATGTCTTCCCCGCCAGCATCCCAGCCGAACGGAAACCCGAGGAAATAGACATCCTGCCCATACGTGAGGCCCTCCATCGACGCTTCCAACGGAAGGGACTCCACCAACCGAACAGGACAAGCTAGGACAGCAACATCGATCACGTCCACTCCGATCCCGACCACCGTAACAGTTGTCGACTTCCACTGCTTCTCGTGGAAGATGAGCAGGACATCGTCGTCCACAAGAGCTCCTTGGGCTGTTCGGAATCGATCCGCCCTCTTCACCGTCATAGCATGGCAGTCCGAGAGCGATTCCATCCGGGGAAATCATGAACCCCTGCAGACAGCCGAGCACCTCACCCTGTGCCCTTAGCCTGAATCCACCGGTTTTGGCTAGTGGGGGTGGGGTTGTGGGTGTTTGGGCGGGGTTCTGTCCGGGGTTTGCGGGGTTCTGTCTGGGTTTGTTCCGGTTTTGCGGGGCGGGTCGGGCCGGTCAGAGG
>MPNA01000022.1 GCA_002238785.1 bacterium OM1 bin76 | reverse complement strand
GAGACAGCGACCGATCCCCAGGAAGAGCCTCCCCTTCGGGATGGTGCTCCCTCCACCACAAATAAGTACCACGCCACGACTCCAACACCGCGTTGTACAACTCCGAACACATACCAAACACGACGCTAAGACGACGATACTGAGACGGCGAACACTTAGCCGCCAAGCGGAACGTTTGCACCAACTGAGACACACCCCCAAGAATACGAAGAAGCTGTGACAATCGTCAACTATCCTTATAAGTCCCATCCCAAACCCTAGGTGTACTTTCGGTTGGCACGGCAAACTCGCTGATGCCTCTTCTTGGTCGACGTGCCTCGCTGAGGGAACCCTTTGGTAGCCTCCATTGCGTTTCCATGAGAGCATCCAAGACATAGCCATGCCCGGAATCGTCCCCCTCCGCCAAGATCGGGTGCACGACATGGCGAAACGAATCTGAGCATGGCAGGGCGCAACGGCAACTCCACACCCCAGACCATGAGGGCAGCCCTCCTTATGGGCATTGGCGGGCCCGAGATGCTGGAGATCCGCCACGACGTGCCGGTGCCTCGGGCGGGGCCGGGGGACGTGGTTGTTCGGGTAGGCGCCTGCGGTTTAAACAACTCCGATATCAACACCCGCGTCGGTTGGTACAGCCGTTCGATACACACCGCCACGGAAGAATCCGGTTACAAGGACGCGGACCTTGGCGACGTGGGTTGGAGTCGCAAGGGGTTGTCCTTCCCGCGCATTCAGGGCAGCGACGTGGTGGGCGTGGTGGTGGAAGCCGGAGAGGGAGTCAGCGCCGCTCTGATGGGACGCCGCGTGATGGTCGACCCTTGCCTGCGGGACAGACGCCGCCCGGACGACCTCGATCTGGCCGGGTACCTGGGAAGCGAACGGGACGGCGGCTTTGCCGAGTATTGCGCGGCGCCAAGCGAGAACGCCTATCCGATCTCCACCGATCTCCCGGATGTGGAACTGGCTGCTTTCCCCTGCTCGTGGTCGACAGCCGAACACATGCTTCAGCTGGCCAACCTGCGGGCAGGAGAGACGGTGGCAGTGCCGGGGGCCTCCGGCGGAGTGGGCAGCGCGGCGGTGCAGCTAGCCAAACTGCGCGGTGCCCGGGTGGTGGCGATAGCCGGTGCCTCCAAACTGGACCAGGTGAGGGAACTCGGCGCTGATCACGTCGTGGTTCGACAGGCCGGAGGGGTAACCCAGGAAGCTGTGGAAGCCAACCGCGGGCGTTTTCATGTGGTCGCTGATGTGGTGGGTGGTGAAGACTTCGGAGGGTGGCTGGAGGCATTACGTCGCGGAGGGCGGTATGTCACTTCCGGCGCCATAGCCGGGCCGATCGTGGACCTGGATCTACGCACTCTCTATCTGAAGGACCTCACCCTCCACGGCGCAACTGTCTACCACCCTCGAGTCTTCGCCGACCTGGTGGGTCACATCGAAACAGGAGCGGTCCGGGCGATAGTAGGGGGTGCCTACCTGCTGTCCGACATCCACGCCGCCCAGCAGGACTTTCTGACCAAACGCCATGTGGGAAAACTGGTGATCACCCTCTGAGGGTCTCCCCACCCGGCGTGCGGGGGCCGACTTGAAGTACCATCTGGCACCGTGACAGCCGGATGCCAAGATCTGACATGTTTGACTGGCTCCTGACCGGAGGCACCGTCTTCGACGGAACCGGACAACCCGGCTTCGAGGCCGATGTGGGTCTGAGAGGGGACCGGATTCAGACGATCGGCCAGTTGGCTGACGCCCGAACCCGGCGGCGGATCGATGCCAGGGGTTTGGCTATATGCCCTGGTTTCATCGATGTCCACTCCCATTCGGAGTTCTCGTTGCTACGGGGTGACGACCTGCAACCTCGCCTCAGTCAAGGGATCACCACCGATCTGATGGCGCCGGATGGTTTCGCCTACACACCCCTTTCTCCGGACCGGCTGGCCGAGATGGCGGCCTATCTTGCAGTATTCAACGGTGTCCCGGAAAGGGATTGGCAGTGGTCCGACACCTCCGAGTACCTGGCCATGTTCGAGGGGAAGGTGGGCATCAACCTGGTTCCACAGGTGGGGTTCAACGCGGTGCGGGCTGAAGCGGTGGGATGGGACCCGCGCCCGGCTACCCCCTCTGAGATCCGGCAGATGCGGGACCTGACTCGCCAGGTGATGGAACAAGGGGCCTCGGGCATACAGGCAGGTCTCGACTACTTTCCCTCCGGACACTCCAGCACCGAGGAACTGGTCGCGGTGGCAAGGGTGGTGGCGGAATACGGAGGGATATACACCTCGCACGTCCGAGGCATCAGGGGAGACGTGGCATTCGGCGTTCGGGAAGCGCTCCAAGTCGCCCGCCAGGCGCACCTTCCGGTGCACATCTCCCACCTGTTCGGGTCCGACCAACTGTACGAGGAACTGGTGGCCGCCCGGAACGAGGGCATTGACGTCACCTTCGACGCCTACCCCTACATGGCCGCCAGCAGTCACCTGGCCTTCTGCATTCCGCAGTGGGTGGACCAGGGACCTCCCGACCGGGTGATCGATTTGCTGGCAGATCCCGTGGTTCAGTCAAAGGTGGCGTCCGATATCGAAAGATTCTTCGGCGCCTACGTCTCCCGGCCCCGGGACGCCTTCTTTTCATCGCTGCCGGACGGCCCATACAAATACCTGGAGGGTCGTCCGCTGATCGACGCCATCGGTCCGGTGGGGAAGAACCTGGCGGAGACAGTGTGCCGCCTGCTGGTGGAATGCCGGATGCAAGTGCTCATGGTCTACCGGTGGAACGATGAGGAAAAGCTCCGCCGCGCCATGACCCATCGGCTGGGTATGGTCGGCTCCGACGGTCTCTACCGGGGAAGCTATCCCCACCCCAGAGGCTTCGGCGCCCATGCCCGGGTGCTGTCACACCTGGTGCGTGATAAGGGATGGTTGGACTTTCCGGACGCCATCAGACGAATGACCGGCATGCCTGCTGCTCGGTACGGCTTGGCGGACCGGGGAATAGTGCGATCGGGCGCATTTGCGGATCTGGCCGTTTTCGATCCTGAGCGGGTTCAGGATCGAGCCACGTTCGAGGATCCCCGGGCCAACGCCGTCGGAATGGAGTACGTATTCGTAAACGGAAGAGCTGCATTCATGGAAGGCGGCCTGGGCGACACCGCTGCCGGCAGAGTTCTCCGAAGGCGGTCAACCAAAGACTGACCGGACCCGAGATGGCTGAGTCGCCACCAGCCTCGGCCGTCCCGAATGAACTCCGGTTATTGGGGGTCTGCGCTGTACACGTGGCCCATGCGAGCGGCTTTGGTCTCCAGGTAACGCCGGTTCTGCTCGTTGGGGGCCACCACCAGCGGCACCCTCTCACGGATGGTCAAACCGTAGCCCTCGATACCCGCCCGCTTGACGGGATTGTTGGTGAGAAGATTCATCGATCTCACCCCGAGGTCGTACAGGATCTGGGCACCGACTCCGTAGTCCCGGGCGTCCACCGGCAACCCCAGGTTCTGGTTGGCGTCCACAGTGTCCAACCCCTCGTCCTGAAGGTTGTAGGCAACCAGTTTGGGGAAGAACCCGATCCCCCGGCCTTCGTGGCCCCTGATATACAGCACCACTCCTCGACCTTCCTCCGCCACTTTGGCCATGGCCAGACTCAGTTGTTCCCCGCAATCACACCGCATGCTCCCGAATACATCACCGGTGAGACACTCGGAATGGACCCTCACCAACACGTCCTCTCCGTCGCCGATATCTCCCATAACCAGGGCCACATGCTGCCGACCATCCACCAGTGAGTGGTATCCCACCGTCATGAACTCCCCGGCGGTGGTTGGGACTCGGGCCCCCACCACCCGCTTCACCAGCTTTCCCTCGGTGCGCCGACGATAAGAGATGAGGTCAGCCACCGAACCGATCAGCAGATTGTGCTCCGCGGCGAATTGTCGCAGGTCCTCCAGTTTGGCGACCTCCCCTTGGTCATTCATCACCTCGGCGATAACCCCTGCCGGGTACAGGCCTGCCAACCGAACCAGATCAACCGATGCCTCCGTGTGACCCGCCCTTCTGAGCACTCCTCCAGGGCGATAGCGAAGTGGATAGACGTGACCGGGCCGGTCGATGTCGGCGGGCTCGGTATCGGGATCGATCATGGCCCTGACCGTCCTGGTCCGATCAGAAGCCGAGATTCCGGTGGTGACGCCATGCCGGGCGTCCACCGCCACCGTAAAGGCGGTTCCCAGATCGGAAGGGTCGCGTTGGGGAATCATGAGCGGGATCTGAAGCTCGTCGAGACGTTCCCCAATGATGGGGAGGCAGACTATCCCGCTGGTATGCCGGATCAGGAACCCCATCTGCTGGGAGGTGATCTTTTCTGCGGCAACAATCAGGTCTCCCTCGTTCTCCCGATCCGGATCGTCCACCACGATCACCATGTTGCCCTTCCTGATCTCTTCGACCAGTTCAGGAATGCTTGCAAATTTCACTTGCTGAACACCAGAAGCCTTTCAACATATTTGGCCAGAATGTCAACTTCAACATTAGCCGTGTCACCTACCTCCAGATCCCTCAGTGTGGTCGCCTCCAGGGTGTGGGGGATCAGAGCCACCTCGAAACGCCCCGTCTCCACCCCTGTGACGGTGAGAGCCACACCATCCACCGCTACCGATCCCTTGTAGACCAGGTACCGTTCCAAGCCATCAGGGATGGAGATGGTGACCCGTTTGCTTCGCCCTTCCGGCTCGATGGCAACAATCATCCCGGCAGCATCAATGTGTCCCTGCACTATGTGGCCGTCCAGACGACCTCCCATCTGCATGGGTCGCTCCAGATTCACCGAGGATCCCTCATCCAAACCACCCAGATTGGTGCGCGCCAGGGTCTCCGCCATCGCCTCCACACCAAATCCGGGAGGATCGATTACCACCGCCGTCATACAGATCCCGTTGACGGCCACCGAATCACCCACCTTGAGGTCTGCGGTGGTTTGCGGGGCTTCCACCTTCAGCCGTCGTCCCCGATCGGTCGGCTCGTAGCCGACTACGCGCCCCACCTCGGTCACGATGCCCGTGAACATCAGGCATCCTCCTTGCGGCGTCTCCACGCCACCCTGATGTCTTCTCCGACTCTTTGCACGTCTTCAATTATGACCCGCCGGGCCTCGGTCAAAGTTGCGAACGCCCCCTTCATGACTGGCCGGCCCTCGCCTCCCGCAACCGCGGCTGCCAGATAGAAGACCCCTTGATCAATCAGTCCCCGCCTCCATAGGGCCCCGGCCAGTCGGGCCCCGCCTTCCACCAGTACGTCCAGTATCCCTCGCTCTCCCAGAGCCCGCGCCGCCTCCTCGAGGTCGACCAGCCCGCCCTCTCCCGGCGCCACCACCTGATCTTCAATGGCAAATGCCTGCTGGGGTCTTGGGGTGACGAGCAATGGGCTTCTCTCCCACAGTTTGCGGACCGGCGGCAGTTCTGAGCGCCCCGCCACCACCACCGGCCGCGGCTGAGGCCCACCGTAGCCGGGGGCACGGACTGTCAACCTCGGGTCGTCGGCCCGAAGAGTCCCAGCCCCGACCATTACTGCATCCGAGGCCGCCCGCAGACGATGGCCGTCCCTACGGGCGGAGGACCCCGAGATCCACTGCGAGGTTCCATCCGCAGCTGCGGTCCAACCATCCAGGGTGGCCGCCGCCTTCAGCGTGAATAGAGGCAGACCCGTTCGCCGGTGGTGGTAATAGCCCGGATCGATAGCTTCCACTTCTTCGGTGACCAACGGCCCGACCACCTCGATCCCCGCCGCCTCAAGGATCCCCCTGCTTCGACCGGCGACCCTGGAATCAGGATCGAGGGCCCCCACCACAATGGTCGCCACCCCCGAATCACGGATCCGTTCCACGCAAGGAGGTGTGCGGCCGACATGCACGCAAGGCTCCAAGGTGGTGAACAACACTCCACCCCGAGCCCGGTCTCCAGCTTCATCCAGCGCCAATACCTCTGCATGGGGACTGCCCGGCCCTTGATGAACCCCGCTCGCCACCTGTTGACCGGCGGGATCCAGCAGCAGGGCAGCCACACGGGGATTGGGATGGGGATATGAGGACATGGTCAAACGCAGCGCCCGGCGGAGCAGGCGCCGCTGCCCGGAGACAGTCAACCCCATTGCTGCCTAACCGGTTTCCCCAGAGAGGAGGGCGCCGTTAATCGCCTTGCGTAACAGTCCCACCGCGGTTACAGGATCGGCCTGGCCGAAGATGGCGGTGCCGGCGACGAGTACATCGGCCCCGGCAAGGGCTGCCAGAGGCGCCGTTTCTGTAGCAATGCCTCCGTCGATCTGCAGGGCCGTACTCAAACCCTCCCGATCTATCCAGCCGCGAATCGTCTCGACCTTGGAAAGCGTTTCCGGCATGAACCTCTGCCCCCCGAACCCCGGCTCCACCGACATCACCACCACCATGTCCAGATCTGCAAGATAGGCGCGGACCGCCGATGCAGGTACCGTCGGTGACAGAGCGAGACCGAACTGCAGCCCTAGCTGTCGGGCCATGCCCATGGCTGCTGGAGGATCGGGACAGACGTCGGTGTGCAACGTGACGTGGTCGGCTCCGGCCCGGGCCAGGGGTTCCAGCAGGTCCAGTGGTCGAGCAACCATCAGATGGCAGTCGAAGAAGGTGTCGACCCCGGGCCGAACCCACTCGATCACCGGTGGCCCGAATGTCAGATTGGGCACGTAGATCCCATCCATTACATCCAGGTGGAACATGTCGACGTGGGAAGCAACTTCTTGCATCGCCGAACGGAGTCCTCCCAGATCTGCGGCCAGTACCGAAGGAGCAACGCGAGTCTTGCGAATCACAACGAGGCCAAGACTAACTCTGGGGCCGGTTCATCCCGAGCTCAGGGATCCCAACTCTCCTCGAACGCCATTAGCCCAAGCCGATCCCGCCATCACCCGCTTCCCGGGCGGTTGAATCCCATCCAGAATCAGGCCGCCGTCTCGTCCTCCGCACCAAAGGTCACCGCTCGCCAGGGCCAGTTCCCCCCGGCGCAGGGACAGTGGGGGACTGGAAGACCAGCGGACCCGAAGAATCCGCATCCGTGCTTGTTTCCACCGGGCGAATGCCCCTGGCCGGGGCGCCATGGCCCTCACCTGCCGGGCCAACTCCTCCACAGGACGTTCGAAGTCCAACCGGCCGTCCTCCACCGTCAAACGAGGGGCGTAGGTGGCATCCTCCTCTCTCTGAGGAGAACCACTGATCCGTCCAGCCATGAGGTCTCCCAGATTCTCTGCCAGCAAGTCGGCTCCCAGACCCGACAGATCATCGGTCAGGCCGCCCCTCTCATCGGTCTCCCCGATAGCCACCGAGGCCGCAGCCACCACCGGTCCGGAGTCCAGACCCTCGGTGACTTTCATCAGGCTTACCCCTGTCACCGGATCGCCCGCCCTGATGGCAGCCGCCACCGGAGCGGCGCCCCGCCAGCGCGGCAGCAGCGAGAAGTGGACGTTGACGAACCCCATCTCAGCCAGGTCCAGCATGGGCCGAGTGAGCAACATACCGTAAGCCACCACCAATCCCATCCGAAAGGGGGCCACTGATCGCAGCGCCTGCTCTAACTGAACCCGGCTCTCGGGGCAGGCGGTGGCCAGTCCCATCTCCATGGCGGACTTCTTCACCTCCGAGGGGGTTTTGCCAGCAGACCTGCCACGTCTCCGATCACCCCGGGTGACCACCAGAGCGATGTCTGCCCTTTGGTTCAAGGCCCGCAAACAGGGCACCGCCGCCGCGGGAGTTCCCAGGAAGACCACCCGCCCGGGTTGGATAGACGGGGCCGTTTCTACCCCAAGGCGGCTTCCCTGATTGCTCGCAAAGCCTTCCTCCTGGCACCCCGGTCCAGACGCTCCAGCAGCAAGGTTCCATTCAGGTGATCGAACTCGTGCAGCAGCACTCTGCCCAACAGGTCGTCTCCTCCGTATTGCACCTCAGTTCCATCCAAACCCAATCCCCTTACCACCGCCCAAGCAGGGCGGATGATCGGCCAGAAGTACTCTGGGACCGACAGGCACCCCTCGTCGTACTCCCACTCTCCCGATGTCTCCACCAACTCGGGATTGATAACGGTACGGGGGCCCTGGTCGTCCTGGATGTCGAACACGAATATCCGCCGTCCCACCCCTACCTGTGGCGCCGCCAACCCCACCCCGGGGGCGTCGTACATGGTCTCGATCATGTCCTCCACCAGCCTCTTGATCCGATCATCTATCTCTTCCACCGGTGCGGAGACGGTGCGCAGGACGGGATCTCCAAAGACGCGAATTGGGAGGATGGCCATGAGCGTCCCAATCTTACAAGTCGAGAGGATCGACATCCACCCGCACTGCCAGCCCCCTGTGTCTCCACCGGGACACCAGCAAACGCAGTTGCTGCTTCACCTCCCACAAGTCGCTTCCTTCCACCAGCCACCTAAGGCCCGAGGAGAGTTCCACCGGCCCATGCAGCGCAGCTTTCCGGTCCTGGAGGTCGGCGATCTCCGTCCCCAGGCGACCCAGGGCCTCTTGCGCCCCCGCCCCCCGGATCTCAAGCGCCATCAATTGGCCCTGGGGCGGAAAACCCATCTCTATGCGGCTGTCCAGTTCGTCCTGCAGGAACGACACCCCTTCCCCTTTTCTCAATGCGGAGAGGACTCGGTGACCGGGCGAGGAGGTCTGCACCAGCAGCCTTCGACCACTCCCCTGAGACAATCGCCCCGCCAGACGCACCATTATCCGCAGGGCCTCCTCATCGGCCCGGTAATGGGGAGCGTAGAAAAGACCGTCGGCGTCAACTACGACCACCAGGTCAAAAACACCCACACCGGCCAGTGATGCCTCGGTGCCCACCGTAATCGGCGCTCCATCGCCGGCCATCCCCACCCACCCCTCTCCAAATCGTCTGCGTAAATCGGCCCGGACCCGCTCCACTCCGGCGCCCAGCGGTTCGAAGATGCCCGCCTCGCACTTTCGGCACACGCCAAGGGCTGTCCCGCATCTCTGGCACATCTCTCCCTTGGAAGCCCGACTTCCGCACTCGGGGCACCGGCGAAGGGTGCGACAGGCGGCGCACCGCATAGCGGGGGCATAGCCGCTCCGATGGGCAAAGACGAAAGCACCTCCCGCCGCCGCGGCGGAGCGGAGGGCTGCCAGAGCCACAGGATGGAGGAGTCCTGAGGTCCTCGGGGACCTACGGTCTACCACCTCCACGTGCGGCCAGAGCCTCTGCCGGCGCCGACCGCGGTACAGATCCGGTCCCAACGCCAGGTAGTCCACGCTGGGCAAGGGACCCACAGCAACCAGAAGTCCCCCTTCCCTAATGCTTCGCTCACGGAGAAGTCGGCGTGTCCCGACGGTGGGCGATTGGCGGTTCTTATGGGACCGGCGCCCATCCTCCACGACGACCAGCACACCAGGCTTCGCGACCGGCCACAACGCCGCAGCAGGAGTCGCCACCAACACCCTTCCTTCAACGGTCGCAAGTTGTCCCCACACCTTGGTCTTCAGCCGATCGGTGTGGCGGTTGCTGGCGCCCAGCACCCTGCCGGGCAAGAGTGCTTCGATGAGGCGGGTGGTCCGCTCCTCCTCCAAAACCGTGGGGACCAGCACCATGGCCGAACGGCCTGCACGGAGCACCGGTCCCAGCAATGGTTTCACCCATTCCCCGGCAGCCGGGTTCACGAGCAAACACCCCGGCCGCCTTCGCCGGCCCGACGCGGCGTCTTCACCCAACCTCGACAGGGGATGGTCCACCTCCTCAAGCGCTGGTAGATGCTCCGGCTTACCGCTCTCCGGCAGTCTCGGGGCGTTGGGAGGGGCGGTCTTGGACAGCATGGTCGACAGCGGACTTACGTAATAGCCCGCAGCCCATCGGCAGACCGCCAGCAGGTTGGCGTCAAACACGGGAGCGTCGCCACTCAGCGACGACAGCGGCTTCAACCCCCGAGCCGGACGGTCACCAGACTCTATAACGTATCCGTGAGTGTTACCGCTCCCCAACGGAACCCGGACCTTGGCACCCAAGCCAACCCGTCCCTGCAGGTGGGCTGGAACCGAGTACCAGAATCCTTTGTCCACCTCAAAGGCAGGGACTGCCGGGACGACCCGGACAGCGGACGTCACCCGCCCAGAGCCGCGGCCCTCAACTGCTCGGTGGAATCGGTCTTCTCCCAGGAGAAACCGGCGTCTTCCCGGCCGAAATGGCCGTACAGGGTGGTGTCACCGAACCGGATGTCCCATAGGCCCAGCTTCTCAATCATCTGCTGCGGACGGAAACTGAGAACCTCTTGGAGGGCCCTCTCCAAATCCTCCAGGGGCACTTGATTGGTGTTGGAGCATTCAACATGAAGGGAAAGAGGCTCATGCATCCCAATCACATAGCTGAGCTGAATGGAGCACTGTCGGGCCAGACCGGCAGCGACCAAGTTCTTGGCCGCATGACGAGCCGCGTAGGAGGCCGAGCGGTCCACCTTGGTGGGATCTTTCCCGGATAGGGCGCCGCCACCGTGGGGACCGTACCCCCCGTAGGTGTCCACTACCAGCTTGCGTCCCGTGAGCCCGGTGTCGGCGCCGGGACCCCCGGCGGTGAATGACCCCGAATGATTGATCAGAAACCGGGCGCCTCCGTCCAGCAACTCGGGCGGGACCACGGTCCGGATTACTTCTCGCTCTATGTCCGCCCGAAGCGTCGCTTCGTCGATCCCGGCAAGATGGTGTGCCGAGACAACCACCTGGGTGACCCTCACCGGCGCCCTACCCCGGTATTCAACCGTAACCTGCGTCTTGCCATCGGGTCGCAGGTAGTCCACAATCCCCTCCTCCCTCACCTCCGCGAGTTTGCGGGCTAGACGATGCGCCAAGTGGATGGGCAGCGGCATCAGGGAAGGCGTATCGTCGCAGGCGAAGCCGAAGATTATTCCTTGGTCTCCGGCGCCGATCTCCTCACCCACCACCATCTCGGCGATCTCGCTTGACTGCTTTTGGATGAGGTTGGTGATCTGCACTCCGTCACAAGGAAACTCCGGATCCCCCGGACCGTAGCCGGCCTCGGCGATCGCTTCCCGCGCCGTGGCTTCCACTACCTCTTCCTCGAGGGGATGGGACGTCTCTCCTGCCAGCACCACCCGGTCTCCGGTCACCAGCACCTCGGCAGCGACACGGGGCCGTGGATATCCGGCGTGAGACTCCATCACCGCATCAAGCAACCGGTCGGCGATCAAATCGGCCACCTTGTCCGGATGTCCGCACGCCACCGACTCGGAGGTGAAGGACCAAACTCTTCCACTCACCGTCAAATCCCGTCAGCCCTCTTCCAGCAGTCGAGTCACTTCGTCCCAGAGGCCGGCGGCCACCCGGCTCTTGGCCTGCAGCGGCCAGGGCTCCGCTTCACCATTCCTCCTAATGAGGACAACCTGATTGTTATCGGACTCGAAACCGGAACCCGGGATCGTGACATCGTTGGCCACCATCAGATCGACGCCTTTCTTCCGAGCTTTGCCGATCGCCCTCTCCACGTTTCCGGTCTCCGCCGCGAACCCGACTACCACCCTCGGACGCGTCTTGCGCCCGACGACCTCGCCCAGCACATCCCGGGTGGGCGCCAGTTCCAACACGTTGAAACCTTCGCTGCGGGCCAGTTTGCTTCCATGGGACTTCTGCGGGCGAAAATCCGCCACCGCGGCCGTCATTACCGCCACATCTACTTCGATCGAACTCACCGCCTCGGCCATGTCATGAGCGGAGACGACATCAACTCGCTTCACCGCGGGCGGAGAAGGCAGGGGGGAACACGTCACCAAGGTGGTCTCCGCTCCCCGGCGGGCTGCCTCTGCAGCCACCGCGTGGCCCATCTTCCCTGATGAGTGGTTGCTGAGGAAGCGAACCGGGTCAATAGCCTCCCTGGTTCCTCCGGCGGTCACCAACACCCGCACTCCTCTCAATGGCGCCGCGAACAATGCCTGTATCCCTTCAAGCAATTCTTCAGGTTCCATCATCCGTCCCGGTCCTCGGTCGCCCCCCGCCAGTCGTCCGACTATCGGACCCAGCACCGCCACCCCGTCGGACCGAAGGGTGTCGAGGTTGCGTTGAGTGGCGGGGTGCTTCCACATGGCGGTGTGCATGGCCGGAGCCACCACCACCGGACAGGTTGCCGCCATGATCGTAGCGGTGACGGGATCGGAGGATAGGCCCTGCGCCAGCCGAGCCACCGAAGCTGCCGTGGCAGGCGCCACCACCACCAGGTCGGCCCACTCGGCCGCTTCTGTGTGAGGACTCACTGATTCGGCGTCATTGAAGAGATCGACGATCACCGGGTGTCCCGTTATCGCCGCCAGCGTGTTCGACCCCAAGAATTTCCGCGCGGGTACGGTCATCATTGCCCGCACCTGCGCATCCCTTTCAATCAGGAGCCTCGCCAGGGTCGCCGCCTTGAATGCCGCCACTCCCCCGGTTACCGCCAGCAGGACTCGGCGTCCTCCAATCACTACAACTCCGCAGCTTCGGGGTTCTCCTCGGGTGGCTGATCGGTCCTGCGGACCACCTTGTCCTCCAAGATTTCTTCCATGGCAATGGTCAAGGGTTTGCGTGCATAGGTGTGGACCTGGGGTGGGATGAACTTGCCAATTCCCTGCCCAAGATGGGCGTAATAGCCCTGGATGTCCCGGGCGCGGCGGGCCGCCACCACGACGGTTGAGAACCGATTCCCGATCTTGTCGACTACTTCTTCGATTTTCATGCTGAAGGCCGCCTCTCCATTTCTCCCGTCAGCGGGGCGAGTACCGACTTTGGATTATACGCCTCAACTCTCTCACTGTTTCATTCGTTCTCGTGCTGGTCACGAATTCGTCGTACAGATCGTCCATCAACGGAGCGTCTCTTTCCGCCAAGGCCAGCCTACGACTCAGGAACTCACTGCTGGCGCCGCGGGACCGAAGCCTTCTTTCCAGTTCCCCTGGAAAGGGTGGCTTGAGCAGCACCAGGACGGCGTGGGTAAACCTCTCCTTCACTGCCATGGCTCCCTCCCGTTCGATCTCCAGCACCGCCACCCCTCCCCGTTCCAGGATCTCATCCACAGCCCTGTGTGGCGTGCCGTAGAAGTGACCATCGTACTCCACCCACTCCAGGAACTCTTGGCGTCGGACCATGTCCGTGAACTCCCGTTCGTCTACAAAGTGGTAGTCAACATCCTCGGTCTCGTTGTCCCGGCGGGCGCGGGTGGTGAAAGATATGACCACTTGCACTCCAGGTTGCTTGGCCAACTCTGCCAACGCCGTGGATTTTCCGACCCCCGACGGGCCGGAAACCACTAGAACCAGGCCCGGGAGCTTTGTCAAAACCTCAGAGCGGCTGCTTTCAGGAGAGTTCCCTGATCAGGGCTTCCCGCTGGCGTTTGCCAAGTCCGCGAAGGCGGCGGTTTTCAAGAATGCCGACCCTCTCCATCAGCCGACTGGTACGTTTCTTCCCGATACCCGGCAGAGCCGATAGTGCCGCGGACACTTTCATTCCCCCTACCAAGGGGTCGTCGGTGCGCTCCAGCAATTCGGCCATGGTCAAACGCCGATCACTCAAATCAGCCTTGATCTCCGCCCTACCTTTTCGCACAGCCGCGGCTTTTGCTAGGGCTTGTCTGCGCTGCTCTTGGGTTAGGGGTGGTGGGTTCATGATGCTCCTATGTGTGCGTTTCGCCGTCGGTTTCGGGAGTCTCCAAATTGGCCGAAACCCTACCAAGAACCGACAGCATGGTAAAAATCACCCCGCGGCAACCAGATCACTCCCCCTCGTCCGCCGCCACTCTCACCTGGGGAATAATCACCCGGTGAGCGCCTCCTGCGACGATGCCATCTACCTCCGGCATTTGTTCCGATGAGGATAGACAGCCAGTGGTGTCAGCCATTCTCCAAAAGCCCTTGGAGTTTCCCATTCTGGAGAATCCCTCCGATCCCGACACTTGAACCACTACACCCAATTCCCTGGCTGGGAACAGGATACCCTCGGCGCCGGCATTCAACGCCAGTTTGGTCATCCGCGAAACCAGACTCCCGCGGGTGTCAAAAATCCCGACCCCTTTCAACTCGGAGTCTTCAGCCCAGCCCGCCAGGGCCGCCGAGACCACCACCGAGGTCTCCGGATAGCCATCCGCTTCCGCCACGGCGGCTTCGACCATCCGTCGCCCTCCCAGTCCCGAGACACTGATCCAACGGGCGCCGAGCTTGCCCATTCGCGCCACTGCCCTGGCTACGACCCTGGGCCGATCCAGGATGCCGAGGTCAACCAACAGGGGTTTTCCGAAGGCGCCCAGGGCGCCCACCAGTATGGGACCGCGATTGGAGAACAAGCCTGCTCCCATCACGAAACCGCCAACTCTCGTTCCCCATTTCGAAACAGCTCTGACTGCATCCTCGGCGTCGCCGTCGGAAAGCCGAATCAGTACGTGTTCGCCAAGGAGGCTCATCCGCCCCAATCCTGGAGGCTGCGGGGCACTTCGATTGCTTCGAGGTCCGAATCGAGTATCTCCGCAGAGGCGCTGGCCGCCGCCAGAGTGGTCATGTACGGGATGGCCTGCCGCCGGGCAGCCCTGTAGAGCCGCCTCCCGTCAAACCGAGACACGTCGCTCCCGTAAGTGTTGATAACCATGGCAATCTGCCCCGACTCGACCAAACGCACAGCCTCGTTTCGACCTCTTTCGCCCGGCGGCAGGGACCGGACCTGCTCATTATCCCAAGCCGCAGCCGTGCGGTGGTCGGCCACCTGAGCAAACCCGTTCTTCAACCACTGGTTTACCAACGCTTCTCCTTCACCGATGTCGGTCTCCTGAAGCAGCATGAGCACGGTGCCGGAATCGCGGAGACGGTCACCGGCGCCCAGCAGGGCCTTCCCATAGGCAGTCTTCCAATCGCTTCCCACTCCCATAACCTCCCCCGTTGCCCGCATCTCCGGACCGAGCACCGGATGGGAATCCGGGAAACGATCCCACGGCAACACCGCCTCCTTCACCCCCACCATCTGGGGTCCCGCGCCTTGTTGGTACAGCCCTTCGCCCCGTAACTCTTCGAGGGTGGCCCCCATCATCACCCGGGCCGCCAACTTGGCCAGCGGCAATCCCCTCACCTTGGAAATGAAGGGAATCGTCCGGGAGGCGCGGGGATTGGCCTCGAGAAGATATACATCCTCACCTTGAACTGCATATTGAACGTTGATCAAGCCCCGCACCTGCAATGCTTCGGCCAGGGAAGCTGTCATGGCATTGATAGTTCGGCGAGCCGCGGCGTTCAGAGTGCGAGGTGGAGTAATGCAAGCCGAATCTCCCGAATGCACCCCGGCTTCCTCGACATGCTCCATGATCCCTCCCACCAACAATTCCACCCCGTCATACACCGCGTCCACGTCTATTTCGATCGCCGACTCCAAGAAGGAGTCGATCAGAAGCGGGGCGGCGGCCAAGTCGGCCTCGTCAATGCTTCCGTACACCTCGTCCAGATAGGTCTCAAGGTCTTGGGGATCAGCCAGCACCTGCATTCTCCTGCCTCCCAACACAAAGGAAGGCCGCGCTACAACCGGAAAGCCCATCTCCGTTGCCACCTGGCGGGCCTCGGAGCGAGATCGGGCCAGACCGTGTCGGGGTTGGAGGATTCCCAGCTTCTTGCACAACTCAGAGAATCGCTCCCGGTCCTCGGCGAGATCGATGGAAGCCGGTGAGGTCCCTGCAATCGGGGTTCCCGCCTCGGCCAGCCTCCTTGCCAGATTGAGCGGTGTCTGCCCGCCGAACTGCACTATGACTCCCACCGGTTGCTCCGCGGAAACCACATCGAGTACATCCTCGACGGTCAAGGGCTCGAAATAGAGACGATGGGAGGTGTCGTAATCGGTGGAGACCGTCTCGGGATTGCAGTTGACCATCACCGTTTCGTAGCCCACCTCCCCCAAGGCAAAGGCAGCCTGAACACAGCAGTAGTCGAACTCGATGCCCTGCCCGATCCGGTTGGGACCGGCGCCCAACACCACCACTCGGGGACGGACAGCGGGAGGAACCTCGTCTTCCTCCTCGAAGGTTCCGTACATATAGGGCGTTTGTGCTTCGAACTCGGCCGCGCAGGTGTCCACCGTCTTGTAAGTCCGCCGGATACCACGGGACAGTCTCGACCGTCTGACATCCTCTTCACTGCGGTTCCACAGGAAGGAAAGCTGGGCGTCAGAGAACCCGAAACGCTTGGCGTCCTCCCAAAGATCGTCCTGCGGGCCCCTTATCCAAAGCTCCTCCCGGAGTTGGACGATCTCGCCGATCTGGTGCGTGAACCAGGGATCGTAGGCAGTTAGGCGGGATACCTCCTCGGGGGACCATCCTCTCCGGAGCGCCTCACCGGCGGCGATCACCCGCTCGGGAGTAGGCACCTTCAACTGTTCTCTCAGTTGCTTCTCCGACAGTTCTTGCAACTGCTCCGACACGGGATCGGCCCCCAGTCCCATCCGCCCGGTCTCAAGGCTCCGCAGGGCCTTCTGAAGGGACTCAGGAAAAGTACGGCCGATTGCCATGGCTTCTCCGACGCTCTGCATCGAAGACCCCAGACGGCGGGGGGTGGTGGGAAACTTGGCGAAGTCGAATCGGGGGACCTTCACAACCACATAGTCGAGCGCCGGCTCGAAGGAGGCAGGAGTCTGGCCGGTGATGTCGTTGGTGATCTCATCCAAGGTGTAACCCACCGCCAACCGAGCGGCTATTTTGGCGATGGGAAATCCGGTGGCTTTGGAAGCCAGTGCCGAGGAGCGGGAGACTCGAGGATTCATCTCGATCACCAATCGCCGACCCGATTCAGGCTCCACAGCAAACTGGACGTTGGAGCCTCCCGTCTCCACTCCGATGGCCCGGAGCACCTTTATCCCGTCGTCCCGCATTTGTTGATACTCCCGGTCGGATAGGGTCTGGATGGGGGCCACCGTGATCGAGTCTCCGGTATGCACCCCCATGGCGTCCAGGTTCTCTATCGAGCAGATCACCACTGCGTTGTCGGCGTGGTCCCTCATCACCTCCAACTCGAATTCTTTCCACCCCTCCACCGATTCCTCCACCAGGATCTCCCTGACTGGTGAGGCATCCAGGCCCCGGCGGGCCACCTCCTCGAACTCAGCGGCGTTGTGAGCCATCCCGGTCCCCCCTCCTCCCAGGATGTAGGAGGGTCGAATCATTACGGGGAATCCCAGCCGGGCTGCGATCGAGCGGGCATCCGCCATCGATTTGGCATAGCCCGCCTGCGGCGTCTCCAGCCCGGCCTCGGCCATCACTTCCCGGAATCTCCCCCGGTCCTCGGCCCGCTCGATTGCCTCCATCCCGGCGCCGATCAACTCCACACCGTATCTGTCCAGGGTCCCCCTCCCCACCAGTTGGGCGGTGATGTTCAATGCGGTCTGCCCTCCCAGGGTGGGAAGCAACGTGTCAGGACGCTCCTTTCGGATGATCCGCTCCACCACCTCGGGCGTGATCGGTTCCACGTAGGTCTGGTCAGCGAATTCGGGATCTGTCATGATGGTGGCCGGATTGGAGTTGACCAGTATGACCCGATAACCCTCCTTGCGCAGCGCCTTGGCGGCCTGAGTACCCGAATAGTCAAACTCGCAGGCCTGCCCGATCACGATCGGACCCGACCCCACCAAGAGAATGGAACGAATGTCGCGGCGAGCCGGCATCGACGACTAAACCCCCCGATCCATCAGGCGCAGGAAATCGTCGAACAGCCCCAGCGCATCGCGGGGTCCGGGTGCGGCCTCCGGGTGGTACTGCACCGAGAAAGCCGACACATCGCGGCACTCAAGACCCTCCAGGGTGCCATCGTTGAGGTTCTGATGAGTGGGGACCACCACCCCGAAATCCGACGCGACTTCGGCCGGCAGCAACCGGGGAGTGACCAGGCCCTTGCGGGGAGGAGCCGGGTGGTCGGAGAGTGACCACAGGTCGACCGCGAAGCCGTGGTTCTGCGAGGTGATCTCCACCTTGCCGTCTCCCAAACGGCGCACCGGGTGGTTACCGCCATGATGGCCGAAGGGCAGTTTGTAGGTAGCAGCCCCCAGGGCCAGCCCCATCACCTGCTGTCCCAGGCAGATGCCGAACACCGGAATCTTCCCCAGAATCCCCCGCAAGGTGGTGATCACTGTCCGCAGCGGCTCGGGATCACCTGGGCCGTTGGAAAGAAACACCCCGTCGGGCCGGGCCTTCATCACCTCGGCCGCCGAGACACTGCACGGCATCACCTCCACATCAAGACCTCGTGAGGCGAGTTGGTCGAGAATGTCACGCTTGATTCCAAGGTCGATGGCCACCACCTTCCCCCGTGCGGCGCCCTTGGCGCCCACCGTGTAGGAGGCGGCGGTGGACACCGCCGAGGCAAGATCCTGGCCTGCCATCGCCGGCGCGGAGGAGGCCATGTCGGCCAATTCGGCGGCTGACATCCCGGTCCCCATAGCGGCAGGCATCGCCCCCCGTTCCCGGATATGACGAGTCAGCCGTCGGGTGTCTATCCCGGTCACCGCCACCATCCCCTGGCCGGTGAGGAAGTCGGAAAGGTCGCCCTCCGCCCGCCAACTCGAGAACCGATGGGAATAGGATCTCATCACCACTCCCGCCGCCGCCGGCCGTGGGGCCTGCGAGTCAAGGTCGGTCACCCCGTAATTGCCGATGTGGGGAGCGGTCATGACCACGATCTGCCCCGCATAGGACGGATCGGTGAACACCTCCTGGTAGCCGCTCATGGCAGTGTTGAACACCACTTCCCCCACCGTGGTTCCCAGGGATCCAACCGACCACCCCCCGAAGACCTCTCCGTCTGCAGTAACCAGAAGGCCCGCGGTGGCGCGGCGCCGTCTTCTGGCTGCGAAGGGACTTTTCCTCTGCGAGACCGCCACCGCATCATGGTCGGGTCGTACCCATCCCGCCACGGTGGCCAGCACGCCGTTCACGAACCGACTGCTGTGCTCGGTTGAAAACTCCCCCGCGATTCTCACCGCTTCGGAGATGATCACCGCCACCGGTGTCCGGGAGTGATGGAGGAGTTCATAGACAGCCATCCGCAGGATCGCCAAATCGATGGGTGGCATGCGGGTGGCTTTCCAGTCCTGGGCGGCTTTTTCGATGATGGCGTCAATACGGTGGTTCTCAGCCGCCACCCCCCGCACTATGCGGCGCGCCTTGGGAAGCTTGTCCTCTGAGAGTTCATCCCAGTCCAAGACCGGCTCTCCGGACATCTCCACCTCGTAGAGGACCTCCAGCGCCTGATGGCGCGGGTCTTCGGAATTCTTGTCAAAAGGCGGGGCAGTCTGCTCCGACCCTGTCCGGCCTTTCACACTCGGGTGAGGTACGAGCCGGTGCGGGTGTCCACCCTGATGCGGTCACCCTGCTCCACGAACAGGGGCGTCTTTATGGTGATGCCGGTCTCCACCACCACGTCTTTGGTGGCCCCTGAAACCCGATCTCCCTTCACCCCCGGTTCGGCGTAGGTCACTTCCATCTCCACCGACGGAGGAAGTTCCATCCCTATCGGACGTTCGTTATGAAAGGCGATCGTCAGGCTCATCCCTTCCACCAGGTACCCGGCATCGTTGCCGACCTCGGTCGAACTGAGGGCAAACTGGGAGTAGTCCTCCAGATTCATGAAATGAAAGCCCAGGTCGTCCTGGTACAGGTACTGGTGGTCTCGGCGGTTGATGATCGCACGGGGCACATCCTCGTCGGCCCGAAATGTCCGATCCAATACCTGACCGGTCTCGGCGTTCTTGATCTTCATGCGCACGAACGCCTTTCCCTTTCCGGGCTTGACGTGCTGGTAGGTGACGATGGTGAACACCCCGTCGGGCAGTTCCAGGGCCATGCCGGGCCGGACATCATTGGTGGAGATCATGGTGGGTTCGAAACGCTCGGGGAAAGTCAGATCGAAGTGTAGAGGATCACAACCCGATTGCCGTCAATCCGATCTCCACATCCCGAGAGGAGACGTCGACGACAACCGGTTTTCCGAAGTCTTCCAACAGCACCATCTTGGGCAGTGGACCACCCCGGCGCTTCTTGTCCCTGCCGAGCAGTTCCATGATCACCGAGCGGTCCACCGGTGGGGATTGCACCGGCAGTCCCAGAGCGGTGATCATCTCCCGCTGGCGTAGTTGGTAGGGGTATCCCGCCTTCTCGGCGGAGACCGCGCCAGCCGCCACCATCCCAATCGCAACGGCATGGCCGTGGGGCATCCCGATGGCTGTCTCCACAGCGTGACCGATGGTGTGCCCGTAGTTGAGTATCGCCCTCCGACCCGTTTCAAAGAAGTCTTCCGCCACCACCCCGGCCTTGACCTTCACCGCCCTGGTGACAACTTCGGGGAGCGGTGATTCCAGTCCGTGCTCCTCGAGGATCTCCGCCAAACGGGAGTCACCGATCAACCCGGCTTTCAACGTCTCGGCCATCCCTTCGATGAGCAACCCGCGCGGCAGGGACCTGAGGACGTCGATAGACACAACCACCCGCCGGGGATGGCGGAAAGTTCCAATCTGGTTCTTACCCTCCCGGTTGACCCCGGTCTTCCCCCCTATTGCGGCGTCCACCGCCCCCAGCAAGGTGGTGGGAACGTACACCGTCTCCACCCCCCGCAGCCAAGTCGAGGCAACGAACCCTGCCAGATCGGTGGCCGCCCCACCCCCTACTCCCACGATCGTGTCGTATCTGTCCACCCGGAGCCGATCGAGGTGCCGGTAGAGTTCTTCGGCGACTCCCAGCGTCTTGGCCTCGTCGCGGTCCGGAATCCCCACAGTGTGCACTTCCACCCCTGGGCTACCGGAAGATGCATCGTCCTGTTCGATGCGATCGGCAACTGCCGCGGCCACCTCCGCCACCCGACCAGGCTGGGAAAGCACCACCACCCGGGAAGGAGGATGGCCCCGGCGGGGGGGAAGGAGGGGTGAGGGCAACCTGTCCGAGACCAGTATCTCACACCGGTCTCCGATCAGGATGCGTTCCACAGCCTCCACACTTCCTCGGCAACCAATTCCCGGCTCTTGTGATCCATGTCAACGCTCAGATGGGCAGCTTCCTCGTAGAGGTGTCTTCGAGCCTTCCAGATCTCGGTGTATCTTGCCGCCAGGTCGGAATGGCCCTGCAAGAGAGGGCGATTGGCGGTCTTGCGCTTGGCGATGAGGGATGCGATTGAAGGCTTGAGCCACACCACCAGTCCGGTCTTCCTCATCACACGGCGGCTATCGGGGTCCAGGATCGCTCCTCCTCCGGTGGCGACCACCAGCCTCTGGCTGTCGGCAGCGATGCGCTCCACCTCTGCGCACTCCATGGCCCGGAAGGCCGGCTCGCCGTGTTGGGCGAAAATCTGGGGGATGGTCATCCCGGCCCGTTCCACAATCTCGTCGTCCACGTCCACGAAAGGCAGACCACTGCGATGCGAGAGCATCCGGCCCACCTTGGTCTTTCCGGAACTCATCATCCCGATCAGCCACACCTTGGGGGTCAGAACCTCTCCACCTTTCTCCAGTGGGATTCCCAACCGGCCCGGAGATCGTCAACGGTGTCGCCTCCCACCATCCGCTGCACCTCCTGGGCCAGAACGAACGCCACCATCTGCTCGGCAACAACTCCGGCGGCAGGAACCGCGCACACATCTGAGCGTTCCCGAAAGGCTTTGTGCGGCTGACGGGTTTCCACATCAACGGTGTTGAGGGGCCGCATCACAGTGGAGATGGGTTTCATGGCGGCTCGCACCCGCAGGATTCCCCCCAAGGTGATGCCTCCCTCCGTGCCTCCGGCCCGGTTGGTTTGGCGGTGGTAACCCTCCTGCTCCTCGTAGTAGATCTCATCGTGTGCAACGGTTCCCCGCCGTACCGCCGAACGAAACCCGTCTCCCACCTCCACTCCCTTGATGGCATGAATCGACATCAGGGCCCCGGCCAAGAGGCCGTCAAGCTTGCGGTCCCAGTGGACGTAACTGCCTATTCCCGGGGGAAGGCCGTAAGCCAACACTTCCACCACCCCACCCAGAGTGTTGCGGTCCACTTTGGCGGCCTCGATCTCGG
Organism: bacterium OM1 bin76; assembly: GCA_002238785.1. GTDB lineage: Bacteria > Actinomycetota > Acidimicrobiia > Spongiisociales > ZC4RG35 > Bin76. The sequence goes on along the minus strand of MPNA01000022.1, from coordinate 29,459 downwards.
CGATCATTGCTGCCTCCGCCTTGGAGTGGAAGACTCGGACTGGCGACTGGTCGATGGTCTTCAGATCGGAGGGAACCGGAAGGGGACGGTCCGGGGCATGGGCCTCCCCGATAGCCACAACATGGCTGAACAGTTGCACGTCAAGCGCGGCAAGCAGCACCTTGGAAAGGTAACCGACCACCGTTCGGGCGGCAGTCTCGCGCGCCGAGGCCCGTTCCAGGACATTGCGGGCATCATGGGTGTTGTATTTGATCATCCCTGCCAGGTCGGCATGCCCGGGACGGGGCGCCGTCATCCGCCGACGTGGCTTGTGCCCGGGGAAGGGACTCATCTCCTTCTCCCACTTGGGCCACTCGGTATTGCGGATTACCACCGCCACGGGGCTCCCCAGTGTGTAGCCATGACGAACCCCTCCCATGATCTCCAACTGATCCTGTTCGAGTTTCATCCGGTTTCCACGCCCGTATCCCATCCTGCGCCGCGCCAATTCGCCCGCCATGTCGTCAGCGCTGAACTCCAACCCGGCCGGTAACCCCTCAACGATCGTCACCAGGCCGGGTCCGTGGGATTCCCCCGCGGTCAGAAACCTAAGCATGCCTCAAGATGCTACCCGTTGGACAGTGTCTGCAGTTCACTCCTGCTCGGAAGGTAACACCTGGGCGCGCCCGGCATCGGACCGGACCCGGTGTCAGGCAACGTGGATGGGCATCTACCGACAATGCTGGCACACCGGACTACCAAGGTAGGATTCTCCCCCGTAACAGGCAGGGCGTTCAAGAGGAATCTGCTCATGTCAGGATCTTTGCGTTGACGAGTTCGCAGGTGAACCCGAATCGCGATCCCGACGATCCGGTCGTGGCGTGGGGATACGATGGACTGGGAGCACCCCAGCATTGGGGCTCGCTGTCTGACGAATACGCCACCTGCTCGGAAGGCAAGCAACAGTCCCCGATCGACATAGGAATGTGCCGGCAGGTGGAGGATGCGTCTATTGCGTTCTCCTACACCGTCGCCGCCACAGAGGTTCGGAGCGACGGGATATTCTTCCATATCGACTTTCCCCCGGGCAATGCCCTCACTATCGGCCACCGGATCTATCAACTTCACACCGCCCACTTTCACGTCCCATCCGAGCATCGCCGCAACGGAAGGAGCTACGCGGCCGAACTGCACCTGGTCCATCAAGACGCCGCCGGAAACCTGGCAGTTGTAGGCCAGTGGTTCGCACTGGGGGCGCCCAGCGCATTGGTACGGGCCGTTCTAGAGGTTGTGGAGGTAGGTTTCACCCCCGCTGACGGGTTGGCTCTCGACGCAGGCTCATTCCTGCCGGACCAACCTGGGTACTACCGATACGACGGCTCCAGGACGACGCCCCCATGTGATGAACCGGTGGAATGGTACGTAATGCGCCATCCGAAGACCATCTCTGCGGACCAGGTGGACAATCTGTTGGAGTTGAGTGGAGGACCCAACAATCGCCCCGTGCAGCCGTTGGGAGGTCGTTCGGTAGTCCTTGGCGTCCAAACTGCTTGATCCCGGCTGTTAGAGCCAAGGCAATACCGGCCTGGAGGGCGATCAGACCGCCGATCCGAACAGTGCTAGCCAGGCGCCGACGACAAGGGCGGGCGCAAAGGGCATCTGGGTCCGGCGGTGTGCCCGGCGGGTCAGGAGAAGGATGACAGCCATCCCCCCACCGATCAGAAAACCGTACAGGATCGCCTGCACAGCCACCACCACTCCTCTGAAGCCGCACACCAGCCCCAGCAGCACCGATAGCTTGACATCGCCCATTCCCAAGGCGCCCTTTCCAGCCACCTCCAAGAGTCCCATCCCGACCAGGCTCACCACCGCGCCAGCCACGGCAGTACCCATCCGACCGGAAGCAGGGTCGACAAATGCCCCTACTGACAGCAAGGTTGCGGTGACCGCGGTGCCGGGGTAGAGGATGCTATTGGGGATCAACTTGTGCTCCAGGTCGGTCACCACCAACGCCGAAGTCACCGTGAACCACGCCAGATGAGCCGGCAACACTGCTGTCCACCCCATTGTCGACCACATAGCCGCCCAGCCAACACCCAACACGGCCGGGAGCATCCATCGGATAGCCGATCGCCATGCCGGCGACCGACCAAGACCTCTGCGGGCCAGTTGCCTGGTCACCCAGACATTCACCGCCGGTCCCAGGGCCGCCCCCGCCAACAGCGCCCCTCCCACCTCGATCATCCGCCGCCGCCCATCCCCTTTCTGGCAGCCTCTTCCATCACACCGGAGGGGGGTCTGTGTCCGGTCCACATCTCAAAGGAGGCCTCCGCCTGGGCAGCCAGCATCGCCAGGCCGTCCGAGGACGGCATTCTCCGCTCCCTCATCCATCGGACTGCGCCCGTGGGCGCCCGATCAGACCGATAGGCCATGTCGAACAGACCACTCGACTCTTGCAGCAACTCCACCGGCAACTCCCCGCCCCTCATCCCCAGGGGCGTGGCGTTCAGGATCGCCGCGCCGGCCATGGGCTTTCCCCAAGGCCACGACCCAAAGGAGACTTGAACCCGCTCAGCCAGGGATGCGACGGCTTCGGAGCGACGCGCCGAGCACCACAGGTCCCAGTCTTCCAAGGCCACCATTGCCGCCGCGGCCGCTCCTCCCGCCCCGATCACCAGCACCGGGCAGTCCTCGGGTAACCCGGCCCGGACCCACACCCGACGGATCCCCTCCACATCGGTACTGTGCCCGGTCAACTCCCCATCACCCTCCAGGGTCCAGGTGTTGACCGAACCGGAGCGCTCGGCGTCGGAACTCAACCGGTCGGCTAAGCGAGCGGCCACTCCCTTGTGCGGCATGGTGATATTGGCGCCGTGCAACTCCCCGGTCCGCATCTGGGAGGCCGCCTGTGTCATCCCCTGTTCATCCACCCGTCTCCCACTGTACTCCCCTTCCAGACCCAATGCGGCCAGCACGGCGTTGTGCATGGCAGGTGATAGGGAGTGCTCCACCGGGTCACCCAGCACGGCCAGACGGTAACCACCCACCGCAGGGATGGACGCCGCGCCTCCGGTCATGGAAGCACACCTTCGGCCCGGGACTTCTCGATCGCCGCCTGGTGCTCTTCAAAAGTCACCGAGAAGGTGTGTCGACCCTCTGCGGAAGCAAGAACGAAGTACCGGAAATCGGTGGCGGCCGGCTGGGCGGCGGCTTGCAGCGACGCGAAACTCGGAGCGGAAATGGGAGCGGGAGGGAGCCGGCTGTGCCGGTAGGTGTTGTATGGAGAATCGACCTGCGGATCGAACTCTGCGACATCCCGCGTGTCCAGCGCGTACAGGACGGTGCTGTCCATCTGCAACATCGTTCCATCACCGAGGCGGTTGAATATCACGCTCGCAACGAGAGGGCGCTCTTCGGCCAGGCGCACCTCTGATTCGATCATGGAGGCCATCACGATCCCCTGATAGGGCGTGAAACCCAAGGGTGCGATGCCGCTCCAGTCCACCAGCGACATGCGCTGCTCCATGGTGTCGGACAATCTCTGCAGGATCTGCGGCGCGTCGGCGTCGTTGTCGAACTCGTAGGTGTCGGGAAACAGTAGCCCCTCCCAAGAACGCAGGGTGACAGGCGCGCTCTGGTCCAAGTAGACAGAGGTAACCACCTGGTTCAACAACGCATTCTCGAACTGCTCCCGCTCGATCCGAGAGGCCTCGGCCAGCAAGTCGAGGATCTCATCGATCCGCAGGCCGGCGAAGACGGTGATGCGATAGGTGGTGGCCACCGGCCCTGCCAGCAACTCCACGAGCAACTGCTCCATGGAGATTCCCGTGGTCAACTGGTAGGTACCGGCTTGAATGGATCCTGCCACCCCGGCGTCCTGCACCGCGGCCAGCAGCAACCCGGAATCAGCGATCACACCCGCTTCCATGAGAATCTCGGCCACTCGAGTGGCAGAAGAGCCGAAGGGAATGTCCACCTCCACCGCGCGACCGGTAACCAGGGTTGCCGTGGTCGAGGTCTCCAGGCCCTCGAGCCTTTGAGCGACTTCCTCTCCCATCCGGGAACCCAGGTTGATGACGAACGCCGCCGACACCACCACGATGCCCGCCACCGCCAGGAGGCGCAGCAATGACCAGGGGCTTGACCTGCGAGGAAACTGGTCGGGGTCCGGCGGCGAGCTCATCGATCCCCGCCCGTGGTCTCCCCGGGGGGCCGTCCCATCAGGTATTCGGACAGAATGATCGCCGCCGCCACTTTGTCCCTCTGGTTGCGGCGCTTCCTAGCCGAGGCCTTGCCTTCTCTCATAACCCGTTCTGCCGCCACTGTGCTATAGCGTTCATCATGCAATACCACCGCCACACCGGTGGCTTTCCGCAGTTCGATGGCAAACTCCCTGGCCGCCGCCGCCGAGGCCCCCTCGCGACCGGATAGGCTGACGGGCAGGCCCACCACGATGGTGTCCACCTGGTTGTCCTGCACGATCCTGCGGACCTCGGTCAACACGTCGGTGACTGACCGGTCGATCACAGACCAAGGCTGAGCAATTATCCCCCCCGGATCGGACAGCGCCACCCCTACCCTCCTCTCACCCGGATCCACGGCGAGAACCCGTCCCAGCTCAAACCTCCGAAAGGGCCCGGGCAGCCGCCGCACCGGCGCTCTCGAGGGCCTCATCCAGGAGATGGCCCTTGGGCCCTCCTCCCTGCGACAACTCCGGATCCCGGGAACTCCCCCCGCCCATCACCCGCGCAGCCGATCCCACCACATCTGCGGCCGACATTCCATGTTGAACGAGCCGCGGACTCACGGCCCCCACCACGGCTCCCTTTCCTTTGGCGACCGATCCCACGATCACCACTCCCGGAGAGATCCGATCCCTGACTCCCAGTGCCAACTGCCGAAGCTGCCTGGTGTCCAGTCCCTCTTGGCCGGAGACCACCAGCTTGAAGTCGTTGTAGCTGCGGGCCCCCCCGGCCAGATCCGCAGCCAGGTCGCCCCTTCGGGCCGATCTCATCTCCTCCAGCTCGTCCTCAAGCTCACTCACCCGCCTCACCAGTGCTTCCACCCGCTCGGGAACCGCCGCCCACGGGGCGGTCAGTTGCTTGCCGGTTCGATCCAGGGCATCCCGCACCTCAAGCAGGTGGTCGTAGGCGGTCTGACCCGTGAGGGCCTCGACCCTGCGCAGGTTGGCGCCGATCGAGGACTCCCCCAGCACTACCACCGGTCCGGTCTGTCCGGCGGATGGCACATGAGTACCCCCGCACAACTCGCGGGAGAAGTCTCCTACCTGCACCACCCTCACCTGCTCTCCATACTTGTCGCCGAAGAAGGCCAGCGCTCCCGAGGCCCGCGCATCGTCGATGTGCATGACAGTGGTGTTGATGTTGCTGTTTGCAATCACCCTCTGATTGGCCAACTGGTCTATCTCGAACATTTCGTGGTGTTCCAAGCCCGAATAGTGGGAGAAGTCGAATCTCAACCGTCCGTCGGTCACCAGCGACCCTGCCTGGCGGACGTGGTCTCCCAGGCCCTCTCGAAGCGCCCAATGGAGGATATGGGTGGCGGTGTGGCTCTTGCGGATGCCTTCCCTTCTAGGGGAGTCGATGTCCGCTCGGACCGTCTGTCCGGTCCCCACCCATCCTCTCGTCACTCGGGCGAGATGCCCGGACAGGCCCGCCACGGGATGGCGAGTGTCGGCTATCTCCAACTCACCCGTGTTGCTCACGATTACCCCGCTGTCGCCCACCTGGCCTCCTGCCTCGGCGTAGAAAGGGGTTCTATCCAGGAACACTTCCACCTGTTCCCCTCGCTGGGCCGCGGACACCTGCTCCCCTTCCCGGAGGATGGCCAGGACCTGCGCCCTCCCTGCCTCATGGTCGTAGCCGATGAACTCACACGTTCCAATATCGTCCAGCAATCCCCTGTAGAGGTCGGCTGCGGCAGACTCCTGACCGCCCTTCCATGCCCTCCTGGCCCGTTCCCGTTGTTTCTCCATCAACCGGTCGAAGCCGCCCTTGTCCACTCCTACCTCCCTCTCCTCGGAGATCTCCATGATCAATTCAAAGGGGAATCCGTAGGTGTCGTGGAGCCGGAACGCCACCTCTCCGGAGAGGCTCTCTCCCTCACCAAGACTGGCCATCTCTCCCTGGAGAATGGAATGGCCCGACTCAAGAGTGCGCAGGAATCGATACTCCTCCTGGGAGACCACCTTCAATACCAGGTCATATTGATCGACCACTTCGGGATAAGCGTCGCCAAGCGCCGCAACCGTTGCCGAAGCCAGCCGGGGCATCAGCAGTCCCTCGTACCCCAGAAGCCATCCATGCCGCACCGCCCGGCGGATCAGGCGTCGCAGCACATAGCCCCTTCCCTCGTTGGATGGCACCACACCATCTGATATCAGCACGGTCATCGCCCGGCCGTGATCGGCCAGGATGCGAAGCGAGATGTCGGAGACTGGGCTGTGCCCATAGGGGACCCCGCAAATGGAGGAACCAGCCTCCAGCACCGGGCGCATCACATCAGTTTCGAAAGCGCTCGACACCCCCTGGAGGATCATGGCTGTTCTTTCCAGGCCCATTCCGGTGTCCACCCCCTTTTGGGGAAGATCCCCCACTACCTCGAAGGGCCGGTCCTGGATATTCTGCATGAAAACCAGGTTCCACAACTCAACGTAGCGGCTTTCCCCTCCTCCGATCGGCCCTCCTTCCTCTCCGTATTCGGGACCGCGGTCATAGAAGATCTCCGAGCACGGACCGCAAGGCCCGGGCACGCCCATCTGCCAGAAATTGTCCTTGCCCCCGCGCTGCACCCGGTCATGGGGCACCCCCACCTCCGAAACCCACAACTCGGCAGCCTCGTCGTCGGTTTCGTAGACGGTGAACCACAACCGATCGGGATCGAGCCCGTAGCCCTCGGTGACCAGTTCGTAGGACCAACGGATGGCATCCCGCTTGAAATAGTCCCCGAAGCTGAAATTGCCCATCATCTCGAAGAACGAGGTGTGGCGGGCGGTTGTGCCGATTATGTCAATGTCAATGGTCCGAACGCACTTTTGTACGCTCGCCGCCCTCTTGTACGGCGGTGTCTCCTCTCCCAGAAAGTAGGGCTTGAATGGGACCATGCCGGCGTTGGTAACCAGCAGGGTGGGGTCGACGGGGATCAGTGAAGCAGAAGGACGTACAGTGTGGCCGCGTTCGGCAAAAAAGTCCAGAAAAGTCTTGCGGACCCGGCTGCTTTCCATGTTTGTCGCCCCGCTTGGTGTGTCGCAGATCAGGGTAGCAATGTTGGCGATATTCCCCTACCGGGTATGGGATCGGTCCGAGTCTCCCTTTGCACCTTGACGCGGTTTTTTCGCGGCAAACTCCGAATCTGCTGCAAGAGACCGGAAAACGTCACAGCGTTCTCTTATGATCGGCGTTTGATGGTTTCGGTCCCAACCGCGTTTTCAGACAGACTCAACCCGGCTGAGCCTTCTCCAACTACCAAGCTGCCCCTTGAGCCTGGGGAAGCAACCGCACCTTCTCCGGAAGCCGGCGAGCCACTGGCGAACCTCTCACCCAGCAGGGCTTCCGACTTCAAGACCTGTCCACGGCTTTACAAATTCCGACACATCCAAAAGATCCCATCGGTACCCACCCCGGCCCAGGCGCGAGGGACTGCCATTCACTTGGCCTTGGAGAGGCTATTCGACCTCCCCGCTACCGATCGTCATCCCGATCAACTCCTCGCACTGCTGGAAGGCGCCTGGGAGGAGACCCTGGACTCCGACGAATACCAGGAAATCTTCGCCGGGGACAGCGATGGTCAAGACAAGTACTTGCGGGCGAGCCGGAAAGTGGCCGAGCGCTACTTTCAGGTGGAGGATCCACGTGAGATAGAGCCTGTGGAGAGAGAGAAACTCATCACACTGCTGATCGCCGACGACTCCAAGAGGGACGACCGCGGACCGTTGGAAGTGCGGGGCATAATCGACAGGCTCGATTCCGGACCCGATGGAGGGTTGGTGATCACCGACTACAAGACGGGCAAGGCCCCTCCGCTCCGATTCGCCGACTCGAGCTTCTTTGCCCTGAAGGTCTATGCCCTGATGGTCGGGGAGGAGGCGGGAAGGACTCCTGCCTACATCCGCCTGCTATACCTTGGCAACTCGGAGGCCTACAGCCTGGCGGTGTCCGAGGGGCAGTTGCGAGGAGTCAAAAGGCAGCTTCTGGCCCTCAGGCGGGCTATTGATCGGGCCATCACCACCGACATATTTCCTCCCAGAAAGTCCCGCCTGTGCGATTGGTGTTCCTACCAGCCCATCTGCCCCGCCTGGGCCGACCCGCCGGCCACGGGGCAGTCTCCCACAGACTCCAAGTAAAAGTGTCACACCCCCCTCATAGGCTTATACCCATGGAAAGCCAAATGAATCGCCACAACGTCGAAACCGATCCGTCCGACTGCCTCAAGATCATGGAATGGATGGCCGAGGCGGGTGTCACAATCGAACTGATCGAGAATCAGTCGACCCATGCCTGCTCGGTCTGCCAGCCTGCGGATCTGCATGTCGCCGCCTGATCCCTTCCCCGGCCTGGTGAAATCCCCTCTGTGAAGGGTGCTGCGGTGGAACCGCTGAGGAGTAAGACGGTCTCCTCCTCCCAGTGGGATGACCTTGTCATCCAGTCAGAAGGAACCCAACTGATCATCGGCGGGCCGGGGACCGGGAAGACTGAACTCCTGGCGCGTCGGGCCGCTCACTTGATCAACTCGCAGGTCGCCTTGTCCGATGCGGTGCTGGCATTGTCATTCTCCAGGGAGACCGCCGCTGATTTGCGGGAACGCATCACCGCCGCAGCCCGCCGGTCCTTCGGTGAGCTTTCGGTGGGCACCTTTTACGCCTTCGCTCGGACGCTGGTCGAGGAGAACTCCCAAGAACTCTTCGGAACCCCCCAACCTCCCATGCTGCTCACCACCCCGGAGCAAATCCAGGTGGTCCGAGAAGTCCTCGCCGACGAACGCCCTGACGACTGGCCCCTGATCTATCGACGAATGCTCGGCACCCGGACCCTGGCCCAAGAACTGGCCGACTTCATGCTGCGGTGCGGAGAGCAGCGCATCAGTCCAGAGGAATTGGAGGTCCGTGCCATCGATAGACCGGCCTGGGCGGGGCTGCCCGGTTTCTATCGACGCTATCTGCGCAGACTCACCGAAGAGCAGAAAATCGACTACACCGGTCTACTGCTGCGGACCAACCATGCCCTGGGCAACCCGGACATCCTTGGCCGCTCGGTGGCTCGGTTCCCATATGTGCTGGTGGACGAATACCAGGAAGCCACCTTGGTTCAGGTGGAGATCCTTACAAAGATGGTTGCAGGAGGAGTCCATCTCACCGCGGTGGCCGATCCCCAACAAACCTCCTTCTCCTTCCGGGGCGCCGAGCGGGCCTCGGTGAGCGCCTTCCCCGAGACCTTCGGCAAAGTCGGAAGGCGGTCCGTGGAGGTGTTCAGACTCAAGACCAGCCACCGGGTCCCCCGAGAAGTGCTGTCCTCCGCCGGGGAGTTGCTCTCCGGTGAGGTGACCGCCATGCCAGAACCTGCCCCCCACCCGGGAAGGGTGGAGCTTTACGTCTTCGATCAGGAAATGGCCGAGAACGACTGGATCGCCTCGGAGATTAAACGCCTCCACCTCACCGAGCAACTACCCCACTCACAGATCGCAATCCTCACCCGAACCGCAAGTCCCCTGGGCAGTCTTTCCCGGGCTTTGGATCGGGCGGGAATTCCCCACACTCGCCCGGGCGCCCGATTGATCGACCAACCCGCGGTCCGCCTGGTGCTGGACCTGGCAAGGGCGGCGGTGGCCGACCGGGACCGGGATCCTTCACCCCAGGCCAGGGCAGACCTCGATCGGATGTTGGAAGGAGTGCTGCTGGGCCCCCTGTTCTCCCTGACGCAGGGACAGGCTCGCCATCTGCGAGCAGAACGCCACCGCCGGGGCCAAACCTGGTCGCAGATCCTGGAAGAGGAACTCCCGCAGGCGCGGCCGGTCTCTCTCTTGTTGAAGGACCCCTCCTGGGCGGAGAGGCCGCCGGCCACCAACGGGTTCTGGAAGCTGTGGAGCCAGGTCCCCCATTTCCATCGCCTTGCCGGCCCCGACCAGCCTGCCGACAATCGATCCGCCCTGTTTTCTTTCGCTCAAACCCTGGGCAGGCTTGCCGAGCGTTCCCCCGCCTCCTCCCTGCTCGATTACCGGAAGTTGACTGTGGAGGGTGATCTGGAGGCTTCTCCCCTGCTGTCACCCCACACCTCGGCGGATGGACGGGTGGTGGTCGGCACCATTCACCAAGCCAAGGGACGTCAATTCGAGGTGGTGTTCATATGCAACGCAACGGAGGGAATCTTCCCTGATACCAGGCCCTTCCGGTCCCTGCTGGAAGGACAACTCCTTTCTCAGCCTCACACGGATTACCTGCATCTTCTCAACACACGTCTGGAGGAGGAGCGGAATCTGGCCTACATAGCCATGACGCGAGCCAGTCGGCGGGTGGTGTGGACCGCCACGGCCCCCGACCTGAACGAGATGCGCCGCACCGTCAGCAGGTTCATGGTCCAGTTGGCTGAGGGCCCAGGCTTCGAATTGGGCCATCCCGAACCTCAACCGCCTTCCTCACCAGTAGGACGACTGGAAACCGAGAGCTTTCTCCGGCGCACCCAGAAGGACATCCGAACAGCCCTCCCCCGCCGCTTGGCAGCTACCGCGGTGATGGCGAATCCGACTCGTGCTGATCTGTGGAATCCCCACGCCTTCGCCGGGTTGCGTCCACCCGGAAACGACTTGGGGTTGATCGACGCCGACCACATCATGTCGGCCTCTCAGGCTGAGGCCTATCAGAAGTGTCCCCGGCAATTCGCCCTGGAGAGGCGACTGCGCATCCGTCCGCCCGATGAGAACCCCTACATCCGATTCGGCCTGTTGATTCATCAAGTCCTTCAAAGGTGCGGGGAAGACTCCCTGAGGCGAGGAGAAAGAGGTCTTGACCTGCCACGGGCGTTGGAAGAACTAGACGCGGGACTAGCCGCATTGGATTTCGGCACGCCGGTGCTCAACCAGGCGTGGCGGGACCGGGGAGCCAAACTCCTCGGCCTCTTGGAGGAACGCTGGCAGGCAGAAAGGGGTGAAGCCGTCAGATTCGAGGACAAAGTGGAGACGGAACTGAACGGAGTCACCTGGCGAGGCCGGATCGATCGAGTCGACCGGATGGGAAACGGCACCCTGAGAGTGGTCGATTACAAGACTTCCAAGAACCCGATGACTCACCGAGACGCCGGCGTTGCCTTGCAGTTGGGGTTCTACATGTGGGCCCTTTTTCGATCTGATCCTGACAACAGGGTCTCCGCCGCGGAATTCTGGCATCCCCTTTGTGAGAAGGGTTCCTGGAAGCGTTCCTTCGACCCGGCCAATCTGGAAGAGGTGGTGAAAAGGCTGGACGAGATTGCCCAAGCCATCGTATACGAATCGGCCGAACTCGCCCCGTGGCCGCCTAAACCGTCCCAGGAATGCGGACGGTGTTCGGTTCGATCCCTGTGCCCGGCCTGGCCGGAGGGAAAGGAGGCCTTCACATCGTGAGCGCCCCGGTCATCACGCTATCACCCGAGCAACAGGCAGTGGTGGATTATCCCCTCCGGCCTCTCCGAGTCTCCGCAGGCGCCGGTACGGGCAAGACCACCACCGTCTCCTACCGGATCGCTCGAATGGTGAAGACAGCAGGAATAGAACCGGAGCAGGCTTTGGGACTCACATTCACCAACAAGGCGGCTCAAGAACTATCTCATCGGATCCAACAGGTTCTTTCCGGCGCCGGAGATCCCCTCCGGCAGGTACAGGTCAACACCTACCATGGCTTTTGCTCCCAGATCGTCGATGAGTTCGGGGCGCTTTTGGGGATCGAGCGGAATCTCTCCATAATCGGTCCGGCCCAAACCCGCCAGATCGTGAAACAGGTAATCCGGGAGACCCTCCTGCCAGGGCTGGACAACACCGACTTCTTCTACCTTCCTGGAGCACTGATCCGCTTTTGCTCCTCACTGGCCGATCACCTGGTCGATCCCGACCGCGTGGATGAAACCATGCTGCGGATCGACCTACCCCATCTGAATGCGACAGACTTTCGGCTCAAGCGTGACTTCAACGCCTACCAGCGATTGCTCAATGCCCATCACAAGCGCCCCGGCATGGTGGAGGCGGCTCGCAGGTACCAGGAGCACAAACATCGATTGGGGGTGGTGGACTACGGAGACCTGATAGTCCATGCCTATCGGATACTGGAGGAAGAGCCCCAGATAGCCGCTCGGATCAGCGATCGGTACCGCGCAGTGGTGGCCGACGAATACCAGGACACCAACGCCGCCCAACGTGTCATCCTCCAAAGGCTCTTCGGGAAGGGCTTTCCGCTGACCGTGGTGGGAGACTCCGACCAGACCCTCTATGAATGGCGGGGGGCCTCCCTCCACAACTTCCGGAACTTCCCCACCCACTTCCCCACCGAGGAAGGCGAACCGGCGGAGACCCTGCCGTTGACTTTGAACCGGCGCTCGGGCCGCAAGATCATACGGTTCGCGAACACGGTGAAGGAGAACATCGGCTCGGATACCAAGGACCTTGTGGCTCTGCCCGAGGCGATCCCTGCAAAGGTCACGGCGTTGTGGCATCCCACTTTCCTCGACGAGGCCGCCTGGATTGCCGAGCAATTGAGCGAACGTCACCGCGACGGCAGGGAATGGAGGGACATGGCGGTGCTGTTCCGGAAGACCAAGGACATCACCGGGGTGTACCAGCAATTGATCGCCCAAGACATCCCAGTGGAAGTGGCCAACCTGGGAGGTCTCCTCACCGTTCCGGAGGTGGTTGAAGTCCACTCATGGCTGAGGATCGCCGGCCGATTCGACGACCGGGAAGCCGCTGCCCGACTGCTGAGTGGGAGTCGGTACCGGCTGGGTTTGGGGGACATCCGGTTCTTGAGCAGATTTGCCTACCGCAGACCCGACGGGAAGCCTCGCGCCCTACTGGACAGCTTGGAGGACAGCAGGTTCTGGCTAGCACTCCCCGACCGGCTGGAGGCGCCATTCCGGCAATTCCAAAAGGAGTACCGAGACATCCTGGCGGCCTGCCAGGGCGTCTCGGCCGCAGAGGCCTGCCGGAAGATACTGGAAAGGACGGGGACTTGGGCTGATGTGGAATCCATACCGGGCAACCATCGACTCAGCGTCCGCCTCAATCTCTACCGTTTCCTCGACCTGGCTGAGAGTTGGTCTCCCATGGAGGGTCCTTCCACCGTCGATGGGTTCCTCGACTATCTGGAGGCCCTGGCGGAAGAACCCTCCGAGGAAGTTGACACCGCTCGGCTCTCTGACGAGGACGCCGTGACCCTGCTCACCGTTCACAAGGCCAAGGGACTCGAATGGCCGGTGGTGTTCGTCCCGGCGATCTACTACCAGAACTTTCCCTCACAGGCGGTAGGGGGATTCGACAACCCATATTTCAAGGCAGAGACCGTTCCCTGGAATTGGAGACTGGATCCCCCCGAACATGTCGGGATCACCACAGGTATGGACCCCTCCCAGATCGCCCAGTTCCTGGCGGACCAGCAGGAGTCGGTCAGAGCCGCTCACCAATCCCAGGAATGGCGTATCGCCTACGTGGCGGCCACTCGGGCCAAAGAGGAACTGGTGCTGTCAGGCGCCCATTGGTACGGATACCCCGAACCGACGGTCCGACCCAAATTGCCTCATCAAAGTGCATTCTTCAAAGCCGCTTGGCTGGACAGTCAACAAGAGCCTGTCGCCGATGCTGATGGGGCACTGGAGAATGCCTATCCCCCCGGTGATCGCCCTTCCAGCTTCGCCGCCCCTCCGCAGACCGTCGATCCTCCCGATCCTGGGTTCGAAGAGGGGTGGGCAGGGGGCATCCGACACGCCCTTGCAGACCCCGAATCCCCGGCCGAGAGGGCCCGCGCCCGAGGAGTCGAAGAGGAATACCAGGCGGCCCTGGAAGAATACGAAGGAATGCTGTTTCGACTCCCCGATCCTGAGCCACCCCACGACAGGCCGGTGATAGCCACCTCGGCCACCGATCTGGTCAATTACGCGCAATGCCCTAAGAAGTACTTCTGGACCAGAGTGGAGCCTCTTCCCCGCCGTTACTCCTATGTGACCCGCCGGGGGACCCGGATTCACCGCCAGATCGAACTCCACCACCGGGGCAAGGTCCCCCTGCTGGAACCGGATGACGAAGCTGTGGATCTGGCCGAGGATGACCGGCCGGTCGCCTCCGAAAGCGGTCCGGGCCCCTTCGAGGTCTTCTTGGAATCCCGATTCGCCAACATGGAGACCCAATGGCTGGAGAAGGCATTCAACCTCCGGTTGTCCCACGACTTCCTGGTGCGGGGCCGGATCGACGCCGTTTACCGGAGCAAGACCGGTGCCTGGGAGATCGTCGATTTCAAGTCGGGTCAGCCGCCTGCCGATGATCCCCATTCAGCCCGTCTCGCTCAAATGCAGGTCTACGCGTTGGCGGTGTGCGAGGCGCCCGAACTGGGACCGGCGCCTTCCGGGCTTTCGGTGACCATCGCCTACCTGGGAGGGGGCCAATTACAACAATCTCCCCACACAGAGTCGGTCGACCAGGATTGGCTGGCGTCTGCCCGCCAACGTTTAGAGGAGATGGCCCGCTCCATCTGCAATGAACAATGGGATCCCACCCCCTCACCGGAGTGTCAACGATGCGACTTCTTCAACGTGTGCCCCGAGGGAAGGGACTTCATATCTTCGATCAGAAAGGGGACCCGCTGAGGTTGCGGTAGGCCGCCCTGTCACTTCCCGGCGACAGTTGTCTGGGGCTGGGGGTGGGGTGGTGGCTGCCGCCACCGAACTCCTGCCTCCGCCATCGGTGGTACAGCGCCCAGAGCACCAAGAAAGCTGCGATGAGATCCAACAATATGGTTACCGCGGTCAGCAAGCCCAGTTGCCTCATCGGATCGAGCGGGGCGAAGAGCAGGGTCAGGAGTCCCAGAGCCGTGGTGAGAGCGCTGGCCAACAGCGCTCCGCCGGTGGTGGTCATCGTCCGCTGCATGGCGTCCCGGATCCGGCGCTCCCTATCTTAAAATGGGGACATGAGTCGTCGGCTTGAATCTCGCTGATATCTCACCAGCGGCGCCACCCTGTCGCAGGTGGAAGCGTTCAGACCATCCGACCGCCGTCCGTCTCCACCAGGATGGTGACCGGCCCATCGTTCACAAGGGACACTTCCATCATGGCTCCGAAACGGCCGGTGGACACCTCTATCCCCTCACTCTCCAGCGCCGTCACCACCTCGTCCACCAGGCGCTCGGCCGGTTCGGGACGCGCCGCTTTGACGAAGGATGGTCGGCGGCCCTTGCGAACTTCCCCGTACAGGGTGAACTGGCTGACCACCAGGACCTTGCCCCCTGTCTCGAGCAACGACAGATTCATCTTTCCCTCCTGGTCCCGGAATACTCGAAGTCCCGCCATCTTGGCCGCCACCGCCCGGGCGTCTTTCACCGAGTCCCGGTGAGTGACACCCACCAACGCCAACAACCCATCGCAGATCTCCCCAACCGTCTGGCCGTCGACTCTCACCCGAGCCTGGGAGACCCGTTGCAAAACTACCCGCATCTGGGCAGAGATGATAAGGCTCCGGGGGCGGACTTGCATTGTTGCACCCGGCTGAGGGACCGGAGAGAATGAGCTCTCCGAAAGACCTCGTAGGTGCACCCAGCAAGCGAATTTGTCCGGGGTCCTTTGCAAACCTGGGTATGCCGCCCCCAGGCGCCAGCCGCAATGTCCCCCCATTGCGGAGATGGAGCGCCATCTGGGAATTCCTGGCTGCTGAGCTGACCGGTAAACCTCCCCCGGTCCCGGTGGAGGAACGGTTCGATCCGGTGCAGGCGGAAATCGTTGCCGCTCAGATCAACAGGGTGCTGCCACTGCTGCCCGTGCCCGGCCGAGGAGAGTTCGACTTCGATTGGCCGCAGCTGAACTACCAGATCGGTCCCGAGGAGTTGAATGTCTTCTTCCAATTCGCCCACAGAGGCTCCGATGGAGTGCTGAAGATGTACAAGCTGAAGACCGGACAGATCAAAGAGGGCGCCGAGTTCGCCACAGCACCCGAAGAAATCTCCGTGGTGGTCTCCGACCCGCGCTTTCCCACCTCCATGGAAGCCTACGAGATGAGAACCGCCGACGGGGAGGTGATCCGGTTGGAGATGCCGCCAGCCCAAGGGCAGGAGACACTGGCATCTTTGGAACGGGACTACCGCCGCATGCGCGACAGCGAACCCCGAATCGTGGCAGGCGTCCACTGCACCACCTGCAAGGTGTCGGACCTTTGCGATACCTTTCCTGCCTTGAACCCCGAAGCCATGGAGGTCATCCCATTTGAGAAGCGCAAGGCATCCGGGTTTCGAATCATGATCTCCAAGTCGAGGTTGCCGGAGATGGCTCTCTGTCAACGGAGGGCCGCCTGGAAGACGATGTTCTCCATCCCGGTCGATCCCGATCACTACTCACTGGAAACGTCTCCCGGCTTGGAACTGGGTAACAGGTTTCACAAATTGATGGCGCAAGCCTTGCTGTCGTCCGACCCGGCGTCGTTCTTCTCCGAAGACCTGGAGGTGGAGGCCCTCTACCGCCAGCACCTCGCCCTGCCCTGCGTTGCCGATCTGTCCATCGGGAAAACCGAGTTTCCACTGGGCTTTTCGGTCCGATTCGGCGCCGGACAAAAGCCCGTCTCGGTGGTGCTGTCCGGGGTCGCCGATGGGGTGGGCCGAGAAGGGGATGGCACCCCGGCGGTAATCGATCACAAGACCGGTGCATCCCCCCGTGTCTACCCCTACGAAGCAGAACTCTACGCCCTGGGCACCCTGCTCCGGTTCAGAGAGGCCCCCGCAGTTGCTACCCATTTCCATCAACTCTCCACATCGGGAAAGACTCCGATATGTGATCGCAAGGTCTGGAAGAGAGAGGAGATGGAGGAAACGACACGGCAACTGATCAACCTGGCACAAACTGCCTCCCAATGGGACTTGTTGGACGCGACATCTCCTCCTTTCGAGGTGGGCGAGTGGTGTGGGACCTGTCCGTTCGAGCAGCGCTGCAGATCCCACCGAGGAACTCCCTAGCCAGCCACCCCCGCCATTTGAAGTTCGGTGGGCTCAGCGCAGCAGAACCACGACTCGGTGAGTCCGGGCGCCCGATCCTCCCAGTCCACATCTGAGGCCGACGGAGACGCACGCCCCACTGCCAGCCTCGCCTGTTCCCACTGGGCATGAAGGGTCTGGCGGGTGCTCATCTCTCCCCGGGTCCCCGATTCGGCCAGAGACAAGACCTTCCTCTGCAGTTCGTCCACCGCCGGATCCGAAGACTCCCACCGATAGCCAAGCACATCGGGATCGTATGCTCCGAATCGGCCCGCGGCACCGGGTATCGACAGCACCAGCGACCCTTCCGGCACCAGCAGGCGAATCCCCATCTGCACCGGATCGGTGGCGCCCATCAGATCTTGATCTGCGATGAATGCGAAGATGTCGTCGAGGTCGGAGAGTTCCGTCCATGGCGTGAAAGGAAGCCATGAGGGGCGGACCGCGATTCCCACTTCCCTCAAGACCCGAACGGCCGGCGCCAAGTCGGCAACGGTGTGTCCTTTGTCCAATACCCTCAGTATGCGATCATTGACAGTCTCGAAGGCCGACACCACGAATACGACGTTGCGCTCGGCCATTTCCCGCCAGATGGACCGGTGAGACAGGATGTGTTCAACCTTGACCGTCAAGTCGAAGGTTAGATGTGGAAACTGGCGGTGGGCTGCTTCCACCAAACGACGGGCATGGGCAGGACCGTTGAGAAAGTCAGGGTCACCAAAGGTGATGTGCTCGGCGCCGTGGTCGGCCAGCCACTGAATATCGGCCAGAATGCTCTCGGTATCCACAATCCGATAACGACCGTCATAGACGGCCGGAAGCGGACAGTGCCGGCACCGGTGACGGCATCCCCTACTTCCCTCCACATAGCCGGCCAGTCGAGTTTGTCCCTCGTGCTCCAGACAGACGTATTTGTCCAGCGGCGGAAGCATCCCACGGGCAGGAACCAGCGAAGGCGACCGACGGGTTGAGATGGTGACCGGCCTCGACACCCGCCCCTCCAGGGTTCTCAGCCCGTTGAACCACTCGACCAGTTCCGCAGTGTATTCACCCGCTATAGCACGGTCGGCGACCTCGCCCACCACCCGATCCCGGGTTGCTGCGGCGTACAGGCCGTAGAAGAGGATGGGCGTCTGCGGGTTGGAGGATTTGATGCGGCGTGCAGACTGCACGCCCAACCGCATTGCGGTGTGCATGGGCACTGAGACCCCCACGGCCTCCGCCCAACTCACCCTCTCGTCGTCCCAGTCCTCTACGGCCAGATCCAAGGCTCTGACCGAATGACCGGCTGCGGTGAGGGCCGCGGCAGGCCAGGCGACGTGAAGTGGTTGGTGTCCCAATTCGTAGGTGGAGATGAGCAGTATCCGCATGTCGGAAGTCCTTTCACCTCCCCCGTGCACCGGGGATTGATCTGCCTGGAAGACTCAGGTCTTCCAGGGGTATCCTTCCTTTTAGAACGATGACCTATTGGAAAGATTACAGCCTCTCCTATGTTGACGGATTCGTCCACCAGCATCACGACGCTGACCCGGAGGAGACTGCCGAGTGGATCGAATCTCTGGATGCGGTGGTGGAAGAAGGAGGCACGAATCGCGGGGAGTTTCTCCTCACCAAACTCATGGACCGGGCCCGCCAGAAAGGCATGGCCGCCCCGGGCTCAATCAGCACCCCGTACGTAAACTCCATCCCTGCCGAGGAGGAACCCGCCTATCCCGGTGACCTGTGGATGGAGAAGCGGATCCGCCGGTTCATAAGGTGGAACGCGGCGGTGATGGTCATCAAGGCCAACGACATGGAAAAGGGCATCGGCGGACACCTCTCCACGTTTGCCTCCTCGGCCCTGCTCTATGAGATAGGATTCAACCACTTCTTTCGCGGCAAGGAAGACGGACGCCCTGGCGATGCCGTCTACATCCAGGGTCATGCCGCCCCTGGAATCTACGCCCGGGCCTTCTTGGAGCGGCGCCTGGACGAGCACCACCTCGACAATTTTCGGATGGAAATCGGTGGTGGCGGACTCTCCTCCTATCCCCATCCACGGCTCATGCCCGATTTCTGGGAGTATCCCACCGTCTCGATGGGTCTGGGCCCACTGAAGTCCATATACCAGGCGCGCTTCAACAAATACCTGGAGAATCGCGGTTTGGACTCCACGGACGACACCCGCGTTTGGTGCTTTATCGGGGATGGGGAATGCGACGAACCCGAATCCCTGGGTTCACTCTCCCTGGCGGCCCGGGAGGGACTGGACAATCTGGTGTGGGTGGTCAACTGCAATCTCCAGCGATTGGACGGCCCTGTGCGAGGCAACGGCAAGATAATCCAGGAGTTGGAGGCGGTCTTCCGGGGAGCGGGCTGGAATGTCATCAAGGTGGTATGGGGATCGGGATGGGATCCCCTGCTGGCGAGGGACCATGAAGGGGCCCTCGTGGATGTGATGCACCGGACGCTTGATGGCGAGTACCAGCGTTACAAGGCGGAGAGCGGGGCCTATGTTCGAGAGCACTTCTTCGGAAAGGACCCCCGCACCCTGGCGATGGCTCAGCATCTCAGCGACCGCGACATCTGGGAGTTGCGCAGGGGTGGTCATGACCCCTTGAAGGTCTACACCGCCTACCAGGCTGCGACCCGAGCGTCCGGGGCGCCCACCGTCATCCTCGCCAAGACCATCAAGGGATGGACACTGGGCCCCGATGTGGAGGGACGCAATGCCACCCACCAGATCAAGCAGTTGACCAACCAGCAACTCAAACAACTCCGCGACCGGTTGGAACTGAAAGAAGAGATACCCGACGTCGCCTTCGAAGGGGAAACCGATCCTCCCTACTACCGGCCCTCCGTTTCCTCCCCCGAGTACCAGTACCTGATGGAGGCTCGCAAGCGGTTGGGAGGCTGGCTTCCCAGCCGGGTGGTGCGGATCAGAAAGGCCCTGACCCTTCCCTCTCCCGAGACTTTCGACATTCTCAATCAGGGAAGCGGCAAGGTGGAGGTCTCCACGACCACCGCCTTCGTGCGCTTGTTGCGCAACCTGTGCCGGGCGCCGGAGTTCGGACCCCGGGTGGTGCCCATCGTGCCAGACGAGGCCCGGACCTTCGGCATGGATCCCCTCTTCCGCGAACTTGGCATCTACGCCTCCCGAGGTCAACTCTACGAACCGGTGGACGCTGCCATGATCCTGGCCTACCTGGAAAGACAGGACGGCCAGCTTTTGGAAGAAGGGATCACCGAGGCGGGATCCCTCGCATCTTGGACGGCGGCCGCTACCTGCTACGCCAATCGGGGTATTCCGATGGTGCCGTTCTTCATCTTCTATTCGATGTTCGGATTCCAGCGGGTGGGAGACCTGATCTGGGCGGCGGCCGACGCCCGGGCTCGTGGGTTCCTGTTGGGCGCCACCGCGGGACGCACCACATTGATGGGAGAGGGACTCCAGCACCAAGACGGCCACAGTCACCTGCTGTCCACCACCGTTCCCTCCATCAAGAGCTACGACCCGGCTTTCGCATACGAGTTGGGGGTGATCATCGAGGACGGCATCAGGCGGATGTACCAGGAGAACGAGGACATCTCCTACTACATCACGGTCTATAACGAGAACTATCACCATCCGGTGAAACCCGCCGGGGTGGACGGTGGCATCCTGGCCGGCCTGTACCGCTGGGCTCCGTCGCCCGAAGGCGTGGAGAAGCAAGGGTCGATCCTGTTCTCGGGCTCCACCGTGGGCGCCGCGCAGGAGGCGCAACAGGACCTGGCGGAGCACTTCGGCGTGGGAGTGGAACTGTGGTCGGCGCCGTCATACCAGACTCTTCGCGCCGATGCCATGGAGGTGGAGCGTTGGAACCTTCTCCATCCGCAACAACGGCCCCGCAAACCCTATGTGACCCAAAGACTGGAAGGAGCCGGACAGGTGATCGTAGCAGTGACCGACTACATGAGGGCAGTGCCGGATCAGGTCAACAGATGGGTCCCCTCCAGGTACGTGACTCTGGGCACCGACGGATTCGGCCGCTCCGACACCCGCCGCAGGCTTCGCAGGTTCTTCGAGATCGACGCCGGCTATGTCGTCGTCAACGTGCTATCAGCGCTGTCGACCAAGGGCCTGCTACCACCAACGGTGGTTTCGGAGGCGATGAAGCGTTACCTGATAGACCCCGACCTGGAACCCTCCTGGAAACGCTGAGCACCCACCGGGCTTGACTCTTTCTGGTCGGGGCGTTCCGCAGGCGACCCGATGTGCAAGCCCATAGCCGCCAGCTTGACCGACCCCACAGCGAACGAGGGATCCCGCCATCGGACATCCTGGTTAGGGACTCCTCCGCCTCCTGGGAGGCGGCGAACTCGTCTACCAGGTTGTTTGGATGTGGATTGCAATCAACTCACCCCAATGGGCCACCGCAGACGTGCATCTACTCCTCGGCTGGCGGATATGGGGTCAATAGGCGTTCGGGGCAGTGCCACCCAGGTCAGTCGGAACTGGAGAACATTCCCTTGATCCGAGACCCGAGAGTCTTGAAGAACAACTGCAGTCCCTTGACTTCACCCGCCTGCACCGCGGCGGCTTCCTCGACCGTCATGGCGCTTAACTTGCCTTCCAGGCAATCGGCGAACTCACTGATCAGGCGGTTGGATATCTCCCTGATGAGCCCGCTGCGCCCGAACTGGGCGGCGGCGCCCGCCAGGTTGACATCCGCTTCGATATCGACGCCGGTTCCACCCTCGGCTTCGCGGAGTTGATATACCACCGACATCCTGCCGCGGCTGCCACCCCTCTTGTCAACACCTTTGCCCTTGATTGATGCTGAGTGAGTGGCGGGATCCGCTACTACCGTGGCTTCTCCTTCAAAGCTGGCGCTGAGCGGTCCCAGCTTGGCAGAGACCCTTCCTGCATAAACACCGTCACCCTTGTCCTCGGTGAGTTCCGCCCCGGGGAGACACTGAGCGACGGTGGGTACATCTTGGAAGAAGTCCCAAACCACCGGAAGCGGCTTGGATACCTCAAAGTCGTGCGTGATTTTCATAACTAATAACTCCTATGACTAAGAAACCGTTCGAGACCGTAAATCCGAAAGTCTACGCAGATAGTCGGGTCCCTTACGATCCCTCAAGAAACCGGCAGCCTTGCTCCGGCGCACCGCCAGGATCTCAGCCATGATCGCCCAGGCGATCTCCTTCGGTCCTTCGGCGCCGATGTCCAAACCGGCAGGCCCGTGCAACTTGGCAAGATCCTCGGGGGAAGGAGAGCAGCCTGATTCTGCCAGGTCGACAACCAGTCGCTCCAAGCGGGCCCCCGGCCCCAAGGCGCCAATGTAGGGAACCTTGGTACCCAGCAGGGACCTCAGATAGTCGAGGTCCCTGAGGTAGTTGTGACTCATGATCACGGCATAGGTTCGTTGATCGAGTTCGACTTTCCTCCCCAGTTCTGAAGGCAAGGCAGAAACAAGACGGGCGGAGGGGAATCTCTGAGCGGTCAAGAGGGCCGGACGCTCGTCTGTCACCACCACCTCGAAACCCAACTCAGCCGCATATTGGACCACGGGATCGGCGTCATGGCCTGCACCGCAAATCAGGAGCCTCCTGGGAGCGCCGACCACCTCGACCAGCAACCGTCGTCCCCCAACTGCCACCACCCGGGACTCACCCTCAGCGATAGCCGAACGGGCAACCCCGATGGCGTCCCGTCCCATTGACTCGTCGCAAAGCCGGCCAGAATGACTCCCGTCAAACTGCACGTAGAGCTTGGAGAACCGGGGCCCGAAGAGTTCATGTACAACCGCCAGCGTCCGGTGCCGTCCTCGGCCGGCGGCCATCTCCTCGGCCCACCGGCCGGCGTGGTCGGAAGGGACCACCAATAACTCTGTGGCGCCGTTGCAGCCTATCCCCCATCCCCAGATTGCCTCATCGTCAGCGGTGAGATCGAATTCCACCAGGCGGGGCGCGCCGGAGGCCAGCACCTCCCTCGCCACCCGGTGCAGATCTTGGTCCAAACATCCGCCTGACACGGTACCCACCGAATACCCATCCTCGGCCATCAACTGGCGGGCGCCCAGTTGCCGATAGGTGGATCCTCTCACCCCGACCACCGTGGCCAGGGCGAACCTCTTTCCCATGCGCCCCCAATCAAGGGTCGCCTGCAGGATGGTCTCCAGTTCTGACATCGCGCTTATCAGGATACGCTGCCACAAGCGCTTGGAGGAAAGCCGGTCCCACCCCCGTTGGCACAATTCAGCATGGCGCAGGCCAATAGGCCTTTGCCGGTCACATTCACGGATCTAGGACACCCTCAGGAGGGGCGGGGACTCGCCGGGCAAGGCCTGGTCGGTGGGGGTCATCCCGCGTTCGCTTCGCACCTCGTCGATGCGGTCGAAGACCTTGTCCATGGCCTGATAGTGCTTGCCGGTGATCTCCCCGGCCTTGTTGTTGGCCTTGTTGATGTGACCCTGCAACACGCCGATGGCCTTCTGGGTCTCCATCCACTCCCTCTTCATCTGATTGAGGACATCCAACACCTGGTCTCCGGTCTTCTCAAGAGCGAACGCCACATTGGCCTCCCTCACCAGAGTGAGGATCGCAAAGAGATTGGAGGGACCACACAGCATCACTCCCCTGTCGAAAGCGTAATCCAGCAGTTCGTGGTCGCCCTCCCAGATGAGTGAATAGATCGACTCGAGCGGGATGAACATCAGGACCAGACCGGCGTCCCCATATGACTTGGTGGCAAGGGACCTCACATGGCCGCGGACCGCCTTCAGGAATTCCCTGCGGAATTGGTCCTTCTTCGACTCGGGGGCTTCTTGGTAGGCGCGATAAGAGTCGAAGGGCAGTTTGGAATCCATGCATAACAACTGTCCCCGTGGCAGATAGAAGGCAAAGTCGGGAATCTGCCCCCCCGGCAGCCTCTTTCGCACCTCGTAGCTCACCCCTTCCTTCATGCCGACCGCTCGAAGGATGTCCTCGGCGACCCTTTCCCCCCAACTCCCCTTCTGGCCGGAGGAATTGAGCATGTTGGTGAGAGTCTCGGTGGTCCCGCCCAGTTTGGCCAGGGTTTCGCTAACTTGACCGAACTGCTCCGACCAACTTCCCTGCCGGGAGGTGAGATCCCGCTGGATCCCGGCGATCTGGGCTCCTATCTGCTCCGCGGTCCTGCTGAAAGTCCGCTGCTGCTGGGCGATCATCTCGGCGCTCGACCGAGATTGGGTCTCCAGTTCGGCTTTGGCCATCCGCGCCGCCTCGGCAGCCGCCGCGATGGCTGCCTTCTCGGTCAGCGCCTGGGATTCCAGTTGCCGTTCTTGCCGGTCTCGACCCAAGAGGTCGAGCACGGCCTGCACTGTGTCCTCGGACTGCCGCTGGATCTGGGTGTCCCTCCGTGAACTGCGGCGCGCCGCGATATCCCACGCCAACAAAGAAGCCACGACACTCAAGGCGATGATGATGAAAAACTCCATGCCCACAAGTATGGAGGATGGGTGTGACAAACAACGGTATTGGCACCCGGGGGCGGGGCAATGGTGGTTAGTGGACCGTGTGCCCCGCCAGCAGATCAAGGGCGTGGGGAAGGACGCCCATGATCGCCTCGAGGTTCTCCACGACTCCCTTGGGGCTACCGGGAAGGTTGATTATCAGCGTCGATCCTCGGGCGCCCACCACAGCCCGTGACAGACCCGCCATGGGAGTGACGGCCAAACCGGCGGCCATCATCATGTGCGCCAGTCCGGGCACTTCCCGATCGATCACCCGGCGAGTGGCTTCCGGCGTCACATCCCTGGGACCCAGACCCGTACCACCGGTGGTAACCACCAGATCCACCTTCTCGCAGGCATCGACCAGTACCTTGACGATCTTTTCCTCAGTGTCCTCCACCGCGGTACGGACCTTCAGTTCGTAGCCGGAATCGGTCAACAATGCTGAAAGGACATCGCCAGAACGATCCTGACGGGTCCCCGCGATCACCCCGTCGCTCATGGTGATCACCGCCGCTCTCCATGCCTTGCTCCCTGCCATCGGATTTAACCCTACCTGATCCTGATATTCTCCTCGATCTGATGGAGATTCCTCCGGCCCCGTATCTGCCCACCTCCGATTCACAGGTAGTGGAGTCCACTCCCCTCTCCCAATCGGGATGGTACGAGGACGGCCAGCATGGCGGACTGGTGGCGGGTCTTCTGGCCAGAGCCCTGGAAGCGGTCCCCACTCTTGCCCCCATGGAGGTGGCCCGCCTTACCGTGGACATCTTCCGGGTGGTTCCCACCGTGCCGCTGCGAGTAAGCACCTCCATCCTCAGGGAAGGCAAGCGTATCCAGACGGTGCGCGCCTTCCTGTCAGCCGGAGACACCGAACTTGCCCAGGCCACCGCGATGCGGCTTCGCATCGCCGACCGCCCCCCACCGCAGCGCGCCTTGCCCCCTCCAGCGCTGCTGCCACTCCAGGTAGCCGAGGCGCGGCCGGTGGACATGAAGCGGGTGGGCGTCGGGGTGAGCGGGCGTCCCTACTTTCACCGCGACGGTGTGGAAATGCGCCAGGCCGAGGGCAGTTTCGATCACCCCGGTCCCGGAGCGGTGTGGATCCGGATGATTGTCCCGCTAGTCGCGGGAGAGGAGCCAACGCCCCTGCAACGGGCAGTCATAACTGCCGACCATGGCAACGGGGTCAGTTCGGTGCTGCCCACCTCCTGGGTCTTCATGAACGCCGACCTCAACGTCCACCTGCTCCACATGCCGGTGGGGGAATGGCTGGGCCTACGTTCGGAGTCTTGGTTCGGGTCCCATGGAAGGGGGGTCGCCCACTCCCAGTTGTTCGACGCCACCGGTGCCATCGGGCGATCGGTACAGAGTCTGTTTGCCGATTACCGCACTGCCCTCCCAGGCACCATGGCGCCCCCCGACTTCTCCCAGGAATAGATTCGGCGCCGCGCCCACTCGGGACCCGGGTAGGACAATGAAGATCTCTCGTCTTCAGCCGATCAACGATCCCCGTCCAATGTCGCCTTCACCGAGTCCAGGACATCGTTGACCTTGAACGAGATATCGTCCAACCTTTGACGGCAGAACCGGATGAGTTGCCCCGCCCGCTCAACTTTCTCCGCCAACGCCTCCAGGTCCACCTCGCTTCCCCGCAGGTAATCCAAGATCTCCTCCAGTTCCGCCAGGCCAGCGGCATAACTGTCCGGCGTCTTCTGTGAAGAGGTTGCCTGTCTCATAGTTGTGTCACCTCCTGCTGACCCTCGGTCCCACGATCCGATCGGGTCTCCGACACGGTGCTTACCACCGTACCGTCAGAAAGCCACGTCTCGATCTCTTCAGGCGGTTTGACCTGCCCTATGGAACTGATCACGCCCCCACGCCGGCGTCGGGTGATCGACCAACCCCGGGCCAGGTTGCGTCGCGGATCATAGGCTTCCGCCATCCGTTCCGCAGATTCAAGCCGCACCTGCTCCTCCTTGAGGAATTGCCCTGACTCTCGGACAAGGGCCGCCTGGCGGGAGGCAACCACAACCTCGGCCCGTTGCAACCACGGCCGCACATGGGCGGGCAACACCTGGACCGACCTCTCCAGCCCCTGACGGCAACGCATCAGAGCACCATCCGCGGCACCCGCCACTGCAACAGGTGACCCCTCAAGGCGCCTGCTGTGGCGCCTGACGAGCCCATCGGCGTCTTCTGCTATTTCCCGGCCCACAAGATTGACCTGCGACGCGAATCCCTTGACCCGTTCCACCAACCACGATGCGCAGGCTGTTGGGGTTCGTTCAGACCGATGAGCCACCAGGTCAGAGACTGTCTGATCGAGTTCATGCCCGATGCCCGCAATGACCGGCACCGATGCCCCCGCGACCGCGCGGGCCACGGTCTCATGATCGAAAACCGCCAAGTCGGTGGCGGAGCCTCCCCCACGAACAACGCAAATGACATCTGGCTTCAGTTCCGAGAGCCGATCAAGGGCCTTGACCAGAGAAGATCGGGCATGGTCGCCCTGTACCCCGGAGTGATGAAACAGCACCGCCCAGCCCAGGCCGCTCTCCGACAGGGTGGAGGTGAAGTCGGCGTAGGCATTGCTTTCGGCGCTGGTAATGAGACCAATCCGGTGGGGAGCGACCGAGAGATCGAGTTTCTTGTTCTGTTCAAACACCCCTTCCTTCTTCAGCAACGCCACCACCCGCTCCCGCTCTACCTTCCACCGTCCGAGCGTGTAGTGGGGGTCTACCTCGTGGATCTGGAGCGTGACCCTTCCCTGTGGTGGATAGAAGTCGACCCACACCCGAACCTTCAACTCGTCGCCGTCAGAAACCGGCCCCCAGTTGGCTCTCCGCAGGGCCTGATTGATGGCATGGCGGCGACTCTCCCAGATCACCGAGTGGAGCAAAGCCGCAGAGTCCTGCGAGCCCTCCGCAGCAGGTTCCATCAGGTCCAGGTACACATGACCGGCGTTGGATCTGCTCAGGTTGGCCACCTCACCCGTCACCCAGACCGAAGACGGAAAGGCTCCGTGCAACACCTCCTGGATGCATCCGGCCAACTCCGAGACCGTGAAGATGGTCTCCTCTGCGGAGGTGCCGGAGGAATTCGAAGAAGAGTAAGGGTTCATGTCGGGGCGAGCCGGAGTGGAATTCGCAATACGGGACAACTATAAACAGGGACTTAGCCCCACCCCACCCGCCAAAAACGGTGATTCAGGCTTAGAAACTCGGCTGTCTTCCATGGGCAGTCATGTGCCATTCTGCATGTATGACACAAGAGGAAAGCTGGATCTGTTTCACTGTGATCTTCGCATCGGATCGGTCCAGAGACACGCGGGCTGCCACTCGTTTCACGTCGCTATCCAAGTGGAACCCATGATGTCGGCATGTGGAGGAGATGACAAGGAGTCAACCAAACGTGCGACGAACCGCACCCCCATCGGTGAGAGTCGCTCAATGCGAGTTCTCAGGTCTTGAATCTCCACACAATCCCCGCCTAAAGGATGGGCCGATCAGCAAGACGTCGCTCAATCAATTCTACATAGTCCGGTTTGAGTTCGATCCCCACCCAGGATCTTCCCAATTCCTGGGCTGCAAGGAGCGTCGTACCCGAACCAGCGTAGGGATCCATCACTACATCTCCCGGCCGACTAGTTATCTTGGGGACTTATATACCTGGGTAGACGGTGGAGGGTCGCTGTTGCGGGCGGGGGCGGGTGGTGATGGTGTTTTCTTGGGGATTTGTGCTTGGGTTGACGGGTTTGTCACATCCCCTGTGCATCCTGTGTGGTGTGGTTTTGGTGCAGACTTTCCGGTTTTCGGTGAAGTGTTCCCCTTCGGGTCATCGTCGCCTCACGGAGGTGTTCGCCATGAGCGCGGAGTTGTACAACGCATGTTTGGAGTCGTGGAGGGGAACCTATCGGTGGTGGCGGGAACATCACCCTGATCCTGATGAGCGGTTCCCCCGGGACCTTCAGATGTCCAGGTATGACCTGATGAAAGAGTTCACTGGTGTGCGGAAAGACCGTCTGGAGTGGGAGAGGTTGGCGGTGCAGGTGGGCCGTGGTGTGCTGGGTCGGTTCGACCGTACCGTCCGGTCGTTCTACCAGCGTTGCGAACAGGGCGCCAACCCGGGGTATCCCCGGTTCAAGCCGTCGCGGAGGTGGAGAACCATCGAGATACCAGACGCCGCGCCGTCGATGCTGTCGGCGCCGGAAACATCTCGGAACCACCGCGCCAAATGGTGGAAACTTCAAGTGAAGGGCCTTCCCCGTCTGCGGTTTCGGGACAAGGGCCGCCGACTGGCCACCGCGTTGGAAGGGGGCGGCAAGGCAGTGATGCTGCGGATAGTCAGAACTCCGCTCCGTACCGAACTACAGGTGGTGATCCGCCACCCTGACCGAGACACGGGGAGCGAATCACCTGAACCTTCCAACCCGGTAGGTGTCGACATGGGCCTCTCGTATCGTCTCACCCTGTCAGACGGCACCGTCGTTGCAGCCCGGGTGGCCGACATGTCCCGGATCAAGCGGGCGCAACGTCGCCTCTCCCGATCAAAGAAACGGTCCCGATCGCGCAGGAAAAAGGCATTGGCCGTCGCAAAAGCGCACCGCAGAGAACAAGAACGCGCCACCCAGGCCGATTTTCGTCTGGCGCACCGACTAGTGAGCGCCTACGACGGGATAGCCGTCGAAGACTTGAACGTGGCCGGTCTGCTCCGCACCAAGCGGTTCTCCCGCAAAATGAGCGAGCAACGATGGGCTGCTCTCAGCCGCATCCTGGAACACAAAGCCGAAAAAGCTGGTGTTCCGTTTGTGAGAGTAAACCCCAAAAACA
>MPNA01000021.1 GCA_002238785.1 bacterium OM1 bin76 | reverse complement strand
CCCGGAAGGATTTCCGAATCTGACCACGTTTTCAGGAAGCCCTGCTCCTTCAAGGTGGCTAGCATCTTATCCATAGCCTCTTTATGCTCAGCATCCTCGTGGGAATACGAATACAGGAGATCTACACTTAGGCGAGATGTGTTGTTGGGCATACGGCTCCTCAAATCGCGGCATCACAGCCGTGATGGTTAGAAGAATAGACTTATCTATGGTAGTAAGGCCTGCATGAACCTTAAACCCGAGTTTGGCGGGTCAGGGTGTTTGGTGGGAGGTCATTGGTGTGTTGACCTGGGGTTTTGTGTTGTGAGGTGTTGCTTCGGCACGATAATTTGGGGGCGACAGAATGTTGGTGTACTGGTGGCGCCGTGTTCGAGGCGTCGTGTGCCCGAATGGACAGATCATGATGTGGTGATGTTTTCTGGGTGGTCGGCGCCGTCTTTGGACCAGTACTACCGGGCTCTGGAGGCAGTGGTCGACACCAAGAACGAGACCGAGGTGCATCTGTATAGGAGATTGTGCAATTTGACCAACCTGAATCTGCGGTTGGTGTGCTATGACCTGACGTCCACCTGTTTTGAGGGTTCGACCCAAAAGTCGGAAGCGTTTCCCTCGCGGGTGTTTGGGTATTCCCGGGATCATCGCTCGGACAGGCCCCAGATAGTGATCGGTCTGTTGTGCACCACCGGCGGGATCCCGATAGCCCATCATGTGTTTTCGGGGAACACCAACGACGCCTCCACCCTGCCGGGGCTTTTGGACGATTTGGGGGAAACGGTTCGCGGTGGGTCGGATCTGTGTGGTTTCCGACCGGGGTCTGATTTCCGGGGCCAACCTGGAGACGGTCACCCAAGCGGGTTTTGATCACCTGTTGGCCACCAGACTCCGCCGAGACTCTGTCACCGCCCAAGCCTTGGCCGCTGTCGACCAGAACACTGTGTGGGTTGAGATCCCCGAACACGGTTGCAGAGGAGCCGCGGATGTCACCCTTGAAGATGGGACCCGCACGGTGGTGGTCGAGTCCGACGCTCGTGCCTGTCGGGACACCCAACGCACCGCCGAACTGATCGCCACGGCCGAACCGCAGTTGTTGGCGTTGGAACATCGCGTCCGCGCCGGGAGGCTGAAAGACCCGGCCAAGATCGGGAGAGCCGCCCAACGCATCCTCGGCACCGGGCGGGTCGGGCGACTGTTCGACCTCGAAATCCACTTCCCAAACCGACTGAACCTAACCCGATAAACACCCATGAACCCACCCCCTCACACAGACAATTTGACAAGCCCGACCAGGCCGGTTTCTCTACCACTACAACGAGGACAACCAGGCCTATGAGAAGCTGTTGGCGGGTCGCTACGTGCCGACCACCAGCCTCACACCCGCACAAGCCGACACCGCCGAAATCGTGGCCGCCTATCGCCAGTTGCAAACCGTCGAAACCCGCTTTCGGGTGCCCAAGAGACTTCCTACGACTACGACCGGTGAGACACTGGACCGAGAAACGAGTCCGCGGTCACGTAGCAGTCTGCGTCTACGCCGCCCTAGCCGAGACGCTCATCACCCAGGCTCTCTCCACCGCATCCGCCGCGTGGAACTAACCACCAACAACCACCAGATCACCATCACCACCCGACGAACCCCCCTACAAACACGGGCACTCGCCGCCATCGGAGCCGACACCCGCACCTGGGACAAAGCCACCATCACCTAACCCCACCACCGGCCCCAAACACCGAATGTAGTGGAAACACCCCTTTCGCGTATGCCCCCTGACCAGGTAAAACACCAAACCACCCGCCAAACTCGGGTGAGGGGGGATGTTCTCAAACGGTGCTTCGGCGCAGACCTCCAAGGGCAGAGCCACTCGAACCAGGTCGGTGGGGCGGAAGGGACTGTTCCCAATTGGGCATGGTGAGATCAACAAAGCCCTGGAGTTGCGATGCGCTTTGGGTTGGTCTCCAGGCTGAAGAAGGTTCGAATCCACAGCCCCAGATCCAGCCATGCTAATGAGGCTCGGTTGTCAGGTCGTTGGAAAGACAGCTTCCACATCACTCGCTAAGAGAACTCGGCCTTGCGAGGGGACCAACAGCTTCTCGAGCCATCCGTCTTGCGGAAGAAGCGGTTCGACTACAGTTCGGGCCTCACCTCTTTCTTCCGCGGTACCTTCTCCGTATAAATCGAAGTACCGCAAAAACCGGTCCTGGAGTATGGCGAACAACCTCTCTACGGCTTTACTGTGAAGGAGAACAATTCTATCCCGAGCAGCCTCAAGAGCTTCGTCATAACCCTCTCTAGCCGAGCTCATCAAGCATCCAAACAAGCGTGCCTTGCCTGAGCGGTGCCGCTCCGCTTCAATCTGGCCTAGGACCTGGTTAACTTCAGACCGTGGTATCTTCTTAGCGTTTCCAGTCTTTACCTCCCAAACCCTCCACTCCCCCTGCCGGGGCGTACTCCATGACCAACGACAATCTGGCGCACCCTGCTTTGACCGGGAAGGTCGTTCGCCTCTAGCACCCGCAAGACGGGCCAGAGCTTTTAGCGCCTCGCATCGCTGATCATGGGTCCCTGTGAGATAAGTTCGCATGAGGGTTAGATCTTGCGTGACGCGAGTTCCTCGTTCTCGGATCCATTCATCCCAATAAAAGAACAGATTGTCCATTCCTAAGGCCATTGTCTCTTGACCACTTAGGGCTTCGACACTGCGTTGTAGCCGACGAAACCAGACAGTTGGGGGTCCGTTGTGGGTGGCCTCCTCCAAGGCTGCTCGGGCATTTGCAAAGAAAGCTTTACCTCTTTGGTAATGCGCATGAGCCTCAACATATCTCCAAAACGCTGCGTGTTCAGTCTCCCCAACCGATGCAAGTTCGGCGGCTGCGGCTCTTGCGGCGGCAGCCGACTGCGAAAAGCCACCTATCCACAACTCGGTGCTAGCCACCACCTCGTGGTGAGCGCTATCGGCGGTAGCTCTCTGTGCTAAGCGACCAGGACGAGCCTTGATGGTTTGAGTGTTCTCCTCGACCCTATGAGGCTGTTTGCGCCAAAAGGCTTCGCATGCACGTCTTGTTTCTTCTGGACCTTGCTGATGCAACTCAAGAGCCTCACTAATCACACTGCGAGCGGCAGGAGGAACGGAACCGGAGACTTGCGGATCCGCTAGGACCGAGGAAAAAGCCGGATCGAGACCCAGGTAGAGAGCTTGATCATCCCTCGCTCGATTTGCTCGCCCGATAGCCTGCGTTATTCGTTGGCCGATACGATGGCGCATGAATGAGGCATCTCCCAGGTATGCAACGACGAATCTCTCGAACTCGCTACTGGCGTAAGGGACAGTTGGAATGACCACAAGTCTGCACAAATCGCCAGCAAGGTCAAGCCCGTCATATCGGCCAGCCGTGACCAAGTGTCCCCGTGGCGACTGCTTCCACTCGTCCAACATGTCATCCCCAGCACGCAGTTTGAAAACGTCTACACATACAGCTTCAAGTAGGTTCTCGATTTTGTCTGCCTCAGCGTGGCTGGAGCAAAGCCATGTGGTTCGTCCTCCAGCTGAGGCGGCTTGTTTTAGAGCCCATCCCAGCACCTCCGAGTCCAAGGCAGGAAGCTGGGTGGGATTGAGAATGAAACGGCGTTCCCCGGTGGTGCTCCGCGGAAGTGGAGAAGCAGGGATGAGTCGTGTGATGGGATATCCGCCAGTTCGTCGTTGGAGATCGTCCATCGATCCCAAAGTGGCTGAAAGGTAGATGCGCTGCCGTGCTTTGGTGTACCACTTATTGAGGGTAGTTGGAGGATGGTAGGGACGGATCTCGACACACGAAGGACTGATCAACACACCGCACCGCGAGAGCTGAGACCGCACTTCTCGCCAAGCGAATCTAGCTGGACCATGTGAGGAGAAGGACGAGTTGTCGATTAGGGCTTCGGATAGACGGGCGACTGCTGACCAGTCATTGAAGGCGAGCAGTTCCGGAGGCGTATCAGGTGGAGCAGTTCCGTCTCTCATCGCTCGCAGGTTGCCATAGGCATTCGTGCGAGCCAAGATCAAATCACACAATGACTCATAGAGATCTCCGGTGTCGCCCCGTACCCTGGGGATACGAAGCATGTGAAGTCCAGTCAAAGGCTGTTCGGCGAGGTGAGCGTCATCGAATATGACCAGATCCGCCGGCTGTGGTACAGGCCTTGTGTTAAAGTAAACCCAGTAGTTCATAATGCCAACGGCCTGAGCGTCGTGATAATTCTTTAGAGCACTCCCGCCATAGCTACCTCCAGCGAACTGCATAGCATCTAGGCCGAGTGTTGCGGCTTCGGCCGCAACGTGATCAGCCAGTTGCCGGGTACCAGTCAAGTAGGCCACGGCGAACCTTTGATCAAGGGCGTAATCGGCGATAAGCAAAGCGACTAGAGTCTTGCCTTCCCCGGTCGGCATCTCTATTGCTAAATCCCTGGTGTCTAAGTGGCAATCAGCATACCCCTCCAAAACCAACTGCTGACCTCGGCGGAGTGTGTGGAGTTTTGCCGATTGAAATCGCTTCAGGCGGTCGCCAAAGTCAACCATGCTAGTGCCAGTCCCTCCGGGTGGATTGTCCCCAATGCTACGCCCGACATCTTCCTCCGCGTTGTTTTTGATTGGCTGACTCCTATCAGAATGGCAGGGTGGGCAGAGTGCCATCGGCTGGTCAACGGAATAGCCATCCGTCCCGACATCTGGCGAGAAGAGACCAATTCGGAAGCAGCGGGGCATTCCGATCGGGACCTCATCGGCGGTGGGCCATCAGGCAAGCGCACCGGTGTGGGGGAGAGTGTGGTCCAGGTTCACAGACCAAAGGAACTCCCATGGAGACATGATGAGAGCCAACGCCACCTAGCCACCAGGCTTGGGAGATGCCAGGCTGGGCTCTCCGGGATGCAAGAACCGAGTTAGATCGGTTAGGCGGTCGGGTCGACCAGGCGTCCTATGAAAAGCAGGGCGCCGGTTTCGGGGTGGACGATGGCCCAAAGGAAGGGGCGATCGGCGACCACCGTTAGGTCGGCTTGTGGGCCTGCTGACTCGTCGAAGGCCATGGCGGTGGCTGCGGCCGCTTCGGTGCCTTTTTCGTCGACGATCACCTTGGCGCCGTGGAGAGCGGCGGTGATGAAGATACCCGGAGCGATGCCGTCGAAAGGCGCTCCGGCGCAGAACCCCCGTGGGCATAGCCACTCGAACAGGTTGGTGGGCGGCAGGGTCTGTTCCCACTTGGGCATGGTGAGATCGACATAGCCCTCCTGGGCAATGACCCCTAGTCCGGTCAAGTCCCGTGAGTCGAGCGACTCCTCTACCGCCGCCAGTCGCCCGGAGTCGTGGGGCACGACCAGCCACATGGCCAACCGGCCGCCCTGGTATGCAAGTTCAACCGCATCGGCACCCTCGAGTCGGACGAAGCGACGATGCACCGGTTCCCTATCGCGCATGAACGGCACTGTCACCACGCGGCGGTCGCCGGTGGTAAACGGGCCGTCGCTGGTCAACTCGGGGAGGAACGGCTCGATCCAGTCGGCCTTCAGGTACACGGTGTTCACCAGGACCAGTTCCTGGCGTTGGACGACTTGCTCGGTGACGATGGTGGGAACCAAACCGCGGGTGGCGGCCGATACCCATCCGTTGATGGTATCGGCCGCCGTAGCGCCATCGTCGAGGTCGACCGGCTGGACGGCCGCTCCGTAATGAGCGCCGGCATTCTCCAAGAACTCGGGCAATGGCGAAAACTCGTCGTCGGGGAAGAGACGGTTGGCCACCTCCAAGGTGGTGGATTCCACCGAGGCCTCGGCCAGCTTCAGATCGACGGCGTTGGCCGCACCATGGAGATCAACCTTGGGGAATCCGAAGATCTCATCGAGCATCTCGCCCGTGTCTTCGGATGCACCGGCGCGGCTGAGGCTGAAGGCCAGGCCGAGGCTGACAGGGCTGGAGACCGCGTTGCCCGCCAGGTGGCGGTGAAAGTCCCACCCGGCCGCATTGGTTCCGGCCACCCAATCCGGCGTTGGCGCCAGGGGATCGGCAGGCAGCCGATCGGCCACCGGTTCCAATGCCGTGGTGGTAGTGGCCGAGGAACCGCATGCCGCTGCGAAGAGGCACAACAATACGAGGGATCCGAGCAACTTTGTCATGGCTTATTGGATGGAGAAGCGCCTCCGAGAAACCTCGGCATCAACTCTAGACGGGCGGGTTCAGACCCCTGGCCACTTTAGTTGGCCACTTGGTCGGGCCGCGTGAACCCAACTTCACGACGCTCAACCTGGCCTTGAAGACCGGCCATTAGTCCCCCAACTACCTTGTGATTCCCTCAAATGGGAATACAGATACTGTTGCGGAGGTGGGCTATCGAGATACGCCGCCTTCCTTTCGGAGAATTTCGGTGGGCCGATCTGGGGTCTGTGACGATCCTTCTTACGATTACGGCCAAGTGAACAAGATGAGACGACTGACTGTCTATACCGACGGGTCCGGTGAAACTAGAGGCGGACCCGGTGGCTGGGGATGGGCCGCCGAGGACCATCGATACCAGTGGGGTGGTGACCCCCAAACAACGCATGAAGTCATGGAACTGACTGCCGTTCTGGAGCTCCTACGCTATTTCCCCCGGGAGCAGCCGCTGTTGATCAGGCCGGACAGCCGAAATGTCGTGATGATTTTCACCGAATGGCTTGAGAACTGGCGCGAACACGGCATGCGGAGACCCGGTGGTCAACCGGTGGCGAACAGGGAACTGATCGAAACCATCGACGGGCTGTGTGACGGACGGGACATCCGCTGGAAGAAGGTGAAGAGCCACTCCGGAAACCCCTTGAATGACATGGCCGACTGCCTGGCGGGACTCGGCAGGATCGCAGCCAAGCGACTGGGCCAACCCTATTGCTTTGGTCCAGGCTCATTAATCGACCCTCCCCCTTAAGGACCAAGTCACACAGAGAATTCAGCCTGATCGCTGAGAACGTTTCCTGCGGGAGCGGAATCCACGTCGCGAGGAGGGTTTTGAGGGAGCTGGGGGAGTTTCAACAGGCCTCATGCCCCAGCACTTGGGGAAGGTGGTGCACCCCCAAAAGGTTTCGCCCTTCTTGGCGCCCTTCTTGGCTGTGCGAACCACCATCGTCTCGTTGCACTTTGGACAACTGGGAGCATCTCCGGGTCGGGGATCCTCGACAGCCGTCTTCGGTACCCGGGCAACCTTGACCCGGATTTCGTCGCTCAAGCGCACAATCCTCATCGCCTCGTCGTAGATCTGCATGTACAGGTCCTTGGACTGACTCCTGTCAATCAACACACCCATTTCGTGATTGTTGACCTGAGAAAACTCGTACAGGTTCATGGACGTGAGCAATGCCGTTCGTTCATTCATGTAGCACTTGGCGTGCAAGTTAGAGCAAAAGCTTGTCCTGATTGACGTCATGCTCTCCAACCAATTGTTCTCCTCAGGTTTCAGATCGCTCTTCCCATAAACGACACGAATATCGACCTTCATCCTGTTCTTGTCTTCAAGAAGCTCTCGGATACGAGGGTTAACGCGCAGGAACGGACTGATGAGCACTAGCCGTTCTCTGCTCTGCTTTATCAGCTCCTCAAGGTGGTACGACACCCCGGTGGTTGCGAGAAACTCAACCAACACTTGCCTCCTGCATCGCTTCCATACTTATCGTCAACCTGATAGTACCTACCTCCACCAGGTTGCGATCCTATTCCACCTTGCTCGGTGGCCTATCGTTGGGTGGAGTCCGCAGGCGCTGGGCCAGGGGATCAGCAGGCAGCCGATCGGCCTCCGGCTCCACCGCTGGCGTGGTGGTCCTCTCACCAAGCGCTCCAAGCGATTGGCGGCGGTCGGCCCCGGGTTGGACTGGCCTGAGAACGTCTGGATGGGGGCGATCGTTGAGAGCGGTCGCTACGTCTTCCGCATCGATCACCTCAGAACCGTTCCTGCCGAAGTTCGCTTCATCAGTGCTGAACCTCTACTGGGTCCTCTTCCTGATCTGGATATGTCGGGCATCCACTGGCTGATCGCAGGTGGCGAGAGCGGCCCGGAGCGAGACCCATGAAAGAAGCATGGGTTCTCGACTTGCGGGATCAATGCGCAGCCGCCGACGTTGCCTTCTTCTTCAAGCAGTGGGGAGGCCATCACTCCAAATCCGGCGGTCGTCTGCTTGCTGGAAGGGTGCATGATGAGATGCCTACGTCTGAATATGCATGTGTGTCGTAACACACTCTTTGTTTCGATCGGTTGAGTTCCTGAAAGTTCTAGTCCCCCTCAATCAGGGAGGAGAGCTCCGCTGGTATCGCCTTCCACTCGACCGACCGGGTTAGACGATTCAGTGTTCCCACCCCCACGCTCTTCTGCATGCCGAGTTGCTCATCGAGAACCCGTGTTGGGATCACCCAAAAGGTCCACCACTGTGGATCCTGAACATCCTTATTGGTTGCGGGTGGTAGCGTCTCGTGAAGGCAGAACACATAGAAATTGGCAACACGCCGGGGCGGATCGAACGTTTGCCACTGATCGGTTTCGTCGTTCCAAGCCATCTTCCTAGGCCTTATGTCGAATCTCGGAGTCGACTGCTTTTCGGGGTTCCACGTCTGGCTGAGCCCCGAGGCCTTGACCTCGATGGTGACGCCGCGGTAGCGGAGATCACACGAGTCCCACTCGGTTCGATAGTCGCCGTCACCGATGACGCCAAGTGCTTGACCGACCAGCCACTCGGCATATAGGCCTCTGTTAGCGTTGCTAACCAGATTCCCGAGGGCCCAACGGTTGAAGCTACCAGGTGGAGGGCTGGGGGGAGGCTTGAGCCAGAGAATGGGAATGTCAGGAGCAGCAGGCGACAACAAATCCATCGCGTGATACATCTCATCCTGGTAGTAAAGCCACCAGCGCCCCATCGGCCCTCCTGCCCAGCTGGAGAAACCCAGCTCCAGTCCATTGCCGAGTTTGATGAGTGCTACCGCTTCGAATTCCCACCACTCGTTGTAGCGAGGGCTGGCGAAGAGTTGGGGGCCGAATGCCAGGTAGGAATGTTCTTTGTCGATCAGGCGATACACAGCTACAGCTCCCTTGGTGAACCTGTCTGGTTCTTCCTGGCGTTCTCCGCTCATGGAGCGTTGGATCTAACAGCTTGCAAACGCTCGATCTGAAGGTCGATGATCCACTCCACATCCGACTTCTCAATACCTTCATAACAGTCCAGGAATTCGTCGAGAGTTATGCCTTGGTTGAGTTTCTCGAACAGCTCAGATATGGGCACCCATGTACCGGCGAATACCCACTTACTGCTGAGACGGTCCGTATGTCGGGAAACTCCACCGGTGGTTGCTCGCCATGCTTCCCAGATCGACTGGCGTTGTTCTGAGAACTTGCCGAACTTCCTGACGACGAGGGGTGGTTCCCATCCGCAACCGCACTTCTGTTCGGCCGTGAGGCGACGCTCGGGGGATCGGTAGTCGATGGGTTGGTCGGTCTTCAGTCGGTTGCACGGCAGGCAGAGGGTTTGGAGGTTCTTCCAACAACTCGGCCCATCCGCGGCTTGCGGGACCACATGATCGATCTCAAGGTCGCGGGAGCTTCCGCAGCGGAGGCAGCGTTGCCCATCGAGGCTAAAGACCTGTTTTCGACGCTTCTTCTTGTTACTCATAGCCTCGATCATATGGAGTGGCTGTGACATTGCTCCGCTCCCCTTCGGTTCGTGACGGGAAGCGATCCGGTCAGGTTCCCGCCACCGCGGTGGTTCCCCCGGGTGGGTTCCGGCATGAAGAGGATCGGGCGGCGTCCTTGCCCAGCTTGGGAGTTGCCATCACGCTCCAGCTATTGTGCCGCCCTTGGCCGACAGCCAGACTCTGTTGGGGTCAGCTCATAGACCACCCGAACCGGCCCTCTGCCGTATTGGGTCAGACCGCCTCACTCTGAGGTTGGTGACCTGCGATGGTCGGCGATGTAGGCGGCCGCTGAGCGTTGACTCTCCGGGTCGGCGGAGATTGCCGCGAAGATCTCGGCGTCTGCGATACGTCCCCTTGCCGCCAGCATCTCCTCGGTCGACTCCAACACGGTGCGCTTCACGGTTCTTAGCACCTTGCCGGGTTTGGCGCACAATGTGGACACCAATTCGTCGACGGCCAGATCGAGGGCCGAAGGCGGCACGACCCGGTTGAGGAATCCCGCCTTCATCGCCTCCTGGGCGGTGAAGGGGCGGCAGGTCATTATCAGCTCTCTTGTGAGAGCCGGCCCGAGTTCGCGGACCAGTCGGGGCACCCCTCCCCATCCCACCGGGAGTCCCACATCGACCTCGGGAATCGAGAAGTAGGTGTCATCGGCCGCCACCCGCAGATCACATGCGGCCGCCAGTACCAGGCCGCCTCCCACTGCTGCTCCCCGCAGGGCCGCCACGGTAACAGCCGGGATCGCATCGAAGGCTTCGATCATGGTGCGGCCCGCCTCACCCACCACCCTCGGGTCGGTGCTATCCCCGCTTCCGAGCAGACTCAGGTCGACCCCCGACGAGAACGCCCGATCCCTCCCCCGAACGACCACGACCTTGAGCATCGACCGGTCCGCCACCTCTCTGGCTGCCCCCTCCAAAGCGTTGAGAGTGGCCATGTCAAGCGAGTTAAGCGTGCTTGGTCGCTCGATGGTGATCAGAGCCCGGTCGTCGCTCGGATAGACGATGGATACTTCCTCCATAAGATGCCGAGGGTACCGCAGACACTCCAAGGGTTGGACAGGGCGACCGCCTAACACAGACTGGCCATACTGGCCACCACCCCGGCCGACCGCATCCGTCGCCTCCGGTCAAGGGAGATCTCTGCCCTACGGATGTAGGGAGACGGTGATCCCCGACGCCTCCACAGCGATGGCCTCAGGCACTTGGCACCCGACGAACCCGGGAGACCTCCGAGTTTGCCGGAAGGACTACGCGAAGGGTGTCGAATGGAAAAGGGGCATCCAGAAACACCACGG
Source organism: bacterium OM1 bin76 (assembly GCA_002238785.1). Taxonomy (GTDB): domain Bacteria; phylum Actinomycetota; class Acidimicrobiia; order Spongiisociales; family ZC4RG35; genus Bin76. Next base: position 40,671 of record MPNA01000021.1, on the reverse strand, counting down.
GTCGACACTGGTTGTACCTGCAGCCGGCATTACCGAAAGGGTCAGTTGCGGTTGGCAACTAGACCGATGACACAGTTATTCACTCTTCATCAGAGTCTGACGGGTCCATCAAGATCGCTGCGGGTACTTCAATTTCGCTGCTGCGGAACCAGACTCCCACCGGGAGGTCGGCTGGCAGGTAGCGAAGGCGGGGGGTGATTACCTCGCCGTCGGCTCCGACGTATCCCACTTCGGTCCGGCCGCCGGCAAGGCGCCGTACTCGGATGTTCCCGATCGAACCGTCCCCCACCTCTACGTCCCCGCTCACGTGCCAACTTCCCACAGGGGTGTCGGCATCTAGGAATCGCTGCGACGGCAGGACTTGCTGGCCGCCGGCCAGTTCGACGCGGTGCTCAATGCGCCCGTCCTCGCCCAGCCTGGCGACTATGCGCAGCCGGTGAGACTCGGGGCTTGGCGCCGGGGGGGTCCCGAGACCGAGTTGTGTGCGAAGCTCGCTGCTGTGACTGATTCCGAGGCGTTGCAGGAAACGGAGGTTGGTGGAGCGGGATGTCGCAACCGCGCACAATGCCCTGTCAACTGCCAATCCGTGAACCGGTCGGCTGGCACGCATTTCGGCGTCCGCAACTAGCAACTCATCGATGTTGGCGGCGTCCGTTGTCTCCAGCGCGTCGCGCAGTGAGTCCGCTCCGGGGTTGCAGGCCGCCTGGTCTGCCATCATCTTCCGTACGTCGGCGTCCTGCCATCCCTGTTCGGCATCTCGGGCCGCGGTGACGATCTCTCCAGCCGTCACTGCCGCCGCCACGACGCTTTCGGCATAGGCCACCTGGGAATGGGTCTTGAGCGCGTCCTCGAACGACAGCGCCGCGCCATTGTCTATTCGCCTTTGCAGCGAGCGCCAGGAGGAGGCCATCCACGCCAGTTCCGAAGATGCTTCATCGGCTGCCCGTAGCACGGCATCCTCGACCGTGATCGGATTGAGTGCCTCTCCGGCAGCCAGGGAATCGATTACCCCCGACGCGCCGACAACAGAAACGTATCGCTGCGCGAACGCATCAACGAGTGTGTCCGTCGACAGGTCCTCCACGGTGACCGGGGTTTGTTTGTCTCCCTCTGACAGCGCCGCGATCCCCGGCCGCTCGAATACGCCGTCCAATAGCTGGGTATGCACACCAGCCGTATAGATCGCTTTGAGCCGAACCTGCGGTTCTATCTCTGAGCCGGTGCCGGAGATCACTTCTGTCGTAACATCCCCATCGGCATCAAATACCGCGGTCACGGTGTATCTGGTGCCGTCTACCTGCACGTCCACGGGTTCGAAGACCGGGCCGTCCAGAACAATCAGGTTCTGCCATTGGCCGTGGAACCCGATCTCACGACCCGTCCGGTCGTAGGTGACAACTCCCACGAACAGCCACGAGGGGCCGGACCGATTGAAAGTGACCTCGAACGGAGCGATGTCGCGGAGCACAGCACTGCTCGTGCTCGCCGTACCGGAGCCGGAGTGATATGAGACTCCGGCTTGCCAGTGGCCAGCGACTGGGCCGATGCGCTCGAACACGCCGCGTCCGAACACATATAGCACGGCTGAGCCGCCCGCGGCCAGATCGCCCCCGACGTTCCCGGCGCGGAAGTGGACGGGGAAGGGATCGCCCGCCACCACCCCGGTGGGGACTTTCACTTTCTCGATCTTCAACCGGGCTTGCTTCTGTTCTGCCTGCTCGTCCACCAAGTGGACCCGCAGTTCGAAGTCGGCTTGCAGGGGTTGGTAGTCGCGCTCCAGGTAGGTGGTGGCCTCGATGAAGTAGCCACCGGCCGGCAGGAATTGGTCTATGCGGGAATTGCGGCGCTCCCCGCCGTCGTCGTTGGCACCGATTATGCCGCCCGTCAACGACGCCAAGGACATGACAGGATCGCCGTTTTCGGATGCCAGGTCGATACGAACGCGGCCAGCCTGCTCCAAGTTGAACGTGTAGCCGTGAGCGGGGTGCGCCACGACGAAGCGCGACCCGCAGGTGTCGAGTGTCCAGGTTCCGGATGCGGTGAGATCGGCGCCCGCTTCCAGCGTGCCCAGATGCACCGGCTCGCAACCGGAGACGTAGTTGACGGAGATGGCGAAGTCTGCAGGTCCCCGGCTTCGTCCGCCGACCGTCGTTGCCTCGATCGAATATGTACCGGGAAGCAGGTCTCGCTCAACGCGGGCGTCGATGTTGTCTCCGCCGTCGTCGTTGTCAGCGATGCGACTGCCATCCTCGGCCAGCAGGTAGAGGTAAGGGTCGGCGCCGGCGGATGCCAGGTTGATCCTGACTCGTCCCGCAGTGGTGACCTGGAACCGGTAGTTGTGGGCGTCATTGCCCGGACGGAACTGTGAATCGCAGTCGTCGCCTGTCCAACGCCCGGTCGCCTCCAACCCGTCTTCGCCCAGCGTCCCGAGGTCTGTCACCTCGCAGTCCGGGGACTCCTGGCCCGACGCGGGCTCCAATCCCGGAAGGACAAGCACGCCGGCTATGAGGGTGAAAGCGATGCACGCCCGCGCCAGCCTGCTCACGCCGGTTCTACCGACTAGGACTCGTCCCATCTCGAACTCCTTCTGCTCGGACCGCTGGCAGATCGGCGCCGTATGCCCAACGAAAGCGTTGCCGATCAGGCGCTGAGGGCAACCAGCGACTCACCTATTCCTTGTTTGTCTCGATGGAATGATACTGATAATCATTACCGTTCCCGTAGAGCCGGCACATAAGGGGTGGGCGCGCTTACAACTCGTTGACTGCGAGCCGCCTTGAGTCGGCGAACTTCGCACGGCTTTCCGCGGTTCAAGAAGTGGGCGCAGCAGGCGCTGGGTCGCTGCGCTCCGGTCGGGATGCTCGTTCCAGTGGTATTGTCTTCGCTCACGTATGGGCACTGAGGTCATTCACCAGGCTCTCTCAAAGATCAAGAGAGTCGAGTTGCGTTCCGTCTGGCCCAACGAAGCGCGCGACTTCACACCGTGGTTGGCAAAGCACATTGCCGACCTCGGAGAAGCCCTGGGAATCGAATTGGAAACACAGGAACGTGAATCGCCTGTTGGCAGCCGTTCCCTTGACATAATGGCCACTGACGGCAGCGGCCGTCCGGTAATCATCGAGAACCAACTGACTTCCAGCGACGGTGACCACTTAGCCCGGATCCTGATCTACGCCGCGGGGAAGGACGCCGACACAATTGTTTGGATCGCCAGGGATTTCGAAGACGAACACTGGCAGGTGCTGCAGTGGCTCAACCAACGGACCGGCACCCAGACCAGGTTCTTCGGCGTCGCCATTGAGGTGTGGAAGATCGACGACTCCCGGCCTGCCCCGCACTTTCGCGTTGTCGCCGCCCCGAATGACTGGCGGAAACAAAACATCGTGTTGCGTACTCCGAAGAAGAGATACCGAGAATTCCGCAGGCGCCTGGAAGAAAAGCTGAAAGAGTCCGACCTTCCACGCGGCCAGTGGAAGGACCACGACAAATCCTGGCTGGCCATCAAGCATGTGGATGGACTCAACTACTCGATTGACTTCCCGAACCGCATCTACTTTTCGTACCAAATCACCACCCGCGGCGGCGGAAGCTTGAACTGGTGCCGTCGCGCCTTCGACCGGCTCCATCGAGACCGGGATCAAATAGAATCACGCCTGGGCAAGCTGGAATGGAAACGCCAGTGGCAGCGGAATCGGGGGTCCACGATCATCAGCCACTACCCGGACAACTATTCCGACCTTACAGACTCATGGGCCGAAGTCCACGACTGGACCATCGACAGATACCGCCTCTTCCGGGAAGTGTTGGAGCCGTACCGGGAGGAGTTACTGGCTCTCGAACTGTCCGACCCAGGAGAAAACTCGACCACAGACTAGGCGGTCGGGTCGACCAGGCGTCCTATGAACAGAAGCGCTTCGGTTTCGGCGTGGACGATGGCCCAAAGGAAAGGGCGGTCGGCGACCACCGTGAGGTCCACCTGTGGCGCTGCTGAGGCTTCGAAAACCATGATGCCGGCAGCTGCCGCTTCGGTGCCCTCCTCGTCGACGGTCACCTTGGCGCCGTGGAGGGCTGCAGACATCATGATCTGAGGGGCGATGTTCTCAAAGGATGCTCCAGCGCAGAACCCCAGGGGGCAGAGCCACTTGAACAGATCGGTGGGAGGCAGGGCCTGTTCCCACTTGGGCATGGTGAGGTCGACGAAGCCCTGTTGGGCAATGACACCCAGACCGGTCAAGTCCTGTGAGTCGAGCGATTCCTCCACCGCGGCCAATCCCCCGACATCGTGGGGCACGATCAGCCACATCGCCAACTGGCCACCCTGGTATGCAAGTTCAACCGCATCGGCGTTGTCGAGTCGGACGAAGCGACGATCCACCGGTTTCGGGTCGTGCATGAACGGCACTGTGACCACGCGGCGGTCGCCGGTGGTGAACGGCCCGTCGGCGGTGAACGGCCCGTCGGTGGTCAGCCCGGGGAGGAACGGCTCGATCCAGTCAGCCTTCAGGTACACGGTGTTCGCCAGGACCAGTTCCTGGCGTCGGACGGCCTGCTCGGTGACGATGGTGGGAATCAGACCGCGGGTGGCATTCGATATCCATCCGTTGATGGTCTCGGTCGCCCTGGCGCCGTCGTCGAGGTCGATCGGCTGGACCGCCGCACCGTAGTGGGCCCCGGCGTTCTCCAAGAACTCGGGAAGTGGAGAGAACTCGTCGTCGGGGAAGAGACGGTTTGCCACCTCCAGGGTGGTCGGTTCCACCGAGGCCTCGGCCAGTTTCAGATCAACCGCGTTGGCCGCAGCGTGGAGATCAACCTTGGGGAATCCGAAGATCTCATCGAGCACCGCCCCGGTGTCTTCGGATGCACCGGCGCGGCTGATACTGAAGGCCAGACCGATGCTCGCCGGGCTGGAGACTGCGTTGCCCACCAATTGGCGGTGAAAGTCCCACCCGGCCGCGTTGACTCCGGCCACCCAATCCTGCGTTGGAGCCAAAGGATCAGCAGGTAGCCGATCAACCGCCGGCTCCAAAAGCGTGGTACTGGTGGCCGAGGAACCGCATGCCGCCGTGAAGGAACACAGCAATACGAGGAATCCGAGCAACTTTGTCATGGCATATTGATGAAGAGAAGAGCTTCGAAGGACCTCGCCATCAACTCTAGAGACGCGACCAGGCAGATGCGCGGATACGATTTGGGCGACTATCAGGAGGGCCACTGTGCTAATCCGGGAGTCGCCCCACCTTATCACCATTCACCAGTGGCTTCTTGGACTACCTTCCTCCTCGACAGGGCCGCGCCAGGTGTCTCGGGAAGCGGAGTAAAGTATCACTCCCCCTTCTTATGCTTGCTAAAACAGCGTTCCGGCAGGGAGGAGACCCAACATCGTGAGTGACAGATCCGGGATCGAGTGGACCGAGACGACCTGGAACCCTACAACCGGTTGCGACCAGGTGTCCTTGGGGTGTGACAACTGCTACGCGCTCACTTTCGCAAAGCGTCTGCGGGCCATGGGCCAACCCAAATACCAGAACGACGGTGATCCCCGCACCAGCGGTCCTGGATTCGGACTCACCCTGCACCGGGAGGTCTTGGCGGAGCCATACCGATGGCGGGTCCCGAGGCTCGTGTTCGTCAACTCGATGAGCGACTTGTTTCACCCCGAAGTCCCTCTCGGGTTCATCCAAGACGTGTTTACCGTGATGGCTGAGACGCCGCAGCACACGTACCAGATTCTCACCAAGCGTTCCAAGCGACTCGCTTCTCTCGGGTCCCAGTTGGACTGGCCCCCGAACGCTTGGATGGGGGTGAGTGTGGAGACCAGTCGCTACGTCTTCCGCATCAACCACCTCAGAACCGTTCCCGCCGTAGTGAGATTCATCAGTGCCGAACCTCTACTGGGCCCTCTTCCTGATCTGGATCTCTCGGGCATCCACTGGGTGATCGCCGGTGGCGAGAGTGGCCCAGGCGCGAGACCCATGGAAGAAGCATGGGCTCTCGACTTGCGCGATCAGTGTGAGGCCGCCGACATCGCCTTCTTCTTCAAGCAGTGGGGAGGCTTCCACTCCAAATCCGGTGGCCGTCTGCTTGATGGAAAGGTGTACGACGAGATGCCTTCGGTTTGCCTCAGGGTGTAGTGCAGCAGGTGCACTGGCCGTCGGAGCCCAGTTGGCATCGGGAGGTTGATGCCCACTACCGTGGATGTCCCAGTCCTGAAGATATCCTATTGGGTGGAAGAAGGCTGCGGAAGGGACCACCTATGGCACACCATGCGCTACTGTTAACAAGTGCACCACAACGTTGCTCATGAGCACCGTTACGTTCTCTGAGGCCCGCAAACAAGTCTCAGACAACTACAGAGCCTTTACCCGGATGCTACCCGCGCTCCTTGTGGAGCATCATGACCAATGGGTCGTCCTGCGTGACCAGAAAGCGATCAAGATGCTTCTTACCGAGATAGACGCCTACCACTACGCGACGAGCGAATTCCCGGATGAGCGATGGTCAATACAACACATCCGTGACCAGAAACCGATCAGAATGGGGCCCTTCAGTCGTGCGCCCCGTCATTGAGTGCCCGGTCGACATACCGGAGCGATAAATCGAAGCTGTCACGGTAGTCGGCGGACACACCGCGACCGTCATTGCACTGATCGATACTGGATGCACGACCACACCGACTTTTGGAAGACCGCGTACCGCACTTGGGAATTGTCCTCATGGAACAGAGCGGCCCAACTGTATCCCTCTACGTGAATCTCGCCCCCAGAGAACGCATCATGTCAAATGTGTGTTCCCATAGGACTCCAAGATGATCGTATGCGTCTGGGATCTTGACTTTCTTTCTGCTAAGACCGGCCGGGGTCTCTTGTGTCACCACCATCGCACCACGCGAGGCCGCGGCGCCCACCAGAAAGGGATCGGCAGAATCCATGAAGTCCCTGATCGTATGTTCCTTGTATCCCTCTCGCTGCGCCCAGGTATAGAGAGAGTCGATGTGCCCGGCAACTACCGGTGAGGAAGAGCCGACATGAAAGATGGCTTGGCGCCGTTCTTTGACCCATTGGGCCAATTCATCTGACCCGTCCTTCAGTTCTTTGTACACAAGGTCAATCGATGCCAACATCTGCCTGGCTCTGCAGCCACGACCAGAATGCCGGTACCAAGTCGAAGCTGTAGTAGGAGTGCTTGGCTTGAATGAAGACATTGGCATCAAGGAGGCGGAGGGGCACTACAGCCCACCCATCGAATTCTGGAGCTTGGGCAGGTTGGCAGGCTTGACGCCTAGAAGGTGAGAAGCATCACGCACCAAAGTCTCTGAAGCGGCCACGCTCCGAAGAATCAACCGAGTCAGGAGCCTGCTATTGCGGATCGGGACATTCCAGTAGAAGTTCCCTCCGCTGGTCTGTCTGCTGTTGGCGGTCCATTTGGCCTGCTCGGTCTCGTAGAAGGAGAAAAACTCTTCACGGCTCATACCGCCGCGGGCCCAGAGTTGACGGGCGGCCATCACGGTTGAGACATTGAACTCGGTGGAAACAGCCCCTATCCAGCTCTCCAATGCCACGGTGCAATTCTTCCAACTATCAGCAATGCGGCGCCAGGGCAGCAGAAGTTCTGCAGCCACTTCGTTGCAGAATGCTTCGATACTTTCTGACGCTTCCTCTTCGATGGTTGGGTCTGCGTCCGAGATGCCTCCTTCACCAATCCAGACATGGGCCAACTCGTGGGCCAGCGTAAAACCCTGCGCCGCTTTGCTGTCGGCGTTGTTGATGAATATCACCGGCGCCAGCGGATCAGCGATGGAGAAGCCTCGGAACTCCTCCGGATCAAGAGGCCGATTTGTCGAGTTGCGGACCACACCGTTCCTCATAACCAAGATTTCCAACTCTTCGACTTGACCGACGAAGGCTTTGAGAAAGTCGTCCCGGTTCCGTTGAGGGCGAACAACTGACTCGAAGTCGAGGGTCTGGGCGATGTGTCGGGCCACATCGGAGACGGACGAATGGAGCGAGAATCGCCCTACAAAACGCAAAGGGCCATCACCCGCGTTGAGGCGGTAGTCCCGATACCAGTCCCGCTTTCGGAGAACATCCGCCAGGACATCGCGAAGATCGACAGAGGGTTCTCGGGGGCCAGCACCATGCACGCGGCGGAAGTCAGGGACCGGGAGAGGCTCTATGGGCGGAGTCCTTAAGAAGAGATAGCCAAATGGAACGCGTAGTCGCCTGGCGAGTTTCTGGGCTTGGGCGAACGTGGGTGCGGCCGATCCGGCCATCCATGCCTCAATCTGGTCTGGCGTCTTATTGAAGGCGACCGCCAAATCGGCAGACTCGGCGCCGGAGCGTTCTGCTGCCCACCGCAATACCGTTGGATTGATATGAGCCCTAGCCATCGCTGCTCAGCGTAGCGATGGCCCGATCCAACGTTGGTGTGGACACCAATCCAGTTTTGCCACCTGGACGGTCCGTCTATTCAATGCTGTGAGACCCTTTGTGACGTGGACTTTCGGGGCGTCTCTCGGGGTTCGGGACAAACCGCGAACGCTGATCACCCCACCGTTTTTAGACTCCAGATTGAGGGAAGCTCGGGTAGGTATTGTGCCTCGGGGTCAGTCAGGCAAGTCTCGGAGTCAGGTATTCGATGATCACAACCGGATGTGGTGGATCGCACCACCCGGCAAGGTGCTCAACCGGGGACACCAACCTGGTATCCGGGGGGTGGTTGCTCTCCCATGAGGTGCTCGACGAAGTAGTCCCAGCGGCGGCGGGTGAAATAGGGGTCTTCGCTCCAGGTGCCCCAGGTTCCGGCGAAGTCGTGGTTGCGGTTGGGTAGCACCAGCAGGTCGAAGTCCCGGTTGGCCGCGATCAGGGCGTCGACCAGTTGCATGGTGGCGGCAGGGTTGACGTTGTCGTCCAGATCCCCTGTCACCAGGAGGAGTTTTCCTTGAAGGTTCCCAGCCAAAGTCCGGTTGGCCTGGGTGTCCCAGCCGGGTCCCCCGACGGGCCCGATCCAGCGTTCGCCCCAGGTGACGTTGGTGAGCGCCTGATCATGGTTTCCTGCCGAGGCGACACCCACCCGGTAGACCTGCGGGTATTCCAGCATGGCTCTGACCGCCGCGTAGCCTCCCGCTGAGTGACCGTAGATGCCGACCCGATCGAGATCAAGGTACGGCCTCTCCTCGGCCAGTTGGGTGAGCACCGCCACATGATCGGCCAGAACCTCCGCCTCTGCGGACCTGCCGTATCCCGCATCCAGGAAGGCCCTGGACCGTCCCGGTGTACCCCGGCCGTCGACGGTGAAAACCACGAATCCCAATTCCGCCAGACAGCGGGTGCTCTCCCCCACCACATCGGTGAAGCCGCGGGGAGTCCTGGTGGCCTGGGGACCGGGATAGATGCTCTCGATCACCGGGTACTTGCGGGCCGGATCGAAGTCATGGGGCAGGACGATCATGCCGTACAGGTCGGTCTGGCCGTCGCTTGCCTTGGCGGTGAACCGCTCGGGGTACCTCCACCCGGTGGCTCGCAGCGCCGAGACGTCGGTTTCGGTTACCTGAGCCACCAACTCGCCGGTGGAGCGGCGGAGAACCGTTCGGGGCGGTTGGTCAATCCGAGAGAAACGGTCCACAAAGTAACGACCGTCGGGCGAGAAGTCCACCCAGGGAGGCCACTCGCCGTGCTCTGCCTCCTCGGGCGTGAGGAGGACCGGTTCTCCCCCGTCGAGGCTTACCGCATAGAGGTGGTGGTAGTAGGGATCACGGGAAGGCTCTCTTCCGGTGCCCATGAAGAACGCCGTCCGGGTCTTTTCATCGACTCTCACCAGGTCGGTGACCAGCCACTGCCCGCCGGTCAACTGGCGGATGGGATCACCGCGGCCGTCCAGCAGATAGAGGTGACCAAAGCCGCTTCGGGCCGAGTACCAGATGATCTCCCGGCGGTCCTTCGCCACCCAGACATTGGGAGCGCCGTAGTAGACGGCGTTGAGGTCAATGGGAGTTTCGCTTCGCTCCTCCACCATCACGTTGCACTCACCTGTCGACGGGTCGGCCGAGACCAGGCGGACGGAGCGCCGATCCCGGTCCCAGTCCAGGAAGAACACGGTGTCGCCTCCGGAGGCCCACCAGACGTGGTTCAGTTCTATGGGAGTGAGAAACGACGATTCCAGCGGCCGCCACTGAAGGTCAACGCGCTTGGAGGTCTCCACCTCGAACACCACCAGTTGCGCCAGCGGCAACTCGGCATCGTCCGGCAAGGCCTGGCGGTAGGAGTGAACCCGGGGACGCAACGATCCGTCACGGGGAGCGCCCTGCCAGAGGTGCAACTTCTGGACCCGCCGCTCGTCGAGGCGGTGCGTCAGCAGATTGCGCTCATCGGGAGACCAAACCACCCGGGGCGGTGTCTCACGCTTGCCGAGCCGGTCGGTTACCGCCGAGTTGCGACCCTCGGGTGACGACCCGTAGCCGTGGGCGGGTTCGGCGTCGTCGGTGAGAGGAGTCGAGGAGCCCTCGATATGGTCGATTAGCACCAGGTTGCCGGCAACGGTCCTTGCCTCGTATCTCCCCGAGGGAGAGGCGCTCCCTCTTCCTGGCGCGGGAGCAGGCCATTTCCTTAGAGAGGAACCGTCAACCCGGCATTCCCACCTGCTGCCGTCGACCTTGAAACGCACCCGGGAGCCACCGCAGGCGAACTCGAAGGTCTCGAAGGGAAGAGCCGCCGGGTCGACCTCCTCTGCCAGGACTTGGGTGAGCGCACGGGCGACGCCCCGGTGATCGAATGCCTCCTGTTGGCGGCCGGTCGGTGCGTCAACCAGCATGAACCGGTGTCCCGAGGCCGACTCGCAGCGGTACCAGAAGCCACTGGAGTCGGGAAGCCAATGCACCGGCGTCTGCAGGTTGAACACCAGCGAATTGACGTTGCGATGAAGCATTTGTTCGGCGCGCCGGTAACGCTCCCACATTGCAGGTCGAGAACCGGGGCCCATCAGTCTCGATCCCGAAGGGATCCTCTCCGAAGCTTCCGATTCTCGCCGACCGTACGGGTGGAGGTCGGGTCGATCTCCCAGATGGCGGGCGCCTCGCAGGCCCGGTTCCGGGGTACAGCGGCGTCGGTCATTGTTGCCTCATCCTTCCAGGATCTCTGCCAATCGCTTCGCGATGATCATCTCTTGGCCGTCTGCCAATGTGGAGACCCTTATGTCCAGGTAGTTCCGGTCGGGTTCGACCCACTGGTAGTGGGGACGGAGGATGATGGGAGGCTCCCCCTGGTGCAACTCCCTCACCACCTCCGCCAGGGTCTTGGGCGAGCGGGAACGGTCGAAGGTCACCCGGAGGGAGTCGGGCGGCTTCGGTTCGGAGGTCACCGAGCCATCGGCGTAGGAGAGGCTCAGGAACGAAAACCCCTCCAGACGGTCCGCCATGTTGTCCAGCATCCGTCGGTAGCGGCGGAAGCGCTCTTGGTGGTCCATCTCCAGCCACTGTTTCAAAGCCGCGTAGGCGGCCACTATCTCGCTTCGCCCCACTTTCATGTGCCTCCCGAACGCCTCGGCGTTGGGTCCCTCGAAGGCCAGGTAGCTGTTCTTCCGAGCCGCGGAGATCCCCTCGGCGGCGCCGGTGAGGATGCCCGCCATGGAACCTGCACCGAAGAACTTGCCGCTGTAGGTTGCAAAATCAGCGCCGGCCCGAACGTACTTGCTGAAATTCTCGAGCGGATAGACCTGCTCGGCAGCGTCGACTATAAGAGGCAACCCGTGGCGCCGGGCGACCTGGAGCACCCCGTCGAAGGAGACTCCCCCCGAGAATCCCGGAGCGTAGAAGAAGATCCCCGCCGTCCTCTTGGTGATGCAGCGTTCGATGTCCCCGGCAGTGGTGGAACCGGCCTCTCCGGCCAGCACGATCCTTCCGCCGGCGCCCTCGAGGCAGCGATCGTAGAAGGTCCTCCGGTCGGATGGCACCACGAACTCGCACGCCAGCCCCGAGGTGTCCGGGATTCGGGCCACCAGGTCGTCCCGTCCTCCGGTGATGCAGGCGGCGGTGGCCAGCACTGCTGCGGCGGCGGCGCCCGGCGTGACCAGGGCCGCTTCGATCCCCAGCATCCGGGCAATAGCTTCCCCGGCGGCGTCGGAGAGGCTCTCCACCTCCACAAAGGCCTGGTTGGCGGCCGCGATCGCTTCGAGGACCGGTCCTTGGGGGCGGCTTCCGCCCAGTCCGGTGAGATCGTTGTGAGCGTTGATCACCGCAGGTACGCCCAGGTCGGAAAGGACCTGGCGGCCACTCCATCCTCCGCTCATGGTTGGGCCATTCCCCCGGTCACCACCGCGATCCGTAAAGGGTGCCCGTTATCAAATGCTTCAATCGTTCGCCGCATTCTGCTGGTCGTCGGAGAATATCGGAGAGTGGGGTATACACATCGGCGCACCGGTCTTCGGGTCGGTGACCACCAAGGCCTTCACGGCGAAACAATCCCGCAGGAGCCGGGGCGTCAGAACTTTTGCGGGAGCGCCGTCGGCCACCACGTCGCCGTCGGACATGGCGATCATGCGATCTGAGAACCGCGCCGCATGGTTGAGGTCGTGCAGCACCATCACGATGGTCACGCCCCTTTTGCGGTTCAGACCGGACACCAATTGCAACAAATCCAGTTGGTGGCCGACGTCGAGGAAGGTGGTGGGTTCGTCCAGCAGCAGGACCTCGGTTCGCTGTGAGAGCGCCAGCGCCATCCAGGCGCGCTGGCGCTCTCCTCCCGACAGGGTGTCGATGGGACGGTGGACGAACTGCTCAAGGCGGGTCATCCGGATGGCGTCCTGTATCGCTTGGTCGTCCCGGCGGCGCAGCATTCCCAGGGCGCCCACATGGGGAAAGCGGCCCTGTTCCACCAACTCCAGGACGGTGAGTTCGGCCGGGACCTCGTGAACCTGGGGAAGGATGGCCATCTGGCGGGCCACCTGTCGGGTGGGCAGTCGGTTTATGTCCTGGCCGCTCAGGTACACCGCTCCGGACAACGGCGCGATCAGGCGCGCCAGGGTCTTGAGAGTGGTGCTCTTTCCCGAACCGTTGGGACCCACCAGAGCAGTCCTGGTCCTCCGCTTGATGGTGAGGCTGAGCCGACAGGACACCACGTGACCGCCGTAACCGGTGGAAACTCCGTCGGTGAGGAAGGTGGTATCCGGATTGATGGGCTGGTGCTTGGTCATCGCATGCGCTCTCTCATCAGGTACAGGAAAAACGGCGCTCCCACCAAAGCGGTGAAGGCGCCCACCGGCACACGACTGCCGCTCTCGGTCTGGATGTCCCAAAACGGAATCCAGTCCAATGAGAAGACCCGCGCCAAAAGATCGGCGCTTACCAGGATTATGGCTCCCACCAGCGCCGAACATGCCAATAACCGGCGGAGATCCGATCCCACCAGGGTGCGAGCCAGGTGCGGAGCGATCAGACCCAACAAAGCGATGCCACCCACCACCGAAATCGACCCGGCGGCCAGCACCACCGCGGTCATGAGGGTGATGACGCGGGCCACTTCGGTCCGAAGCCCCAGGCTCACCGAGGTGGCGTCTCCCAGTTGCAGGGCATTGGCCAGGGGGATGACCATCACTACCAGGGGCAGGATGAGCACCGCCACCGGGACCAGGAACACCAGATGGTCCCATGTCCGGTTGCCGAGCGACCCGACCAGCCACCTCACGATCGAGTCGATGTGGCTTCCCGAGACCAGCACTATGAACGAAGTGACCGAAGAGACCGCGGCGGCCACGATCACCCCGGTGAGGATGAGCCGGATGGGGTCGGCGCCGGCCCGCCGGTAGCTCAGCACGTAGACCAGACCCCCGGCGATCAGTCCCCCCGCAATGGCCGCCATCGGCACGAAGGCGTTGAGATCATCGAGAGCCCCCTCCGATCCGAAGCTGATGGCCAGCGCCAGGACCGCTCCCAGGACAGCGCCCTGGGTGACTCCCACCGTGGCGGGCGCCGCCAGCGGATTGCGGAGGACCGACTGCAGAAACGCTCCCGAGGAGGCCAGCATGGCGCCCGCCAATGCCGCGATCAGCACCCGTGGCACCCGCACCTCCCACACCGAGATGCGATGGTGGACTTCCTCGGCCTGGTCCAGCAGGGCCTTGTAGACCTGTTCGGGACCGAACAGGACCGGACCCAGCATCACGTAGGCGAACATCAGAGCCAAAAGCAACCCGGCGAGGATCACCAGGATCCGCCGCGTTCGAACCCCCCGGCTCGAACCGCCGAGGCGGTGGCCGATTCCGAGGTCCGTGCCGTTCACCACAGCGCTTTCCTCTGCCGCAGCCCGCGCTGCATGAGCACCAGGAGCGCCGGTGCGCCCAGCACCACCGTCCACAGACCGACGGCGATCTCGTGAGGATGCAACGCCAAACGGGCGGCCATGTCGGCCGAAAGGACCAGGATCGCCCCCACCACCGCCGACAACGGCACCACCACCCGGGCATCTGATGTTCCAAGCAACCGGCGGACGATATGCGGCGACACCAGCGCGATGAATCCGATCGGCCCGGCGATGGCGATCACCGGCGCCACCAGAAGGACCGCGGCTGCGAACAGCACCGCCCTGGTCCGTCGGACGCCGACACCCAAGCCCTCTGCCACCTCGTCGCCCAACTTCAGAATGTTCAACGGCCTCCCCGCCAGGAGGAATACCCCCAGCAGGGTTATCGTCCAGGGCGCCACCAGGCGGACCTCCTCCCACTGGACGTCGGAGAGGCTTCCCACCAGGAACCGGTAGATCACCGACACTCCCCCGAAGTTGGGAGCCAGCGTTATTACCGCGATCACCAGGGCGTTCAGCAAAGCAGTGAAGGCTGCTCCCACCAGCAGCATCCGCATGGGGTTGGTCTTCAGGCTCACCAACGAGAGGATCACCGTTCCGGTCGCCAGTCCGGCAAGGAGCGCGGCGATGGGCAGGGCTATACCGGGGAAGGGAAGCCGGAAGGCTACGATGGTGGCCACCGCCAAAGAGGCGCCGGCGGAGACCCCGATCAACTCCGGCCCGGCCAGGGGGTTGCGGAGGGTGTCCTGCATCACCGCTCCCGAGGCGCCCAGCATGGCGCCCGCCACCACCCCGCCGATCACCCGGGGAAGACGCAGGTTCCGGACGATGAACTGCTGGTTTCCCTCCGAGGTTCCCGAACCGAAGAGAGCGTCGAGGACCTCCCCCACCGACATGTCAGGTGTTCCCTGCATGAGCGACACCAGGGCGACCACCGCGCACAGACAGGCGATGACGGCCACCACCCCGGCCGCCCGCCTCCATCGGGTCCGGTAGAAGGAGTCTTTCACTTCAGATGGAGGAGGGCCGGAGCGAAGGAGAAACGGCCCCCCTCCATTGACTTGGTTTTGGGGATCAGCCCGCCGAACCTGCCGGCAACCACACCGACAGATCGCCCGGGTGATCGTAGAGGTCGGGCCATCCGGCGTTCAGGTAACACTGGTACGCCCACTGGAGCATCAACAGTCCGTGACCGAAGGAACCCGCCGAGTCCTCTTCACACACCCTGCCTTCGCGATGGGCAGTGGTCTGCAGCCAGACCTCAGCGGTGACGGTGTCCTTGCGGGCGCTCCCGGGCCAGGTGATCATCACCCACACCTCGGGATCGACTTCCAGTACGAACTCCCAGGAGAACTCGCTGTCCGGTGACCCCCACTCGGAGACATCCTGTTCGGGGAACACACACGTTCCGGCGCCTTCGGAATGGAGGAAGCGGCAGAACGAAGAGGAATCCCAGATCATCCAGTTGGTGTCACCGAACCCGACGGCCACCCTGGTTTCAACCGCGCCAGCGGGAAGGCTGCTCGTCAGCGTCTGAACGTTGCTGGAGAAGCGGGCGATGGCCTCCGCCGCCTCGGCCTCTCTACCGGTTAAAAAGCCGACGTCGTCCCATCCATCTACGAGGGCGTCAACGCCGCCGATGTCCACCAGGTACACCGGAGCAACGATCTCAAGGGCGTCGCGCACCTCTTCCTCGCCGACCCGGCCGATGATCAGATCCGGTTCATACTGGGCGACTTCCTCCACCGACATGCGATCGCCCAACACGGGAATGGCCGCGGCGCCCTCACCGTAGTAGGCGGCGAAACTACCCCAACCATCGCCGCGGTGCATAGCGACCGGCACGATCCCCAGGTCGGAGGTGAGGTCGGTGCAGTTGTCCTGCACGCACAGGATCCGTTCCGCGGGACTGTCAAGGGTGATCTCCCGCCCGCTTCCGTCGGTGACCGTCAGGGTGGTCGGCGCAGTGGTGGTGGTCGGCGCTTCAGTAGTAGTCGGCGCCGCCGTGGTGGTCGGCGCTTCAGTAGTTGGCGCCGCGGTCGTGGCCGGGGCCGCCGTAGCGGTAGGCGCCTCGGTGGTGGCCGGAGCGGCAGTGGTGGCGGGCGCCGCGGTGGTGGCCGGAGCGGCAGCTTCGGTGGTGTCGCTCTCGGCATCCCCACAGGCGGCCATGACCAACAGCAATGCTGTCAAGGCGGCAAACCCTCGAATGCTCCCAAGCAATGATTTGGGAACTTTCAAATCGGTCATGAAAGTTGCTTCCTTTCCTAAGTGGCTTTCTACAGATCTTAAAGTGGCTTTCTACAGAATGATAATGATAATCATTATCATTCCACAAAAAGGAACGCCCCTACCCATGGAGGCCACCGCAAACAGGCTGCGGTCCTATCTCTCCTCGCCCGTCCGTACCCGCCGGTTTCACCGCTTGTTTGGACCGGCCCCTCAGATCTGTCGGAAAAATGCCAGCTCTTCTACCGGTTTCCGGCACATTTCGACCTTTCCCGGCGACGAAGCCCGCTTCAGAAGGGAATAGCTACTCCCGTAGGTAAGGCGCCAGCCATGCCAACACCGTTCACAGACATCAGGCAAGGCCCGATCCGGCAGAGGCTCAGGCCAGTCTTCGCGCCAGGTAGTCGATGGCGACGGCCGGGTAGAGCGGATCGAACGGGCGGGCGAAGTTCTGCATGGTGATCTTCTCCTGGACCCGGGTTTGGTAGTCCTCGGCGTCGAATTGGAAGGAATGGTTGCCACCTGGGAGGATCCGAAGTTCGACATCCCGGTTCCCGGCGGCCCATAGGGCGCGGACAGTGTCGAAGGCGTCCTCTACCGGGACATTCAGGTCTTCCGAGGTGTGGAGAACCAGCGTCGGAGCGGTCAGGAGCCGGAACTGGTCTTCGGGTGGGAAGTCCAGGTCGTATTGGAGACTTGAGAGGTCGCGGGTCCTTAACACTCCGTCGATCTCGGCTTCGGCGACAGAGGCGCCGCTCTCGATGGCAGCGACTGTGGCATCCAGCATCAGCGCATCCTGGTAGGCCTTGGAAGAGTTTTCCCTGACCCATATCGTGTGATCTTCCCCAAGCTGCATGTAGTCGCGCACCAGGCTGGAGTTGTACTTGAGTAGTTCGGCAATAGACCGGTACAGGGCGCCCTGCAACACAGCAGCATCTGGTTGCCCGACCTCGAGCGCCACCCGGCACAACACGTAGGCGCCGGCGCTGTGACCCAGCATCCCAGCCTTTCCGTTGCACTCCGGTAACCCCCTGACCCAGCGCCACACCGCGCCGGCGTCGGCGACCTCCTGGGGGCGCTGCACTTCCCATTCTCCGGTGCTCTCACCGGCGCCTCTGCGGTCGAACCGGAAACTGGCGATGCCCGCTTGTGCCAACCCGTGCGCCAAGATCTTGTACATGCCGCGCTTGGGTGCTGTGGGATTCCGCCTCGGATCCGCATCCGCGTCTCGGAGGTCGGAGAACGTGCCGCCCAGAAGAAGAGTCACCGGCCACGGTCCGTCGGTGGTGGGAAGCGTCAGAGTTCCGGCCAAGGTTGCGCCGTCGACCTTGACGGACCGGTCCTGTTCGCGAAAAGCTGCTTTCGAGCCCACGGTATTACTGCTGATCACCGGCCGACTGCGGCGATCGTCATGATTTGCCTATCCGGGGAAGGTGACCGGGCCCACCACATCCTCGACGTCGCCAGCTTCGATCACGTTCCGACCCCGTTCGATGGCCTGCGCCTTCATCTTCTCAAGGTCCACCCCCGGCGGCGGCGGAGCGAAGCTGAGGACGAAAGAGACCGTGGCAGTACCGCGGTTCTCCACTCCGAAGGGCATCCCCCTGGGAATATGCAGCGCATCCCCCGCAGTCAGGGCCACCCGGTCTTCGTCAAGGATCCCGTCAAGGTCTCCCTCGAGCATGAACAGCGAAAGTTCGAACAGTTCGGCCTCCTCCGCATCGGGGGGCATGTAACCGCCAGCAGGCACATGGGCCACATAGGAGAACAGTTCTTTCCCGGCGACCAGGGGACGGTAGTAGTAACCGTCATCAGCATGCTGGTAAGCCTCGACTTCGGTGAACCTTCGGATGGACATGGCTACCCCCTGGGAGATCTCTCGTGGCCGTTTTCCGGCCCCATTGCCGCCACTGGCCAGTGTCGGCGATTTCGTTGACTCATCCTAACGACTTGGGGCATGACTGGCAGTGCCGGGAACAGCAGGTCTACCCCGGTGGTGGACCCCGAAAACAATTCGGCTGCGATTTCTTTCGCTTATCCCCTGACAGTTACGGACACCTCGGCCCGGATCTCCGAACTCAGATGGCCAGGTGGAGCCATAGAGCGTCGTCGAGTTGGCCCATGAGATCTGCAGGCATGTGACCGATCAGATGGCCCACCCTTTCGACAGCGACCGATCTCACCTGTTCCGCTTGTGCCTTGGAATCGTGGTCTAGTCCCGTCTCGGCGGCAACCAACAGAACTTGGAAGGGGTAGACCCGTTTCGTGTTCGATGTCACAGGAACTACTGACAACTCCACGTCCAAGCCGTGCCGCAGTGGTGTTGGCGCCATCACTGCTGACGGTCACTGCCAGCCGGATCCGGGTTGCCTCAACTCCGACGACGTCCCCGAGATTCACGACGCGGATTTCTCCGCGACGCATAGCTGTTATACCCCGTCGGCAACAGTGGCATCCCACGCCTCGTTGTGGCCATGATCGGCCCACTCATCAAATGCCGCCGCGTAGTCTGATGACAACTCCGACAGGCGGAGAAGCCCAACGGCCCGCCGTACAGCAGCCGACCGGGACGCTTGGTGAACACGCGTGTAGCTGTCGAGAAACTTGAGATCTTCGCTGGACAGCCTGACAGTGATCTTCATACCGCTCATCCTACGAAAGTAGGAACACAAGTAAGAAGAGAACCCGCACGGTTAGTTAAACCGCGTATCGGCACGGTAACCGTTTCCTTTTGAGGGCTCCGGTCAAATTGTCAAGCTCTCCCACCAGAAATGGGACTAATACGTTTGCCGCCCGCGTCGGTTCGGCGTACATTGATCCTCATGGCCACAAATACCAACGGAGGACCTTTAAGGATTGGCGCCACATCAGGACACGATCGTGCGTCAGGTTCGGAGCGATAACGGGATGTCACTAAGCGAGGACGTAGTCAGCCGTGCAGTCGCCTCGGCTGTCGAAGACCCACAGGTCTTTGCTGTGTCTGCAGAGGCTTGGGTGAAGCTTCAAGAGGTGCTTAAACGCCCGGCGACAGCCAAGCCAAAGATCGCGGCACTGCTGGCCGAGGGCTCGATGCTCGACCAGGGGTAACCCCAATAACAGGGGACAAATTAACTGGCCGCTTCGCACGATGTGGCCAGATGCGACTGCGGAACGAGCCACTCAACCACTGGCTCAAGGGTCGGACGCCACGAAATCAGCGACAAGGTTCAAGCCGGACCTGCTGTTTTGGCCTACTCCTCTTTCCTATTGAGCAGGGGAATCCCGCAGTGGCGGAGAAACTTGCGAACTGGACACCAATCGATATCGAGCCTGCGGCACGCGGTGGCTATCAAGATCCTGATTCGGTCGACGACGTCCTCCGTAACCACACAAACGGAATGACCCTCAACCTTCAGGTGCAGTGCAAGCGCCAAGACCCAAGGGTCCGCGTCTTCTCCGGCTTATTGGCGTCCACCACGTCGCCGGCAACCCTCATGACTCTTGAAAGATGGTTATATCCCGCATCCAAGGGGTGCTGGAGAAGCCCCCGAACTCCTGGCGCCCAGGCACCGGGAAGGTAAGGATGCGCTATCTCGGTCATCTCGTTGATCACCTGTCGCGGCAGGGCGATCCGCCCCTCAAGAACCATCTTTTCGAGATGTTTGAAGGCATCCCACTGTTTGCTCACAGACACGATCGTCTTTGCTTTGATCAGAGCAAGAGGAGTCAACGATCCAAACCCCAACCTCATCAAGGTTCATTCAACAAGCCCTTGAGATCATCGAGTTGTCCAGTCTTGAGTTGGAGGTAGTCCGCAAGGTCCCAAGTCGTCAGACGCCCCCGATCCGCGGCTGCGAAAAGGGTATTAGGTAACCGCGTCCCAAATTGGCCGACTCGCTTCTTTGAGGCTGGCTGGACACCTCCCCCCGACGAATCATTCCAGTCGTTTCCGGCGAATTGCGCGGCGACGGCTGAATAAAGCCACGGTTCTGCGAGCCCGATTTCCTGGAGCCGAATCGCGGTGACACGCGTGCTCACCGAGAATCTGTTAGCGATGAGCCGTGCGGTGTCGGGTTGGGAGGTCGGTGAAGCGGCAGTCACTCCATACTTTGCCGCGACCTTCTTCAGACTGTTCCTAGGAACGAGAAACGCCGCCGCAAATCTCTCACACCACCTCTCGATGGACCCATCCTGCTGATCGGGAAACACAAAGCTTTGACAAGCGGCGTCGGTGCGAGTAAGAAGATGGGCCACCTCGTGGAAGAGGGTGAATATCCGAGCGGTCGGGTGGTACGCAGTATTGACGGCAACCAAGGGTGCGTAGTCATCCCACGCTCCGAATCCGCGGATGTTGTTCTTGCCCATTGTGAGTTGCATGACCAGAACCCCTTGTTCCTCAAGGTGGCCGCGCCATGAGCGAAAAGCCTCCGAAGCGCTCCTCCATCCGAGCTGCTCAGCAGTTGAGACGGCCGACTGCTTACGCTCGAACATCGCAATCTCGACTGGATCTCGGCTCGTTCGGTATTGAGACAGGCGTACCTCGGGTGAGCCTTCATCACGAAGAACCCAAGAGGTTAGCTCCTGAAGCCTGCGCGCCCACCGAATCTGGCGGGCTTCCTTGGGACCAAGTTTGTGATTCCCAAGAGCAGGGGCGCTGCGCAGAGAGGTAGGCATCCCCGCCTCGACAGGTGGCTCCGGGAGGAAGAGTAGAGCCGATGGGCGTTTCAAGATCCTCACTAGCTTGTTGAACTGGCCTTTGGTGGGACGTAACTCCGCGGTCTCCCAGGCTTGAAGCAATTCCACTGCTAACTTAGCCCGCTCGGCAAGCTCGATCTGGGTGAGGCCGGCCTCCTCACGGGTCCAAGCGAGAACCTGTCCAGTGATTGGTACGGTGTTATCTGCCATGTCACTATCCCTCCGCGGTCCCGCCATCAGGAGAGCAATCGATGCTACCCAGGCCTACTTGGCCTTGGATATGGGGTTTGGCAGTCCCCCCAACCTGATGGTCCACGAAGTATGGGGCCTCGTCACACCGTCGATATCCCCGTCGGCTACCGAGTCGCCGTCCTTGATAACGGCGACGGTTCAGAGGGTTCTCTAGCTAATCTGTCCACCTCACCAACCACCGGTTACCTCCCCGGGATCCTGAGCCACTTCAAGATCGTATTGGCTCTGCAATCCCATCCAGAAGCCCGGACTGTTCCCAAAGAAGCGCGCCAGCAGCAAGGCCGTCTCTGCTGTGATGGCCTGCTCGCCGTGGACGATGGAGTGAATCCCCCTGGCGTCCACTCCGATGGCTTTGGCCAGTCGATACTGAGTGATGTTCATGGGGAGGAGAAACTCCTCGTTGAGGATCTCACCCGGATGGATAGGGGGTAGCTTCGTTTCTGCGGCCAACGGAATCCCTTTCCTTACTCCTACGTGCAGCAAATCATCCCTGGGGAGTCCTGGAGCACCCTACCAGATGGTCAGGAGTTTTCGAATGCTTCTCGCTAGCTGGCCCTGGCGGCTCGCAAGCGATCAATCTGACGGTCTATGATTTCCCTCGGCGTCCGACCTCTCGATGCCCTCATACAAATCCAAGAACTTCGAGGGTTACGACGTCGTTGAGTCTCTCGAACAGCTCAGCTATGGGCAACCAAATGCCGGCAAACACCCACTGACGCCTTATATCGTCCCCGTGCCGCTCAACCGCTCCGCAGGTCACCCAGACTGACTTGTGCTGTTCTAGGGACTCACCGAATGACCTCGCGACCAAGAGCATTTCCCATTCACTCTGGCACTCCGATTCAGCCTTTAGGCGACGCTCTGGGGATCGGTAGTCGATGGTTTGATCAGCTTTCCGTCCATTACACGTTCGGCAGAGGGTTTGCATATTCTTGAAGGCGTCCGACCCTCCCGCTACTTGCGGGACTATATGGTCTATTTCAAGGTCGGCAAGAGGGCAGGACAAGTTCCCGCAACCGCATGTTGATATTCATGAAGGGGCCATACGGAGCCACCGGTTCCCGCTCTACTCCGCTCCATTGCCACATTTGCCAAAGAAATATCCCCTCAGAGCAATCCCGGTTGGCTATTTGTCATAACATAATGACTGATGAGTGGGCTTGATCGGCATCTTCAACGTGGTCCGCTTCCGCTGTGGTTCCAGATCAAGGAGCAACTTCGGCGCGGTATCGACCAGGGCGAGTGGGCGCCGGGCGAGCAACTGCCCACCGAGAGTGAACTCACCGAGTTGTTCGGTGTCAGCCGGATCACGGTCCGCACCGCCTTTGAACGCCTGGGCGACCAGGGATTGGTGGACCGGATCCCCGGACGGGGTACCTTTGTGGCCCAACGCAGCTTCGAGCGGCCCGTCACCCGCCTGGCAGGCTTCCATGAGGACATGGCCAGCCGGGGCTTTATCCCTTCGGCCCGCACTCTCTCGGTGGGGATCGTCCCCGGACCTTCCGAAGCGGCGTCGGCGCTGGGCGCCGGCGGCGACGATCTGATCGAGGTGCGGCGACTGCTGCTCGCCGACCACACCCCGATGGCGGTTCAGCACGGCTACCTGCCGGTCTGGGTGATGGGAAACGAGGAGTTCACCACCTCCCACCTGCACAACAAATCGCTGTACCGGATGATGGAGGAACGGACCGCTTCCCATCCGGCGACCGCGGAGGAGACCATCGAAGCGGTTCGCGCCGGTGGAACACACGCCGGCCTGTTGGAGGTGTCGGTGGGATCACCTGTCCTCATGGCGTCCCGGCTGTCTCTCGATCGCTCGCAGCGGCCGGTGGAGTGGGTTCGGCTGTGGTATCGAGCCGACCGGTATCGCTTCCGAGTGGAATTGCAGCGACCATGATCGACGTGGTGGGAGATGCCTGCGTGGACCTGACCCTATCTGTTCCGGCCGTGCCCGAACCCGACCAGAAGGTCCACACCGAACAGGCGACGGTGAACCCGGGAGGGGTGGCGCTCAACGTGGCCGTCGCCCTGGCCCGGTTGGGTTCACAAGTGGCCCTGCATGCCCGGATCGGCGATGACGCCTTCGGAGCGATGATCCTCAAGACCCTGCAGTTCGAAGCCGTGGAGACCGCAAACGTGGTGGTCGACGCCTCTATTTCTACCTATTTCACAATGTCGCTCGTCACCGACGACTCTCCGGAAAAGCGGATGGTGGTGGCGGTGACACCCGGTCTCTATCCAAAAGGAGCCGCGGTGGGACCGAGCGACTGGGGTCACACCGCTCCCTTCGATCTTGCCGCCGCTGCCAGGGTGACCGAGCGGTGGCGGTCGCTGGGAGTCCCGTTCTCGGTGGATCTGGAACCGGCCTGCATTCCCCCCAATCCCACCGACATCGCAGCGGTGACCGAAGGCGCCGACACCCTGATCGCCAATGCTCGGACCCGGGCTCTGCTGGCCGACTCCGCCGAAGGGGCACTCGATGTTCTCTGCGGGCCATTGGGCGGACACCACGGGGTGGTCACCGAGGGATCCGGCGGCATTGCCTTCCGAACGGAGGGGACCTCGGGACGGATCGGCGCGCACCCCGTCGAAGCTGTCGATACCACAGGGGCCGGCGACGGTTTTGCAGCCGGATACATCTGGGCGCGTACCAGTGGCGCTAGCGTCGTCGAAGCACTGCAGGCCGGAGTCCTGGTTGGAGCGCTGGCATGCCGGACGCTGGGAGCACTGGCCTCGTTTCCCCAGCGGGACGAGGTCGATCGGTTGGTGGAGGCCCGCAAGAGGATGGTCTCATGAATCCGGTGTTACCCCAAAAGCCTGATCCGCTGGCGGCAATCTTTGATCAACCGAAACCGATCATGGGGATGATCCACCTGGCGCCGCTTCCCGGGGCGCCCCGCTATGACGGCCAACCCCCCGAAAACATCTACGCCGCGGCGGTTGCCGACGCATTGACCATGGCCGAAGCCGGCATCGACGGAATCATCGTCGAGAACGCCTTCGATCTCCCCTTCGCCCGGCCCGAATCGATCGGACCCGAGACGGTTGCCACCCTGACCGCGGCTTGTATCCGGGTTGGCGATGCCGTGGACCTGCCCATCGGAATCACATGCGTGGCCAACGGGGTCATACCTGCCCTGGCCATCGCCAAAGCGGTGGGAGCTCGCTGGATCCGAGCCAACCAGTGGGCCAACGCCTACGTTGCCAACGAAGGGATTCTCAACGGCCCGGCGGGCGAGGCGCTTCGTTACCGATCGTCGATCGGCGCCCGCGAGGTGGCGGTCTTCGCCGATGTCCACGTCAAATTCGGCGCCCACGCCATCACCGCCGATCGGACCATCGAAGAACAGGCCCGCGACGCCGAGTTCTTCGATGCCGATGTGCTGATCGCCAGTGGGCAGCGCACCGGATCGCCCACCGAACCCGGCGAGGTCCACGCCATCCAGGCGGGCACCTCGCTGCCGGTGATCGTTGGAAGCGGCCTGGATGTGAGCAACGCAGCCGAACTTCTCTCTGTGGCGGACGGCGCCATCGTGGGAAGTTCACTCAAAGCTGGAGGATCCTGGTGGAATCCGGTCGACCCCATCGTCACCAAGGAACTGATGGAGGTCGTGCGGAGCGTAAGGAATACAAAGTAAGAAGCAAGACAAGGAGGAAACAGTGAAACTAAATCTGCGGTTGTTGACCGCAATGATCGCCACTTTGGCCCTGGTGGCCGCGGCCTGCGGTGACGGCGATGCGGATGAACCCGCCGCCACCACCGAGACGCCCGCCACAACCGAGACGCCCGCCACCACCGAGGCGCCCGCCCCAACGGCGGCGCCCGCGCCCCCGGGCGGCCGCCCGGGCGCACGCGGGCGCCCCCGCCACAACGGCGGCGCCCGAGCCCGAGGTCGCCGATCCTGGCACCCCCGGCAATATCCCCGACCCGGGCACCGCTGCCGGACGCTTTGACGGGGTCGAGGTTGTGGTAGCCGGACCGGCCGGCCAACTCGACTACATGAAGGCCAAGGCCGCCGAATGGGCGGCTGAGACCGGCGCCACCGTCCGAGTCGACGAGATTCCGTTCGGCGAACTCAACGACAAGGTGCTGGCGGCACTGTCCACCGACACCTTCATCGCCGACATCATCAACATCGGTTCGAATCTGGGCGGTGACCTGATGGGCGGCGGGTTCATGGCCGCGGCGCCCGACTGGGCCCAACAACGGGCCGATTGGGAGGGCATCCTTCCGATCTTCCGGTCGAACCAGTTGTCGTTCGGCGGGGTCGCCTACGGTATGCCCTGGGACGGCGACGTCCTGATGTATTACTGGCGCGCCGACGCCTTCGAGGAGTACGCCGACGAGTACGAGGCGGCCACCGGCCAGGCCCTCGGCCCGGCGCAGTCCTGGAGCGAGTACGCCTCCATCGCCAAGTTCTTCACCGAGAACGCCTGGTCCGACCAGGAGGAGGGATACGGCCTGGTGGAGTTGCCGATGCGCAACAACCAAGGTTGGAACGGCTTCATGACCCGGGCAGCGGGATATGCCAAGGCCCCCAATGACCCCGGATTCTTCTTCGATCCCGAGACGATGGAGCCCCGGATCAACAACCCCGGCTTCGTCCGCGCTCTGGAAGACTGGGGCGCCGTCATCGAGTACGGTCCCCCCGGAATGCTCAACTTCGGTTGGATCGAGAACGCCCTGAGCTTTGTGGGCGGCATCGCCGCGCAGGACATCCAGTGGGGTGACATAGGACCGATGTCCAAGTCACCCGACTCGGTTGTCGAAGGAGCGGTGGGATACGGCCCCGCTCCCGGCGCCGACGAGTACTGGGATCCGGTGGCCGGAGCATGGGCTTCCGGCGACGGGCCCAACCAGGCACCGTTCCTCGGCTTCGGCGGATGGTTCAACCTGGTCCCCGCCACGTCCAACCACCTGGCGGCCGCCTTCGACCTGGCGTCCTTCCTGGGCAGCCCGGCCGTTTTGGCCGAGGCCGCGGTGACGGCGGGCACCGGCGTCAACCCGGGGACCGCAGCCACGCTCGACCCCGCCCTGTGGGTGAGCGCCGGATGGCCCGAGGACGAGGCGAAGGCCTACACCGACGCCATCCGGGCGTCGCTCGACCATCCCAATGCCGTGTTCGACATGAGGCTTCCCGGCTTCCCCGAGTACAAGGACGCCTTGGAATTGGCCGTGTCAGAGGCTCTGTCCGGTCAGGCCAGCGCCCAGGACGCACTCGACGAGGCCGCGGAGACGTGGAATGAGATCACCGACCGCTTGGGTCGTGACGAACAACTCCGCATCTACCGCGAAGCCCTGGGGCTCACCGGCTGACAACTAACGCAACCCGCGCACCGGTCCGTCCCGGCAAACCGCTGGGACGGACCGGTAGTGCGCCACGTTGGTTCATCTCGCCCGCCACCACGGCGGTGCTGGCCCTCAGCATCTTCCCGCTGGTCTTCTCGCTGGGCCTCACCTTCACCAACGTCAATCTCTTCCGGCGGGTGCCGCTGCAGTTCATCGGCCTGGACAACTGGGCTCGCATCTTCACCGACGAAGCCCTGCTGGAAACCCTCATCAACACCATCATCTTCGTGGGCGGCGGGGTGGCTATCCAGTACGTGTTCGGCCTGGCCCTGGCGGTAGCGCTCAACCGGGGCCTGAGAGAACAGCGACTGATGCGCATCCTGTTCCTGCTGCCGATGATGGTCAGCCCCATCGCGGTGGGGTTCATCATCGGCCGGATGGTGTTCAGCGAAGGCTTCGGGCCCATCAACGACTTGCTCGAGGCGGTGGGTCTGCCCGCCGTCGCCTGGGTCACCTCGCCGGGCATGGCCAAGGTGACCATCATCCTGGTGGACACCTGGCAGTGGACGCCGCTGATGATGCTGCTGATGCTGGTCGGTTTGCAGGGCATCCCCGGAGAGCCGATCCAGGCGGCCCGGGTGGATGGCGCCAGCGAGTGGCAGATCTTCCGGCACATAGTCTTCCCGCTTCTGCTCCCGGTCAGCATCACCGCCATATTGATCCGGGCGCTGGAGGCATTCAAGATCATCGACATCATCCGGGTGGTGACCGGCGGAGGGCCGGGCCGAGCCACCGAGTCGGTGACCGCCTACGTCTACAACGTCGGCGCCAAGCAGGGTGACCTGGCCTACGCGGCGTCAGCCGCCTACGTCCTGCTGTTCGTGGTCATCGGCGTCAGTTTCCTGGCGCTGTACATCAGCCGCCGGGTGCAGGAGCGCTACGCATGAAGGCCCGCTGGATCACCCGGACCCTGCTGTTGGTGGCGGCGTTCGTCACCCTGTTCCCTCTCTATTGGATCGTGATCACCTCATTCAAGACCCAACTTGACATCGGGGTGACACCCACCTACCTGCCGTGGGTGGACTTCATGCCCACCCTCGACGGCTGGCGGTGGCTGCTGTCGGAGGCAAGGTCCGACGTGATCAGGGCCATCGTCAACAGCCTGATCGTGTCGGGGGGCAGCGCGGTGATCGCCACCATCCTGGGCGCCGGCGCCGGGTACGGCCTGACCCGCTTTCAATACCGGTGGCGCTTCTGGCGCAACGACGACATCGCGTTCTGGTTCATCTCCCAGCGGATGCTGCCACCGGTGGCGATCGTGCTGGCGTTCTTTCTCATGTTCCGGTACCTAAGCCTGCTGGACACGCGCCTGGGCCTCACCATCGCCTACACCGGCTTCGCCATCCCCTTCACGGTGTGGATCATGCGCGACGCCTTCGCTCAGGTGCCCTTGGAATTGGAGGAGAGCGCCGGGGTCGACGGCGCATCGGCCGCCAACATCTTCTTCCGGATCTCCCTTCCCATCGCGGTTCCCGGATTGGTGGGGTCGCTGCTGTTCGCCTTCGTGTTCGCCTGGAACGAGTACCTGTTCGCTCTGATGCTCACCTTCCAGCAAGCCACCACGGTTCCGCTGCTGCTGGCCTCCCGCATCACTTCATTCGGAGCGCAGTGGGACCAACTCTCGGCGCTCACGCTCACCAATCTGATTCCGGCCGCGGTGCTGGGGATCATGCTGGAGCGGTTCCTCATCCGGGGCAGAACGGAAGGATCTCTCAAATGACTGCAGGCATCACCTTCATCACCGACCAACTACGGCTTCCTCTGGCACGCCATCTGGGGCGGGCGCTGCAGAGCCTGGCCGACGCCGGATGGCTGCTGGACCCCCAGCACATCGCCGGACGGGTGAAAGTTGGCACACCCACCATCTACTGGTCGGAGCCCTTCCAGAACGTGGCGGCGTTCGGCCTGTTCGAGGCGCCGAGCCTGGACGAAGCCCACCAGGGCATCACCCGACTCCAAGAGGCCGGTTGGGGGCAGACGTTTGAACGGACGCAATGGATCGTCGGCCCTCGCGATCTCCCACCGTCGCTGGGAGAGGGACCGTTCGATCAGGGCCTGGGATTCCTGGCTCTGTGGGACTGGAACGACGCCTGGCACGCCGCATCAGCCTCCGAACGGGCCGCCTACGATCTGGACTGCGACGTGGCCTTCGAGTACGACGTGGAACTGGGATGCGACATCTTCGGCCGCTTCGACACCTCCGCCACCTCAGACTGGGACCATGCCGCGTTGTGGGAAGTGCCGGACCTTCGAACCATGACCGAAGCCATGCACGGCCACGAGATCCAAGACGACTTCATGTTCACCACATCCCACCACCTGATCGGTCGTCCGATCGCCCTCAGCCGATTGGAGGAACGCCTCTCATGATCACCTGGGTACACACCTACCGTCCCCGGTCCGATTGGTATCACCAGACGCCACAGACAAGAGACCGACTGCTTGCCGATTGGGAAGGGGCAGCCGCCGCTTCAATCAGCAAAGGCGCCACTCGGAAAGGCCCGCTCTCCATCCGCGGCCAGTCGCGCCAGGAGCACTTGGAGATCTGGACTTTCCTCGACCTGCAGGAACTGGAAGACCATTGGACCCGGCTGCGCAAACTCGGTTACACCGATTGGCGAGAGTCCGAGAACACCGTTGCCACCGAGATCGTCAAGAGCAAACTCACCGGCCCGGGAAGCTGATGAGCGAGGCCGCCCCAGTTGCGTTAGGGTGGGACTGTTGTCGCGACCAGACTCGGACCGTCTGGCAGATCGAGAGGCCGTGAACCCTGGCCCTGGGTTGCCCCCTATCCGGTATGCAGGCGGGCGATTCGACATCCGCTCGGGGTGGGAACCGAACTGCCGTCGCTTACGAACCGGAGCCTCTACCCGGTGAATCCTGTCGAGCTACTCAGGGAATCCCGCCGAGGGCCCTCCCAGATCAAGCGTTGTGGTGACCTGCGGTCATGCCGGTCGGCGTTCCTTCCAGGTCGGCTCGGAAGAAGCGGGTGGTGGGGTAAGCCAGTTCCATGTCGGGCGCCGCTTCGATCAAGGGGAGCAGCTCCTGCCACACTTTGGAGACCGTAAGCCTGCGCCCTCGGGGCGGTACTAAGAGACGCCCGGTTACCTTGACCCCGTTGTCGATGACCTTCACATACACGGCAGGATCGAGGTTGCGGTACAGGCTGAAATACTGGTTCCGGCTCGCAGCCGCCATAACCGTATCCGGGTCCACCGCGTGGCCTGCGATGACCTCCTCGACCATCTCCTGGGTCTTTGCCCAGTTGCTCTCGAAGGTGACTGTCACCGGCACTTCCAGCCATATAAAGGGAAACCCCTCGTTGTAGTTGGCCAACGGTTCCACAAACACGATCCCATTCGGAATGTGGAGGATCCGCCCGGTCGTCTGGTCGGCATCCACCCAGTTGCGTATCTCCATCAGGCTGAAACGGAAAACACCGATGTCCACCACATCCCCGGCGTTGGGACCCACCTCGATGCGGTCGCCCACCTTGAACGGCCGGCGGACCAGGATCAGCACCCAGGCGGCCATGTTCTTGAGCACATCGGATAATGCAATGGCAATACCTGCCGACAGCAGACCAAGGAAGGAGCCGACGTTGGCCAACTGTCGTGTCCAGATCCACCCCAGGATCAGCAACAGCAGACCGGCAGCAATGTAGAAGGAGAGTTTGCGGGTCCGATACACCAAGTCATCATCGGGCAGGCGAGACAACACGGCACGCAGGAGCACATACCGCAATGTGAATATCAACACCAAGAACACGGCGCTCAGCACCAGATTCTGCGCGTTATCCGACAACAATTCCAAGAACTGGTTCATGGCCGGGAAGGATTCTCTTGGTGTTCGGGAGACCGGGTTGCCATCCTAATGGGGGGAAGGCTACTCCCTCAGGGCGACTTTCGGGTCGGTGGGTAGCACCGCAGGGTCGGCGATACATCGAGGGTGGTTTGTGGAACACCCCGGTGGCGACGAGATTTGAGTGCCCGGTCTCCTTCGAATCTGGCCTTTGATTCCAGGGGAAGCATCAGACACGATTCGAAGCCGTAATTCCTCCTTCCTCAAAACATCGAAACGGGTGACCGTTTCTTGGAGGTCTCCAAGCGTTGGGAACCGCCCGAAGGGGACTCCAGCCGGACCGCCCCATGCCTCCCCTGATGCTGGGAGCCTCCATCCGCCCCTTCGGCGTAACGAGAATTCCCTCAGATCCTTCCCAACCCCGTACCAAGTGTCACAATCGAGTGGCATAATGGTTTCTACCCTGAGAGAGGATCCGAGTTGGCTGTTGAAATGGCGATCTGGAGAATGACCGATTCCGGACCGCGGCGGTTGCCTTCGTCGCCGCTCGATCTTGAACAGAGGCTCGAGGACATGCTGGTCGAGGACCCTGGCATGACCGGGATCGCCCTGCTTGTCGTAGGCAGACAGGTGCATACCGCGTATGGCGGTTACATAGATCTTCTCGCCCTCGACGCCGACGGTCGTGTCCATGTGCTGGAACTCAAGCGTGATCGGACGCCTCGAGATGTTGTGGCCCAAACACTCGACTATGGATCTTGGGCGCGGGGCCTGGGCCTCGAAGACCTGGAGCAGATCTATTTCGACAACCATGACGGTGAATCCGGCCTCGGTGAGGCATTCGCGGAGCAATTCGCCAGTCCTCTGCCGGACGTGGTCAATGCCGATCAGCAGTTCACGATCATTGCCTCTGAGCTCGACCCGACCTCTGACCGCATCGTCGAGTTCCTCGCGGAGTCTTACAACGTGCCTATCAACGCCGTTTTCTTTCGCCACTTCAGCGACCAGGGCCGTGACTACCTGGCTCGGACGTGGCTCCTCGATCCGGAACCGATCGAAGCCCGGACCTCGCGACCATCCAAGACTCTTCGGTGGAACGGTCGGGACTTCTACACCGTGCTGGGTCGAGTCGGTGAGACCCACCGCTGGGAGGTGGCAAGCAAGTACGGGTTACTCAACGGCGGAGGAGGATCGTGGTACTGGAAGCCGCTGCGGAACCTGACTCGGGGAAAACGGGTCTTTGCCTACGTTGCCGGGGCAGGCTACGTCGGCATTGGCGTGGTGACCGGCGAGATGATCCCCGCTCGTGAGGCCAAGGTGGAGGTCAACGGTGAGCTCCAACCACTCCTCGACCAACCAGAACCACGAGAGAGTTGGTGGAAGGAAGCGGCTTCAGAAGACCCGGAAATCACAGAGATGGTCGTGCCCGTCAAATGGCTCGGCACCCGGCCGATCGAGGAGGCCGTGTGGGAGAAGGGCCTCTTCGCTTCACAACTGACCGCCTGCAGGCTGCGCGACGAGAACACGATAACGAAGGTCGAATCGGCCTTTGGGCTCGGCTCTGGAGTCAGCTGATGTCAAGACTGATTGCCGCCACAGACGGGTCTGCGGACAACCCCGGACCGGGACCGGGAGGATGGGCATGGGTCACCAACGAGGGGACCTGGGACTGGGGAAACCATGAGGAAACGACGCACAACCGGATGGAATTGACAGCTGTGCTGAAGTTGCTCGAATCGCATCCCGACCGGCCGTTGCTGATCCAAGCGGACAGCACCTATGTGTTGAACATCTTCACTGATGTGCTGAACGGGTGGGGAAGGAACGGCAAACGAACAGCCAAAGGCACCCCACTCAAGAACTTCGACCTGATAGAGCAAATCGATGAACTCCTGGAGGGGAAAGACATCAAATGGGAATGGGTCAGAGGCCACACCGGCCACCTTCTCAACGAGAGCGCGGACCGGTTGGCCGGCTTTGCGAGATCCCAAGCGAAACTTGAGCATTGGCGCTGACCTGCGCCTTTCCCCCCACCATTTCGGGGGTTCGGATTATTCGGCCCTCAGCACCTGGGTCATGGTCTCTTGGCTTCGGGGAGCCGATTCACACGGTCCAGTGGTGTGGGAATGTGTTGCCGCAGTGGCAACTGCCGCATTCAACGGCGGTGACCGGAACGCGCCTGGTGTGCGATCTCCAGTGGCGGGATGAGTCGCTTGAGATGGTTCAAACCCCAACACTCCACGGTGCGGTCGGGCCTTAAGCCGCAGGTCCGCTGATCACCTACCGCAATGTCGATGAAGAGACCCCCGGGCACCGCCGTTTGTCCCTCTTCGTTGGATCCCCAGCACTCCACCGTACTGTCGGGACGCAATCCGCAGGCGTGATTCCAACCGGCCTCCACGTGGGTGAATCGCCCCGCAGGTGGGGTTAACGTCCCGTTGAAGTTGGAGCCCCAGCACTCCACGGACTGCTCGGCCCGCAGCCCACAACTGAAAAGGCCGCCGCTGCTGACCGAGGTGAACTCGCCGGATGGCGGGAGGGTCTCACCTTGGAAATCCCGGCCCCAGCAACCGACGGTGCCGTCCTCCCGGATTCCGCACCCGTGCGCCCAGCCCGCGCCGATGGAGGTGAAGCTTTCGTTGGGCATCGGGTAACCGATCTCCCTTCCGTTGAAGTCTGCTCCCCAGCACTCGACGGTGCCGTCCGAGCGAAGCCCGCAGGTGTGGAAACCCCCTGTGCTTATCGACTTGAATTCTCCATCCGGTACGGGCGTTCCACCGATGTCCCGGCCCCAGCACTCGACGGTGTGGTCGACCCGCACCCCACAGGCAGCATCCCCGACGCTGACTGATTGCATGCTCCCTATCGGAGATGAGTCGAAGCCCAACCAGTCCCAACAGACCACGATGCCATTGAGGCGAGTCCCACAGATCCCTCGCCCCACCTCTATCGAGGAAAAGCCACTGGTTAGAGGAGTGGCGTTCACCTGAACCTTGTAGGTGTCGTCCAGGCGCTCCACAACTTCCAGTTCATAGTTCACAAAGGAGCCTCTCCGCTGGTAGAAGACCGACAGGTTGGCCGTCCAGGATTCTCCGACGTCCAGGACTACCGCGTCGCCAGATGGCGACCCCGGAGGCAGGAAGACCTTTTTGCAGGGCACCACCCACGGATTGCACAGATCGATCTCATATATCTCGATCCCTTCCTCGGCGATGCTGCTGTCGTACCTCTCCTTCGCCCTGGCTCCCACGGCAATCATCTTGTCCGCCGTGACCGGCAGCAGCAACAGTTTCTGACCGCTGTCGGCCTGGGGAGAGCCAAGGTAATACTCCGCGTTTGCGTCCCGGTGCACCACCACCTCCGAGGGATCCACCCATCCGGCGTGAAAGAGATTGTGGGCGTTGGTGCCTACCAACCGTCCGTCGGTTGCCATGACATCCATACCGGTGATCAGCGGTTCGGAAGCGCCGGGTGCAGCAAGATTATGGGGCCAGCCCAGGACGTGGCCTATCTCGTGAGCGTAAATGGTGACATGGTAGATCCCACTTGCGTCGACCCATGCGTTGCGGTAGACCTTGCCGTCCCGGGAATCGAATGATCCCTCGAACGCCAAACCGGCAATGGCGCCGCCCAGGGGACTTCCAACAAAGATG
The DNA here is from genome assembly GCA_002238785.1 of bacterium OM1 bin76. Lineage (GTDB taxonomy): Bacteria > Actinomycetota > Acidimicrobiia > Spongiisociales > ZC4RG35 > Bin76. Next base: position 6,427 of record MPNA01000021.1, on the reverse strand, counting down.
TGCGTACCTTCCACACGCCTCACATGCCGACTGTTGTCGCCGCACCCCCTCAGGATGGCCGAGACCTCAGGGGTGGGGTCTTCTCCGTGCTGGAACCGTATCTGGTGCCGGCCACCCGACAACCACTCGAAATAGGGAGCGAGTCGCCGGTTCAAAAAAGAGGGCACGTCCTCGGTGATGTTGGCTTCCTCGCATATCCACACATTCCATTTGTCCTCGCCGACGGTGAGGGATTGCATGATCTGGCGGCCGGGCGCAAAGTCCAGGACAGCCTGCAGGTCTGCCGCGCGCAGTGCCCTGGCCAGAAAGGAGGCCATGGAGTCCCTTCTAACGGGGTCCTCGGGGCAGTAACGCATGGGTTCGACCGAGCATCCTCGGGTGATTCCCGCCACCAGGACCGCTTCAGCCGCGTCGAGGTAAGGGGCGTGCGGACCAATGTCGGAGAAGGAAGAAGAGGTGATGTCGTCGGGGACGTCCAACCGGAAGGCTCTCTGCAGGAACACCGCCATCTCCGATCTGAGCATGGGATCGTCAGGTCGGTAGGTTCCCGAGACCTCCGTGTCGGTGAGTCCGTTCGCTCCCATTGCTTCCACGAAGGGCGTGTACCAGGCGTCCTCCTCGACGTCGGAATACGCGCCCAAATAGGGAAGGGTCGTGTCAAGGCGAAGAGCACGAGCCAGGAAGGCAGCAATTTCCGCCCTGGATACCGGGTCCTCAGGGCAGTATCGGGGCCCCTCGAGATCGCATCCGACGGTCACCCCCCGGTTGACGATGAAACGGATGTCCTCCTCGTGAGGGTTGCCCGCAATGTCCACAAACCCACTCCCCTCCTCCAAGGGGCCTTCCTGAGCCAAGACCGGCTGACCGGCCACCGCCACCAATACAATCAATGCGGCAAGCGAGATGCACCACCGCGTGGTCGGAAACCGCGCCTTGAGAATTGTCTTGTCTACATTCATCAAGGAACAAGTATCGCGACCAACGCCTGCTTTTGAAAGCCGCACCCAAGGATTCTTGTGATATTTTGTCACATATCTCCTAAGATACGACTCCATGTCGTTTCGATCTCTTGATGCCGACCGACGGTCCGCAGCGGCCACCGGCAGGGAGACAATCACCGGCCCCGACGCCAAATGGAGGTCCATCCCGGTATGAGCCCTTCCGGCCAGCAGCCACCACAGGAGTCACGAATCGGTGTGGATGTGGGAGGCACCTTTACCGATGTGGTGGTGACAAGCCAAAGCGGCGACATCTATACCTACAAACTCCTGTCCACCCCGCGGGACTTCAGTGAAGGTGTGGTCGAAGGGATCGGAGAAATCATCAGGTCTCACCGCATCGAGCCGGCTGAGACCCGCGATGTCGTGCATGGAAGCACCGTGGCGACCAATGCCATCCTCGAGCGAAAGGGCGCCCTCACGGGTCTTCTGACCACGGCGGGGTTCGCCGACGTCCTCGAGTTGCGAAGACTGCGGGTCCCAAAGCTGTACGACGTGACATGGCAGAAACCCCAGCCGCTGGTCGATCGCTCGCGCCGCTTGGAGGTCATCGAACGAGTCGGTGTCGACGGCGAAGTGGTCACGGCGCTGGACCTGGACGACGCCCGCCAGAAGGTGAAGAGACTCATGGAGATGGGGGTGGAGTCGATTGCGGTCAGTCTTATCCACTCTTACGCCGACCCCTCCCACGAGACGGCCATCGGTGAGTTGCTCGCCAAGGAGTACCCCCATGTGTGGACCTCGCTCTCCCACCGGGTGTTGCCGGTGATCCGGGAGTACGAGAGGACCAGCACGACGGTGCTGAACGCCTACGTCAGGCCGGTGGTGGCCTCCTACCTCGAGGCGCTGCGGGGAAAGCTCGATGGATTGGATGTGACGGCGCCACTGCTCATCATGCAGTCCAATGGCGGCGTGATGACCAGCGAGGCGGCCGCCGAGCGGCCGGCATATGTCGTTGAGTCCGGTCCTGCAGCAGGGGTGATCGCATCCAGTGGTTTGGCGCGATCGTTGGGGGTGGACAATGCCATCACCTTCGACATGGGAGGCACCACCGCCAAGACCGCCCTGGTGGAAGACGGCGAACCCCACTTCACGGCCGAATTCGAGGTGGCGTCGGCGATGTCTGCCGGTAGCCGCCTGCGCAGCGGGGGCGGCTACGCGCTGAGTGTCCCCTTCATCGACCTGGCCGAGGTCGGAGCGGGAGGTGGCAGCATCGTCTGGATCGATTCCGCCGGCGCCCCGAAGGTCGGCCCTTCTTCGGCGGGCGCGCTTCCCGGTCCGGTGTGTTACGGCAAGGGTGGTGACGAGCCGACGGTTACCGACGCAAATCTGCTGCTCGGGTACCTGAACCCCGAGGGCCTGCTGGACGGAGCGGTAAAACTGGATGTTGGCAGAGCCCGGGCCGTGTTCGACCACAAGGTCGCCGGTCCCCTTGGTCTGGATACTCAGGTTGCCGCATACGGCGCTCACCTGATCGCCAACGCCAGCATGATCCGGGCAATCAAGTCGGTCTCGGTGCAGCGGGGCCGGGACCCACGCGACTTCACCATGATCGCGTTTGGTGGCAGCGGACCCGTCCATGCGGTGGGAATTGCCCGGGAACTGGGCATCAAGCGGGTGATCGTGCCGCCCCAGCCGGGGGTGTTCTCGGCTGTGGGCCTGCTGGAAGCCCGGCTGGAATTCCATGCCAAGAAGACCTACCTGCGGCGCACCGCCAGCCTGTCCCGCCGGGAACTCCAGTCTGAGATCGGAGAACTGGAGGCGCAGGCGAGAGAAGGCGTGGGGCATAAGAAACTGCATACCGTCTCCTTTGAATTCGAACCCTGGGTGGAGATGCGATACGTGGGCCAGGGTTTCGAACTACCCGTGAGGCTGCCGCCGTTTGCGGATGACTGGTCATCCTGGGTGGGGGAACTGAACCGGGCGTTCGGCGAGCAACACCTGAACACCTATGGCCACGTGACCAACAATCCCACCGAAATCGTGCAACTGCTGGTGGTGATACGGGAGTTGAATCCACCCGGCGTACCGGCCAGCAACCGACCCGACTCACAGGCGGATGGGTCACGCAAGCGAGAAGTCTTCTTCGGCGACGCCATCGGCCTGCTGCCCACGCCGGTGCTGCGCCGCGGCGATCTGGCACTCACCCCCGCAGATGCGCCGATGATCGTCGAGGACTACGACGCCACCACCGTGGTCCCGCCCGGTTACAGAGTCTTTCGAGACCGGTCCCAGAACGTGATCATCGAGGAGGGTTCGGCATGACCGCTCCCACGTCGGCAGGTGCGGCCGCCATCGAGCGGGAACTCATCCGTGAGGGTCTGGCGGCGATATGCGAAGAGATGGCGGTGAGTGTCCTTCGCACTTCACATTCGGAGACGGTGAAGAGCGCCATGGACTTCTCCACAGCCCTGTGCGACGAGACCGGACAGATAATCGCACAGGGGGTAACCCTGCCCAACCAACTCGGCGCCCTTCCCGAGGCTGTGGCGGCGATTCTGCGGCGCTTCCGAGACGATTTCCATCCGGGCGATGTGGCCATGGTCAACGATCCGTTCGACGGCGGCATGCACCTTCCCGACATCTTCGTGGTGCGCCCCGTCTTCTTCGACTCGAAGTTCGTGGGACTGGTGGCTACCGTGGCGCATCACGCCGATCTGGGTGGAATGGTTGCCGGCAGCATGTCGCCCTATGCGGAGGAGTGTTTCCAGGAGGGCCTTCGGATCCCGCCGGTGAAGCTGTATTCGCGTGGCAAGCGGGAGGAGGGAGTGTTCGCACTGCTGGGCGCCAACACCCGGGTGCCGGACATCGTCCTGGGAGACTTCGACGCGCAGTTGGTGGCCTGTGCGACGGGCGTCAAGGCCTTCGACCAGATGATCCGCCGGTATGGACTGGCGGAGTTCCGAGCCCATGTGGCGGCTTTGTTGGACTACACGGAGATGCTCACCAGACAGGAGATCAGAACGTTCCCGGAAGGGACCTACTCGTATATCGACTACCTAGACGACGACGGTGTCCGCGACGATCCGGTGCCCATAGCCGTGAGCATCGAGATTCGCGACGGTGGAGTCACCCTCGACTTCACAGGAAGTTCGCCCCAGGTCCGGTCCTCTCTGAACAACACCCTGTCGTTCACGAATTCGAACACCTACGCGGCGATGCGTACCCTGTTGCGGTCCGACATTCCCAACAACGCCGGGTTCTTCAGGCCGATAACGGTCAAGGCGCCGCGGGGATCCATCCTCAACTGTGTCCTCCCGGCCGCCACCGGAACCCGTGGCCTGACCGGTTTCAGAGTGATGGACGCCATCTTCGGCGCTCTGGCGCCCGCTCTCCCCGACCGAGTAATGGGAGCTTCCGACGGGGGACTGTCGCTGGTCACGGTGGGGGGAGTGAGACCCGGCGGCGAGCGGTTCTCGGTGGTGGAACTGGTCTCCGGAGCGTGGGGAGGCCAGGCTCGCCAGGACGGCGAGGACGGTGTACCGAATGTCGGCGCCAATGTGAGCAACATCCCCGTCGAGATGCTCGAGTCGTCACTTCCCGTCCGTGTCGATCACTATGGCTACGTTCCCGACACTGGAGGCGCGGGTCTGCACCGGGGCGGCCTTTCGCTGCAGCGCGAGTACACCTTCCTGCAGGAATGCGACCTCAGCGTTCGCTCCGACCGGGCCACCATCTATCCCTACGGGATCGGCGCCGGAAGGCCGGGGACCCCCTCACTGAACCTTCTCGGTCCGGATGGCGAAGAGGTGGTCATGCCGTCGAAGTTCTCCCAGCGAGTAACGGCAGGGATGCGTCTGATTCACCGCACCGCCGGCGCCGGCGGCTGGGGAGATCCTCTCGACCGGAACATTGATTCTGTTGCAACCGATGTCCGCGATGGCATCCTGTCGCCCGATCGAGCCTTCACAGAATACGGAGTCGTGTTGAGGCCGGACACGGCCCAGGTCGACCCGGATGCCACCGAAACCGAACGGACGGCACGCCGCGTCAAGTTCAAAGAGGAAGGCGCCACCACCCCGGTGACTGCCTCGGATCCGACACCCTTAGAAGACCGAATCAGCGATGCGCTGCGAAGATCGGGGAAGATTTAGCCTCATCGTCGAGAAGCAGAGGAAGCGTTATCCACTCGGGGAGCGATACACCTATCCCGTTGGACCCCATGAAGCGAGGTCGGTCGGGGATCGCCACCGCTCGACGAGGTCGGTCTGAAGAATGGACTTTCCCAGTTTTTCCGTAAAGATTGCTATTACATCGTCAACGGCAGTAGCGCTTCGAGTAACGATGGCTTGGAAGCCTTGCTCGTAAGCAGCTTCTCCTATCTCATTGGTGAGTGAGTAGTCGTCACTGACCAGGCTTCCAATCTCTAGTTCAAGAGTGTCAAGAACCGTGTCGTCTGTCAGATCCAAGACTCGGGTCAGATCTACTTGGATTCTCCACACCTCCCGGGGAAGAAATTGCTCAACCGCGATGCCCTGTCTCCGGGCTAGGCGAGTTAGCTCTGCTGCTGTGCAGGCTGGAGTAGTGCACAGATAGAGCACGGGAAAGCTCTGGCAAGGGTTGAACCGACCTCCCAGGCGGCGAGCGCCTTCTCCGCTCTTGGGGTTGAACCCGGGCGCTAGGTGACGGTACCCCACAACTCTGAGTGACCGATCTCCAACTTGAGTCACCAATCTCGGATCAAATGAAAACACCTCAGGTGGTAATGCCTTCGCCTAGTGCCAGTAGAAGGTCGATGACCCGTTCATATTGCCCGGTCGCTATGAGATCTAGTGGCTTTCTGTATCCAAGATCTGGGTTGGGAGAACGCATCCAGAAGCGAGCGGCATCATCCTGCATGACCCTTCTGGCCAAGTTGACGACCGCCCTCAGCTCCAACAGGCGCTCTTCCGCCTGCCGACGAGGCTTGCCTTCCTGCTTGTGCCAGCGAGCAACGCTGCGAGGATGGCTGGCACTGACCCGGGCAAGGTCGGCCGTGTCCACTACGGAACCCTGGTATAGCTGAGTCAAGAGAAGATTATGGTTGGCCATTCTTGCAAACGTCCTTCTAATAGCTGGGTTTTGTCGCGCATATGGCATATTATATGTCAACAACCCCTTGAAGTCAAACCTCAAGACAACCAAATACATGGATAGTGTGTTGGCTCGCAGATCAGCCGCCTAAGACTGCCAGAGCCGTGTGGCGAAAACCCCTTTCATCCCCGACCGCGTTGGAGTCCATTGGGATCCGATCTAGTTATTTGGCCAGGCTAGGTACAACATTGGCCAGCTTACCGATCCGCACACCTATAGAGCATCACCTCTTAGCCTCAATCCACCGATTTGACCGTCTGGGGGTGGGGTTACGCGGGCTTTTCGGTTGTTCGGGAGCGTGAGGGATGGTTTTGTGCCGGGTGTGTGAGGTTTGATGGGTGTTTGCTTGGTTTGGG
>MPNA01000062.1 GCA_002238785.1 bacterium OM1 bin76 | reverse complement strand
CCCCAAACCAAGCAAACACCCATCAAACCTCACACACCCGGCACAAAACCATCCCTCACGCTCCCGAACAACCGAAAAGCCCGCGTAACCCCACCCCCAGACGGTCAAATCGGTGGATTGAGGCTAAAAGAGGGGTCAGAGGTGTTCTTTGATGTTCTTATACAGCCAAGCTTTGGGGCGGGCGCCCACAATTCGCTGCACTTCTTGGCCGTTCTTGAACAAGATGAGGGTGGGAATGCTCATCACGCCGTAGCTGGCGGGGGACTGGGGGTTGTCGTCGATGTTCAACTTGGCGACGGTCAGTTTGTCGGGATGTTCAGCCGCCAAGGCCTCGAGATGGGGAGCGACTAGCCGGCAGGGCCCGCACCACTCGGCCCAGAAGTCAACCAGCACCGGGCGATCGCCCGAGACGACGTCCTGGAAATTCTGGTCGGTGATAGTGAGCAGGTTGTTTGCCATCGATTCTGATCCTTTCTCGACGGGCCGGCTACAGCCCGAGCGTGTTTTGCAAGTAGTGGTCTGCGTCTAGCGCGGCCTGGCAACCGGTTCCAGCCGCGGTCACGGCTTGCCGATAGACGGAATCAGCCACATCGCCGGCGGCGAACACCCCCGGAAGGGAAGTGGCGGTACCACCGGGTCTTGGAAGAACTATGTAGCCGCGTTGGTCCAATTCTATCCATCCCTGGAAGAGGTCGGTGTTGGGCCGGTGCCCGATGGCCACGAAGACGCCATCGACAGGCCGAGTCCGGGACTCGCCGGTGACCGTATCCACCAAAGTGGCGCCAGTGACATGTTCGTCACCATGTATTTGCTGGACGACCGTGTTCCAGGCAACCTTTATCTTCGGGTTCGCCAGAGCTCGCCTCGCCATGATGGCGGAGGCGCGAAACTCGTCTCTGCGATGGACGATGGTAACTGAAGATGCAAACTTGGTCAGGAAAAGGGACTCTTCCATTGCGGAGTCACCCCCGCCCACCACGAGGAGGTCCTTGTCCTTGAAGAAAAACCCATCGCAGGTGGCGCAGGCTGAAACCCCCCGGCCCGTGAGGCGCTCCTCACCTGGAATGCCCAGCCACTTGGCACTGGCGCCGGTAGCGACAATTACGGTGTGCGCCAGATGGACAGCGCCGTTGGCGGCTACTTCGAATGGTGCGGTGGAAAAGTCCACCGAAATGGCATCCTCCATCACAAGGTCGGCCCCGAATCGTTCCGCCTGAGCCCGGAATTTCTCCATGATCTCCGGCCCCAGGATTCCCTCGGGAAACCCCGGATAATTCTCCACGTCGGTGGTGATCATCAATTGGCCACCTGGCGAACTTCCTTCCAGCACCAGCGGCGCCAATTCGGCGCGGGCGGCGTACAAGGCGGCGGTGTACCCGGCGGGACCGCCGCCGATGATGAGAATCTTGTGAACGTTGGTCAACTCGCGCCTTTCGAAGGTGTGCTGCGTCCCCTATTCCATATAAACAACCCAGCGATCACAAATAGTCCCCCCAGTGTGGTCAAGGATCCGGCCGGTCCCAGCCAGATCGATAACGCTCGGTGGGAAGTCACCAGCAGGTAGACCAAGCCCAGGCAGGCCAGGGTCACCAGGACAACCAGGAACAAGGCGGCTCGGATCCCGCTTTCCAGTCGATCAGCGGTTAGGCCTCTGATACGGATCGCCGCTGATTCCAGGGCATCTGCGAAGCGAGTGGGCAGGTCATCCAATTGCACGATTTCCATGAGGCTAGCGGGATCGAGAGCCCGGTCAGCCGCGGTTAGTACGATGTACCCCGCTATAACATAGGATAAACCAAGATTATCTAACCCCATACCCGCACTTCGGCGATGGAGGTCGAGTAATTCTCCGGACCTACATAGGGCAACTCGGTAAACCAGACCATCCAGGACCCAGGCGGCCGGGTGGGCAAGGTCAGGAAGAAGGCTCCGGAGGCGGTCTGCCCGGTGGCCACCGGGTTCCATTCGCTCAAGGAAGCATCCGGGCTCTCAGCCCAGGACAGCCTATAAACGGTGCCAGGGGTTATGCCTAGCAACTCCAGCCGCCTCGCTCCGGCAGGAGGAGTTATCACCAGGCCCACCCCTGCCTTGATGAGAGAGAGGGGATCGTAATAGCGTTCTGTCCTCCACGTGGTCTCACGATCACCGTCAATCAGGCGCTCCAGGCGGTGATCCATCTCTCCACCTCCCCCATAGGGATCGAACGTGGCTACTTCGGGTGGGTCCAGTTGCCTGGGGACCGGCGTTGTGAGAACGGGCGCCACCGGTGCAGGGGGGGCTGGCTCGGGAGCCGTGCTGGGAGGAGACAGGGTCGAGGTGGGTTGTTGCAGGAAGGTAGTCCGGGTAGTGCTGGACGAGATGGGGGGAGAGGAAGAACCTGAGGCCGAGGACAGCACGGTTCCCAATCCAACCAGCCCGATGGCAACCACCGTCAAGAAGGTGGCGATCCACAATGCGGATCGGGAAGCGCCGGGGCGTCTGCTCGGCGGTTGAGGAGGGAGCGGCGCCGAAGACAACAGCGTCGCCAACTGTGCAGAGGACAGATCACCGCCGGCGGCCTCGGTTAGGATCTGGTCGACGGCGGGCGAGATACCGTCAACCAATTCCGACAGTGGCAGACCTTGAGAGGGCCTGCCGGTCACCCACTCCTCCAAGGTGTCCACCAACTGCGCAACATCAGACGCAAAGGAGCCCTCTGCATCCCGGGGCCCCACTCCCCCCAGCTTGGCAGGATGATCAAGGGAGTAGTAGATGGTGTTGGCGCTAATCCGGGAATGGACTACCCCCGTCTCGTGTAGGACGGCCAGCGCATCGGCCAATCCGGCGGCGTTGGCTTGGAACTGGGCCGGATCCAACTGCGCGCCGGCCTCAAGGCGGTGAGAGAGGGCAGTACCTCCGGTCCACTCGTAAGCGGCGAATACCCCACCGGAGACCGACCCTGCATCGTACACCGCCAGCAGGTTGGGGTGAGATGCCGAAGTCGACCTTCGGACAGCATCGAGATACTCGTCCCGAAGGGTGGGAGGGGTTTCGGGTCCAAGCACACGGAGTTGGACAGGTCGGTCGAGTACGGTGTCCGTGGCCAACCACTCTTCGACGCCTTCGATGCGGCCCAATCGCACCTCAAGGCGGTAGCGGTCGGGGAGGGGAGGCGGCATGAGCTTAGCCTAGATCCACCGGTGGTTTGTGGGGTGGGTGGGGGTGAAATGCGGTGAAGTGCCTCTCTGACCTGGGAGAATAGCTGTTATGTAAGAACGGCTGTCACCCAAGCAGAGGAGGCACTTCTTGTGAACAGGATACCTGATATTGACCGGTTGGATGTGAGGTTCGATGAGGGGTCGTTGGTGGCGGATGCGGGGCTGTTGGTGGCGGGTTCGTTGATGAAACGGCTGGGTATGGAACAGCTTTTGGATAGCACCGTGCGACTGGGCAAACGCGATGGCGGTGCCCGTCCGGGACGCAAGGTCCTGTCTTTGGTGGCGTCGATGCTGACCGGCGGCACTCATATCGATCATGCTGATCGGCTGCGGTCGGGAGCAACCCGCAGGGTGCTGCCGTTTCGGGTGATGGCCCCTTCCACGTTGGGAACGTTTCTGCGTTCGTTCACGTGGGGTCATGTCTGCCAGTTGCACAAGGCCCTGGGAGTCTTGTTGAAACGGGTGTGGTCCCTACCCGGCGCCGGTCCCGGCGACCAGCCGCTGGTCATCGATGTTGACTCCACCATCTGTGAGGTGTCGGGCAAGAGCAAGGAAGGCGCTTGCTATGGTCACACCCAAGTGTTGGGATACCATCCGCTGATAGCCTCGCGGGCGGACACCGGGGAGATCGTTCATCATCGCCTGCGCAAAGGCTCCTCGCAGAAGGGAAACACCCGTTTTATGGTCGAGACGGTCAACCGGGTGAGACGGGCCGGAGCGACCGGTCCGATCACCATACGGGCCGACAAAGGCTTTTGGTCCCGAAAGACGGTGAAGAAGCTGGAAGAGATGGGAGTGGAGTGGTTCATCGCTATCCCACGATATCCCAACGTCAAACAGGCGATAGGACACCTGGACGACACCGATTGGGTTGATATCGGCTACACCCCCGACGGGGAGGCGCAAGTGGCCGAAACCACCATCGTCATCAAGATCGACAAAACAGAACACACGGTGCGTCTGATAATCAGACGCACCCGCTTGGCCGATGCCGAGCAGCAGCCGCTGTGGAAAGATTGGCGACATCACACCTTCGCCACCAACAGCGACCTGTCTGCGACAGAAGCCGACCGGACGTACCGCAACCACGCCCGCGTGGAACTGGGCATCCGCGATTTGAAACATCACACCGGACTGGCTCACTGCCCATCAGGGCGGTTCTTCGCCAACGCCGTGTGGATGGCCGCCGCGGTGATCGCTCACAACCTGTACCGGTGGATCAACCACCACACCGGCCAGGGTTCCCCCCAA